>JAZLMH010000047.1:0-9329 GCA_045598525.1 Bacilli bacterium | reverse complement strand
CCTGGAATTAAGAGATATTCGTTAAATGTGTGTGATGGTTCGTTAATGATTTTAGCCATTGGTTCACTCCTTTTTGAAACTTTAACATCTATGATGTAATTTGAATACATAAAAGCGATTACATTTTGAAAAAAGCCTCTTATGAGGCCTTTTAGCTGATGTATTTCTTTGCTTCTTCAAAGGAAGAGACTATAAGATCTGGATTTCCTGTTTCTAAGACATCCATATGCTGATGTCCTCTTGCGATTAGTATTATCTTCGCGCCTAATTCTTTTGCCACTTCAACATCATGGAGAGTGTCACCGATAAAGAGGACCTTGCCCATATCTTCTTTTGTGGTTTCAAAATATTGTTTTGCTTCTTCGAGTTTGCTTGCGGCGTATATGTCTTTGATGCCGATTATGTCATCGAACATGTCATATATTCCGATGTGTTTTAGTCCTTCATCCAACATGGATTGCTTTGAGGCGCTTAAGCAGACAAGCTTCTTTTTGCCTTTGAACGCCTCAAGGAAATCTCTTACATCGGGGAACATTCTGGTTTCGTTAATGAATCCTTTGTTATATCTTTCGACGAATATATTGGCGAGATATGGGAAGTCATCATTTCCTTCTGGCTCGAATTTAAAACCTGCCGCTTTGTAATAATTGATTATCGGGAAAGTGAAAATGCGGACATACCTATCAACGCTTACTGGTTCATGGCCTTGCATCTCTAGCATCTCATTGAGGATTCTGATGCATAAATCACGATCGTCCAAGATGGTTCCGTTGAAATCAAAAACGATGGTATCGCAGGAAATCATAGGCTTTTACTCTCTTTCCCCATCTTTAAGAAGGCCTTCAAGAGGAATGATGCCTTGGAATAATTCTTCTAATGTAACGTTTAGCCCTAAAGCGATTTTATTTAAAACAAGAACACTTGGATTACGTTCTCCCCTTTCAAGGTCGCTTAAATACGATTTAGCCACTTCTGACTCGATTGAAAGATCTAGTTGGGACATATGCCTTTGTTTTCTTAAGAACGCTATACGTTTCCCAAGCTGAAAAAGGACTCCAACTTTAATGGTTTCCATGTTTTAGTGCCTCCGTATGGCTATGAACGTATCTAAGAAGATGGTTGACGTTTGATTTGGATATCTCGGTATTAAGCTCTTCACTTAAGAGATGGGAAAGCTCATCTAAAGACGAGTCTTGGTGTTTTAGCCTAAGCTCCATTAAGGCATAGAGTTTTGGGTTTCTTTCCTCAATCAGTTCTTTTCCTTCTTTTTCGAATAGGTAATTGATTTCTTCGACTTGGCGTTGGGACGCTTTAGAAAGACGGCCGTAGTTTGCGGTGTCGAGATTGCTCAAGCGGTTGCCGATGCCACTGAAATCACGGGAGATTCTTACATCCTCAAACTGAAGGCATTGGTCTTTAGCGCCGATCATGACCATGAAGTCACTAATCTCATCCCCTCTTTTGACGTATATGACATGCTGGTTTCTTCTTTTTGAAAGGCGGCATGAGAATGGCTGTGGGGCGCGTTTTGCCCATAATTTGCAGAGGAATTTTGCATAAGCCTCATCTTTTAGGGCAATTTCTAAATGGTATGAGCGGGAATGCGGATTGTTTACTGAACCCGCTGCAAGGAAAGCTCCGCTAAGATAAGCAGCAACTTTTGTTGAAGAAGAGATGACTTCCTTAGGGTTTTCTGGATCAAAGAAATCAACTTCAAGATCTTTAAGGATCTCGTCTGCCCCTTCGTCTACGATTACATGGTAATTTACTCTTTTCAGGAGGCCAGCGCTTCTTGTATAAGAAAAGCGAACATCCACTCCATATAAATCATGAAGATACTGATATGCGCATTTTGCGATTGCGCTATTCTCGCTTGAAAGCTCTAAGCCCGCTTTCTTGCCTCTCATTCTTAAATAGCCACTAATACGAACAAATGCCGAAAGGACAGATTTCTTTTCTTCATCTGTCCTTTCACATTTAGCCGACTCTTCTTTGACAAGGCTAGCGAATGAGATTCTTGTTTCTGCCATTAGTTTTCCTTTTTGTATCTCCACATCTCTCTATGAGAAATGGTGCAGTCGTATTTATCTTTGTAGTGTTTATATAGCGTGTCGGCGATAAAAACGGAACGGTGTTGACCACCCGTGCATCCAATGCCAATAAGAACGATGTTTTTTCCGTTTTTGGCGGTTTCCTCAAAATAAGAATCAAGCAAACCGTATAAGTTCTTAAGGAATTCTTTTGTTATATCGCTGGCGATTATGTAATCGGCAATGCATTTATCTAATCCGCAATACGGGCGAAGGTTTTCTTCCCAATATGGGTTTGGAAGATGACGGACATCGATAATCATTCTCCCATCATCTGGAAGGCCGTATTTAAAACCAAATGACTCGAATTCTATCTTTATCATTTTTGCTTCCTCAAATATGAAAGAGCGGCGGTTGCGGCAATCGCTCCATCTGAAGCGGCTGTTACAACTTGCCTAAGAGTTTTATCAACAATATCCCCTGCCGCGTATAATCCTTGGCAGCTAGACATCATGTTTGAATCAACCTTAATGAATCCGCGGTTACTTTCTAGGTTAAGCGGAGAAAGGAAAGCGGATGCGCTTTTTTCTCCAAAAAGAGGGAAGACGGCAGATAGATTAAGTGTGTTTTGCTGGCCATTTTGGCTATATTCGATTCCTGATACAGCGTTTTCACCTAAGATTTTTGTTATTGATGCGTTTTTGATGAACTCAACATTTCCTTTTTCGTTAAGGATGTTTTTCATGAGTTCGTTGCCCTGATAGTGCTCATCAGGCGTGATGATATAGACTTTGCTTGCTAAGGCTTGAAGGTAGATGCCTTCTTCAAGAACCATGTCACCTCTACCATATAAAGCGACTTCTTTGCCTCTATAAAGTGGACCATCGCATGTTGCGCAGTAAGAAACTCCTTTGTTAAGAAGAGCCTTTTCTCCTGGGATGGTTGGGACGTTTGATAATCCTGTTGCAACGATTACGGCTTTAGTTTCATATGTCTCATCTTCTGTAGACGCTATAAAACGGTCGTTTTCTTTATAAACACTTTTGACTTCGCCAAAAGATGAAGAAACACCTACGGATTCAGTGCTCTTTAAAAGAGCCATGGCAAGTTCAAACCCATTTGCCTTAGGTACGCCTGGGTAATTATCGACTTCGTGGATGTTTATGAGTTTTCCTCCAGGCGCAGATTTCTCAAGCCATTCGAAAGACGCTCCTGCTCTTGCAAGGTATAAAGCCGCCGATATTCCAGCAGGGCCTGCACCTATGACTAAGATATCAGTTTGCTTCATTTGCGATTTCTTCCTTTTTGCCTAAGGCGTTTTCTTTTTTCTTAAGGGTTGGGATGCTCATGAATGGCATTAATGAAATGCATGCGGAAGCGATAGCGAAAGCAACCATTAAGAAGAAACCATAAGAGAGGTTCACATATTCTGTTTCTAAGTGTGAGATGGTGTTTGTGCTAGCAATGATGAAGATTGCTGAAAGCAAGGCTAGCCCCATAGCGCCGATTGTTAGATATTGGGCGACTTTGTTGTTTTTCTTCGTGAAATATGAGGATAAGAAACACGCAAACGCAGCCACAATCATGATGTATGAAACCAAGAATAATGGGTTTTTAGAGATAATTTCAAAACCGCCAAATGATTGGCTGACTCCTGTGCCATCTTTTGCAGCGCTGATAGTGATGCTTTGAAGTGCTGGGAAGACTAAGCATGGAGCAACGGCGATCGTTGACCAGATTGGCGTGAGGCCTTTGTCTTTCTTTTCAATTAGAGCGGCGAAAAGATGGGCGCAGGCAATAATGCCGACGCCGATGATGATATAAATAAGGGAATTGCAAATACTCCATGAGTTATCTGTACCCATGTTGAAGTTTGCGTCTCTAAAAGGTTCCATGATAAAACGAACGATGCCATACCAAATGAAGTATTCGCCGCAAAGATCACCTGGAGCCATGTGCTTTTTAAGTAAAGCAGGAACAAGTTTTGTGATTATGAAATAACCGCCAAGGTTAAGAGTTGCTTCGATTAAGAATAACGGAACATGAATCATACCGTTTGCCAAAGCTCCTCCACCGCTATTAAGGTTCATTTGCTGAAGAATCCAGCTTGGGAGGACGTTCCAGATTCCGTTTACCTCGACAGGCTGACCATAGACTTCGACATTAAAGAAGTTGCCAAATCTGCCTAATGCCTGAGCAAGAAGAACTGTAGGAACGGCAATATCAATAGCTTCTCTGATATCGATTTGCTTATTTGCGAATTTAAACCATAAAGCGCCTACAACAATGCCTGCAAACGCACCGCCTAAAATGGTCAATCCACCATTCCAGACTTCAAACACAGCAGTAAATGGACGTCCTGCGAATTCTCTTTGGTAGTTACCAACAACATACCATACACGTCCGCCGATAATGCCGGCGATCAAACCTGCGACTAATGTGCTGGAGAAAAGCTCATGTTTATGATGGCTCTTGTAGAGCAAATGGTCGCCAACGAAGTATGAAATGCCTGCGCCACTAAGAATGACAATCGCATAGAAAGCAACGTTAAGACCATCGCCTGGTTTATTGAATGCGTTAAAGAACCCAATAAAATCTCCACCGACGTGGATTCCTGCAGGAAGTGGGTATGAGCCATAACAGCCTAAAGCATCTGTCCAGCCAAGAAAGAAAAGAACCGCTGGGGCTATTGCAGCAAACATAGTGATTCTAAAGATTTTCTTTTGCTTTGGGTTAAGTTTGCGTTTGTAATAATAAACTGAGAACGATGTCCATAAAGCCGCGAAAGAAACGGCAAAGAAGAAGGCGAAAACCGTTGCTTTGATAATGTTTTCAGCATAGTTGATTGGTCTTCCAGCCAAAGCGCCTTTTTCAAATTCAACGATATCTGACCATTCTGGATGGAAGGCAAAGGATGAACCGATCAAAGCGGCAAACCCAATTCCAACCGCACCCAAAAGGGCAAAATATTTAATCCAATCTTTCTTTTCTAATCCTTCGCTAAGCGGGTCTTTATTCCAACGGGCAAAGGTATAAATGAGATATCCGCCTCCACCAAAGGTGAGAATCAAGCCGAATATTAGCAACATGAAATCCATATTATTCAACCTGTCCTTTCTTTATTGCGTCTTCGAGAACTTTCTTTAAGAAAGCCCCTGTATATGACTGTTTTACTTTGCAGACCTCTTCAGGCGTGCCTTTTGCGATGATGTTGCCACCGCGGTATCCGCCTTCAGGTCCGATGTCTATGACATAGTCTGCTGATTTGATGACATCCAAGTTATGCTCAATGACAACAACCGTATCGCCATGGTTAACAACTCTTTGAAGAACATTGATCAAGCGTTTGACATCATCGCTATGTAAACCAGTTGTTGGCTCATCAAGGATATACATCGTTTTGCCAGTAGGTCTCTTTTGAAGCTCGAAAGCGAGTTTGACACGCTGAGCCTCGCCACCAGATAAGGTCGTTGCCGGCTGACCAAGTTTTATATATCCAAGGCCGACATCAACCAATGTCTGTAATCTATGGGCGATTTGCGTACGGTTTTCAAAAAACTTAAGGGCGTCTTCGATTCTCATATCGAGAACGTCATAGATGTTTTTGCCTTTATATGTGCACGCTAATGTTTCTTGGTTGTATCTCTTTCCATCGCATTCGTCGCATTTAACGTAAACGTCTGGGAGGAAGTTCATAGGAACATAAACGACACCTGCGCCCTGGCATTTCTCGCATCTTCCGCCGCCGACATTGAATGAGAATCTTCCTTTGTCGAATCCTCTTGCTCTCGCTTCCGGTGTTTCGGCAAAAAGCGCACGGATATCATCGAAAAGCTTTGTGTAGGTTGCTGGGTTACTTCTTGGGGTTCTTCCAATTGGTTCCTGATCCACGTTAACGACTTTATCGATGAACTCGAGCCCTTCCACTGACTTATGTTCGCCTGGAAGGTCTTCGCTATGGTTGATCTCCTTTTGGAGAATCTTTGAAAGGGTCTGGTTAACAAGCGAACTCTTGCCTGAACCAGAAACGCCAGTAACGGCAATGAATGTTCCAAGAGGGAAATCAGCATCTACGTTCTTTAAGTTATGGCATTTGCAGCCCTTTATGACGAAATGTTTGCCGTTTCCTTTCCTTCTTATCCTTGGGACAGGAATGAATTTAGCTCCCGAAAGGTATTGCCCTGTTATGGATTTTTTGACTTGCTTAATATCTTCTAGGGTTCCAGCGGCAACAATTTCACCGCCATGAACGCCAGCACCAGGTCCAATATCGACGATGTAGTCTGCGCTCAACATCGTTTCTTCATCGTGTTCGACAACGATGAGAGTGTTTCCAAGGTCTCTCATATCCTGCATTGTTTTGATGAGTTTAGCGTTATCTCTTTGATGGAGGCCGATTGATGGTTCATCAAGAACATAGAGAACGCCAGAAAGCCTTGAACCGATTTGGGTGGCTAATCTAATACGTTGGGCTTCTCCGCCAGAAAGCGACATGGCAAGACGGTCTAATGTAAGATAATCAAGGCCTACATCCACTAAGAAAGCGGCTCTGTTATAGATTTCTTTTAATACGAGTCTAGCGATTTGCATCTCTGTCTCGTTAAGTTTAGATTCTGTATCTTTAACCCATTCAAGAAGCTTATCAATAGTAAGACATGTGACTTCGTGGATATTTAATTTATTAATGCGGACAGAAAGAGCAGCTTCATTGAGTCTTGCCCCATGGCAAACTGTACATTCAGCATCTCTCATGAAAGATTCATAGAAAGGAATCATCCATTTTGATGTTGTTTCGCTATATCTGCGTTCAATCATAGTTTTGACACCTTCGATGAATGCATTGCGTTTCGAAACATTTCCGCTTGTAGATGTTAAAGTGTATTGAATTGGTCTATCTGACCCGAAAAGAATGATTTCTTGCTCTTTTCTTGTTAGGTTTTTCCATGGCTTATCCATATTGATGCCATATGTTTTGCAAAGAATAACGAATGTCTGCCATTCGAGGGTTGTTCCACCTAACTGCCCTTTGAAGTATCTAACGGCGCCTTCATTGATCGATAATTCTGGATTTGGTATAAGAAGGTCTTCTGCAACCGTTCTAGTAAGACCGACGCCATGGCAATGAGGGCATGAGCCTAATGGCGCGTTAAATGAGAACAAACGTGGTTCAAGTTTAGGAATACTAAATCCACATTCAGGGCATGTATGGTTGCTAGAAATAAGTTTTTCTTCATCGCTAGTGTAGACGATAAGGTATCCGTCACTCCAATCAAGAGCAAGATCAATATCTTCAGCGATTCTCGAACGAAGATCTTCTTTCATGACAAGACGGTCGATAACGATATCGATGTCATGACGTTTGTTTTTCTCAAGTTCAGGCACTTCTTCAATCAAATAGAATTCACCATCAATGCGAAGACGGGCAAAGCCTGCTGTTTTAAGTTTATCTAACGTTGGCTTATGGGTTCCTTTTTCGTGGCGAACAACTGGAGAAAGGATTTGGACTTTGGTTCCTGGCTCGAGTTTTAATACAGCCTCAGTCATTGCGGCAGGAGACTGAGCAACGATTGGTCTATTATGCTTTGGACAATAAGGAACGCCGATACGCCCGAAAAGAAGTCGAAGGAAGTCATAAATCTCTGTGACTGTTCCGACTGTTGAACGTGGGTTGTGAGATGTTGTTTTCTGGTCGATTGAGATTGCTGGAGAAAGGCCTTCAATCGAATCGACATCAGGTTTATCAACGCCTCCTAAGAATTGTCTGGCATACGGGGAAAGGGATTCGACGTATCTTCTTTGTCCTTCAGCGTAGATAGTTTCAAAAGCCAAGGTAGATTTACCTGATCCACTTAATCCAGTGAAAACAGTAAGGGTCTCCTTTGGTATTGATAAATCGACATTTTTGAGATTATTTTCTCTAGCGCCTTTGACGGTAATAAATTTTCGTGAATCCATAGTGAAGACATTATACTCTCATTTACGAGTAATTTCTTTTATGAAAAAAGAAAAGCGCGGATTTACCGCGATTTCTCCATCGTCAGGAGAAAATCTTTCTTATCGACTCCCCCATTATAGCCAACCAATTTTTGGTTGGAACCTATGACTCGATGACAAGGCACGATTATTGATATTGGGTTCTTTCCTATCGCTCTTCCCACCGCTCGAGGCGAAGTGTTTTTTAAGCGTGTTTTGCTAACGATTTTAGCGATTTCGCCATACGTTCTCGTCTCTCCATAAGGAATGTCTTTCAAAGCGTTCCAGACATCAAGCTCGAATTCTGTGCCTCTAACAATAAGTGGTATTTCGTTTAGATCAGGGTTTATTCGATTGAAATATTTCTCAAGCCAAAGCTCAACTTTATCTAATAGTTCTTCGTTCTCCGGAACATAGGATAAAACGCTTGTGGTTTTGTAATTATCTTGTCCTTCGATTGCGCATATCGAAAGAGAAGCATCTTCCACTTCTAAATATATAAGTCCCAAAGGTGATTTGATTGTCCTAGAGCTAATCATTATTTGTCTTTTGAAAGAAGAATGATCAGATTCATTCTTTCTTCGCTTGTGAGGCCATTCTTATTCTCAATGATGACCTTCTCGATTATTTGGTATTTGCTTTTGCCTTCGTTCTTTATTCCTAATAAATAATCGGTTTCGGTATCAAGGGCTCTAGCAAGCACGACTAAAGCGTCCATATGAGGGACTCTTAAACCACTAAGGTATTTAGAGACGCTTGCCTCTGTTAACCCTGTTTTAAGCGCTAATTCACGCTGGGTTAAGCCTTTATCTTTCATTAAGGCTTTTAAACGATGATGCAATCTTTCTGTCATTTGCCAAAATTATAAACTTCTTTTTATGAAAGCACAAAAAAGAGGAAGCCTTTCGACTTCCTCTATTGTTCAAACTCTAGGTATTAGAGACCAAACTTTTTGATAGCAGCCCAACGTTTCTGAGCGTACTTTTCACACTTGGTGAGAAGTTCTTCAGCGTGTGCTGGGTTGATGACTGGGAGCTGTGAGAAACGTGTTTCTAACATTAAGAAGTCACGGAACTTGGTCCAGTCTGGTTCTTTGCAGTCGATTTCAAGGAGTGGCTTGCCAGCTGCTTCATTGCGTGGATCGAAGCGGAATGGGGTGAAGTAACCACATTCAACAGCTTTCTTTTCTTCGCTGATGGAGTTGATAAGACCACCTTTGATGTGCTGTTCAGCGCATGGGCAGTAGCAGATAACAAGGGATGGACCGTTGTATGATTCTGCGTCTTTGAGAGCCTGGATAGCTTTCATTGGGTTAGCGCCAAGAGC
>JAZLMH010000046.1:0-23973 GCA_045598525.1 Bacilli bacterium | reverse complement strand
ATTCTTTGTGATGCTGTATAGAACATAATCTTTCCTCCTTGTTTCTATTTTACTTCATTCAAATCTCACTTATTTGAAATGCGTGTCTACTTATAAAAATGGATGTGTCTACTTTTAGGTTACCAGTACAACACAGTCTTCCCCACCAAAAGAAGTAACAATGGAAGAAGTAATTCAAATCACTTCACTATTAGGGTTTGAGCATAGCGATGAAACAAAACACGCGATAGTATTCCGCTACAAGCAGCTAAAAGAATTTGGTATCGTGACACTGCACAAAGGCCGTGGAAACAACAAATATATAAATCCAGCAGGTGTACGCTCTGTTTGGAGAATCATTAATGAAATAAGGTAATAATTAGGAGAAAACTAAAATGGAATCAACAGTTAAAAAAGCAATAAACGTTAGAGAATACCCATTTTCTGTATCGTTTGAAGACTTTGGTGATGAAGGAAAATGCTATACCGCAACATTCTTTGATTACCCAAGAATCGTGGGATCAGGAGAAACGCCTGATGAAGCAATAGAAGATGCTAGAGATTTATTACAAGCAACAATTGAATATCTTGAAGCAGCAGGGGAGACAGTAATCGTTCCTATCGCAAAATTAGCGTCAGATGAATTAAGCGGAAGATTGACATTTAGATGCTCAAAGAGACTTCATGAAGACATAATTGAACACGCTAACAAAGAAGGGATCAGTATCAATAGCTTTATAAATGACGCTGTCCATTATTATATCAGAGCCTTAGAAGGATTTAGGATGGAAGATAAAACCAGAACCGCTGAAGATCCTCAAGGAAACTTGATCAAAAAATATATTTAAATAGTCACGTATCAAGGTATTTTTACAAAAACATAAACAAGTAAAATGTACTTTTTCCTTCGAATATATCGGTATTAGATACTATTCATACCATGAATAAGTGCATTTTTTGTTAAATAGGACTAAAATAATCATGCTTACACACTATTGAAAGATAAAGAGAAAGGTTCATTTATGAATAATACTGAACAAGAATCATCGATTTCATTACTTGATATTTGGTACGCAATTATCAAGAGATGGATACTCGTTTTAATCATTACGTTGGGCGTTACTGCTGCAGGCGGATCATATGCATTCTTCATCGCTCATCCAACATATGTTTCATCAAGTAACGTTATTGTTTCCGTTGAAGCTCAATCAACTGGTGGAACAGGTGAAACAATCGACTACACCAACTCACTTCGTGTTGTTAATACCGTCGGTGATTTAGTCAAACAGGATATTGTTCTTCTTCCTGTTGCTGAAAAATACGATGTTGACGTTAATTCACTCAGAAATGGTGTCAGCACAAAAGTTTCATCGACATCATTCATGATTACAATCTCTGTTGTTGATAGAGACATCGAACTTGCTCAGAAATACACAGACGAAATCGTTGAAAGCTTAATCAAAGTCACAAAAGAAGACGACGCTATCAAAGTTCTTAAAGTCACCCTTTCTCAAGCTGGTAAAGCGTCAGAGGCAAAATACAATTCTCCAAACAAAACTCTTATCGTTATCGGTTCATTCGCTGGTGGTTTAGTCGTTGGCTGCGCTCTTGCCTTCATCCTTGAAATCGCATCTAACACATTCAAAACAAAGAAAGAAATCGAAGATAAGTTCCAGAAATATAACGTCATCGGTAAATTCTATGACGACAAAGAAAAAGCAAAACGTAACAAGAAAGACCATAGACGTCACCACTCCCAGTTAGTCAAAAAAGGTCTTAGAGAATTCGAACCATATAACACTCTTCTTTCAAATATCTATTACTCAAATCCAGAAAACCCATACAAAGTTGTCTTAATCACATCCGCTCAGGCATCAAACTTAAAATCAATGACCTGCGCTAACGCTGCATACTGCGCTGCCACAAATGGCAAGAAAGTAGTGGTCATTGACTTTGACGTCAGAAAGCCAACACTCCATAAAACATTCCACGTTTCTAAGGAAATCGGTCTTATCGATTACATCGCAGGAACAAAGACCCAAGAAGAAATCATCAAGCACAGCGATTCCGGTGTCGATGTCATCACAGGTGGCACAAACATCATTAACCCAATCGCTTTAATCTCTTCAGGCAAAGTCGAAGAGCTCATCAAAGAACTCAAAGAGAAATACGACTATGTCTTCATCGACACCCCACCAATAACAGTCTGTACCGATGCATGCATTCTTTCCAAACTCGCTGACGGCGTTGTCTTCAACATCTCCATGAACGTCACCAAAAAGAACCTTGCAGTCGAATCTATCAAATCTCTTGAGTCATATGACGCAAAGATCATCGGTATCAACTTAACACTCTACCCAACAAAGTCTCATGGTGATTATTACTATTACTACAACAGTGAGTACTATTCATCTAGCAAAGAAGAGACCGCTGAAGTAGAAGAGAAACCTGCTACAGAAGAAAAAGCAGAATAATTCTATGATCGACATCCACACCCACATCCTTCCAGGCGTTGATGACGGGGCAAAAAACCTCGATATTTCAATCGCTCTTCTAAAAGAAGAAAAGGATGCAGGAATGGATACTGTATACCTCACACCACATAACAACAAAAACACAAAGACTGGACTAGAACTAAAAAAGAAGTTCCAGTCTTTTCTTTTAGAAACAAAAGACCTTGGAGTCAACCTCAAATTAGGATCTGAAATCTATTATTACCACGATATGATCAAAGATCTGAAAGAAGGCAAAATCCTCACAATGGATGACACCAAATACGTTCTTGTAGAATTTTCAACCAGAACAGAAACAGACGTATGCGAAGTAGTGTATGAACTTGTTAGAGAAGGATACACTCCAATAGTGGCCCATATCGAAAGATACCCATATCTCACCAAAGGTGATTATCATGAAATCAAAGATAATGGAGGCCTAATCCAGGTAAACGCAGGTGCATTTAAATCATTTGGCACAAGAAGGAAGATGAAATACCTCCTTAAGAATGATCTTATCGATTTTGTTGCATCAGACTGCCACAGTGTCGATAGAAGAAACGTCGACTTCTCGCACGCAATTAAATTCATGAAAAAGAAATTCCCTAACCAATACAAAAAGATATTCGAAAGAGAAAAATTATAATCGATATATTCTTAAGATTGTGTTTTCGTTATCTTAAGGTGATTTACAAAAATTAAATAAAAGTATAGAATTACGCTACAAAAGGTTGATGAAAATCAACTGGGGCTGGTCATAAGACCCTGGTCCACCGAACGGCGGGGAATTACCTCGCCACTTTTTTATGAAATTATTAAAAGAAAATGAATTAAGCATATTTATTGACGAATCGGGAGATTTTGGAGACTACGATGACGCATGCCGTTTTTATGTCGTTTCAATGGTGTTGCATGAGCAAAATAAAGATATTAGTGGATTGATAAATAAACTAGAAAATCATGTGTCAAATTTAGGATTCCCTAAACATAACATCCATGTTGGACCATTAATAAGAAGAGAAACAAAAGAATATGAGAACTTTGGCCGTGAGGAAAGAAGAAACTTATTCAACTCTTTGTTTCATTTTTTCCGTCAATGCCCATTAAATTATTTGTCTGTCACGATAAAGAAAGAAAAGGGCGACGATCAAATATCGTTAGCGTCTAAAATTACAAAAAGCTTAAAAATCGAGCTCGCAAGAAATAGCGAATACTTATCTTCATTTGGCAAAATTATTATTTATTACGACAACGGTCAGATCCAACTAACAAAAATATTAACAGCTCTTTTTAATGCGATGTTTGAAAATGTTGAGATGAGAAAAGTTCAGCCTAAAGATTATAAACTATTCCAAGCGGCCGACCTTACTTGCTCGATAGAATTAATTGAGAAAAAGAGAGAAACTGCAGGTTTATCACGTTCTGAGCATGACTTTTTTGAAGGGAATGAACAGTTTAAGAAAAACATATATAAAACAATAAAGAAAAAGAAATTATAATTCGCTTTTGTGAGTAAACACTTTCTTATAAATGTTTTTAACAATTAAATATAACAATCAAAAAGACGATGCCGTTTAATGAGCATCGTCTTCTTTTCATACTCTAATTAACTAACCTAAGACATCCGCTTTTGCGATATCGCCATTAGAACAATGAATAACAAAGTCCCCGGAATTATTCGCATAATTAGCGTTAATAGATATACCTCTAAATGTCTCCATGCTGTTTTGAATAGTAATAGATGTAAGTGATGTGCAATCAGTGAATACATGGTAACTCAATGATTGAAATCCATATATTTCAAATGATTCAAGATTAGGACACTGCGAAACTGCATATCCACCCATAGTGACCCATGTACCGCCAAGAGTGTTATAAGTGACCCTCTTTAATTCACTCATCTTTGACATGCCTTCCCATGCAATCTCATTAAGGAATGAAGATAATTCCAAAGTCTCTAGATGATGGTTTTCACTAAATGCATATGGACCAATGACTTTGACGTTATAAGGAAGAGTGAATGATGTTGCAGTCTTTCCTAAACAATATGCCCAAAGACCAAGATTGCTATTTTCAAGCTTCTCATAGAGGTTTCCATCAATCGATGCGAATTTAGCGTTATCACTTTCAACTGCGATCTCTTCTAAACTTTGAGTGCCGATGAATCCTGAAGTGCCAATCGCACTCACCGTTGAAGGAATATATAAATATTCAATGCCTGCATTGTTATTGAATGCTCTATTTCCGATAGAGGTAATACCATCATTGATATAGACTTTTTTGACACTGGTAGTTTCTTGGATAACAGAACTCCCCGTACCAAAAACAGTAACCGCATAATTCTCGCCATTACGTAAGATGTAATCTGGTGAGAAGAATGTGTAAGAACTTCCTAAATACTTAGCAATTGAAGCCTGTTTTGTTGAATCGTTATAAGTTGCAGTAATTTCGCTTCCTGAATAAAGGGTAACCGCATGTAAATCGATATCAGAACTTAATGCATAAGAGAGGTTTGATTTGTAATTCTTAGATTCACTTCCCCAATAAAGGACTTCATATCCATCTAAATCAATAAATTCAGATAATTCAGGTGCATAGAACCGCTCGCCTTCTCTAATTAAGTCTTCTTTAACTAAAACATCGTTGATGTAATAGTTAACGCTATAGACCTTAGTCCATTTAGCCACTAATGTGATGTCTTTAGAGACAACATTGCCGTTAAAACTCCATAATTCATTACCACAGTACCAGCCATCAAATGCGTATCCATCTTTTGTTGGTTCTGTTGGTGATGCAATTGTCTTTAATTCTTCTATTTGGATAGGAGCAACAGCACTTCCTCCATTAGAATCAAATGTGACCGTATATGTAATAGGTGTAGCAGTGGCTAATCTTCCATTAACTAAATCTTCAAGCCATTCACTTTCGCTCTTTGTATATTCAGGATTAGCTTCTACATATAATTCATAGGCTGATTTACCATCTAAACCATTAGGCCCCTGTGGACCTGTATCACCCTTATCGCCTTTTTCGCCTTGGCTGCCTTGAGGACCTTGTGGGCCTTCTTCGCCTTGGGGACCAACTTCTCCCTTAGGTCCTTCAGGGCCTACGTCGCCTTTATCACCCTTTTCACCTTGGGAACCTGTCTCACCTTGTAATCCTTGAGACCCCACTTCGCCTTGAGCGCCTGTATCTCCTTTAGGACCTTGAGCGCCTGTCTCACCTTTTTCTCCAGTAACGACTCCACAGTTAATAGTAGTGCCGTTTGTTAGAGTGATAACTAATTCGCCAGATTCATTAATTGTAGCGGTGCTGACTCCAACACCATTTGAACCCGCCGGTCCTTCAGGGCCTACGTCGCCTTTGTCTCCTTTAGCGCCTTGCGATCCTGCTGGGCCTTGAGCGCCTGTTTCCCCTTTAGGTCCCTGTGGACCTGTATCACCCTTATCGCCCTTAACGCCTTGAGATCCTTCAGGACCTTGTTCGCCTTGTGAGCCACATGAAGCTAAAGACATCGTTGTAGCGGACAATAAAAGGGCGGATAAAACAGCGCCTAAAAGAGGCTTGCTATTTCTTTTTGTCATACGAACTCCTTTTGATAATCATAAATGCGAGAAGATTATGATTATAAAGAAGACATTTTTGTATGGGCCATAAGGACACTTTTATGTATAAAACGTAAAGAAAAGATGGAATCAATCCATCTATTCATTATTTTTTGTATTTCATGATTAATTCAATCTTCGAATGGACTCCGATTTTCGAATAAATAGAAGAAGTGTATTTCTTAATCGAAGATTCTGATAAGAATAACTTCTTTGCGATATCCTGACGCTTCTTGCCTTCGAGCAATAGCCTAAGGACATCTTGCTCGCGTTCAGTGATGTTATGTTCTTCGGTAATCTTTCTCAATATTTCTTCTGTTTCGAAACTAATATTTGTAGCCGCAGCCTGTTCCTCGTCATTAACTTTAGAAGACTGTTTTCTCTTTTTTAATTCGAAAAACAAGAATATAGCCACTCCAATAAGAACGCCAAGAGCAATAGATAACCAGATAACAAACGTCATATCCATAGACTCATTCTTTTTATAAAGCTTTGGAGAATAGTTATCACCAATAACAAATTTGCCATTACTAGATTCATACCTATCGCCAAGTAATTCATTAATGTATCCATCAGGTAACTCAAGGTTGATATCTTTTGCAATAGGATTCAAATGAAGGTTGTTTTTGATTTCAAATGAGACATTCTTATTATCTTGCCCAAATACGCAGTAGTGGTTTTCTCTAGAAGGAGTTTCAATTTTTGTTTTGTTATTTTCATCAATAACAATGCTCGCATATGTGTTGATAAAAGGAATTTCCCATACATTTCCAGGAATTTCCGCCCACGGATGTTCTGAAGTATCGGGATATGCTGTTGTTACTTTGTTGTCATAGAACGAACTCAAATAGATATTGATTTCAGGGTCTATAGAAACATCGCTTCCGACCCCGTTCTTATAACATGAATAGACTGATCCATATCCATTTCATGCAACGTTGGAATAGAAACTTGAATTGATGATATCGAGTTTGATCCCATCATAAGAGTCGTTATATATTGCTCCGCCTAAACCTTGTGATGACCATGGTCCTTTATCGATATCAGATGTAGATTTCTTCAAAACATCATTTGTGGCCTCATTCTCACTAAACACACATCCATCAATCGTGGTTTTGACATTATTTAGATATAAAGCCCCTCCGTTTGTAGAGATATTATTCAAGAAATTACAATCAGTGATATCTAATGAAGAATTCCCAAGTCTTAACGCTCCTCCATATGAAGAATCGTGGACAGAAGATAGGTATTCTTCTAAAAACTCTTGAGGCATGCCATCAGGAATGTCCGCACATTCCCTAATAGTCTTGCCATAACAATATGAACCCACATTATCTTTGAATGTTGAGCGGTTAATCTTCACATCCGATTCATAGAAATAGCCTGCTCCGCCTCCAATGCAGTAATCAACGCTTCCTGTCTTATTGCCAGTAAAAGAAGAATCATCAATATTCACTGATACATTTTTCTTACTGCCATCAATGAACAACGCCCCTCCAGCATAATACGAATAATTGCTTTCAAAAGAGCAGCCATCAATATCGATATTTAACTCACAAGATGAATTATCTCCATATATGGATAAAATAGTCTCATTACCCTTGTAATCACCATAGAAGGCATTTAACGCCCCTCCATTCTCCGATGCGTAATTTGTAAACATACAATTGGAATATGACGCATTGATGTTCCCTTTATAAGTCATCGCACATTGGGCCCATTTAGGTTCAACATCATTTGGGTCATCATATTCCCAGGAAGAATCATTTAATTTGCTTCCTTCGATTAATCCATCAAACTTAATGCCTTCAAAACTAACAGAAGTGGACTTTCCGCTTACTTTTGTGCCTTCAACATTGAAAGATCCATTTTTAAAAGTAGCAAAGCCATCCTTCTTGCCGTTTTTGATATGCACGCTTTTGCTAAGGACAATCCTAGAAACAGATTTAGCAAGCTGAGGCTCCATCTGGAAATCAATATCACCAACAAGCAACGTATCGCCATCTTTTGCGTTAGCCAAAGCAGCAACAAAATCGTTCTTCGTATCAATAAGAGAAGATGTTTTTTGTGATACTTTGTTGACTCCTTGGCTATTTGATATCAGGAAAGGCAAAAATAAAAACGTAATAATAGTCTTCATAAAGAGAATCCCCTCAAGGACATAACGAAACATTAAATTAAAATATTAATTTTTTAAATACCGTTATACCCAATTTTTTAAAAAGTGTCCGCATGGCTACCATAACGAAAATGGCCATAAGGCTACTTTCATTCATATTTTTGTTTTGGTAGTTTCTTTCAATGCAAAATGCAAAAAGAGGATTAAGTATGAAAGCAAAGAAAAGCATATTGTTGGCCGTTTTACCACTTGCGGCTTTGTTAACCACAACAAGCTGTTCCATGTTAGGTAACATCATTAACGCGGTAACAGGGGAAGATGATGGAGAGTACGTCTCGTTAGATCGTTCATTAAGTGAAACGAAATCAAAAATCGAGCAATTAGGAAAGAATGGTTTAGAAATCACTGTCAAAGTCTATGAAGACACAGGCAATGAAAAATCAGAAAACTCTGAAACATACGGCATAAAAGGCGATACACATTGGTACTTAGAAGATAATGGAAACGGCATCGCTTTGAGCACAGAAGGCGCTAGAGTTCACTATTACAACTATGACGAAGATGAAGGATGGTACTATTCAAGCTCGTTTGACGCAGATGAAGCAGAATTTGATGAATTAGACTTAATGGCATCCTGGTTATATTACGGATACACATTCGATGGTTCATATAAAAAGGGCGGAACAGAAACAGTCGCAGGAAGAAAATGCGACGTCTATACATTCTCGGTCAATATGATCTTTGAGAAAGTAGGATACAAAATCTGCATCGACCAAGAAACAGGCGCAACACTCAAATACTCATTAGACGCCCAAGTCATTGATGAAAGCGCAAGGATCGGATTTGAAGTCACAAGCTTCGTAACAGGAAACAAAGTCAAAGCACCTGAACTCCCATCTCCAGAAGACGATGGCGAAAGCGATAATGGTGGAAATAGCGGTACACCATCAAACACAACAAGAAGAGAAGTAAGTTATGCTTCAGAAGATGACTTAGTCTCAATTGAAAATGAAATCTTGGTCTGCAAATATGTTGGCTCATCAGAAGACTATGAAGACGATAAATTATTCGTTAATTACTATGAATATGAAGCTTCTTCAATCTATTTCGTTTGGAGAGGATTCAATTCAGATGGAAGCATCAACCAAATCAGAGGAGAAACGTATTTCTGTTATTTCTTCAATGATCAGGACAAATACCTTAATGCAATATCAACCGCTAAAGAAAACCACGAATATAGAGCGCAGAATGATGCGGTCTGGTATATGACAACATCAACAACCGCGATGGAACCAGAAACATGGGAAGAATGTGTTGAGACATTTACCACCGGCGGAGACTACAGACACCCTCACTTCGAGATTGTTTATTAATTAAGGATTTATAAAAATCAAACCTTTTTGGACCAAATTCAAAAGGTTTTATTTAAGAAAAGTGTTAAACAACAACAAAGACAGCAATCATATTGAAGTCACAAATACACCAATATTGGCCACCTAACAGTGGCCTTTTCTTTCATAAAAATATCGTAACAAAATTTGTATTACGCAAAGAAAATCAGTAGCAAATTTATCATAATAAAACACATAAAATAAATTATATATAATTTAACAGCCTAAAACCATACTTTTCAATCAGTAGCATTTATCAAGATTGTCCATAAAATAATAGTTAAATCGTCATATTATTATGAAAGCGCTTTAATAAAATTAAACCATCAAAGCATAGCTTTAGGGTTTTTGGCGCGTTTCGCTAAACTTCTTTATTGTCATTTGGATTCGTAAAGAGACAAATAAACAAAAGCTAAGCTTATCTTCAGAAAGGAATAAACAAAAGATGAAGAAAAAACTATTACTCGGTCTTTTTGTGGCTGGCATGGCACTTCCTATGTTTGCTCAAAAAGGCGGTTTAGCAGCTCCTTTAACCAAAGGTCCTCAAGGTTTGTTTATCGGTGAATACAGCCAGAGAGCTGAGTACATCGAACACGCAACCAAGGTCAATGGCCAAATGGCAGACGAAGGCTTCGTTCTTCTTAAGAATGACGGCACACTCCCATTAGAAAAGGGCGCTAAGATCACAGTTGTTGGTAAGGCTTCCACAAACCTCGCCAGAGGTGGTGCAGGTTCAGGTGCAGGTTCCGTCTCCCAAGGCGTCACCCAAGTCGACCTCCAGCAGTCATTAGAAGCTGCAGGTTATGAAGTCAACCCAACCATGACAGACTTCTACAAGAACAACAGCAAATCAGGCAGCGGCCGTACAAACGGTAACGATGGTTGGAAAGGTAACTCCGAAGTCACAATCGGTGAAACCCCACTCGCAAGCTACAGTGCAACAGAATTCGATTCATGGGATCGATACAATGACCTCGCTATCCAGGTCCTCACCCGTGAAGGTTCCGAAGGTTGTGACGTCTTAACAATCGACGCAACTGACTCAACCAAATTCGGTTCATCAGAAAAGCACGCTCTTGAGCTTTCAGACAACGAACAAGCCTTATACGACAGATTAAAAGAATCATTTGATCACGTCGTCATCGTTATCAACTCTTCAAACATCTTCGAATGTGAACAGTTCATGAACGACGATGAATGTGCTGGTATTCTTTGGATTGGTAACCCAGGTGACGTCGGCCCAGGCGCTGTTGGCCGTATCCTCTCTGGCGAAGTCAACCCATCAGGTCACACAGTTGACACTTGGACCCGTGACTTCACAAAAGATCCATCATTCCAGAACTTCTCAGACAACCGTCACTTCGGCCAAGCTATCCCAAATACCTCAAACAGATTAAAGCACCAGTCACTCGACACAATGTTCGCAGCTGATGGCGCTCCAATGCTCTCTTATGGTACCGATAAGAACTATAGAGAACACAGCTCACCGAGATGGTTAGAAGAACAATACAAAGTCGTCCAGGGTGGTATCAACGGCGTTAAGCCAGCTTCATATGTCTCATACGAAGAAGGTATCTATGTTGACTACCGTTACTACGAAACCCGCTACGCTGACATGCTTAAGAAAGATGGTCAGGCAGCAGCAGACGCTTGGTATAACGGTGAAGAAGGCGTTCTCTTCCCATTCGGTTATGGTTTAAGCTACACCACATTCGACCAGAAGATCGTCAGAATCAACCCAGCTAAGTCATCAACACTCGATGAAAACAGCGACCTTATCGAAGTCTCAGTCGAAGTTACCAACACAGGCGACTACGCTGGTAAAGATACAGTCCAGCTCTACTGGAAAGCTCCTTACATCGATGGTGAAATCGAAAAAGCAGACCACGTTCTCTGTGCATTCGACAAGACCAAGATGCTCCAGCCAGGTGACAAACAGATTGTTCACCTCACATTCCATCTCCAGGATGTCGCAAACTACGACTTCACAGATGCAAACAAGAATGGCCACAAAGGTTATGAACTCGATGCAGGCGACTATGCAATCTTATTAAACAAGAACGCACACGAAAACTACGATTCAGTCGACCTCAAAGTCAAAGATGGTGGTATCCAGTACAGATTCGACCGTCACACAGGCAACGAAGTCAAGAACCGCTTCACAGACAGAGGCTTCTATGACTCAATGCCAGGTGAAAACGATATCGAATTCACCCAGATGTCACGTCATGACTTCGTCGCTACATTCCCAACCCACCCAACATACGAATCAAGCACTGTCAAAGCAAGCTCAAGATACGAAGAATTCCTTACCCACGAATTCAATATCTGGGAACTCGATGAAGATCATAACTTCGATTACATCCCAGAAGCAGCTCTTGTCACAGAAGAAGAAGCTAAAGAAAGAGGCTTCGCTCAGCAGGCAACAGCTCTTGCAAAAGCTAACCGCACACAGCTCATCGAAATGAAGGGTGTCGAACTCGACGATGAGAAATGGGAAGACTTCATGAACGAATTCACATGGGACGAAATGATGTCCTACGTTGAAAGAAACGGCATGAGATCCCCAGCAAACAACAACATCGGCAAGCCAGGCGGCTCCGAAGGTGACGGTCCACAGAAATTCAACATCATGTGGTGGGTCTCCTCTCCAATCATCGCAGCTACCTTCAACCCACGCTTAGCTCACGAACAGGGCGAATGCGTCGGTATGGAATCCCAGATCACCGGTAAGTCCGGATGGTGGGGACCAGCTGTCAACACACACCGTTCCCCATTCGGCGGACGTAACTTCGAATACTATGCAGCTGACCCATTCCTTATGGGTAAGATGGCAAGTGAAGTTGTCGGTGCAGCTTCAGACAGAGGCGTCTACGCTTACTTCAAACACTTCGCAGTCAACGATCAGGAAAAGAACCGTGAATCCGGCATCTCCTTCGTTAACGAACAAGCATTACGTGAAATCTACCTCAAGTCCTTCCAGATGGTCTTCCAGGAAGGCAAATCAACTGGTGTCATGGGTTCCTACAACCGTGTCGGTTTAATGGAAACTGCTGCACACTACGGTCTCAACACCGAAGTCTTACGCGGTGAATGGGGCTTCAAGGGCGCTATGCTCTCAGATATGACCCACTCCGGTAACGGTTCAGTCAACAACAAGTGCTACGAATGTGTCACAACCCGTGTCCTCGCAGGCCAGAACGCTCAGCTTGACTCAGGTGGCTTCTCAGGTCAGACAGCATCAAAATGGGATGCTAGCTTAGCATGGGCAGGCGGCACAGGCGCTCCATACTACACAAGAACAGGCGACACAACCAAGAAGATCTCCTTCTCATGGTGGGCAGCTGTCCGTGAAGCAGTCAAAGGACATATGTACATGTTCGCTAACTGCACACAGATGGCTCAGGGTGTCACCCAGGTCGTTGAACAGAAAGACTTAGAAATCCAGGTCGGCGAAAATGTTAACATCGAAGTCGCACCAGAAGGAATCCAGGTCGGCGGAACATATAACGGCAAGACAATCGCTGAAGTCAACTACAGACTCAACGAACGTGTCGAACTCCCAAGCGGCATCAAGTTCGAAGACGGTGTTATCTCTGGTAAGTTCGAACATGTCTGCTTAGCAAGAATCGACGTTATCGCTGAACTCACATTCTCCGATAACAGCAAAGGCGCTGTCGCTATCAAGTACGTCATCGACGCTGTCCCAGATATGACCAACACAGGTCTTAATGGTGGCGGTAACAACACACAGCCAGGACAACCTGCAAATGTCGGCATGATCGCTGGCATCGCTGGTGGTGCTGTTGCTCTCATCGCTGCTGCAGTCGTCGTTGTCATCGTTCTTAAAAAGAAAAAGGCAACTCCAGATACAACTCCAGCTGCCTAATAAGCTGACCAACAAATAATCTAGACTGCTAGGGGGTTAACTCTCCCTAGCAGTTTAAACGTAGTCGTGCACGCACACATACGTATAAAAGAAATAATAGGTTTGGCATAAATCGTATTGATTATGGTAAACTTACATAAACAACAAGAAAGGAAAATTCCTAAGCATGACGCTTAGGGAGAAAAATCTTTATTATGAAAAAACAAAAAACATTAGGATTAGCATTATTTGCATCCGCTGCAATGCTTCTTGCTGCATGTGGTGGCCCATCCGAAACAGGTAAATCAGAGCCAAGCAAATCACAAGCAGGTGGCAACTCAACCACAACAAGTACACCAGCAGCTTCAGTTGATGACAATCTTCCAAAGTACGATGTCGTTATCAAAGGCGCTGATGGTGCGGAAATCTCTAACGAAAAGATCACCCTTAGACAAGCTATCACCAAACCAGCAGATCCAGTTGCTCCAGCAGGAAAAGCATTCTATGGTTGGAAGAACACAAAGAATGGTGGCCAGATCTGGGATTTCGAAGAAGATCACAAACTTAACCAAGTCATGGGCGACGTTGAACTCGTTCCAATGTTCGTTCCAGCTGGTATGCAACCAAAAGTATTCGAAGCTGAACTTTGCCCAGAAATCACCCAGGCAAACGGTGGTACAGGCATGGATGGCGCTACCTACTCAGGCGGTGCTAAAGGCAAACAGTTCGTCGGCCGTACATATGATGGCGAAGCAGGCGCAACATCAGTCGCATCAGCAGAATACTATGAAGTCTATGAGAACGAAGCTGATATCGAACTTGAAATCAAAGATGGCTTAGCAGAATTAACCGACCAACAGGAAGCAGGCAAAATCTACGTCAAGAAGGAAAAAGAATTCAACTTCAGCGGCGCTATGGTTCACTTCAACTACAAGAAAGGCAACGTCCTTAGCTTCAGCATCAACTCACCAGCTGCTGAAACAGGCGTTTCACTCTTCGCACGTTTCAGTGCTGAATATGGTAAAGCAACCACAGGCGAAGGCTTCGAAGACACAATCGACGCATTCGACGATGAAGACTTCCAGGTCAAAGTCAATGGCACAGCTCAGAAATACGGCAATGTCGCAATCCACAATATCGTTGGTACATCAGGCGCTGAATACATCTACTGCCAAGACTACTACATGGGTGACATCGACCTCGTCGCAGGCAATAACACCATCGAATTAGTCGTCAACAACGACAAGACACTTAACGGTACAATCGCTGCATCAGCACCATGTATCGACTCAGTCAAACTCTTCTCCAACAATTCACTTACCTGGCCAACAGCTAGATACACAAACTTAATTGCTGACAATTAATAAGGAGTTCGCATGGGCGCAAAAAAATTACTTAGAAAAAGCGTCATCGCATGGGGAATCACAAGTGCTTTATTAGCAGGTGTCCTCATTGCTGGTAACGTTGTCTGTAGAGGCACTCTCTCGTCTCTTCTTAACCAAGTCATTGGTGGAAAACGTGCTATCGTTTCCGAAGAAGATACAGGTATTGTCTTCGATCAGGAATGCTTCACCAAAGCTGAGGCATTAAAGAACGGTAACGAAGTTACCGAAAAAATCTGTGAAGAAGGCATGGTCCTTCTTAAAAACGAGAACAACGCTCTTCCATTAAAGAAGGCTGCTAAAGTTTCAGTCTTCGGTAAGAACTCAGTCAAACTCGTTTATGGTGGATCTGGTTCCGCAGCTCCTGGCGACGGTGCTAGAAAAACCATCTTTGATTCTCTTACTGATGCAGGATTCGAAGTCAACCCAGAACTTAAGAAATTCTATGAAGATAACGGCGCTTCAGGTTCTGGACGTAGCGAAAACCCAGCTATGGAAAATAGCGGTGTCGCAACATTAAAAACTGGTGAAACCGCACAATCAAAATACACGCAGGCTGTCAAAGATTCATATGACAAATATGGCGATGCAGCTATCGTCGTTCTCTCCCGTATCGCTGGCGAAAACTGGGACCTCCCACGTAAAGCTGACGACAACGCAGAACGTCACTACCTTGAACTCGATAACAACGAAAGAGATCTTCTTAAGGCAATCTGTGACTCAAATAAGTTCCAGCACGTCATCGTCTTAATGAATAGCTCCAACTACATCGACCTTGGTTTCTTAGAGAATAAAGCTGATCCAGCTTATAACGCAAAGATCGACGCAGCCATCAACATCGGTTCCATGGGTGGAAACGGTATCATGGCGCTTGGCCGCATCCTTTCAGGTGAAGTTAACCCTTCAGGCCACACAGTCGATACCGTTTATACTGATTACAAATCAGATCCAACCTGGCAGAACTTCGGTGGTAACTTCTCTGCAGAAGGCGATAACTACCTTAACGCTAGCGGCAAAGCTACAAAATACTTCTTCGTTGAGTATGAAGAAAGCATCTACATGGGTTACCGTTACTATGAAACCCGTGGTCATGTCGAAGGCGAAACATGGTACAACCAGCATGTCATCTACCCATTCGGCCATGGCTTAAGCTACTCAACCTTCACTCAGGAAATCGTTAATAGCAGCGCATTAGAAGCAGCCGCTCTTAACCCAACCGACAAATTTGACGTTCAGATCAAAGTCAAGAACACATCAGACGTTCCTGGCAAACAGGTTGTCCAGCTCTACGCTGAAGCTCCTTACACTGCAGGCGGCATTGAAAAGTCCTACAAAGTCCTCGTTGGCTTCGCTAAGACAACATTACTTGCTGGAAACGAAGAACAAATAGTCACAATCACTGTTGATCCATACGATTTCGCATCATATGACTCACACGATAAGAATGGCAACTCCTTCAAAGGATATGAACTTGATGCAGGTACATACACCTTCCACGCAGGCATTGATGCTCACCATGACTTTGGCACATTCACAAAATCATTAGCAGCAGGCCACAAGTTCGAAAAAGATGCAGTTACTGGCACAACAGTCACTAACTTATTCGATGATGTTTCCGATGGCATGAAATCAAACATGTCACGCGACAACTTCGAAGGCACCTTCCCAACAACCACAACAGAGGAAGAGCGTAAGATCGATAACGCAATGATCAAGAAGCTTAACTCCTTCGAGACCACAAACGACGAAGTCTACACAACTCTTCCAACAACTGGCAAAAACGCTGATAAGCCAGAAGAACTTATTAGACTTAGAGAATTAGTTGGCAGAGAATATAACGATCCACTTTGGAACGACTTCCTTGATCAATTAACTCTCCCAGAAATGCTTAGACTCTTCAACGAAGGCTGCTACTCAACCGCAGACGTCGAACGTTTAGGCATCCCAGCAACCAACTCAGCTGATGGTCCTACAGGCCTTGTCACCTTCTTAGGAAACTTCGTCCCAGGCACCGAACCAGCTGTCTATGGCTGTACATACTATCAATCAGAATGTTTACTCGCTCAGACCTATAACACAGAACTCGCAACCTTACAGGCTCACGCAATTGGTAACGAAGCTCTTGTCGGTAACGAACGTGGCGATGGCCTCTCATACCCAGGTTGGTATGCTCCAGGCGTCAACTTACACCGTTCACCATTCTCTGGCCGTAATACTGAATACTACTCAGAAGACCCATTCCTTAGCGGTAAGATGGCTGCAACCGTCATCAAAGGCGTTCAGGAAAAAGGCGTCTATGTCAACGTTAAACACTTCGCTGTCAATGACCAAGAAACACACCGTTCAGCTTATGGTATCGCTACATGGTTAGACGAACAGGCTCTCCGTGAACTTTACCTCAAACCATTCGAATTCGCTGTTAAAGAAGGCGGGGCACATGGCTTAATGACCTCATTCAACCGTATTGGTACTGAATGGGCAGGTGGTTCATACCGTCTTGTCACAACAGTCCTCCGTAAAGAATGGGGATTCGTCGGCGCAGTTATCTGTGACTTCCATACCGACACATATATGGATAGCAAACAGATGCTCTACGCTGGTGGCGACGTTAACCTTGTCTCTCTTGAAAACCTCAAGCTTCAGTCAAATGGCAAATACGATACACCTTACGTCAAGGAAAGCGATCCAAAGGATATGAACTTATTAAGAGAATCCTCACATCGCTTATGCTACACAATCGCTAACTCAAACATCATGAGAGCTGAAATCCTTGGATACAAAGCTCCAATTTGGGAAGTTGCTCTTACTGGCGCAACAATCGGCATTGGCGCAGCTCTTGCAGTCTGGGGTGCTCTTGTAATCACCTTCGCATTACTTCCTAAGAAAGAAGCTCAGGAAGATAGTGTTGCTGAATAAACAAGACTACTAAAAAATTAGGAAGATCTGAAAAGGTCTTCCTTTTTTGTATGTCGATAAAGTCATACGTAGGAAAAGTGCAAGAACTTGCAAAATCCCTACGTATGGAGGCGGTTATGAATCAAGAAATCAAAAGAGAAAGATATCGTACCTCCTCACTATAATGATAATGGTGTGAAAATAGTGAATATTTATGACTTCTTGCTTATCCCTAGCTCCATTGAAGATTAATCAACTTTTCTTTTGCTCTCGGTTCTTATTAAGGAAAGCGTTTTCATAGCCAAACTAAAAATAGAATTTTAATTTCCTATAGTTTACTATTTGAATTATGAAATATAGCAGCTACACAAAAGAACAATTACAACAAGAACTTAACGCCTTAAACGAAGAGTTTGGTAAGCTCTCGAATTTAGGCTTAGACATGTCTAGAGGCAAACCATGCCAAGCACAATTAGACATATCCATGACCATGATGGACGTTCTTTCTAGCAGTGCTGATCTTCACTGCGAAGATGGAATCGACTGCAGAAACTATGGCACCTTAATGGGCATTGGCGAATGCAAACGTTTACTTGGCGAAATCAGCGAAGTTGATCCAAAAAACATCATTATCTATGGCAACTCTTCATTAAATGTCATGTATGACTGCATCGCTAGAAGCATGACACACGGCGTTATGGGAAGCACTCCATGGTGCAAACTCCCTAAAATCAAATGGCTTTGCCCAGTTCCAGGTTATGATAGACACTTCGCTATCACCGAATACTTTGGAATTGAAATGATCAATATCCCAATGGATGAAAATGGTCCAGATATGGATATGGTCGAAGATCTTGTTTCTAAAGACGAATATATCAAAGGCATCTGGTGTGTTCCTAAGTACGCTAACCCATCAGGCATCACCTATAGCGAAGAAGTAGTCAAACGCTTTGCTAGACTTAAGCCTGCCGCTAAAGATTTCAGAATTTACTGGGATAACGCCTACAGCGTTCATCACCTTGATCACAACAATGAAGACTTCCTTCTTGAGATTCTTCACGAATGTGAAAAAGCTGGAAACCCAGATATGGTCTATAAATTCACAAGCACTTCTAAGATCTCTTTCCCAGGAAGCGGTATTGCCGCAGTTGCTACAAGTGAAGGCAATATCAAAGATATTCAAAAACAATTCAGTGTTCAGACCATTGGCCACGATAAGGTCAATCAGTTAAGACATGTTAGATACTTCAAAGATCTTAACGGCATCAAAGAACATATGATGAAGCACGCTGCAATTCTTAGACCTAAGTTTGAAGTGGTGGACAAGATCCTTACCGAAGAACTTGGTGAACTTGATATCTGCTCATGGACCAAGCCTCATGGAGGATACTTCGTATCATTCACATCAATGGATGGCATTGCTTCAAAGATTGTTGAAAGATGTAAGTCAGTAGGGCTCGTTCTTACCCCAGCAGGAAGTTCATTCCCTTATCACAAAGATCCAAATAACAACAATATCCGTATTGCTCCATCATTCCCAACTCTTCCTGACCTCGAGAAGGCCACAAAAGTGTTCACTCTCGCGGTTAAGATAGAATCCTTAATCAAATTACTTGGATAAGAACGAAACGCGAAAATAAGGCATCCTAGAATGGATGCCTTTTTGTGTTAGTTATCAAAATCTTTAACAAATCGCGTATTTTTTCAAAAACGTCAGCTGATCTTACTTAAAGCAGCGGTTATGCTTTGGAATCCTTCATCAGTTAATGGATCATACAAGTTAGCATCCTCAATCATTTCAGAGAAAGAAACGTTACCAATCGAATAAACCTTCCCATAAGCTTCAGCGGCTTCAAAGAAACCTTTATCGTAGGCTAAAGCATATAAGCTTAAAGACGCCATCGCAGATATTGCATATGAGATATAGTAACCAGGGTTCTCTGGTCCAACATAACCGACATAACTACGGCTAAAATCATCATGGTCAGTCTTTAAACCATATTTAGCAGCGGTCTCATTAACCATATTAAGCATTTCCTCTTCGCTTATGCCTTCGTGAGTGTAGATGTATTCTTCGCATTCGTTGACCCATGTGCTGTTCCTGACTAAACGCAAGAAGTCTTTTACGACTATATGTTTATGGAGGTCAGTCCATTTGCCATCATACCAATTAAATCTTTGTCCTGATTCTTCGGTAATGTAGTAGAGGAACAATAATTCATCGCCCTGAGATTGGGTTTCGAATATATCATAGCTATAAGCATCGCTTTCATAGCCGGCATTATAGTGGCCATATTCATGAACAAAGGTTCCAATATCTTGGTAATCGCGAGAGAAGAATAAATACGAACCAATAGAAACCGAGCTTGTGCTATAAGCGGTATATGGACTGTTAGGAACATCGCTAAAGAAGTAATTACCTTCATCAAGCATGTAATTGTAGTTTCTGTTGAAGTTACCACCAATGATTGAAGCGTAACTTTCAAATTCCCTTAAATAAGGCCCAAGGAAGCCTGTTCTCATAGTTTGCTCAAAAGAAGTAACCTCTTCGCTATAGCGATTGTTATCGAACTTCTCATCCATTATGCGTTCAACGTCCATTATGTAATGAGTTGTGTTTTCAGCAAAATTAGAAATGTCGCCTACCGTATAGTCTCTGCCATACAAGTTTTTGTATGTATATTCGAGATAGTTATCAAATCCATTTTCTCTAGCAAACTCATTAGCAATAGGGACAAATTCATGATAAAACTCATAAGAATTAAGAATTCCTGATCTAAATTGTGTCTGAAGAGTTCTCATAGTTTTTTGAGTTTCAAGAACTTCTGGATTTGAAGGATTCTCGCATTCCTCAATAAATCTATCTAACGCTTCACCTTTAAGGTCAGGGTAGTAGTTCTTAATGTATGAATCCCTATATTTAGAAGATTTGACGATAGCCTTCTCGACTTCATTCATCTTATATGAAGCATCGGAATATTCGCTTCTGATTAAGTTTTCTAATTCGTAGTCTTCGGTTCTGCAATACATCGAAGAGTATAAATCCGCTTCAGATCGAGCCTGGGAATAGTTCCAGCTGATTGAATATAAGTCATTCACTTTTGAGAAAAGGGAATATGAAGTAGCCTTTTCCTTTTCGACCATGCTTATGATTTCCGCATATAAAGAATCGACATGGTTTTTCCAAGAATCTTTATATGTTACATCGACCTTTCTTCCCCATAGGGTTATAGGTTCCTTAGAATCGAGATAGCTATAAATCAGTCTTTCTGGTCTTTGGCCTTTACATGATAAGAGTAGGAATGGGAGCGTAACCCAAAGTAGTGTTCTGTTAATCTTTCTCATGTCTTAATATTAAGACTTTTTTCTTTTTATTAAAAGAACCCTTCAGATTGAATGGGCCTTAACGATTGCTGCGTTTTCCTTTTTTGAAACCTATATACCTAGAAAGCATATTAGGGATAAAGAAGAATAGAGACACTAAATCGAAATGGATAAGGATTTGCCCTAGAACATATAGTGAAAGACTAAAACCTGCTCCATTTGTTTTTATATCTTTAAATTCAGGGTTATCAGCATAGAACTTACCGCTTTGATAATAACGTTCCTTTAAATCTTTGAGTTTGTATTTGTGGTAATGGTATACCTTAGATTCAGCAACATACCCTTTCTTATATCCTTTATTTATAAGGTAATAAGCAAGTAACTGATCTTCATTAAACATAACGTTCTTGCCTTGATAGCCATTTATTTCAAGGAAGATATTTCTATCGATCGCAGAGAAAGAATCAGACGCAAAATGATCCATAATGGTCATATGTTCTTTCTTTGAAGAAACATGTGATCCTTTAGGATAATTTCTCTTCTTAATATATTTCTCAATGCAGTTCTTTTTAACTAACTGTCTTCCATAGTTATACGCGGTTTCTTTGTTTGAAATTGATTGAACAAGATTAAAAAGAGAATGATCGTCTGCTAAAACAACATCTTGTGTTAGAAGAACAACAATGTCTTCTTCACAATGCTCTCTAATCATCTTTTCACGAGTAAGAGAATGAGAGAACTCCTCTTTATTCAATTTAAAATATGTAACGGAATTTTCTTTAAAGAATTCTTCAATACGTCTATCTTCATTTTCATCATCTGAGATTGTTAAAGAACACACGATTCTTTTGATAGAAACATCTTTTTGTAACTTCAAAGACTCTATTAAAGACTTAACGCTTTCAAATGATTTATATACGGGGCAAATAACGTCTACGTTAATCATTATTTTGCTCCTTTTTGAGATAAGACAACGCCTATTGTCTTAAAGAAAAGAGAAGCGTCATACGCTAATGAATAATGCTCAAAATACTCAAGTTCGATTCTTTGTCTTTTTCCAGAAGAGAAAGATACTTCGCTTCTAGAATAAACCTGCCAATTGCCACTTAATCCCGGTCTAACAGAAAGAAGAAGTTCTCTTTGTTTTTCTGAGAAATTCAAGAATTCTGTTTCCGTTATAGGTCTAGGACCGATAAAAGACATCGTTCCAGCAAGGATGTTAAATAACTGAGGAAGCTCATCAAGAGAAGTCTTTCTAAGGAAACTTCCAAATCTGGTGACTCTTGTATCTGAATCTATTTTTCTTTCAACTAACCATTCTTTATATTCTTCTTCACCAACAAGTTCTTTTACTTTCTTGTTTGCGTTTTTAACCATCGTTGTGAACTTATAAACATTGATAGTCTTATTGTTTCTTCCGACTCTCTTATCTATATAGATAACTCTTCCTTTAGCGGTAATCAAAAGAACTAAACCAATAAGAAGGTATAGCCAGGATAAAAGAAGAATAAAGAACAATGAAAAAAAGATATCTAAGAATCTCTTAAAAAATCTATACGTTCCAGACCTTTTTTTGACTTCTGGATAGTAATCGATAATTGTATACGAACAATTCTTGATATCCGTCATATCGGCTGAAATAATCTCTCTTTATTCTCCGAATAATTCTTCTTCAACGGCAAGGGCAATTCCATGATACATAGGAAGATGCATTTCCTGGATTTCATATGCCTCAGCGCTTGTCGCCATAAGCTTAACGTCCGCCATTTCGTTTACTGGAGCAGCTTCCTTGCCAGTGAAAGCGATTATTTTGATTCCAAGAGCTTTGGCGACTTTAACTGCATTAACGACGTTCTTAGATGTTCCACTGGTGGATAAAGCGATAAGGACATCATTTTCTTTTGCAAGAGAATAGACTTGCTGGGCGAATGCATATTCATAATCTCTATCGTTTGAATATGATGAAAGGAAGGAAATATCGCTTCCAAGAGTAATGCTTGGAACAGATTCCTGAAGCATTGAGCAAAGTTTTTCGTCTTCGAGTTTCTTGCCAAATTTCTTATCTTTGACAGGTCTTCTTAATTTGAAAGCGTTTAATAGTTCACTAGAGAAATGAAGGGAATCAGACATGCTTCCTCCGTTTCCGCATAAAAGAAGCTTTCCACCTTTTTTGTAAGAATTGACGATGGTCTTGGTTGCAAGGATCATATCGTCATAGCATTTCACTATTTCAGGTTTTCTAGCGATTGCGTTTTTTAAATGAACTAAGCTTTTCTCTTTCATAACTGCTATATCTCCTTGAATGACTTGCATCCGTCTTTTTCAAAAGTGATGGTGTGAACAATGCCTTTTTTAAGCTTTGTTAAGGCATCGATAAGCGGCTGTTTCTTCTCTTTTGTTGTCATCATCATGAGGAAACCGCCTCCGCCTGCACCTGATAATTTACAAGCAATCGCACCGTTATTCATAGAATAATCGTAAATTTCTTCAATTAATGGGTTAGAAATAATGGAAGCGGTCTTCTTTTTGCTGCTCCAATTAGCAAGAAGTGTCTTTGCTATTCCTTCTAGATCCCCATTAAGAATGCACTCTTTCATTTTGATGGTTTGCTCTTTCATATCCATCATAGCTTCAAGAGATTTTTCATTAGAGGTTGCTTTTGTTTGTTCCTCGATAATCTTTGAACTATCTCTAGAAACACCTACATAGAAAAGCACTAAAGACTCTTCTAACTTTTCAAGTATTTCGTCTTCGACCTTGATAGGGTTAACTATAGTTCTGTCTTTATAGAATTCCATGAAGTTCATGCCACCGAAGACAGCAGCGTACTGATCTTGCCTTCCGCCTTTAAATCCAAGATCGCATCTTTCAATTTCAAAAGCGAGTTTTGCTATTTCGTATTTCTCCATTTTGAGATT
>JAZLMH010000045.1:0-4826 GCA_045598525.1 Bacilli bacterium | reverse complement strand
GTCTTTTTGAGATAAGTTAGGCTCATCTATATCGACGCTAGTGCCACTTAACACAAACTCCTCGATATTTTTTCCTAAACCAGTCTTTTCGATAATGGTCCCTCCGATTACGGCTAAAACCAATCCAACAACAACATAGGCTATGGCTATAGGCCAGCCAAAGAATGAGACAAGAAGCATCAACGACCCCAAATCAACTAATGGACTTGAAATAAGAAACGAGAAGGTGACGCCACTTGAAAGCCCAGCCCTAGTGAATCCGATGAAGATAGGTATCGATGAGCATGAACAAAAAGGAGTGACTGTGCCGAGTAACGCACCGATTATATTCGCTCCAACTCCATGGAACCTCCCTAGTATCTTCTTTGTTCTTTCGGGTGGAAAATATGACTGTATATATGAGATCACGAAGATTAAGAAGCAAAGCAACACTCCTATCTTGATGAAATCATATATGAAGAATTGAATGGCGGATTCCAATGTGTTTTGCCATGTTCCCGCTTCATATGTTCCGCCAATAAATGTGATCAGTTTTCCTATTAAGGCATTTAGCCATTTCATTCCTAATATTTGATCGGACATAAAATCCCATGGGATTCTTGCTATATCCCATCCCGCAAATATTCCAACTAAAATATTTGTTAAAGCGGCAATTAAAACTGCAGATACTGTAATAATAGCCTTTTTCTTCATCGTACATTCACCTCTTAACATATTGATGTCCATCAATGTTTTGATTAAAATTTAAAGCCTATTTAAAGGCTTGAATTTTTATTTGCAGCAGTGGCAGGATTTATTTTTGCTAGATGGATTGCATATATCCTCTATGAAATGGGCCAAATCGCAAATGTTCTCTTTCGCCAAAGTGTAATGACACCACTTTCCTTCTTTCACGAAAGTAACAAGTCCAGCTTCATTGAAGAGCTTCATATGATGCGACAATGTCCCTTGGGTGATTTCTAAGTCTTCTAGTATCTTGCAGCCGCACATTGTCCCGTTCTTGGAAAGCATCTGTAGTATCTTCAATCTGGTAGGATCGTTAATAAGCTTCAATTTGTTCAAGAATTCATCATTGGTCATAACCACACCTCGCTTTGATGCGCATCAATATATAATCATTAAACATTGACGCTTGTCAATATGTTTCCAGAAAAACTTTCATTTATCTAACATAATCTTGTAAATCTTAGCATCCTTAAAGGCAAATCGCGCAAAGCTAGATGAGTATCTTCTCATAGCAGGAGCATCATTATCTTCTTAATAAAATTAAAATGAGGCTTGAATCTCTAAGCTCTAACCTCGCCGTAACGAAAAAGGCCCGATACTTTATCGCATCAGGCCTATTCTAATTTAATGGAGCAAGTGGCGGGAATCGAACCCGTGTAATTACCTTGGCAAGGTAATGTTCTACCATTGAACTACACCTGCATTGCTCTTGTTGAGCGAGTGTTATTATAGTTAACTTAGAAATTTAGTGCAATATCTTTTGAAAAAAATTCGTTTTGACTTTGTGGAAATATACTTACGTGTGATTTATAATCACTCGTGCTTCTTAAGGAGTGATTTATGGCAACTTATAAAGATCTCGCAGAATTATTATTTGGCGACATTACTAAAACAATCGAAGATTTAGAGAAAGAATACCCAGAACGCAATCTTCCAGAAGGCGCTCAGGTAACACGCTTTGCCCCATCGCCAACAGGTTTCCTTCATACCGGTTCCCTTTTCACCGCATATATCGCCTATACATACGCCAAGCAAAGCCAAGGCGTCTATATGTTTAGACTTGAAGACACCGATACCAAACGTACAATCGCCGGCAGTGCAGATGAACTAATCGAACAGTTAGCGGAATTTGGCATCGTCGCAGATGAAGGATATTTCGCCAATGAAGATAAAGGCGCTTATGGACCATATAAACAAAGTGACCGCGCAAACATCTATAAAACCGTCATCAAACACCTCATCGAAGAAGGAAAAGCCTATCCAGACTTCTGCTCAGCCGAAGACCTTCAGAAGATACGCGAATACCAAGAAGCAAATAAAATCCTCCCTGGATACTATGGCGAATACGCCCGCGATAGAAAACTCACAGTCGATGAGCAAATCGCAAAGATTAAAGCGGGAACTCCATGGGTTATCCGCTATAAATCAATGGGCGACCATGAGAAGAAAATAAAATTCAAAGATGCAATAAGAGGGGAAATCGAACTTCAAGATAATGATCAGGATGTCGTCATCATGAAAAACGATGGTCTCCCAACATATCACTTCGCCCACGTCGTCGACGATCACTTCATGAGAACCACGGCAGTCACCCGCGGTGAGGAGTGGATCCCATCAACCCCAATCCATCTTCAGCTTTTCCGCGAACTTGGCTGGAAAGCGCCTAAATACGCTCATCTCCCAGTCATCATGAAACTCGATAATGGAAACAAGAGAAAGCTTTCAAAGAGAAAAGACCCAGAAGCAGCAGTCAGCTACTTCCTTCAGGCAGGCTATCCAGCAAGAGGCCTTCTTGTTTATCTCATGTCGATTGCTAACTCAAACTTCGAAGAATGGACAATCACAAACAAATCATTCGACGTAAGCAAGTTCACCTTCTCATTCAAGAAGATGTCCTTAGACGGCGCTCTCTTCGACGAAGACAAACTTAGCTACTTCTCAAAAGAAGTCATCGCCTCAACCCCAAAAGAAGAACTCATCAAAAACGTCAAATCCTGGGCATCAAAGAATAACGAATCCCTTCTTAAGAAGATCAACGATGATGAAGAATATCTTTTAAGAATCCTTAGCATAGGAAAAGATTCGCCAAATCCAAGAAAAGACTACGCAAAATATAGCGACATCGAATCAAAGACATGGTTCTTCTTCGATGAAGATTTCTCAAAACACGGTGATCTTCCATTTGATGAGAAATATGACAAAGCATTCCTCAAATCATTCTTAGAAGAAGTTGCAGAAAAGCAGCTTTATAACACAAACGAGAGTGAGTGGTGGAACGGAGTCAAAGAACTCGCTTCTGCAAATGGTTTTGCCATCTCAAACAAGGATTACAAAGCAAATCCAGAAGCATTTAAAGGAAATATCGGTGCGGCAGCGGAAATCATCCGTATTGCTATCACCGGTCAGAAAGACGCTCCAAACCTCCACGAAGTCATCGACATCCTTAGAGAAGAAAGAGTCAAGGCACGTTTAAAGAACGCCATCTAAAGTTTTCTTTAGCCACTATTGATATTTAGCAATCTAGATGCTTTAATATGTGGCGCACGGCCCTGTGGTCAAGCGGCTAAGACGTTACCCTCTCAAGGTAAAATCCCGGGTTCGATTCCCGGCTGGGTCACCAAAACTAAAAAGTAGACATTTTGTGCTAGTCCGCAGGATGTCTTTTTCTTTTATATACATAGTATATAAGTTTTCAAAATTGCAAAAGAAAAATTGTAGACAATGTCTACTTTTTTCTCTAAAATGTCGCAGTTTTTCTGTGTTTTATGGTATAATGGAGTTAGGAGTGCTTGAGATTATGAATTATTCAAAGACTATAAGAGAATATTGCTTGAAGAATCCTGGAATGGTGTTCGACATGTCCTATGAGAGGGATAAGCATTTTTCTATGGTTCCGTATAAGACCTTCTGCAAGATATTGAGCAGAATAGAGGCTGAAGGAATAGTCAGAACTTATTCCAAAGGTATTTACATAATCAATTCGGATAAGACCAATGGCGACCCAATCATTTCGTTTTACGCAAATAATGAGACAGGCATCGTGGTCGGAAATAGGATGTTTGTGTCAATGGGCCTTTCAAAGCGTGACATAAAGCCTACAGTGATATACACCAATGCGATGGAGACGACCACCAAGAACATAGGCGACGATTACAGGTTGGAAAGATTCGACGTTCCTTTAATGGGCGAAGACTTCAGAAACGTAATCGTCTTGTTTGAATTGCTTGAGAACAGGGAAAAGGTGGTAGATTTGGATCTGGACAAATACAACGAGACGCTGTTGATCTTCGCAAGATGCTATGATGATTTGTATGCGAGAGTGGTTCTTAGACACCATCGATACAGCCTTTCAACTATATTTACGCTTGACCGAATATTAACGGGGCTTGGTGTTAAGAACAGCCTAAACGATATAGCGAAAGAGTGCTATTACGATGGGTAGGCGGCATTTCTTCCGCGAGGGCGATTTCCTCAAGTGGCACAGGGCGTACCTCGAATGCAAGGATTATCTCAGGGCGTACAGGACCAGCTACGACACCGAAAGAAGGCAAAAGGAATCGGGGCTTTACAAGGAGTCCCTCAGGATCGTGGAAGAATATAAGATACTTATCTGTTCCTTAACCAAAGATGATGTTTCATATATGATTGAATCCATAAAGGTAGGATACTTCCTTATAGAGGATCTTAAACTTCATCCTGATTTAATTAATAATTGGAATGAAATCGTCCTGGGCTCAGGCGCCCATTCTTTAGAGGATGTAGACATGGAGGATCTTGGATCCAAATTAAAGGAACTAAGAAAAGATAAAGGAATGTATCGTGCTGAAGTATGTAGATATCTTGGTATCGCGGAAAGAACGCTGCAGTCTTACGAGGAGGGAAGCAGGGAGATCGGCATCAACAATCTCTATAAGCTGATGCAACTGTATGGGGCCGGGGACATCTCCGGCCTTTTAAAATAGAATAAATCCGAGGCGAATAGGTTGGATATCTGTACTTTGACAAACGATATTTAATGCGGATTAAAGATTCCTCACGTGCACGTAACCTATATTTTTCGCAGAATAAGCGCCTTGGTGTTTTTTCTGGACAGTTATAAT
>JAZLMH010000044.1:0-35691 GCA_045598525.1 Bacilli bacterium | reverse complement strand
ACGTATATTATCAGGAATTAAGCCTACTGGAAAACTTACTTTAGGCAATTACATCGGCGCTCTTCGTAACTTCAAAGCGTTCCAAGAATCTGGTGAAGTTTACATCTTTATCGCAGACTTACATGCTTTAACTCTTCCTATTGACCCAGCCGTCTTAGCAGAGAATAGCCGTGATCTTGCCGCTTTCTATCTGGCTAGCGGGCTCGATCCAGAAAAGTGCACGATCTTCCTTCAATCTAGCGTCTCCGCTCACGCTGAACTTAACGCAATCTTGCAGAACTATCTTTTCATGGGCGAACTTAGCCGCATGACTCAGTTCAAGGATAAAAGCGCAAAGATGAACGGCAACGAGATTGGCTTAGGATTATTTGCTTATCCAGTTCTTATGGCCGCTGACATCCTCCTTTATGATGCAAACATCGTTCCTGTTGGCGAAGATCAGACCCAGCACGTTGAGATTACCCGTGACCTTGTCAAACGTTTCAATCATAGATATGGCGACAATATGTTGGTCATGCCAAAAGCCCAGGTTACAAAAGTCGGCGCTCGCATCATGTCTCTTAGCGAACCTACAAAGAAAATGAGCAAGAGCGACCCTAAAGGCGACATCTTCTTGAAAGATGATGAAAAGACTATCAGAAAGAAAATCATGTCAGCGGTTACTGATATGGTTGGAAAAGTTAACTATGACCCAGAGAACCAGCCTGGTATCTCTAACCTCCTTACAATCTATGCCGCTTTAAGCAATACCACCCCTCAAGAAGCCGCTCTCCAGTTTGAGAATTCTGGTTATGGCGATTTCAAGAGAGCGGTTGCTGATAAAGTCATCGAAGAACTCGCTCCATTCAAAGCCCGTTATGAGGAAATCATTGCCTCAAAGAGCTACGTCAAGGTTTTAGAAGAAGGCGCTAAGAGAGCACAAGTCACTGCTAATGCTACCCTTAAGAGAATCCAAAAAGCTGTTGGCCTCCTTTCCCTTGATGAATAAGAAATTAATCTTTTTAGACTTAGATGGCACTTTATTAGACAAAGAAGGAAAATTGTCTCTTTTTACCATCGAAACTATAAAATCCATTGCAAAACGCGGACATATTTTCGTTATTGCCTCTGGTAGACCTTGGAGAGGAATAAAGGGCTTCTATGAAAAACTGGATTTAGATACCGCTGTTGTAGGTTATAACGGAGCACATATTTTTCATCCACTAGACAAATCATTCAAAGAGATCAGACACACTTTCCCTTTAGAAAGCTGCAAAGAGATCGTTAGGCAAATAGATTTCCCTGTTTTGAATATTTCCTTTGATGATGAGCATAAGTTCTTTTTAAAGAAGCCTGACGCTCTTGTTCTTTCGTATTTCCCAAATTCAGAAGATAGGATGGTTGATGGCGATCCTTTAGATAACTTAACCGAGGACGTATATAGCCTTATCTTCGAAACCGAAGGCGAAGAAAATGATAAGAAGATAAAAGACCTTATTGAGAAATACCCTCCAATGAAGTGCAGACACTGGGCTTGGTCAAAGCATAGCGAAGCCTATTATTCGTTCGCGGATAAGGGCACTGCAGCCGAATACGTGGCATCTTATTACGGTATCTCTAGAGAAGACGTAATCGCTTTTGGTGACTCCCCTAACGATTACACGATGATGAAATACGCAGGCGAAGCATATACCGCTAAGCTTTGCGATTCGAAACTCCTTTTGGAATCTTTCCCAGTATTAGAAAAAAGCAACAGCGAGGATGCTGTTGCTTATAAGTTATTAGAACTTTTCGCTTAAGCTTTAACGCCTAAGAGATTAAGAAGTGTGGCAATGAGGTGCTCGGTTCTTTCTTTTAAGCCGACGCCGTCTTTTTGGAAGACTTCGACATAGAACTTGCACTTTGGCTCAGTGCCTGATGGACGGATAGCGATCCAGCTTGAGTCTTCGAAGATGATTCTTACGACTTCTGATTTATCGTAATCAAGATCTGTTACTTCATTTGTGCGAAGGTCAACTTTCTTAAGCTTTGCATAGTCTTCGATGATGACAACTTTCATGCCGTCAACTTCAGTTGGAGGATTTGCATGGGCTTTGTCCATGATCTTCTGCATTTCTGAAGCACCGCTTGAGCCAAAGAATTCGACTGATTTGGTGATTGTCATATGATAGCCGTATTTCTTTTCAAGGTTTTCATATGCAATATCAAGTGGGATGCCTTGGTTATAGTAATAAAGTGCCATTTCGCTATAGAGAAGAATAGCCTGGAGACCGTCTTTATCACGTACAAATGGCTGGATAATGCATCCATAGGATTCTTCGTAACCGAATTCGAATTTAGGGCCATAGCCTTTTTTCTCGTAGTAGTCGATTCTGTTTCCAATATATTTGAACCCGGTAAGGAAGCACTCATTTTTAAGGCCGTAAGCACGAGCGATTTTTCTTCCAAGGTCACTAGAGACGATGGTGTCATACATTGCGCCGTTTTCGCTTAAGATGCCTTTTCTCTTTCTTTCGCCAAAGAGGTATTCCATAAGAAGGGCTGCGGATTGGTTACCTGTAAGTCTTTCGTATGTTCCTTTTGATGAGAGATAAGCAAGGCCACATCTATCACCATCTGGGTCAGTCATGACTGTTAACTGAGCACCGATTTCTTTAGCGAGTTTAAGCGATTCAATAAACGCTTCTGCGTTTTCTGGGTTTGGGGAAAGGGTTCCACCGAAGGCTGGGTCATGGATGCACTGCTTCTCGACTGGATAGATGTCATATCCGCAATCTTTGAAGACGCGCATTGCGTTCTCATAAGATGCACCATGTTGTGGGGAATAGACGATTTTGAAGCCTTTCTTTGGGAGTTCAGGATTAAGCTGGACGTTCTTGACTGCTTCAACATATTCGTCATCGATTTCAGAACCAAGCATGACTGTTTCAGCTGCTTTAGGAGCTTCTGGGGCTTCGACGGTTAATTCGTCTGGGAGGGATGCTAAGATTTCAAGCATTCTCTCAATCTTGGTTGGGACTAATTGGCAGCCTGTTTCGTCATAGACTTTGAAGCCGTTATATTCTTTTGGGTTATGTGATGCTGTGAGCATGATACCGCCAGCAGCTTTGACGCGGCGGATGGTAAATGATAATTCTGGGACTGGACGAAGAGCATCGAAGATATATGCTTTGATACCCATCTTGTTTAAGATCTCAGCGCTTTGGAGAGTGAATTCTCTAGACATGAAACGGTTGTCGTGAGAAATGACGACACCCATTTCTTTGCATTCTGGCATCTTTTCAAGAAGATACATGCCATAAGCAATACACGCTTTCTTAACGGTGAATTCATTCATCTTGTTGGTGCCTGGACCGATATGTCCACGCATACCAGCTGTACCGAATTCGATGTCTTTAAAGAAGGTGGCGTCTCTTTGTTCTGGAGTTAAAGCGGCAAGGGCTTTTTTATCCTCGCTAGAAACCTTTTCTGAGGCCATCCATCTGTCATAATTTTGTTTGACTAAATCAGCCATGGTTTTCCTCCTATGTGGATTGGTTGCTATTAGTTTAAATTAATTAGAATAAAACTGAAAGAAGGGAACTCTCTTCTTTTGTCATTTCACTGACAAATTCTTTCCCGGCAAGATATTCCAAAGGGTATTCTGGGTTACCAAAACTCATTTTATAGGCATGCAGGAATTGATACGAAAGACCAAACTTCGCTTTGATATCTCTATTGGTTGCGAAATCGCCATACTTTCCATCTCCGATGATTGGGTGGCCAATTGAAGCGAAATGAGCGCGGATTTGATGGGTTCTGCCAGTAAGTAATTCCACTTCTACTAAAGAAAATCCGCTGCAAAACTTGAGTGTTTTATATTTTGTGATGGCTGTTTTGCCTCCATCTTTGACTGGGCAAACGCTTACTAAACCTGTGGCGCTATCTTTCTTTAAAGGCTTATCGATTGTGCCTTCTTGAGGAAGGACGCCAACTACGACCGTCAAATACTTCTTATGAATATCATCGCGTTCTTTGAAAAGGCGTGTTAATTCGCTTAATGCTTCATTTGTTTTGCCGAAAATAACTAGGCCAGCTGTATTTCTATCGAGACGATGAGCTGGCGAAGGAACAAAGGAATGATCATTAGGGTCAAACTCATCTTTGTAGTAAAGATAATCTAAGACTTTGCGTGCTAAGGTGTTTCTTGTTTCTTTGTCGTCTCCGATAACTAAAAGACCAGCAGGTTTATCCACTACTAAAACCTTATCGTCTTCATAAACTATGGGGTATGTTAACGGGGATTTTATTGCTTCTCTAGGTTTTTGGAATTCTTCAAGCTGAGCGTCAGTAATATAGATTCTAAGAACATCTCCTTCCAAAAGGATTTGTTCTTTTTTGATCCAGTGACCATTTACTTTGATGTCTTTCTTACGGAAAGTTTTATAGATTAAACTCAAAGGAGCCTTTTCAAGAAGGCGGCGGACATATTTCTCCGCTCTCTGGTTTGAATTGGCTTTATCAATAATCTTTTCAATCATATCTGTTTAGTTACTAAACATTATATCACAATGCATTGTTGAAAAATCTATTTTGCTAACCTATAATTCCACTTGCACGATTTCAGTGCGTTGGAGGAATACCCAAGTGGTCGAAGGGGCGGGCTTGGAAAGCTCGTAGGCGGGTAACACTGCGCTAGGGTTCAAATCCCTATTCCTCCGCCAGAAAATTGAAAATAGTTCGATTAATTCGAACTTTTTTTGTTCAAAACATTTTAAAATATGCTTGTATTTTATGAGATATATCTTATATAATATTAACAGGAGATATTAATATGCCAACAATTTCAACCTTTTATGGAATAATTATTCTTATGCATTTAAGAAATAAGGAACACAATCCACCACACATTCATGCAATATATGGCGATGAAGAAGCAACGTTTTACATTGAAAACGGTGAAATTTACCAAGGCGAATTTCCTAAGAATGGTGAAAAATTAGTTAAACAATTTATAAAGCAAAATAAAGAAAAACTTTTGGAGATGTGGGAAACAGAAAAATATGAAAAACTCCCACCAATTAAATAATATGAAAAAAGCAATCAAACTATATCTAAGAGAAGGGACGACATTTGATGTTCTTTTTGATGACGGGGTTACAAAAAGATACGATATTTTATTATTAGCTGAAAAATTTCCACAATTAAACGCCTTAAAAGATCGTAATTTATTTTTGCAAGGACATTTGCTTGGATGGGGTGGAGTAACCTGGAACGATGATCTTGATGTTGAATCGGAGACAGTTTACGAAGATGGAATAACTGTTGAAAATAACGACAATATTCAATCTATTTTATTAGGTTATAAACTAAAAGAACTGCGTAGACAGGCAGGATTAACTCAAGTTGAATTATCTCAAAAATGCGGTGTACCTCAAGCAGATATTTGCAAAATTGAAAAAGGGCAATTTAATCCTTCAATACAATTACTACAAAAGGTTGCAAAAGGAATAAATAAGAAAATTTCAATTAATTTCATTTAGTTTGTGTACCCAAACATTTAAAGAAAATTTTGGCATATTGCCATTGCATAGCGTGTCCTAACATTTAGTCTTAAAAGTGCTTACGTGTCCTAACATTTAAGGACAAATCGATTTTTACCCTCTGTGTGAACGGAGGGTTTTTATTATGTGAGATTTACGCCTTCATGAACAACGTTCTAATATGAAGCTTTTGAAGCAATATAAAAGAAAACCCTCACCGTTTAAGTGAGGGCATAAGCACAAATGATTTGTTCTTATTGCTGTGGTTCAGCTTTAAGTTCGCCTGATTCTTCGTTTGAAGTAACAGGAGCAGCTTCTTCTTCGACCTTCTCGCTTTCAGAGAGGATCTTCATACGCTGAGCACGGCGGAGAGCTCTTTCATTATCGGTGTCGCTCTTACGAGCAAATCCGTTAAGAGCAATCGCAGCGATGATTGCGGCGACGACTAAGAGGATCACGCCGAACCAACGATACGAAATATGCATAGCCGACATAAAGCTTGCTTGTCCAGTCCAGTTATCTTCTGGTTTGCCTGGGAAGTAGTCTGCGATGTAGCCAAGGACGATCATTGTTAAACCGCCTAAGGCGATGATTCCATCAACGATGATGAAAGCCATCTCTAAGCCAGAGATCTTTTTCTTGGAAACATCTTCGATTTTGGTTGGGGTAACGTTAGTCATAATTTTGGAAGTGAATTAATTAATTATTTTGCTTCGTCAGCTGGTGCTGGGCCGATCTTGTTGTCGTTTGCTCTAGCTTGCTGAACGAGTTCGGTGATAAGAGGTGTGTATGCATCTCTCCAAAGTGGTTCGACTTCGCGGACGTAACCTTGGATTGCTTCTTGGGTTTCGCGGATTGCTTCGCCAAAGCCTTTTCCCATTGGGAGGTCACGGCGGCCTGTCATGTATTCGATAAGGGTGAAGACTTTATCCTGAACACCCATGTATCTTTCGTCTGTGAGGACTCTATTGTTGCCACGGACTGCGCTTAAGAGCTGGATGACTTCATTGATGTCATTGCCGATAAATTTGCTTGCGGCTGTTTCTTCGCCTTTAGCGTCGCGGCGTGCTTGGTTGTAATCATTGAAGAGTTTGATGAGCTCGTTGGTCATTGTCATATAAGCAACTGCTCTATAAAGTCTTTCTTCTGCAAGATCAAGGCGAGCGACTGCTTCGACGTCTAAGCCTTTGCTACGCGCATCGTTAATGATGCCACCGACCATTGATTCGATGTTCTCGTGGATTGGAACAACGCCTTTGAAGATAGCGATGTGTTGAGCGTGGTCAACACGGAGGCCATCGTCCGCTGGTCTTAAGATTGTGCTTGATTCACTATAAACCTGATCGTAGAAGTCACGGATCATGGAATCTAATTTCTGGCCATTCTCTGCACTGTTATCGAGAATGCTTTTAAGTGGGGTTGGTTCATTAACTTCGATAAGGACGCTTCTCTTTTTCTCGTTGAATGCATCCATGTCGTAATGATCTCTCATAATTGTGTATTCGAGAGTGTCGCGAATCACTACTTTGTAGTGTTCGAGTGTTGTGATAACTGATGATACTTGATTCATGTAATTAGACCTTCCTATTCGTCAATCATTTGTAGCGGTTGTCTCCGCAGATGGGTAGACATAATTCTCGAGTTCGCTGAAGTGATCGATGATAAATGAAGCTTGTTGTTTGACGTCTTCGGCACCGTGAGACATACAGAAGCTATTCTTAGGGAATGCTTTGAACATTGAAACGTCGTTTCCGGAATCGCCGACAACTACTACATTATCCACATTTATGTGGTTATATTCAAGATAATACGCTAGGCCTTGGCTCTTAGTGCAACCTGTATAGGTTATTTCGAGTGCTTGGTCGCTTGCGACGATGTTGATCTCTGGATACATGGATTGAAGTTTTTTGGCGAGGTTGCTTGAGACCTCGATTGATTTCTTTCCAAACCCTGGGAACATCATGATCTTGTAGATTTTTCCGTGATCAAGTTCTTGCTTGAAGATCTTGTCACTTCTATAGAATGGTTCTCTATATGTGCCCTGCCAGAAACGATAAAGGCTATAGCCGACTTTTACCCAGTTACGAAGAGGTTTTCTTTGAGAGACCATATTATGATCTTTCGTGAATAAGAATGTGATTTTAGGACTAACTTCGATTGAGAGTTCATTAACAAGCTTTTGAGCAATCTCATTTGGGAAAGGTCTTTCGAAGATTACTTCTCCATTGGAAACGACAATTGCTCCGTTACAAGCTATGAAGTCATATACCTGTTTAGTCTTTCTTCCTGTCTTATCACCAAAGAAACGGTTTCTTCCGGTAACCAAAAGAACCTTACCTCCATCTTCCGTATAACGGCGGATGAACTGTTTGGTCTTTTTGGACACCATACGGATCTTCTTCTTAGGGTAGAAAAGCGTTCCGTCTAAGTCAGTTGCAATAACAGAAAAATTCATAGGGTGTGAAAATTGTATCGGTCTAACCATCATTTTTCAAATGAAAAACGATTATAAAAGAGTGTCGACCGCTTTTTTCACATCTTTTACTGCTTTTTGGAATTTTTGTAATGGGACTTCTTTTGGGTCAAAAGCTGAATTGAATCTAAATTCTTTCTGATTGAGGATCAGGAATGTGAGGTCTGTTTTTTCGTATGCTGCAAGGAGGCCTTTGAACGATTCTTCATAGTCTTCTTTGAGCTGTTTAGGGTCGTATGTAATTCCTTTGGAAATCGTCTTAAAACGGCATCTTTGAAGCGAAAGAATTTTGCCTGCGAAAAGATAGAAAAGAGTGATTTTATATTTCGCCATCTTTGCGATATCGATAAGGGCTTGGTGACTCTCGTTTGTTAAAGGGATGATAGTTGCAAAAGACTCACCGCCAGAGAGGGCTTTCGAAATATCGTTTTTGTTCTCAAGAAGAGGGAGGGATTTTAAAAAGGAATTTTTGTAGCAAGCGGCAAATGTCTGACGTCCACTTCCTGGAACTCCTGCTACGATGACGAGGTTACGTTCTTCCATTATTCAGTAACCTCCACTTTAACTATCTCAAGTTTGCTGTTCAAAAACTCTCTTACACCGTTATGGTACTCATAGATGATATAGCCATCTTCAACATAGACGACAGGTGCCCCGGCCTCAAAGTTTTTTACCCTAGCTTTTTCGAGAGGATAGGAGGCTAGTTCTGAGACGAGTTTGAAAAGATATCTCTTGTAACCTTTGGAGGTGACATCGCCAAGGTAATCGCTTTTGAGGACACCCTTCTTTCGGTACTGGAGATAGTAGTAATCTTTGCCCTTTATGTTCTTTTTAGTGAGCGTTTTTCTCATGACTATATTGTACCCCTTTTTTATAGTTATACAACTACTTTGTTTAGTTGGTTAATTTTTTAATAAATAAAAAGAAAAGGTACCATAGGTACCTTGAAGATTATTTCTATCAATTATTTTAATTTATTTTCTGCTTGGATAACACCGTATCCACCATCGAGTCTTCTATATGCTACAGAGATCTCATTATCCTCTTCGTCGAGATAGACAAAGAAAGAGTGACCAAGGGCTTCCATTCTTGTAATCGCATCATCAAGAGTCATTGGTTCAAGGTAGATAGATTTGGTTCTGACAAGCTCATCTTTTTCTTCCAATTCTTCATCTGCCTGAATATTTTCAAAGACAATTGAACGACCAAGAGACTCTTTAGATTTCTTTCTGTTCATTCGAGTCTTGAGACGTCTCATCTGGTCTTCAAGTTTGTCGAGGGCGAAATCGACTGCGAAGTAAAGATCGTTGTTTCTTACTTCTGTACGTAAGTCCATTTCTTTGGTGAAGATGGTGATTTCCACCTTTGCTCCTACTTTGTAGGAGCGGACAACTGCTCTGCAAAGGACTTCATCATCAATGACGAAGTATTTGTCCATTCGTGAAAGCTTCTCTTCAAGGGCAGCACGAATAGAGTCAGTTACGACGATGTTCTTTCCAACAATTTGGTATTTCATACCTATGTACCTCCGGGAATATATATCCGTTCGTTTGACTACATACTACTAAATCTCCGAAAAAAAGTTAACCCTATCAGGACAAAAGTCAGCCATTCATCGGATAAGAAAATTTTTTGTAAAGAAAATTGCCATTTGAAAACCCCTAAAAAGTCTATGAGTTTGGTTAGTTAATCATTGCTCAAAAGGTTTTTTAGGGGTTTTTGCTATACGGTCAATTAATTAAAAAGGACCCGAAGTTTTGGATCCTCATTAATATTTTAGAAACCGAAGAATTCTTTAAGTTCTTGAACCTTATCAAGCTTCTCCCAAGGGAAGTTACATTCTTCTCTTCCGAAGTGACCAAGGACTGTTGTGTCGCAATACTTGAATGATGGTTTGGTCAACTGGAACTGTTCCATGATTGCCCCAGGTCTCGCATCGAAGAATTTATGAATCGCTTCAAGGATCTTCTCATCGCTGACTTTCTTGCTCTTGAAGGTTGAGACATTGATTGAGATTGGCTCTGCGACACCGATAGCGTAAGAGAGTTGGATCTCAATGCGTTCAGCAGCGCCAGCGGCAACCAAGTTCTTAGCGATGTATCTTGCGTAGTAGCAAGCGCTTCTATCAACTTTGGAAGGATCCTTGCCAGAGAATGCGCCCCCGCCATGGCGAGCGCTTCCTCCATATGTGTCAACGATGATCTTTCTGCCTGTGACGCCCGTATCTCCAGCAGGTCCTCCGATGACAAATCTACCTGTTGGGTTGATTAAGACTTTGAAGTCATCTATGAATCCATATTCTTTAGCGACCGGAAGCATGATTTCTTCTTTAACAAACTTACGGAATTCTTCCATATTTGTCTCTTCGTCGTTTTGGATGGACATAAGGATCGTGTCGATTTTTGGAGCCTTTGGTTCCGTGTAATCAATTGTGACCTGAGACTTCATATCAGGGCGAGCGTTTTTGAACGTTCCATCATGTCTAAGGTCAGTTGCTCTCTTTATAAGAGAGTGAGCGATGGAAATAGGAAGAGGCATGTACTCTTTTGTTTCGTTTGAAGCATAACCAAACATGATACCCTGGTCGCCTGCGCCTGTTTCTAAAAGGCTGCCACGAGAAACGCCCATATTGATGTCTGGTGATTGTTCTTGAACTCTAACATCAACTTTGCAAGTATCGCAGCCAATGCCCTTCTCTTTTGATGTATATCCTATTTTTCTTAATACATCTCTAGCAATCTTTTCATAATTAGGACGAGCTTTGCTTGTGATCTCACCACCAATGAGAATATATTCGGTGGTTGCAAATACTTCGCAAGCGACATGGCTTGTTGGATCCTCGGCTAAACATGCATCGAGGATAGCGTCAGCAATCTGGTCACAGACTTTGTCTGGATGGCCTTCACTTACTGATTCGCTGGTGAATAAAATCTTTTCTTCCATAGTTACCTCCAGAGACGAAAAACACCTCCCACTAAGTGGAAGGCTCTTCGTTATATGCACATTCCTCTAGCATCGCTCTGGTTGTGGGTCCCAGCTCAGGACAAGCACTTACCTCTATAGAGGAGTTGCTAGCGCCTTTTCTCAGTCCTTAGAAAGCGCATTCGAGATACTAGCTTTTCGCTCGGTCATTATTATACACACAAGAAAACACAAAAAAAGACCTCTATTTTCAAGAGGTCAGTTTTTGCTATTAAAGCTTTGCTTTGATTGCCTTAAGCTGATCTAGCGTAGAAATAAACAGCTCTTTCTTCCAAAAGGCTAAGCTTTGCTTATCTTGTATAAAACTTACTACATCTTCCTTTGCGGATGAATAATCTATGTTTTCAAACCTTTCTTTTAGAAGCTCTCTTACTTTTTCTAAAGTTAATGATTCGTCTATATCAATCTTTCCGCCTGTATTCTTTAGTTTGTTCTCCAAATATTGAATATTGAATGCTCCGCTTCTTCCGACGTAAAAAAGGTAATCATAGAAATCTCTTCCTTTAACATGATTTTTGTATTCTCTGCAAATCAAAGCGTGAATTTTGCCAGCAAAAAGCGTAGCCTCGTCAAAAACCAACACCTCATATGGGGCTGGAAGCATCCTATATCTATACTCGGTTACACCTCCGTCTGGATTGTCTTTATCAATTTCAAATTTGATTTTGATTTTTTGGTTAGAGACAATGTGTTTGACCTCTTCGTTTTTCGGGAAAAAAGACATCATTAAAGTCAATGTGTTGCCCTTAAGAAAAGCACTTTGAACTTCTTTTTCTTCCTGCTTGTTTTTTGACTCAACACTCATTTCTATCCCGTAGGAATCAAATTCTTTTTGAAGAATTTCGAAATATGCCTCCAGATTAAAATCAGAGTCTTTTTTTAGCAAAGCAAAATCGAGATCCTCGCTGAATCTATTTAAACCATGAAAAATTCTCAGGCATGTTCCACCATAGAAAGCGGCTTTAGAGAAAAAATCGCTATGCGAAAGCCCAGATAATGCGATTTCCTGAATTATTTCTTTTGCTGCGTTTTCTCTTTCTTCATTGTTTTGTGGATTATACTTAGCAAGCATTGTCTCAACAACATTATTCATGGCAGTATTCCTTTCTTATCAACTTGGTTAACAAATCCAGATTCGTCTTTTTATATAAACCGGCAAGTCTAAGCATCAGTTTAAAATCACATGAAGAAAATTCGTTTTCGTCTATTCTCTTATCATCGAACAACAGCTCTTTTAGTTCTTTTAAATTTTTGACTACTCTCCACTTAGACAAAGAATCACATATCGCCTTTTCTTTCATTGCGATTTTTACTATGTATTCACCACTTTCAAGATAAGTAACGCCTTCGGAATAAGCGTTTGATGGAACATCGCTATATTCGTATCGCCCAAACACATTCTCAAAAGTCTTATTCTTTTTGACCTCGAAAGACGCCGAGGTAATAGCAAAAACCCTTTCTGGAATCAAACCGTAATGTGAAAGAGCCCAATCAAAGCTTAAGTATGATCTAGGGATAATTGATGAGGCAAGCAAGCAAGGGTTTGTGTTCCTGTCAGTCTCATAAAGGCCGCGAGTTATTTTAAAAATGGCGCCTTTTTGTGTATCTCTTTTTATTTTATCTAAAGGATTGGCATAATTCGCATACTTCTGTTTTAACATTGATGTAGTGATTATCATATTTTCTCCTCTAAATACAATAATATTGGATTAACTGGAGGAAATTAGCAAGTTTTATGTTTTTTAGCTATTAAAAAAGACCTCTAATTTAAAGAGGTCGATTTTTGCTATTAAAGCTTTGCTTTGATTGCCTTAAGCGCTTGGGCTAGCTGATCAGGGCATGAGGTGTTTCCCCTGCATCTGATGCCTTCAAGAGTAGAAATGACTTCGTCTATTTTTCTACCTTCTGCTAAACGACTGACGCCTTGGGTGTTTCCAGCACATCCACCGATGATTTTGATGGTTTCAATGGTGTCGCCTTCAACTGTGACAATCATTTCTCTAGAGCAGACGCCCTGAGGGATGTAATGAAATTCCTGAGCCATTATTTAACGATGGTTCCGTACATTTCGCCTGCGCACCATGCTGCATTTGCTTCGTCTGTGTCGATATGCATTGCAAGAGCGTAGCTTGGGCTGACACGGACGACTGTGTCACCGAAGATTGTTTCTCTGCCTGTGCCTGCGACAAGGACGCGGACGATCTGACCATTTGTGACGCCGAATGCTTCAGCATCTGCTGGTGTCATGTGGATGTGTCTTTTTGCGACGATGCAGCCTTCTGCGAGTTCGATGAATTTGCCATTTAATGGGTTAACGAGTTTGCATGGTGCTGAACCTTTGACGTCTCCTGATTCACGGACTGGAGCGTTGACTTTGAGGGTTCTTGCATCTGTTCCGCTGATTTCGACCTGGCAGTCTTTGCGGCATGGGCCAAGGATTGAGATGTTCTTGATTGCGGTTTCTTTGCCTGTCTTTGGGTTAACTGGACCATAGACATCAAGACGGGTATTGGTTGCGAACTGGCCTGGCTGGGAAAGTTCTTTCTTGCATTCGAGTTCTGCGTGTTTTCCTGCTTTGATTTCTTCGTCGGAGAGCATGAGGTAGTCTAATGCTTCCTGGGTGATGTGAATGTGTCTTGCACTTGTTTCAACAATGAATTTTAATTCTTCCATTTTTAGTCTCCTAAAACTAACGGTTTCATTATAAAAGCCTTGCGAAGCAAAGAAAAACGAAAATTCTTCCTTTTTGATTGTTTATAGTAATAAAATAGCGACAAGAAGAGGAGGTATATAAATATGCTTGAAAACGAAGAAAAAGAATTAGAGAACGAAGAGTCTCAAGAAGAATCAGAAAAGGATATTAATCCTGAAGACGTTCACGGCTATGACGATGAAGAGATCGATACCCCTCTTGATGAAGTAACATCTGAAGAAATCACCCAATCATTATTCGGACCTGAAGATCTTGAAGAGGCTATCATCAACCGCGATAGAGCAAAATTAATCGAGATCTTTGAGACTATTCCTGACGCGGATATCGCTGAAGCCGCAGAAGAGATCGATATCAAGAATCTTATCGCCCTCTTTAGAATGGCTAGAAGCAGCTATACCGCTCCACTATTTGACGAACTTAGCTCAGACAAGAAAGAAGAGCTTGTCGCAGCCATGAATGACCGTGAGCTTATCACAATCATTAATATGCAGTCTGCTGACGACGTCGCCGATACCATTGACGAACTTCCTGCCAATCTTGCTCGCCGTGTCTTAAAAGCGGCTGACCCAGAGATGAGAGCGGACATCAACCATCTTTTGAATTACGAAGATGACACAGCTGGCGCAATCATGACCACCGAGTTCCTTGAATGCTCGGTTGATAGCACGGTTAAAGAGACGATGAAATTCGTCCGTTCCAAAGGTAAGGAAGCGGAAACCGTTTATACAATCTTTGTTAAAGATAATACGCGTAAGTTTGTCGGTACTGTCGACCTTGATGAACTCATCTGGTCAAAAGACACCCAGACACTTGGCGAAATTATGAATAGAGACGCGCCTTTCTGTCACGTCAACACCGATAAGGAAGAAGTCGCTAACATGTTCCGCAAGTACGACCTTAACGCGATGGCCGTCCTTAATGAGGATGATTGCCTTCTTGGTATCGTCACAGTCGACGACGCTGTCGATGTCATGATCGAAGAGTCCAGTGAAGACTTGGAAAAATTAAACGCCGTCAGCGCATTAGACGACTCATATATGGAGACATCTCCAGTAAGCATGATGAAGAAATGTGTCCCATGGATCATTGTTCTTATTGTTCTTGGCACCGTCTCATCAATGATTCTTTCTATCTTCCAGGATAGATTATCAATCCTCCCAGTTCTTGCGGCCTTCATCCCAGTCCTTATGGATACGGGCGGTAACGCTGGTGGTCAGACTATCGCTCTTATGATTAGAGGTCTTGCATTAAAGGATTTTGAGCCTAAAGATGTCCTTAAGGTCTTAGGAAGAGAAATATTAAGCGCGCTTCTTATTTCCCTTTGTGTGGCTGGATTTGCCTTTATTTGGTTTACTATCGAGCAATACACAGGCATCGTCCATAACACAACCGCGGATGTTGCATGGCTTATGGATGTTAAAGGCATGAGCAAAGAGCTTGCTAATGCCGCTATTGCCGATGGACATATGGGCACAATTTGGAATGGAATGTGCTGGAGCCTTGGTTACTTCCTTGGCGTCCTTAAGATCTCTGGCATTGTTGCAGGTACATTATTCATCACAACAGTCGTCAGTAAGATGATCGCAGTCCTTCTTCCTCTTGGTGTTTCCGCGCTTAAGAAAGACCCTGCAATTGTCTCTCAGCCACTTCTTACAACTATTATCGATGGCACTTCGCTTCTCATATTCTTCGGTATCGCTGAGGTATTAGTTTTAAGATTTATTTAAAAACATTTTGCTTTTAATCGCTAGGTGAGTATAATTCACCTTGCACCGCGGGAATGGCGGAATGGTAGACGCGTACGTTTGAGGGGCGTATGAGGCAACTCGTGGGGGTTCAAGTCCCCCTTCCCGCACCATTCGAAAAGAATAGGCCTGATACAATAAAGTATCGGGCCTTTTTTCTTTTGGCGGAAAAGAGGATTTATTTCTTTGTGGTGGTTTTTATAGAGACTAGAAGAAGCAAATTTAATTGTTGTTTTTTGTTCTTTTTTCATTTCGCGTTCATGCTTTTTAACGATTTATGAATGTTTTAAGCGTATAAAAAATTCCAAAATGTTCAGAAACTATTAACAAACTATCGTTGCAACGATATACTCATGATGGTATCGTTGTGGCGATATAAAAACGGAGGATAGGGATGGCAAAAATCACAGTGTTGCATGGTTCTGATCACATAATTAAGAAACCTGATTATAAGGAAGGGAAAGAAACCAACGATTATGGTAGAGGTTTTTATTGCACGCTTATACCTGAAATGGCAAAAGAATGGGCTTGTAAGAGCAATACGGACGGTTTTGTAAATGAATATGAATTGGAAACCGATGGATTGAAGGTTTTAAATTTACTTGATGGAAAACATACTGTGCTTAATTGGATCGCGATTTTATTAAAGCATAGAATCTTTACGATCCAGGACGAAATTGCCAAAGATGCCAAAGACTATATCATAAAGCATTTTGCGATCGACACCGATGAGTATGATATAGTCATCGGTTATAGAGCCGATGATTCATATTTTTCTTATGCACAGTCATTTATTGGGAACACATTGCCTCTTCGTAGTTTGAGCCAGGCATTACAACTTGGAAAGCTAGGAGAGCAAACCGTTTTAATTTCAGCCAAGGCATTTGAACAAATCAAGTTCGTTGGTGCCAAACCCGTAGATAAAGAAATGTATTATCCCAAGTTTAGGGCGAGAGATGATAATGCAAGAAAGACGTATAGTGATGAGATTAAAAAGAGCAAGTCATATCGTGACGATATATTTGTAATGGATATCCTTAGAGGAGAGATAAAAAACGATGATCCACGCATACAACAAATTGTACTTAAATGATGCGCAAGTTTTGCTTGCCAATGCTTTTGACTATGCGATCAACGATTGTAAGTTATCGCCTGATTGGTTCGCTAGGCTGTTTATTCGATCAAATATAGCAAAGGAGTTTGAAACAGGTAGTCCTGCCATTTTATCTGGTAGGTCAGGCATAGAAATCGTGCAAGATATCTTAAGCAAGGTAGACCCTGGCGAGGTTTTGCCACAAGCAACGTTCTCTCAAGATCGTTCCCCCGAATACTGGGCGGGGTGGGCGCTTGCCTATTATCAATGGTATACCGCAAAAAGATTTAAGGATATTTTCTCAAGAGTGACACTAACCGAAGTTCTTTCCATGTATAAGCTATTTCACGAAATGGACCTAACTAATTTCGTGGAAGAAATGGAACGAAGGTGCAGCGCCACTGTTTTGGATACAAAGCTTAAAAAGATAAGAGAATCGAGAGTAATATCACAACATGAACTTGCAGTAATGTCTGGGGTGAAATTAAGATCGATTCAACTTTATGAGCAGAAGGTGAACAATATAGATAAAGCACAGGCCCAAACGCTTTATAAGCTTTCAAGAGTTTTAGGGTGTAGTATAGAGGATTTGTTGGAAAAACCAGAAAGTATAGAATAAATAAAAATTGAACCGAGGAGCCATCCATTTAGTTGGGTGGCTTTTCTTATATCAAAGAGAACAGGGTCTAATCTCTTTTTGATAAAATTTAGGCAGTTTTTGCAAGGGATATTTAACAAATAATAATAAAAAGTGCCCTACTTACATGGATCTTGAACATGTTTTTCGGGCACTTGTTTTTTATCAGATGCTGAAGTTAATTAAAGCGTCTTTACCTGTTTCGCCAGTTCTGACTTTGACAACATCTAAGACTTCATAGACGAAGATCTTGCCATCACCAACGTGACCGGTGTAGAGGGCTTTTCTTGCCGCTTCGATAACTTTGGATGGTGGAACTGTTGAGACAACGACATCAACTTGGACTTTTGGAAGAAGTGTCGCTTCGACTTTAACACCACGGTAGTATTCTGGAGCGCCTTTTTGGATGCCGCATCCCATAACGTGGGATACTGTCATGCCTGTGATACCAACGCTCATAAGAGAATTCTTAAGTTTCTCAAGTCTAGCTTCATTACATACGATCTCAATCTTTGTGATAAGAGAGCTGTCTTTTGTTGGACGGTCCACTGATTCAACTTTCTTGATTTCGATTGCTTCTGCTGGAGGGACATCTCCTGTTACTTCAAGAGCATCAGCGCCATAGTCGAGATGTTCGACTGCTGGAACGAAGTCTGCGTATGCTGTAAGTAAGCCGTGCTCTGTAACGTCAAGGCCTTTGATTTCTTCTTCTTTGCTTGCACGTAAGCCGATTGTCTTATCAAGAAGTTTGAATACGCCAAACATTGTTAAGCCTGCCCAAGCAAGGATAGCTATAATGCCTAAGAACTGGATTCCAAGGACTGCCATGCCATCGCCAAATGATGTGCCATGGATTAAAGCGTAGATAGGACCATCAACGCCTGCTGCTGATGTTGAGGTAGCGAATAAACCTGCTGCGATTGTTCCCCAAACGCCGTTTGCAAGGTGAACGCCGACAGCGCCGACTGGGTCATCGATATGGAGTTTTGTATCAAGGCCTTCGACAACGACGACGACAAGGATACCGGAAACAACACCAATAAGGGTTGCGCCGATGATGTCAACAGCCTGGCAGCCTGCTGTGATACCAACAAGACCTGCTAAGCCTGCGTTTAAACACATTGAAACATCTGGTTTGCCGTTTTTAACCCATGTGAAGATAAGGGTAACGACTGTTGCGACTGCTGGAGCGACTGTTGTTGTAGCAAAGATCTGTCCAAGTTCTGTAAGGGAGGTTGCAGCTGCACCATTGAAGCCATACCAACCAAACCAAAGGATGAAGCAACCAAGAGCGCCAAGAGTGATTGAGTGGCCTTGGATTGCGTTGACTTTTGTGACTTTGCCATTAGCGTCTTTGACGTATTTGCCAAGTCTTGGTCCTTCCATGATTGCGCCGATCAAAGCAACGATGCCACCAACTGAGTGGATGGCTGCAGATCCCGCGAAATCAATGAAGCCAAGTTGTGAGAGCCATCCTCCGCCCCAAACCCAGTGAGCTTCAACTGGATAAATGACAAGAGAGATGATTAATGAATAAATACAGTAAGTTAAGAATTTGGTTCTTTCTGCCATAGCGCCAGAAACGATTGTTGCTGCGGTTGCGCAGAAGACTAAGTTGAAGACGAAGTTAGACCAATCGAAGTTAGCGAAATCTGTGAAGATGCCTAAGGTTGGGATACCAATAAGGCCACCTAATGCGTCTTCGCCTAACATGAGGCCTCCGCCTAAAAGAACAAATGCGACTGTGCCAATACAGAAGTCCATCAAGTTTTTCATGATGATGTTTCCAGCGTTCTTGGCTCTTGTGAAGCCTGTTTCGACCATTGCGAAACCTGCTTGCATGAAGAAGACAAGGGCTGCACCAATCAAGAACCAGATAGAGAAACCTGTCTTACTGGCAAGAGAGATAATGTTTTCCTCTGTCATAATATTTTTCTCCTAAATAAATGTTTATTTATTTGACCCCGAAGATAAGATCGCCGTATGTTGGGACTGGCCATGCTTCGTCTGAAACATATTTTTCCATACCGTCGATTGCTTCTCTTAAGGCTTCCATTCTTGAAATGACTTCTTTCTTATAAGCAGCTGATGCTTTTTCAGAACTTTCAATTGAGTGGACTTTTGCAAGCGCTTCTTCTAAGGAAAGTTTTGCTTCATAAGCCTTCTTCATACCAATTGAGAGGGTTTCTGCAATGGATTTTTCATAATCATAAGGCATTCCGAATTCGCTTTTTGCTTTTGCGGCATCAAGCATTCCCTTAGAGAATTTTGAGATTGCTGGTAAGTATTCTTTTTCGACCATATCAATAGCGGTTAAGGCTTCGATATTGACGACTTTGCAATAATGTTCTTGAGCAATTTCGTATCTAGCGTGGATTTCGCTTAATGTATAAACATCATGTGATGTGAAGAGCTTAACGTTCTTTTCATCAAGGTAATGTGGGAGAGCTTCTGGAGTTGATTTGAGATTAAGGAGTCCTCTCTTTTCAGCTTCCCCTACCCATGATTCATCATAGCCGTTTCCGTTAAAAACGATTCTCTTGTGCTCTTTGATTGTCTTCTTGATAAGTTCATGGAGATCGTGATTGAAGTCTTTTGAACCTTCTAAGGCTTTTGCAAATTCATCAAGTTCTTCGCTGACTGCGGTGTTAAGCATGATGTTTGCGCAGCTGATTGAATCGCTTGAGCCAAGAGCGCGGAATTCAAATTTATTACCTGTAAAAGCAAATGGTGATGTTCTATTTCTATCTGTTGTGTCTTTTGGAAGAGCAGGAAGGACATCTGCGCCGACTTTGAGGAATGATTTGCCACCAGTTGTTAAAGGTGTGTCATTTTCAATTGAGTCAAGAACAGCTTGTAATTCACTTCCAAGGAAGATGGAGATGATTGCTGGAGGAGCTTCGTTTGCGCCTAAACGGTGGTCATTACCTGCACTTGCGACTGAGATTCTAAGTAAGTCTTGGTATTCATCAACCGCTTTGATAACAGCGACGAGGAAGAGAAGGAACTGAGCGTTTTCCGCTGGTGTGTCGCCTGGTTCTAAGAGGTTAACGCCGGTGTCTGTAGACATTGACCAGTTGTTATGTTTGCCTGAGCCATTAACACCTTTGAATGGTTTTTCGTGAAGGAGGCAGACAAGGCCATGTCTCTTAGCGACTTTCTGCATAAGTTCCATGGTGATTTGGTTATGGTCTGCAGCAATATTGGTTGTAGCAAAAATTGGAGCAAGCTCATGCTGAGCCGGAGCGACTTCGTTATGTTCTGTTTTTGCAAGGATGCCAAGTTTCCAAAGTTCTTCATTTAAATCATTCATGAAAGCTTGGACTGCTGGTTTGATGATACCGAAGTAATGATCTTCAAGTTCTTGTCCTTTTGGAGGCATAGCACCAAATAAGGTTCTGCCTGTGTACATTAAGTCCTTGCGTTTTTCATACATTTCTTTTGTGACAAGGAAGTATTCTTGTTCAGGGCCGACTGTTGTTTTAACTGTTTTAACAGCGTCATTTCCAAATAATTTAAGGATTCTTTTTGCGGATTTGTTTAGGGCCTGCATTGATCTAAGAAGAGGGGTCTTCTTGTCAAGGGCTTCACCGCCATAAGATAAGAATGCGGTTGGGATGCATAAGACTTTGTCTTTGATGAATGCATATGATGTTGGATCCCAAGCTGTATATCCTCTTGCCTCACATGTGGCGCGAAGTCCACCTGAAGGGAAAGAAGATGCATCAGGTTCACCTTTGATGAGCTCTTTTCCTTTGAATTCCATGATGACTGCTCCACCTTCTTCTGGTGAGATGAATGAGTCATGCTTTTCTGCTGTTGTGCCTGTCATTGGCTGGAACCAATGAGTGAAGTGTGTGGCACCGTTCTCGATTGCCCATTCTTTCATTGCCTGAGCAACTGGATTAGCAACGCTGATGTCGAGTTCTCTACCTTCATTTATAGTCTTTTTTAAAGACTTATAAACGTCAGATGACAGGCGTTCTTTCATAACTTTGTCGTTGAACACCTTTGATCCAAATAAATCTTGAATCTTTTCCATTTTCTAACTCCTTTTTTCCAATAAAAAAAGGCAGCTAAGCCCATCAAACGCGAACGTCTAATGATGGCCTCGTTGCCTGTGTTTTATAGCAATTATTATTGTCACAATTGGCCAAAAGTCAATCGAGGAAGGCTAGTAAAACGCTTACATAAAAATGGCGTTTTTTGATTATTATTTGAAAATAATAACTATTTTAAAAATAACAATTTAAATAAAAGGGACGTAATGGTAAGATAGCCTACGAACAAAGGCGTTCACTAAGTACGGTTTATTACGGAAAAAGTGCGCCTTTTTATCTTTTTTAGGAGGATGACCTATGGAATATTCAAAGAAAGATGTCATGCAATATGTCGAGGAAGAAGATGTTAAGTTCATTAGACTTTTGTTCCTTGATATCAACGGCGTCATCAAGAACATCTCAATAATGACAAACGAATTAGAAAAAGCGTTTGACCAAGGCATCGTAATCGATACAAGAGGCATTAAGGGCTTCGAGGATTATAAAAAGATTCTTCTTAAGCCTGAGCCAAGCACAATCTCTGTTCTTCCATGGAGACCATCTCAAGGAAGAGTCATTAGGATGTTTTGCACCATGCATCATCTTGATGGAAGAGAGATTGAGACTTCATTAAGAAAGCTTTTAAAGGACACGATCAAAAAATATGAAGATGTCGCAAGCGAGATTCTTATGAGAGGTTCATTCCAGTTCTATCTCTTCAAAAATGATGAACACGGCGTCCAGACAAACGTTCCTTATGACGAAGGCGGATATATGGACATCGCCCCATTAGATAAAGGCGAGAACGTAAGAAGAGAAATCAGATTATCGCTTAGCGAGATGGAAATCGAAACATGCGAGTCTTTCCATGGAGAAGCGCCGGGACAAAACAACATCGCTTTAGTCGAAACAGACCCAATTCGATCTTGTGAAGATTCGCTTACTTTCACATCGGTTGCAAAAACCATGGCGGCCAAAAATGGATTAAGCGCTGATTTCAAACATCTTCCAGAAGGTGGCACAATCCCTTCAATTCATTCGATTGTAATCAAAGTCCCTGCGGAGAAATTACACATCTATGCAGATAGACTTAAGAGCCACTATAGCGAGATGTATTTCGCTTTGAATAGAGATGAGTACCCATATGCGTTCAATACAGAGAAGGTTGAAGTCGATGGATGCCTCAACGAAATCACCATCAACGGTCTAAGTTCCTCTTCTAACCTCTACCTCGCCTATTCTTTAGTCATTGCCGCTTTAGGCTATGAAAAAGAAGGCACAAATGCAGATGTTTCAACTTTAGAAAACGCAAAAAACGCTGCTTTTGCCAGCGATTTTGTTAAAGAAAACATCCCAGAGGCAATATTAAAGAAATATCTCTAAGCCACAAATTGCTGACAAAAGAAAGGAGGAAGAAAGATGCTGAAAGAGACTAGATACACAGCTTTGATTGTTGCGTCTAACGAAAAATTCGCAAGCTCTTTAATGTCCATTCTTTCTCATTACCCTTTCTCTTTGGAGGCATCTTATGATCTGGAGTCCGCGAAAAGAAAAACGCTTGAGAAGGTATATGATTTCGTAATCGTGACCTCCCCTGTTGGATTAAATAACGGAACTGAATTCATCCTAGACTTATGCGATAAAGGCGAATCGGATGTTATTCATCTTGTTAGAGCAAGCGCATATAACGAAGCCTTTGATAGGACTAATGAATTTGGCGTTATGACAATAGCGCTTCCTATCCAAGGGGAAGTATTGATACAAGCGGTTAACATGATGATTTCCGCAAGAGCCAAACTCCCTAAGTTCAAAGAACGAGGAGAAACTGGACTTAAGGAAAAAATGAAAGAAATCAAACTGGCAAACGAAGCAAAAATCCTTCTTATAAAAAACGAAGGGCTAAGCGAGTCAGACGCTCATAAAAAGATTCTAAAAATGGCAATGGATAACAGATGGAGCAAATTGCAGGTCGTTAAATACATCATTGCCAAATATTCAGGAAAGGAAGGATAAAGATTATGGAAAGCTATCCAGAGAAACAAGGTTTATATGACCCTCAATATGAACATGATTCATGTGGTATTGGCGCTATCGCCCATATCAAAGGCAAAAGAACACACAAAACAATCAAAGATGCTTTAAACATTCTTATCCATCTTGAGCATAGAGGCGGCACCGGCGTTGAAGATAATTCTGGTGACGGCGCAGGTATTCTCGTCCAGATGCCTGATAAGTTTTTTAGAAACCAGCCTTTAGGATTCGATCTTCCTTTAGAAGGCGACTATGCTGTCGCTCAGCTTTTCCTTTCGCAAAACGAAATTCAAAGAAACAAAGAGATTGAGATTTTAAAAGAAGGCATGGCTCAAGAAAATCTTGAGATTCTTGGTTTTAGAGATGTTCCTTATGACACTTATGGACTTGGTTCCTCTGCTTTGAAAGCAATGCCTTTCTTAATGCAGATGTTTGTTAAAAGAGAAGAGAAAACAAAAAGAGGATTAGACTTCGAAAGAAAACTCTATATCGCTAGAAGAGTCGTCGAAAATAGATGCATCCAAGAAGGATCTAGACTTTATTTCTGCTCATTCTCCTCAAGAACCATTGTCTATAAGGGCATGTTGGTGTCTACCCAGGTTCGTGATTTCTATCTCGACCTCCAAGACACAAAATTCGCATCCGCTATAGCACTTGTTCACTCCCGTTTCTCAACAAATACATTCCCATCATGGGAAAGAGCGCATCCAAACCGTCTCCTTTGTCATAATGGCGAGATCAATACGATTAGAGGTAACGTAAATTCTGTTAAAGCCAGAGAAGGCTTATTTAAATCAGATTTATTTGGCGATGATTTAAAGAAAGTCATGCCTATCATTCCAAAAGAGTCCAGTGACTCTGCGATGTTTGATAACTTCCTCGAATTCAATTACCTAAATGGCAGAAGCCTTGAAGAGATTATCACTACAATGATTCCTGAGCCTTGGCAAAGAGATAAAGAAATGAGCAAGGACCTTCGCGCTTATTATGAATTCTTCTCTACTTTCCAAGAGCCTTGGGATGGCCCTGCTTCTCTTATTTTTTCTGACGGTGAGAAAGTTGGCGCAACCCTTGATAGAAATGGTCTTAGGCCTTCAAGATACTACATCACAAAAGATGATTACCTTGTCTTGTTCTCTGAGACTGGATCTTTACCAATCGATGAAGACAACATCATTGAGAAAAGAAGGCTTGAACCAGGCAAGATTCTCCTCGTTGACACCAAAGAAGGGAGAATCATCTCTAACGACGAGATTAAAGAAAAATGCTGTAACAAGAATCCATACGCAAAATGGAACGAGAACATAATCAAATTAGAAAAACTTCCTAAGGCAGAAGAATTAGAATCTCATGATGATTTAGCGCTTTTGCAGCATAAATATGGCTATACGTATGACGAATTGATGGAAGGCATCCTTCCTTTAGCGGAAAAAGGTGAAGAGAAACTTGTCGCAATGGGAAACGACATTCCTCTTGCGGTTTTGATGGAAAAAGAATTTAACCTTTTCCAATTCTTCAAACAAAGATTCGCTCAAGTTACTAACCCTCCTATCGACTCGATTAGAGAGAATGTCGTCATGTCTAACCGCGTCTATTTAGGGCGTGAAGGCAACTCAGTTGACCCAAGCGAGAATAACGCAAGAAGAATTAAACTTGATAGCCCAATTCTTACAAAAGAAGATTTCTCGAAAATCATCCATTTAGATGAGAAATATCACATTAAGTCTGATGTTGTTTCAATTTGCTACGATCCAGAAGTTGAAACATTAGAAACGGCCATAGAAAGAATATTCAAAGAGGCAGATAAAAAGATCGAAGAAGGGACATCCATCATCATCCTTAGCGATAGAGACCAAAAGGGGCTTGCTATTCCTTCCCTTCTTGTTTCGTCTGGTCTCCATCAATACTTAACAAAAAGAAGAACAAGAACGCACGTTTCTATTATTTTGGAATCAGGAGAACCAAGAGAAATCCATCATTACTGTTGTTTGATAGGTTTTGGTGTAAACGCCATTTACCCATACTTAGTGTTTGAGACAATTGAGAACTCGGTTGATAAAGGATATTTGAAAATTTCCAAAGAAAAAGCTATCGAGAATTATCTTCACGCAGTATCAAAATCTATAGCAAAAATCATCTCAAAGATGGGTATCTCCACTGTTCAATCCTATCTTGGCGCACAGATTTTCGAATGTCTTGGCTTATCAGATGAAGTCGTTGAAGAGTTCTTCTCTAACACTCCTTCATCCATCGGTGGCATCGGCTTAAAAGAAATCGAAGCCAACTATTTGTCTTTGTATAAAAAAGCTCTTGAAAGAAAAGATGACGCATTAGATTCGACTGGTCTTCATGGATACCGTAAAGGTGGCCACGACCATATCTATGACCCACTTTCCATCATGTATCTCCAAAGCGCTTGTCAAACAGGCAATTATGAAGACTACAAAAAGTTCACTGAAATGCTTTCTAAGAAAGTCATCAATATCAGAGACACTTTCGAATTCGATATACAAAACCCAATATCTTTAAGCGAAGTCGAGTCAATCGAGTCAATCATCGAGAGATTCAAAACCGGCGCTATGTCATATGGTTCTATCTCTCAAGAAGCCCATGAATGTATGGCTCTTGCTATGAACGCATTGCACGCAAAATCAAATACAGGCGAAGGCGGCGAAAATAGGGAAAGATATAACACAGATAGATGCTCTGCCATTAAACAAGTAGCCTCAGGTAGATTTGGCGTAACTATGGAATACCTTACCAACGCTAAAGAAATCCAAATTAAGATGGCTCAAGGCGCTAAGCCTGGCGAAGGCGGACAGCTCCCTGGAACAAAAGTCTTCCCTTGGATTGCAAAGGCAAGACATTCAACTCCAGGCGTATCGCTTATCTCCCCTCCTCCACATCACGATATTTATTCAATCGAAGACCTTGCCCAGCTTATCTTCGACCTTAAAAACGCAAATAGAGATGCAAGAATATCCGTTAAGCTTGTTGCTGAAAGCGGCGTAGGCACTATTGCGGCCGGTGTTGTTAAGACCGGGGCAAATACCATCCTGATCTCTGGTTATGACGGAGGTACTGGCGCATCTCCAAGAACTAGTATTTATAATGCCGGTATCCCTTGGGAAATTGGTTTAGCAGAGACACACCAGACTCTTGTCATCAACGGTCTAAGAGACAGAATCAGACTTGAGACGGATGGAAAGCTTCTTACTGGCAAAGACTTAGCTACCGCGATTCTTTTAGGCGCGGAAGAGTTTGGTTTTGCAACAGGACCGCTTATCGCTATGGGATGTATCATGATGAGGGTTTGTAACTTAAATACATGCCCTGCTGGCATCGCAACTCAAGACGAAAGACTTAGAGCAAGATTCAAAGGAAAGCCTGAATACGTTATGAATTTCATGAAGTTTATCGCTTCTGAATTAAGAGAATATATGGCTATGCTTGGCTTTAGGACTGTCGATGAGATGGTTGGTCATTCTGAACTTCTCAAGTTAAAGAAAGAATTCAAAGGAAAGATCAACCCTTCAAAACTTCTTTTCAACTCAAAAGTCGTCAACAAAGACTCAACTTGGAAAGCATATAAAGAAAACAATATGGTCAACACGATCGACCACCGCGTTTTACTCCCATTAACTAAAGACGCGATAACAAACGGGAGCCAAAGAAAGATCAACATCGAGATCTCTAACGTCAATAGAAGCTTTGGCACCATTCTTTCAAACGAGATCACCAAAGTACATGGAGAGGCTGGTTTAAAAGAAGGAACGATCCAAATTGACGCAGTAGGCAATGCAGGCAACTCTTTTGGCGCCTTCCTCACTAAAGGCGTGTCAATCCATATTACCGGCGACGCAAACGATTACTTAGGCAAAGGATTATGTGGCGGCATCATTTCCGTCTTCCCTTCATCTAAGGCATCATTTAAGAGTGAGAAAAACATTATTGCCGGAAACGTTGCTCTTTATGGCGCGACAGATGGCGAATGTTACCTTGAAGGCATTGCTGGCGAAAGATTTGCCGTTAGAAACTCAGGAGCAAGCACTGTTGTTCTTGGATGTGGCCAGCATGGTTGCGAATATATGACTGGCGGCAAGGCGTTGATACTAGGCGACATTGGCAGAAACTTTGGCGCAGGTATGTCAGGTGGCGTTGCCTATATTTATGGCGTCCATAACAAAAAACACATAAGCCAAGAGATCTCTGTTCAGGAATTAACGGATAAAGATGTTGAAGCAGTGAAAGAGATGATGAAAAAGCATATAGAACACACTAATTCTTCATATGTTTCTGGACTTTTAGATGCATTTGATAAGAACAATTACTTCAAAGTTATTCCAAATGATTACCAAAAGATCATCGGGTTAATCGAAGAATTTAAACTCAAAGGTTCTTCAAACCCAGAATTAGATGCATTCAACACATTTATGGAGGGCAAGTAAAATGGGGAAGCCAACAGGATTCTTAGAATACGAAAGAAAAGACGCTTTAAACCTCTCCGTTGAAGAGAGAATCAACAACTTCCATGACTTCCATGGAAAACACAAGGAAGACGTTCAAATCGAGCAAGCCGCCAGGTGCATGAATTGCGGCATCCCTTTCTGCCAATCAGCAATGATGGTCAAAGGTAAAAGGGTGGGATGTCCTCTTTCTAACCTTATTCCAGAATGGAATCATCTTATTTATTTAGGACTATATGAAGAAGCTTATAAGAGGCTTGCTAAAACTGCCCCTTTCCCTGAATTCACAGGCAGAGTATGTCCTGCTCTTTGCGAGGCTTGTTGTTCTTGCTCAATCGACACAAAAGCCGTTGGAGTTAGATCAAACGAACTGTTTCTTATAGAAAAAGCCTATGAGAACGGGTGGATTAAACCTAATCTAGATATCAAGAGAAATGGCCATAAGGTAGTTGTTATTGGAAGTGGCCCTTCTGGTTTATCGGCTGCAAAAAAACTTAACGATAACGGCTTTGATGTTACTGTTCTCGAAAAGGAAGATCGCCTTGGCGGGTTGCTTATGTATGGCATCCCAAATATGAAAATAGAGAAGTCGATAATCGATAGAAGAATGAAGCTTCTTGAAGAAGAGGGAATCAAGTTCAAAACCAATATTGAAGTGGGCAAAGACATATCCCTTTCGTCACTCGAAAAAGAATATGACGATGTCGTCTTTGCGTGCGGAACATCCCAGGCAAGACCTCTTAATGTCAAAGGAAAAGACAAAAAAGGTGTCGTTTTTGCCGTAGATTTCTTGAAAGAAACGACAAAAAACCTCTTGAATAAACAAGAATTCACCTACGATCTAAAAGGCAAAGATGTCGTAATCCTTGGAGGAGGCGATACCGGTAATGACTGCGTTGCTACTGCAGTAAGACTCGGAGCGAAATCGGTTACCTCTATAGAAATCACCAAAGAACCTCCGCTTACAAACACAGTTCCTTGGCCAGAATACCCAAACGCAAAGAAGACAGATTATGGTATAGAGGAAGCTTCACATGTCGCAGGAAAAGACATAAGACTATATGAAACAACCGTTGATGAAATTCTTGGAGAAGAAAAAGTCGAATCGTTAGTCATAAAAAATGTTGAGTTCAAAAACGGAACATTTGTTGACGTTGAAGGAAGCAAGAAAACTATCAATTGTGATTTCCTTGTTATATGTATGGGCTTTATCGGAACCAAACAAGAAGACCTTGAGTCGTTTGGAATTGACCATAAAGGAAATAAGCCAAGCCTCATAGGTTTCAAAGCTTCGTCAAAAGAAAACGTATATGTAACTGGCGACATGAAAAACGGTCAGTCACTTGTCGTTTCTGCAATTAAAGACGGCATTGACTGTGCGGAATTGATAATCGCTAAGCACAAATAGAAAACGACCTGCTCTTATGATTGATGAGCAGGTCTTTTCTTTTATAAAGATAATGAATACTTAGCAACAGATTCTTCATCTTTTGGAACTTCAATTGGATATACCCCAGAGAAGCAACCATCGCAGTATGAGCAATCAAGGTCGTTTGCTAATTCGTGAACACCTTTAATTGAGATGTATGACAATGAATCCGCCCCAATAAGTTTACAGATCTCATCATTTGATTCGTATTTGCATGCGATGAGGTTTTCTTGTGAATCAACATCGGTTCCGAAGTGACATGGGAATTTAAACGCCGGAGCGGTAACTCTCATATGCACTTCTTTTGCGCCTGCATCTTTTAATAACTGGATTATTCTTTTTGAAGTGGTGCCTCTAACAATAGAGTCATCAATAAGAATGACCCTTTTGTCTTTGACCGTGTCTTTAATGACATTCAGTTTGATCTTAACAGCGTATTCGCGTTCTTCCTGACTTGGAGCAATGAAGGATCTGCCGATATATTTGTTTTTGATGAAGCCAATGCCATAAGGGACACCGGATTCTTTTGAATAACCTAAAGCAGCATCTAGGCCGGAATCAGGAACACCGATGACGACATCTGCGTCAACATGGGATTCTCTTGCAAGAATCATACCTGCTCTTTGCCTTGCTTCATGGACTGAGACGCCTTCAATTACCGAGTCTGGTCTAGCAAAGTAAATATATTCAAATATGCAAAGCGATTTCTTTGGGGCTTTTGGAGTTTGGATACTTGTTAATCCTTCTTTGGAAATAACAACAATTTCTCCTGGCTCTATTTCTCTTATGAAAGTTCCGCCTATTGAATCGATGCCGCAGCTCTCACTGGAGATAACATATCCACCATGTCTTGTTTTGCCTAAACATAATGGCCTAAAACCGTTTGGATCTCTGAAAGCAATGAGTTTCTGGCTTGAAAGGGCGACACAAGAATACGCGCCTTTGATTTTCCTCATGGTTGAAGCAATGGCTTCTTCGATCGAATTAGAGGCAATTCTTTCTTTAACGATTTCGTAACTGATTGTTTCAGTATCTGATGTTCCATGGAAAATAGCGCCGTTTTCTTCAAACTCTTTCTTTATCTTGTTTGCGTTTGTTAAGTTGCCGTTATGGGCTAAAGCAAGGTTTCCTTTGTTGTGTCGCACGACGATCGGCTGAACGTTGTTGATGTTATTTCCGCCTGTGGTTGAATAACGAACGTGGCCAATTGCCATGTTACCCGTTCCTATTTCGTTTAATGCGTTTGTGTCAAAAACTTCATGGACTAGGCCAATGCCTTTTTTATGCTTGATTACACCTTGAGAGCAAACGGCAATGCCACATGATTCCTGGCCTCTATGTTGAAGAGAGTAAAGACCATAGTAAACATCTTTAGCGACGTTTCTCGCTTTAAACTCGAAAACACCAAATACACCACACTCTTCGTGAATTGAATCAAACATAAAAATTACTCCTAATAATTCCTTAAAGTACGACTACTCAACGCCATTGTTAGGGCAATCTATCTCTAAACAAATAATATTTAAAATTCAAACCTTTATCAAAATGATAACGGTTACATAAATTGATTTTATATTATTCTTCTTATTGCTTAAGCAATTTTTTGTATTTGCCCCTTCTCTTTGCTATAGTTACCCCATGGCATTAGTTGAGCTTAAGGACATTGAATTTAATTACAGCGACAAAGACCTCTATAAGAAAGTCTCTTTTAAGGTCAATAGCGGTGAGCACTGTGTCCTTGTTGGAAGTAACGGATGCGGCAAGACAACCTTATTGAATTTAATGGTTGGAGACCTTAAACCTGATGAGGGCGAGGTCATCTGGGAAAGAGGCGTAACTCATTCCTATTTGGACCAGCAGCTTAAAGTCGCTCAAGATATGCCTGTCCATCAATACTTACATGGTGTCTATGAAGACCTTTTTGAAAAGGAAAAGGCTCTTAACAAATTATATGAACAAAGCGCGATTGACTTAGACAATTACGAAAAAATCCTTGCAAAAGCCGAGCGAATTCAAAATGAACTCATTGACAAAGGTTTCTACGCTCTTCAGGAAAAGGTAGGAAAACTTACCGATGGCTTAGGCTTTTTGAAGGAGAGCTTAGATTCCCCTCTTGCCACTTTATCTAGCGGTCAAAGAGAGAAAGCTTATCTTGCTAAGATGCTTTTAGAAGAAAAAGACTTCTTAATCATGGATGAACCTACAAACTTCTTAGATGTTACACAGGTTGATTGGCTTGCCAGATATCTTATTTCCTATCCAAAAGCGTTTTTAGTCGTTTCCCATGACCAAGAATTTTTAAAGAGAATCGCAGACGTTGTTTTCTGTTTAGAAAATCAGACAGTAGTCAGGTACAAAGGTACGTTTGAGCATTATTTAGAACAGCACCAACTCGATATGGAACAGTATCAAAAGAACTACAACGCCCAACAAAGATACATCAAGAAAGAAGAAGAGTTTATTGCAAAGCACATCGTTCGTGCCACTTCTTCTAAGGCTGCTAAATCCAGAAGAGCTAGACTTGCTCATTTAGATGTTATGGAAGCACCAGGCAAGAACGTCATCAAAGTTCATTTCAATTTCCCATACACTCACCCAGTAGGACAAAAGCCTCTTATCGTTGAAGATCTTGAAATCGGCTACAAAGGAAAAGCACTTCTCGACCCTATTTCCTTTATCTTAAAAGAAGGCGAAAAAATTGCTATTTTAGGCCAAAACGGTGTAGGTAAAACCACTTTCTTACGCACAATACTTGGCACAATTCCAAAAATTAACGGCGAATTTGACTGGCTTGATGGAATTAACATCAACTACTTTAACCAAGACGAGAAAATCGATTTGTCTCTTAGCCCATTTGATTACATTCATAATAAATATCCTGAATTGACCAACACAGAAGTTAGAACAGCATTAGGCTGCACGGGCGTTAGAAAAGAACTCGCTATGCGACCGATGAGAGAGCTTTCTGGTGGCGAAGTCACTAAAGCTAGATTCGCTTTGATGAGTTTAAAAAAGAGCAACTTCCTTATCTTTGACGAACCTACAAACCACCTTGATCAGTCAGCGAAGGATTCGCTTTTCGATGCGATTGAAAGATACCCAGGATGTGTCATTATCGTCAGCCACGAAAAAGACTTCTATGATGGCTTGGTCGATTACGAAATGCACTTTTAGGGTGTATCGAGAACAAACGCTTCCATTTTAGACACCGCTTGGTGTCTTTTTTTAATGCATAAATTATAGAAATACATCCCTGATAAATTGACCTAGATTTAAACAATGTTTAAACTATTAGGGAGTGAAAAGGCCAACGTTATGAAAAAACCAATTTTAGCAATTCTTTACGATTTTGATTCAACCCTAGCAATTATGGATATGCAAAACTTTGCATTTATCCCTGCTTTAGGTTTGACTCCAAGCGAATTCTGGGGCTTAACTGCTGAATTCACTAAAAAGACAGGGTGCGAAAAAACACTCGCTTACCTTTACGTCATGATGGATGAGTGCCGCAAACGCGGTATCAAAATGACCCCTGACTACCTTAAGGAAATGGGCAAAGGTATCAAATTCTTCAAAGGCGTCGAAGAATGGTTTGACCGCATCAACGCATACGGCGAGGAAAACGGCATCGAAGTCGAACATTATCTCGTTTCATCTGGCAACAAAGAAATTGTTGAAGGATGCTCAATCCGCAAATATTTCAAAATGGTTTATGGATGTGAATTCATCTTTGATGAAGAAACAAACGTTCCAGTCTGGCCTAAGTTATCTATCGACTACACTCAAAAAACACAATATTACTACCGCGTTGCCAAAGGCGTTCTTGATACAGGAGATGACAACATCAACGTTAAGACACCTGTCAAACGTGTTCCACCACAGAACATAGTCTATATCGGTGATGGATTAACCGATATCCCATCAATGATCACCGCAAAAGAAAAAGGCGGAAACGCTATTGCTGTTTATAAAGATGGCGAACAAGAAAAGGTCATGCCTCTTTGGAGAGACGGCCGTGTTAACTATGTTTGCCCTACCGACTACAGCGATGGCGCAGAGTTAGACCAAATCATGAAGCTCATCATTAAGAGCGTAAAAATCCATGAAAAGTTAAAAGAAAAGGGAAATGCCAATGATTTTTAATTTTTCCAGCGAGAAAACATACGCCGTTTTATTGATGGCGGGTAAAGGAAACCGCATTGATCCAGCTAACCCTAAGCAATATATCAAGGTTGCTGGAAAGGAACTTTTCCTATACGCCGCTACCGCAATGGAAGAATCTCCTTTAGTGGATTACGTAGTTTATGTTGTTCCTCAGGGCGAGACTGAAAAAACTGAATCAATAATCAAAGAAGCCGGTCTAAAGAAGGCTCATGCTGTCATCGTTGGTGGAGACGCTCGCGAAGTATCTGCTAAATACGCAGTTGAATATCTTCAGGCAAAAAGAGTTAACCCTCATTCAATTGTCATGATTCATGACGCAGATAGACCAAATATCACATTAGACCTCATTGAAAGAAACGTTGAGGCAGCCAAAAAATCCCAAGCAGCTATCACCGCAGTAAAATGCGTTGATTCCCTAGTTTCACTTAACACTGAAAAGAAACTTCAGTCTTATGTGAACCGCGAAAATATTGCCTGTGTCCAAACACCACAGACATTTACTTATGCAGTTATATATGGCGCTTTCCTTAGAGCGGCCAATTTAACCGAATACACCGATGAAGGATCGTTAGTCTTAAAGACAACACTTCGTCAACCAGAGATAGTCGAAGGCTCAAGCGAGAACTTCAAAGTTACTACCCCTGCTGATCTTGCATTATTCGAACAAGCGAGGAACAAACATGAGCCACAGTAAAGTAGGCGACATCCTTGAAGGAACTGTCGTTAAGATTTATCCGAAATATGCCATCCTTCTCTTTGAGAATGATGAAACAGGGCTTCTCCATATTTCGGAGTTAACCAATTCTTACGTTCGTAATTTCACTAGCTTTGTCCAGGCTGGGAACATTTACAAAGTAAGAGTCATTGAATATGACGAAGAGAAAAACTTCATGCGTGTAAGCGCTAAAGCGTTGACCCTTGAAGAAAAAAGAGGACCATTAAAGCGAGAGCCAATTCCTCTTGAACAGATCTCTTTTGAAGCATTAGAGAAAAAATTACCAGAATGGATTGCTGAAGAAAACGCAAAGGAGTAAAAAGCAATGATCATCAAAACCAATACAGAGCATTTAGTCGATAAGATTGATTTCGCCTCCTATCAGGAAAGAGTTAACGAAATCCACGACTCAATCATCAACAAAACAGGCAAAGGAAATGACTTCCTTGGCTGGGTCAATCACCCATTTGATTATGACAAAGAAGAACTTAAGGAAATCAAGAAATGGGCTGCTTACGTCCGTGAAAACTACGAAGTCTTGGTTGTTTGCGGCATCGGCGGTTCCTATTTAGGCGCTAGAGCTGCTATCGAAGCAATCAATGGCGTCGTCGGAAAAGGCAAACCTGAAATCATCTATATGGGTCAGACATTTGATCCAACCTACACTTCACAGTGTCTTGAATACTTAAAAGACAAGAAGTTTGCTATCAACGTCATCTCAAAAAGCGGAACCACAACTGAAACAAGTGTCGCTTTCCGTTTACTCAAGAGCATGATTGAAGAGCGTGATGGGATTGAATTCGCGCGCAAATCAATCTTTGCTACAACCGACGCAAATAAAGGTGCGCTTCTTACCCTTTGCAAACAAGAAGGTTATGTCCGTTTTGTCTTACCAGATGATATTGGCGGGCGTTATAGCGTTCAGACCGCAGTCGGTTTATTCCCAATCGCCTGCGCTGGCATCGATCCAGAAGAAATCCTTAAGGGTTCCGCTAAAGCATTCGAAGACGCTGCTAACCCAGATTTAAATACCAACGAATGCTATAAGTATGCTGTCACGCGTTTCCATATGAACACCGTTGTTGGCAAAGCTGTTGAGATGTTTATCACATACGTTCCTTCGTTTGTTCAGATTGGCGAATGGTGGAAACAGCTTATGGGCGAAAGCGAAGGAAAAGAAGGAAAAGGCCTTCTCCCAGATTCCGCTACATTCTCAACCGACCTCCACTCACTTGGTCAGTTCATTCAGGAAGGAACACCATGTTTCTTTGAAACGGTCCTTGCCATTAAGAACCACCGCCACAGCGTCTTAGTCCCTCACGATGAGGCTAACCTTGATGGCCTTAACTATCTTGAAGGAAGAACCCTTGGAAGCATCAATGACAAAGCTTTCGAAGGTACTCTTGCTGCTCACGTTGAAGAAGGACATAACAACAACGTTGTTCTCGAGTTTGAAGAAATGAATCCATTTAACCTCGGTTATCTCTTCTACTTCTTTGAAAGAGCGTGCGCTATGAGTTCATACCTCAACGGCATTAACCCATTCAACCAGCCAGGTGTCGAAGTCTATAAGAAGAATATGTTCCATCTTCTTGGCAAACCTGGTTTCTAAACTTATTAAAAATAAGAGGTAATAAATATGTATTCCAAAAATGCATGGGAAAAATATGATGAAGCCCAATTAAAAGAAGTCATGGCTCTT
>JAZLMH010000043.1:0-73335 GCA_045598525.1 Bacilli bacterium | reverse complement strand
GCCTTCCTCTGTTGAACTAAGGCAGCCAATTTTTTTAGGTAAGCATTCTCCGCCTCCAAATACTCCAGCCTTTTCCTTAGCTCGACTATCTCTTCCGCTTGAGGCCTGCCTTCAGATGGTTTGACCGGTTTATTTCCCATTTTTCTCTTCCTGCCTCGACCATCCAATTTTAAACCATCCAGCCCAAGTTCTAAATACTTACGGCGCCAGGCCTTAACTTGAGTCGTGTCAGACATGCCCAGGGAATGCGCGACTTCGTGATACGATTCGCCGCCTAAGACACGCTGAACCGCGTTTATCTTGTCTTCGTAGGTCCAACGTCTGCTTCGATGCTCCAAACCGCTCTCGCCATAAGCATCATAGATTTTTGCCCATCCCAATACGCGGCCATACATCGTTTTCCTAGAACAGCCTTCCACGATAGGCGTAAAGCCATTCTTCTTGTACTCAAGCACCATCTTGAGTTTTTCTTCTTTTGTCCATCTCATGATAAAAACCCCTCCAGTTGGTTGTCCAACTTTTGGGGTTCATATCAGAACGAGGCGTTATATTTTTGGTTATTACTCTTATTGAGCTCCGTATGGACGAAGTGTTCTAGTGCTCATCCACATTGTTCTCATGCCCATTAAGAAGAGGAAGATGAACATTGCGAAGTTTGCGAAGAATGGCATGAAGCCAATAAGGGAAAGGATGGCTGGTGCGGCTGCTGACCACCAAGCGATCTTTTCTGAATCTAAGAAGCTGAATTCATGGAATGGGTTCTGCTTGCCTCTTGTCATGAGCCAGATCATTAAACCAAAGAGTAAGACAAGACCTGCGTTGATAGCCATAGCGATTCCGCTGTATTGCCACGCAATTGTGTTCTTTGTGCTTTCCCATGAAGCAGCGAAGAAGTTGCTGTATGCTTTCATAACTTCGTCGCGATGAGCGGCAGTGCCTAAATCTGATTTATAAGCAACACCTTTCATGTTTTGTTTGTAGAGATCTTTAAGGTCAAAATTGACACCGAAATCATATTTTCCTTGGATAGCGGCTGCGTATGTTTCAGCACCAACAGGTTTCTTAAACGCGACAAATGAATCTTCGCCGAAGACAATGAGGTTGGTTGAATACTTGTCTTCTGCTTTGACACCATTATTTAAGACTGCGTTTGGGTCCTGTTTTGCAAGGATTTCTGCTGAAGCATATTCCATGATTGTTTTTTGAACTAATGCTAATTTATCGGCCTTAACATAATAAACAGCTAAATCGCAGTATGTCTTTGTTTCGGCTTTGGCTTTTCCATCTTCGCCAAGCACAACGTTGTTAATGGTGTAGTAGTGGCCATAGAAATCTTGCTGATTGCCGCCGTTGTCTTTGCAGATGCTATTCCATTTGGCTTCATCATCAACCGTTAACGTTAATTTCTTATTCTCGATTTTCATTGAGACGTTGTTATCGGAAAGAGCCTTTTCAAATTCAACAAGAGCTGTGTCCATCGCGTTGGTTGGAGCATCGAAGAATGCAGAACCGCTGCGTGAGAAGTAGCTAACCATTGTTGGGAGTGTTGCAACAACGCAGCTTAAAAGTGCGATGATGAGGCCTGTCCACCAAGGCTTCTTTCTTGCTTCGACGCATGTATCGTTGCTGAAGAGTGATGAGAAAAAGAACTTAAGGCCTTCCCAGAAGGAATTCTTTTTCGGTTCTTTTTTCTGAGTCTGATTTACTGTAGTTGCTTTTAATTTTCTTTTTGCCATATTGTTACCTGAGTTTCTTTCTCGCATTGAGTATAATAAGGCAAAGGACGCTTTTATACAAATTAAACCTAAATTAGGTTTGTGTTTGTTTGTAAAAGGTTTATACTTTCCTTCACCTAAATGCCATTTAGGTACTGTTCTTTGAAATGTGGGGTCGTTCCGGTTTTGACGGGGGATTTTGTCTGGCCTGGATTGCAGTGGTCTGATAAACCTAAAGATCAAAAACCAATAACTGACAACAGTTATCTTTATGGGAACCGCGCTATGCGCGCTTCCTATGCTTGCGCTTAATTAGTACCCTGAGGGGTTCCTAGCAACGATCTAGGAGCAGCATGTCCTTCGCTTATCTTGTTCCTCATAAGCGTTTCGGACATCATACAGAGGAAATAGTCTCGTACCTTTGGCTAGAGGGAAAAGGCGAAACCCAATTAGTCTCGTTCAACACTCTTTGACTCTGTCATAGTGCTGGATTAAACAACGACGGAGCCTAAACTGTAGGCGTCCTTGTTGGAGATTCCTCGGACGCGAGTTCGACTCTCGCCGGCTCCACCAATCTAAAAGTACCCGCTTCACTAGGAATAGTGGAGCGGTTTTTGGTAAAATTAGCACAAAGAAAAGGTGATATAAATGAGGATATTAGTCGAAAAAATCATTGCTCATATTCCTAATGAGATAATCAAAGATCATCTGAAAGAGAACGCTGATAATTTGACTACCATGCAATTAGCAACGTTGATTGATAATTTTTGCAATGAAGACTATATAGACAACATGCAATCTCTTATAAAACTTACTAGCAATGAGTATGAGAAAAAGCTATTTTCATATGCCATTAGCGATTTTAGAAAATATAAGAGCATCGATGAAAAGACTTGTGATTATTACAACAAAAACGATCCAAGAGAGATTAAACCATTATGTCCCTTCCAGGAATTTATTGAATTGCCACGTTTGCTTAATGACTACGATATAGGCCTTTTGGATGACGATGAGATGGTTGTTGTAGGAAAAATAAATGAGGCAACGGATCAAAATATCGAATTTGGTGATTTGTCATACTTGGTCTACCATTTGGATTACGATGGCGAATTGTCAAAAGAAGTTATTTTCAAAATACATGACCATATCCATTATTGTGAGATAACCAAAATAAGTATTAAGAATCTAAACGAAAAGCAGAAAGATATGTACGATAAGTTGGTTGCTTATCTTAAAGAAATAGGCTATTAATTCAAATGACGCGGAGGTTTATACACGTTGTACCGTGCAATTCTGCCCTAGTCACGATATTGTAATTTCTATTTCGCAAAAATGAATATTGTTTAAAAATGCGAAATATATTATCATTTTCATGAGGTCATAGATGAAGATAATTCAAAGAGATTTTTACCTTAATCAGTTGATTGGTGTAATGGATATACCAGATATCAAGGTTATCACCGGAGTGAGAAGATCGGGAAAATCGAAAATCATGGACATGCTGCATGATTATTTATCCCGTAATGATGCAAATATTGTTCACATCAAATTGAACATGAAGGAGTTCGAAAACCTATTGAGCGGAGACGAATTGTACGATTATGTCGTGTCACGGTTCGATGAAAATAGAAGCAACTATCTCCTTATTGACGAAGTGCAGATGTGTTCTGGGTTCGAAAGGGCGATAAACAGCCTTCACGAAGAGGAGAAGTTTGACATCTATCTGACCGGTTCCAATGCCTTTTTACTGAGCAGCGACCTTGCCACTCTTTTTGGAGGACGCGTTTTTGAAATTAAAGTATTTCCGTTCTCGTTTAAAGAATATCTTGATTACTACCCTTCATCAGACATCGACTCTTCATTTGATGACTATTTCAAAAAAGGCGGGATGGCTGGGTCGTATTTGTATAGGAACGAATCGAACGCTTCATCATATGTTTCCGGGGTTGTGAAGACGACCATAGTCAAAGACATTGTTCAAAAATACAAGATAGAAAACGAAGACCTTCTAAAAATGATTTATGAGTTCTTGATGGACAATGTTGGTTCGCAAACTTCGATAAGAAATATTGCAAATAAGCTTACGTCTTCGTCTTATAAGACAAACGATAGAACGTGTGGAGCATACGTCGACTATCTATGCAAAAGCTTCCTGTTCTACCCGATTCAAAGATTTGATGTCAAAGGGAATAAATACCTAGAATCCGACATGAAGTATTACTTGTCCGATTTGTCGTTCAGAAGAGCGATTTTGGGCAATCGATATTTAGACAGGGGCCATCTTTTCGAAAATCTTGTCGCACTGGAATTGTTACGTAGGGGATATGAGGTCTACGTTGGCAAGCTTTATGATAAAGAAATAGATTTTGTGGCCATAAAAAACGGGAAAAGAATGTATGTTCAAGTGTGCGATGACATTTCAAACGAAGCCACTTTTGCGCGTGAGATAAGACCACTTCAATCCATTAGAGACTCGTATCCTAAGATCATTATTGCGAGAACAAAGGCTGATCTGTATGACTATTATGGAATTCAGATAATTGATATAGCTCGATGGCTGTATGGACAATAAAATACAATATGTGTTGGTTCAGCTGGTCAGAAATCGAATTGATGAGGACGTATTTAAGAACAGGGAAAATCATTCAAATTGGTGGTGACGCGTGCCACGTAATGATTGCTCCACCAATTAGCAAATATCCGATTCACTAGAAATGGTGGGCGTTTTATAACATAAAAAGCAACTAATAAAAGTATTAATATCAAAGAATCATTTTGTGATATCATTTTGTTAACAAAAGAGGTTAAAAAATGAAAAAATTATTTCCTTTAGTCGCACTTTTAAGCGCAATGGCATTGGTCGGTTGTGGAACAGAATCATCAGCATCTACTTCAGCAAGCGAATCATCTGCATCAACAAAGAGCGAAGCTCCAAAATCATCATCGACTTCTGCATCATCAAAATCATCAGAAGCTCCAAAATCATCATCAGCACCAGCTGCACACGCTCACACATGGACAGCAGGCGCACCTACAACAAACGCTGATACAAAGAACCTTACTAACGCAACATGCGCATGCGGTGCTGCAAAAGTTGAAATCGCTGTTACTGACGCTTCTTCAGGCGCAAGCGATATTGGTTCAGATGGCAAACTAGGCAAAGGCAAATCCTTCACGTGGAAATTTGTTGCACCTAAGGCAGGTAACGCTACATTACAGTTCTGCGTTAAATATGGACAGTCAGGAGATAACATGTCAGACAGTGTTAGAAACACAATCTGGGGCAACTCAGGTGATGGCCAGAATCCATACACTGTTAAGAACGGAACTGCAGATGCAACAGTTTTAATCAACAGCAAAACATACGCAGAAACAGGCGTTACAGAAGAAGGCGCATACATCGACTTTGCAACAATGACAGTCACAGCCGGTGAAAACGCAGTCACATTAACAACACCATCCGATCAGTACTACAGAAACTGCTTCATCAACAACGTTGCATTAATCATTGCTTAATCATTAATTAACGTGTTCAGGGTATGGTAAAAGCCATGCCCTTTTTTGCTGTCTATTTCCAAAATATAGGAAAACATAGTATATTAATCGCTATGAAAAAAACATTATTGTTAATTCCAGCAGCATTGCTTCTAACATCATGCATTAACCACAGCTTTAGTGGAACAAGAAGAGGAGCGGTGTCTTCATATATTTCAGGCAAGATTTCTAGCAAATATGATTTCTGTGCTGGCAGTGACATTTTTGAATTTGAAGTCACAAAAGAACAGTCCCTCGTTGTCAAATGCGAGGTAACAACAAAGTCAGGGGAAATCAATTTCTCCATAAGCCCTAAAGGCGGGTTGTCTTTATTTGCAACATCGACAACCGAGGATGGGAAATATGACGTTGAACTTCCTGAGTATGGAAAGTACAAAATAACAATTAATATGAACTCTCATTCGGGTAGCTACTTGTTTGACTGGTCAAAATAAGAATGACGCCAAGCTTAAGTGCTTGGCTTTTTTATATACGTTCTCCGACGTTATAAAGATTGTTTATTAAAGTTTAAAATTTTCCTAAAAGTAGGGCACAACTAATAGTATGATTATTAAGTATTTTTATAGGAGTCATAACTATGGCAAAGTTAGCTTTCGACAATGATAAATATTTGACTATTCAAAGAGAAAACATCATGAAGAGAGTCGCTTCGTTTGGCGATAAACTCTACATCGAATTTGGCGGCAAACTCTTTGATGACTATCACGCAAGTCGTGTTCTCCCAGGGTTCAAGCCAGATTCAAAACTTCAAATGCTTCTTGGCATGAAGGATAAGGTTGAAATCGTTATCGTCGTTAATTCGAACGACATCAATAAGAATAAGGTTAGAAACGACCTTGGTATTAGCTACCAAGCAGAAGTCGAGAGACTTATCGAGGCATATAAAGAAGTTGATTTATATGTAGGAAGTGTTGTCTTCACATTCTATCAACCTGCTCCTCTCGTAGATGCTTTCATCACTAAACTTAACCACATTGGAATGAATGTTTGCAAACTCTACGAAATCAATGGTTATCCAAACAATATCCCTCTTATCGTTTCTGATGAAGGATTCGGTAAAAACGAATATATCGAAACAACAAGACCAATCGTTGTTATTACTGCCCCTGGCCCAGGAAGCGGAAAGATGGCAACATGCCTCTCTCAGCTCTATCACGAAAACAAAAGAGGCGTTCGTGCTGGATATGCTAAATATGAAACATTCCCAGTTTGGTCTCTCCCATTAGATCATCCAGTCAACCTTGCTTACGAAGCTGCAACATCAGACCTTGAAGACGTCAACATGATTGACCCATTCCACCTTCAGGCTTATGGAACGATGGCTGTTAACTATAACCGCGACGTCCAGACATTCCCACTATTAAAGGCAATATTTGAGAAGATTTATGGCGAAAGCCCATATAAATCACCTACAGACATGGGTGTTAACATGATCGGTTTCGCCATCAAGGATCAAGAAGCGTCATATGAAGCATCAAAAGCGGAAGTCATTAGAAGATATTACGAAGCTAAGAAACTAAATTTCTTAGGTAAGTTCAAAGATAGCGCTGTTTCTAAAGAAGAAGTTCTTATGAACCAGCTTGGGCTTACAATCGAAGACCGTAAATGTGTTAAACCATGTTTAGATAAACAAGATGAAACAGGCGTTGCATGTGTCTCAATAGAACTTCCAAATGGCAAGATTGTTGTTGGTAAGACATCAACCCTCCTTCGTGCATCATCAGCCGCGTTATTAAACGCTCTTAAGGAACTTGGGAGAATCGATGACGAATTTCCCCTTCTCTCGCCTTCAGTTATTGAACCAATTCAGAAATTAAAGATCGATTCACTCCATCATCGTAACCCAAGACTACATGCTGAAGAGGTTCTTATTGCTCTTGCAATTCAAGGAAGCTCAAACCCACTTGCAAGCGTTGCCTTAAAGCAACTTACAAAGCTTAAGGGCTGCCAAGCTCATAGCTCAGTTATCCTCCAAGAAGCGGATTACAACACATTCAAGAAACTTGGAATCGAAATCACTGAAGAACCTGTAAGCTACGCACACCGCTTATATAAAACAAAGTAATTAAAAGAGGCTGATAGACAGCCTCTTTTTTAATAAATAACGTGGTTTTGCAAGGGATTTTATAATCCTTTGACGCCTTTTTGTATTCCTTCAAGAGCAGCTTCACCTAGAAGCACTCTAACAATATTTGACGCGAATTCTATCGTGTAGCCCATAGAATGGCCTGTAACTAAATCACCATCGATAACGGATCCCTCATGAATGTAGTTACCGTTTCCCTTTTGGAAACCTGGGAAGCATGTATAATTCTTGCCATCAAGATAACCAAGTTCTCCGAGGATTGATGGGGCAGCGCATATTGCAAAACGCTTTTTCCCTGCGTCATGGAATTTCTTTACTGTTTCTAAGACAAGAGGGCACGCTTTGAGGTTATCAACGCCACCTTTTCCGCCTGGGAGAACAATGAATTCATAATCATCAACAGATACGTTCTTTAGGATGTTTTTCGCTTTGACCTCAAGTCCCATGGAACTTGTGACCATTAAATCATCTTTAATAGAAACATATTCAAGATCAATCTCATGAGTTCTTGAAAGAATGTCATGAGTAGTCAACGCTTCTGTTTGCTCAAAGCCATCAGCAAGCAACATTAAACCTTTAATCATAATTATTACCTCTATATCTATTATAAAAGAAAAAAGGAGCCGAGGTTAATCGACTCCTAAGATTTTCAAGAGAACTTATTTCTTGAGGTTGTAGAAAGCTTTGATGCCTGGATAGACAGCTGTGTCGCCAAGTTCTTCTTCGATACGGAGAAGTTGGTTGTATTTAGCAACACGGTCACTTCTGGACATTGAACCAGTCTTGATCTGACCAGCGTTGAGAGCAACGACGAGATCAGCGATGGTTGCGTCTTCTGTTTCACCTGAACGGTGGGAGACGACACATGTCCAGCCATTTCTCATAGCTCTTTCACATGTTTCGAGAGTTTCGGTTAAGGAACCAATCTGGTTGACCTTGACGAGGACTGAGTTGGAGCAGCCACGTTCGATACCCATTTCGACATATTTCTTGTTGGTAACAAAGAGGTCATCACCAACGAGCTGGACTCTGTCACCAACTTTGTCGGTAAGTTTCTTCCAACCTTCCCAGTCATTTTCGCTAAGACCATCTTCGATGGTGATGAGTGGGTATTTGTCGCAGAAGGAAGCAATGAGTTCGACCATTTCGTCGGATGATTTGATGAAGTCTGCTTTGTTGACTTTATCTTCACCACCAGCCGCTTTAACAGCTTTTTCATAGTGCTTCCAGAAGAGGTATTCGTGTGTCTCGTTGTTGTAAAGTTCGGAAGATGCAAGGTCCATACCAAGGTAGATGTCTTCGCCTGGTTTGTAGCCTGCTTTTTCGATAGCCTTGACGAGAAGTTCAAGTGGCTTTTCGTTATCAGCTTTTAATCCATAAGGATCTGCTGGGTTTGCCTTGATAGCTGCTTCTTCTTCAGCAGTTTTGACAAGGTTTGGAGCGAAGCCGCCTTCGTCACCGACAGATGTGATATCACCCATTTCGGAGAGAAGCTTCTTAAGAGCAGCAAAGACTTCTGCGCCCATTTGGATTGCCTGGCTGAAGCTCTTTGCACCAGCTGGCATGATCATGTATTCCTGGAATTCAACAGCGCTGTCAGCGTGTTTGCCACCGTTGATGACGTTCATCATTGGGACAGGAAGGTTTTTAGCGTTTGGACCACCGATGTAACGGTAGAGTGGGATGCCGAGGTAGTCTGCAGCTGCCTTTGCGCAGGCAAGTGAGACACCAAGGATAGCGTTAGCACCAAGTTTTGATTTTGTTGGGGTACCATCGAGTTCGAGCATTTTCTGGTCGATGAGGACTTGTTCCATGACGTTGTATCCAACGAGTTCTGGTGCGATGATGTTGTAGACGTTTTCAACAGCTTTTAAGACGGACTTACCACCGAAGTAGGATTTGTCGCCGTCGCGAAGTTCAAGGGCTTCTCTTTCACCGGTGCTTGCGCCACTTGGGACAGCAGCTCTACCGAAAGCGCCACAATCGGTTGTAACTTCGACTTCAACAGTTGGGTTTCCGCGGGAGTCAATGATTTGACGTGCGTGGATCGATTCAATGAATGGCATTGTTAATTCTCCTTTTTGCAATTCACTTTGCTTTTCAAAGCAAGACCGATTATAAAGCAAAAAGTTTCATTACTCTACATTTTCCATTAAGGAAAACATACTTTTTTATCTTATAGGCATTTTTATCCAAATAATTCATAATTATTTCATGATAAAAGATTGGAAAACCCTATTTGATAATGTATCTAGCAAAGAGTATTCAAAGAGTCTCCGGGCTTTTCTTGATGCCGAATATCAAGAGCAAGTAATTTATCCGCCTAGAGACATGATGTTCCAAGCTTTTAAATTTACGTCTCCTTCAAGACTCAAAGTCGTGGTTATAGGCCAGGATCCATATCACAACCCCGGGGAAGCAATGGGCATGTCATTTTCTGTTCCGAGAGGAATAGACGTTCCTCCTTCCTTGGTAAACATTTATAAAGAGATTAACCGTGACCTAGGGCTATTAATGAATTTCGAAAACGGAGATCTCACCCCATGGGCTGAACAAGGCGTCCTTTTACTCAATGCCTATTTAACCGTTAGGGCCAATACTCCTTTATCGCATAAAAGGCCTGAATATGACGCTTTTATTGACGACGTTCTCGCATATATTGAAACTTTAGACCAGCCTATTGTTTATATGCTTTGGGGAGGATTCGCAAAAAAATACGCATCCAAAGTGAAACATCCAAAACATATAGTCCTTCAATCCGCACACCCATCTCCTCTAGCGGCTAATAGGGGCGGATGGTTTGGAAATCACCTATTCAGCAAATGCAATGATTACCTGTCAAAAAATAATGCTGAAATCATTGACTGGCAAATTAAGTAGACTATACTAATACCGAACCGGAGCCACCGATAAGTTGGCTGAGAGGAATCTTCTTCGATTCGACGGAACCTGATCCAGGTAATGCTGGCGGAGGTAGTCCATTTATGCTGTCCTCCGTACTCAGGTATGGAGGTATTTTTTATGTCAGTAGAAACTGAAAAACCACAGCAAAAACATGGTATTTTTGCAAAAGAGTGGACAAAATGGGCTTCTTTGTGCGCTCTTGTTCTTGCTCTTAGCATGCTCTTCCTTCCATTGATTGAACAGTGTGTCAAGGTTGATGGTGTTAAGATCTACACACTCATCTATCTTTGGGATGTCTTTAAACTCATGGGCGAAGAAGGGATGAATGCAACTGGCGTTACTGCAATCTTCGCAATCATTTTAATGCTTTGCGCCATTCCACTCGTATTACTTGGAAAAAAGAAAAGCTCTTTCCCAGTAGCAGCATCTCTTTGCTTATTCATTGCAGCCGCTTTGATGTTCTTAATGCCAAGCATTTATTTAGATCAAGTTGGATGCAGATCAGCAGACATTAATCTTGGTCTTTCATTTGGTTTCGCCTTCTCAGTAATTTCGGCTGTTTTCGCCTTAAGTTATTCTTACCAAAAAATGCCTATGACAATCAGAGACATGGCAGAAGATGCAGTTTTAGTTGCTACAGCATTTGCCCTTAACTTTGTAAAAATCCCAATGGGCGCTACAGGCGGCTCAATCAATTTCCAGATGCTCCCATTGCTTATCATCGCTTTAAGACACGGCCCTCTTCAGGCCCTTATCAGTGGCGGTATCGTATTTGGCGTTCTGACTTGTTTCACAGACGGTTATGGCTTCGCAACCTTCCCATTTGACTATCTCATCGGCTTTGGTTCAGTTGCAGTTCTTGGATTCTTCAAAGACTTAATTATGAATAAAGAGGATTATAATCTTAAAGGCGAACTCTTTATTGCGGTTGGCGTTATCGGTGCTGGGCTTGTCCGTATGATCGGAAGCACAGCAAGTTCCATGATTTTCTATGGCTATGGATTAGTTGATGCTTTAGCTTATAACGTCCTCTATATTCCAGCTTCTGCAGGCGCCGCACTTGTTGTCCTCATGGCTCTCTACGGTCCTCTTCTTAAACTCAATAAGCGTTTTCCTGTTGCTGAAGAAACGGACAAAACCGAAACAAACACTGTCACTGCTCAGTAATCAAAAATACTTTTAGTATTCATTAAACCTTTCTTCGTGTAATATTTGCATGAACGAAAGGTTTTTATTTATGTTCGAAGAAGAAAAAGAAACTGTAGTTGCTGAAGATGAAAGCGACTTCGCCGATGAAGCAAAACCTGCTTCGCAGTTGGAAGAAAAAGAAGAGATTGAGGAAGAAGTAGAAGAAGAAAAAGTAGAACTTTATGCTGAAGAGCCAGAGGAAGAGGCAAAACCTGAAGAGCCAGCCCCTCAGCCGACAGAAATTCAGTATGATGATGAAAATCTCGAAAAGATTGAGAACGCCCGTCAGGATTTCTACAAAGTATATTCAAAAAACAACACTGTTAAATGGATCATTACTGCCGTTTCGATACTTATTATCATCTGTGGTTGGTTGATTCCTAACGCTATTGAGGCAATAAAAGACTATTCAATGATTATCGCCATCGCTTGTTGTGCTGTCGGATTGATCGGTCTTTTAGTCTATAACTCTTTCTATAAGAGAATAGTTCAGCGTGCCATGCACCATTATTTCCATGAACACTATGATCATACTAACGCATATGTTTTCCCTGAAGGCGTAACAAATCTTCAAGGCAGTGTTGATAACAAACTTGATCCAGAAGAGTTCAAAGAATGTGACATCTATAAGGATGTAACAAAAGTCGGTAGCCGTGCTTGCTACACATTCAACTATGAAGGAAAAGTCATAAAACTTGCTGATACAGCAGCACAAGTAATTGGCGGAAGAATGATGCAAACAGTTTTCGTAGGCAAATACTTATTCACAACAAACAATTACGAAGGCTCCGATATACTTATTTACTTCAAAGGAAACAAGAGGGCCCTCCCTCCAACAAACCTTGCAGGACGTAAGGTTCTTTCTGATTCCAAAAATATAGTTATTTATGGTGACAAGGACGCTGAAAAAGTCGTTACTGAGAAATTCAGGGAGGCTCTTGGCCAGTTTCAAACCAATAAGACCTTTGTTGATATGGCAATCGCTATAAGGCCAGGAAAAACCTATTTCGCAATGGGGTATGAAGACGATTTAATGGTCATCTCTCTTGAAAGAAAGTTCAATCCTGCACCAACAAAACAATTCCGCGGAGATTTATTAAAAGTTCTTGAGTTAATAAAACTATTAAAATAGTTGTATCGATAAATCAGAACGATTTGATATTATTTTATTACTATGCAAGTAGCAGAGTTCTTCAATCTATGTAATCAATATCCATGGGCATATGTCGCTATAATTTTCAATCTTGGCGTCGTTTTCATGAATGGTTGGACAGATGTCCCAAATTGCATCGCAACGTGCGTCACAACGCGTTGTATGAAACCAAACTGGGCCATTTATATGGCGGCAGTTGGAAATCTTCTTGGCACCCTGGCTGCCGGTTTCCTTGCTTCTGTATTGCCTTTAGGCGACGTTTCTAAGACGGTTTCTTCAATCGTAGACTTCTCTGGCGCAACAGGAATTACCTTGAATCAAATGTTTATTGCTATTGCCTTTGGCTTATTGGCAAACGTTATTCTTTCTTTAATTTGCACAAAATTCGGTTTTCCATCATCGCAAAGCAACGCCTTAGTTGGTGGTCTTACCGGTAGCGGATTCGCTATTGCTTTATTCGCTCAGAAGCCAATGTTCTCTCTTATTGGTGGAGCTGCATGGATCAAAGTCTTGATCGGCTTCTTTGGATCAATCGTTTTTGGTTTTGTCCTTGGCTGGTTAATTGCTTGGTTAATAGTTCTTATTTGTCGTCCTTTGAAAAGAGGCGCAGTCTCTAGATTCTTTGGGAAAGGACAGATTGCCGCATCTGCAGTTATGTCACTTGCTCACGGTCTTCAGGATGGCGCTAAATTCTTAGGTGTCTTCATTGTTATTGCTGTTATGCTTAAAGCAGGTGGTCCTGCAACAAGCCCTGCGTTGTTTGATCAAATGACTGGCATGTGGTGGATTGTATGGCCTGTAGCTTTGGTTATTTTCGGTGGCACTCTCATGGGTGGCAAATCGATCATTAAGACAATGGGTTCAGGAATGGCAAAACTTCACAAATATCAGGGATTTGCCACAGATATTGCAGCAGGACTTGGTTTAATTCTTGCAACTGTTTTTGGTCTTCCAATATCAAGTGGAACGATTAAGGCAACATCAATTATGGGTGTTGGCGCTCAGCGCAACCCACGTCGTGTCAATTGGCTTAAAGCAGGACAGATGGTCCTCTCCTGGATTGCAATTTTCCCAGGTACCGCAATTATTGGTTTTGGATTAACCGCTTTGTTCGCGGCATTCTTCAAATAAAGGAGTTTAAGTTATGGCAAAGAAAGTCAAATCAAACTACTACTTCGAATCATTCCCAGCACTTAGTCATTTCTCGGTTAGGTGCGGAGAAACTATTTTGGATTTCTTAAAAAATTTTGACCCATCAAGATTAGAAGAAATCAAAGTCGGCGTTCATGAGATTGAGCACCAAGCTGATGACAAAAAGCACGAAGTTACAGAAAGGCTTATGGAAGAATTTATCACTCCAATCGATCGTGAAGATATTCTTTCGTTGCTTACAATGATTGATGACATCACCGATGCAGTTGAGGAGCTTTCGTTAAAGTTATATCTCTATAATTTCACAGAGCTTCCACCAAATAGTGTTGAATTCATGGAACTCACTTTAAAGTGCTTACAAGAAACAGAAGAGGTCCTCGTTGAATTCCCACACTTCCTTGAACCTGAAGTTATCTTCCCTGCAATTAAAAAGGTTATTCGTATGGAAGAAGACAGTGACACCATTTACATCGATAGCGTTGCAGCTCTTTATAGAAAAGAAGGCGTCGACACTCTTACCGTTCGTAAATATGAGTCATTCTACTCAATTCTTGAAGGTATCTCTGACAAATGCCGCGAGGTTTGCCGCTTTGTTCAGACCATTATTTATAAAAATATTTAAAATCAATAAAATCCTCCGCAAAAACGCCTCCAATTTAAGTTTGGAGGCTTTTCTTTACAAACCATCCAACAAAACTTTCATTGAAAGTTAGCGCACACTAGAGCACAATACATACGAAGTACTGCTAGATTGCAGCTCGCACCGTAGGTATAAGTATGAATCGTTTTTTTCGTTGGATTAATGTTCAGGCTTATAAGCATGATGGGACTCTTCATCGCCAATGGAGTCCAGCTTATTTAGCCGAAGAGACTCAGGATTATTGGGCTTTGTGTTCAAAGTCTTCTTTGGTGACTGAAAGTGATGGTCGTCGTTGGATGACGAATGAGCACGCTGTATTTTTGCTGTTTAAGAAAAAATGGCTAAACGTTATCGCTATGAAAAAAGCCAATGGCTATTGTTACTACGCAAACATTGCAAGTCCTACGCTTTTAGACAAAGGCTATCTTAAATACATTGATTACGATTTGGATTTAAAACTGTTCCCAGACGAGACCATTAAAGCTTTGGATGAACAGGAATTTGAACACCATGCCGTTTTATACGGGTACTCAGCAGAATTAAAAAGAGCAATCAAAAAAACTTTCAAAGAAACCCATGCGATGATGGAAAATGGGGAATTCCCTTTTATTGATAACGAAATCAAACGTATTTACCAAAAATTCATAGATCAAACTGGTCCTTTTGTGGAAACGTTTCCCCCTAAGACTAAATAATATTTAGTATTCTGAAAACTTAAGACTATAATCTTGTTCGCTATGAAATATACCTTTATCTCTCAAAACAAAGAACAAACTCGAAAACTTGGAGCATTAATTGCTTCTCATTTTGTTCCTGCAGATGTCGTTTTGCTTAAAGGCGATTTGGGGGCGGGAAAGACTACCTTTGTAGGTGGGGTTGCGGAAGCTTTAAAAGTTAATGAGGACGTCATTTCTCCAACTTTCAATATAATGAAGTGCTATTTCAAAGGGACTTTGCCTTTGTTCCATATTGATGCTTATCGTTTAGAAAACCAAAATATTGAGTTGGGTCTTGAAGAGTTTATTGAAGGCAATGGCGTCACTTTTATTGAGTGGCCACAATACATTGAACCTCTTTGGCCGGATGAATATTTAACTATCACTTTACTTCATAGAGGCGATGACACTCGTGAAATCATTGTTGAAAGCAATTGTGAAAGACTTGATAAAATCGTAGAAGTGGTTAAGGAGGAATTCTAATGTTCACCTTACTTTTAGATACCAGTAACACCTATTTATCAATTGGGTTAGCTAAAGATCATCAGATCATCGATTCTATTTCATATGAAGCATGGCAGAAACAATCTGAATTTCTAATCCAGGAATTAGACGCAATTCTTAATAGAAACAATATTGAAAGAAAAGATATTGAAATGGTTATATCGGCAAAAGGCCCTGGCTCATATACAGGTGTTCGTATTGCTTTAACTGTTGCTAAAGTTATTGCTTTTGCCCTAAACGTGCCACTTTATTTGGTATCTAGTTTGGAAGTTCTTAAAGATAGAGAGACTCCATCTATTTGTTTGATGAACGCTCGTAGCAAACGCTCATATTTTGGAGTTTATTATAGAGAAAAGATTCTTGTTGAAGACAAGATTGTAGATAACAAGGAAGCTTTGGATTATATTTCTGAGCATCCTAATTACAAAGTATGTGGCGATGTTGCTTATCTTGGTTTTGAAGCCACCGAACTAAAGAACCTTGAAAATCTTGCCTTAAGCGATATTGAAAGAAATCTCTGCAAAGACCCTGTTGCAGCAAAGCCAGTTTATTTGAAGGACCTTTATTAAAATGCAAGGCGAGAAAATTCAAATTCACAAAATAAAGGAATCAGAATACCAGTCTGTAGCCATGCTTGAGGCAGCCTGCTTTATTGACCCATGGCCGATTGACCAAATTGAATATGAGGCAAAAAAGAACCCTGTCGCCCACTTGTATACTGCGTCTATTGATGATGAAGTGGTTGGCTACATCGATTTCTTTATTACTTGGGATAGTGCATCAGTAGCTCGAATTTGTGTTGACCAAGAAAATCGCAGAACGGGTATTGCAAAATCCTTGATTGAGAAAATGATCCAGGTTTGCAAAGCTCAGGAAGAAGAGGTTGCAAACATTACCCTTGAAGTTCGTGAGCACAATGAAGCCGCGATAGCTCTTTATAAAAAGAACGGATTCAAAGAAATAACGAAGAAAAGAATGTATTACAGTAACGGCGAAGATGCCATATATATGGTGAGGTGTATCTTATGACAAGAATCTTAGCAATTGAATCTAGCTGCGATGAAACCGCTGTCGCAATTACTGAAGATGGCAAGCTTCTTTGTAATGTCATTTCATCACAAGTTGCAATTCATGCAAAGTACGGTGGCGTTATGCCAGAAATAGCATCAAGGCTTCACGCAGAAAATATTGATGTTTGTCTTAAAGAAGCTTTAGAGCAAACGGGACTTTGTTTTGAGGACATGGATGCATTTGCCGTAACTCGCGGACCTGGTCTTATTGGTTGCCTTCATATCGGTCTTCAAGCCGCAAAAACCTTGGCTGTTCTTTATAAGAAGCCATTGATTCCAGTGCACCATCTTTGTGGTCATATTTATGCGAATGAATATGCGGGCGAATTCAAGTTCCCTATGCTCTGCGTAGTCGTAAGTGGTGGCAATACAGAATTAGTCATAATGAAAGACCATATGGATTTCACTGTTATTGGTGAGACCAAAGATGATGCAGTTGGCGAATGTTATGACAAAGTTGCTCGCGTTCTTGGATTCCCATATCCAGGAGGCCTTCCTATCGACCAACACTCAAAACTTGGAAAACACACTTATAACCTTCCAAAACCTTTAGCTCATGAAGACAGTTATGATTTCTCTTATTCAGGTCTAAAAACAAGCGTTATAAACCTTGCTAATCAGCTTCAAATGAAAGGCGAGGCAATTAGAGTAGATGATATGGCAAAATCCTTCCAAGATGTCGCAATTGGAATGATTGTTGATAAAGCTACTAGAGCAGCAGAAGAGTATAACGTTAAGCAGGTGGTTTTGGCTGGAGGTGTTAGCGCTAACTCATATCTTCGCGAACAAATGGCTGAACACCTTAAAGGAACTGGCATCGATTTAATTATCCCTCCTCTTTGGTGCACAACAGATAATGCTGCAATGATTGCGAAAGTTGCTGAGCGCTTATACAAAGAAGGCCTATTTGCTCCTTTGTCTCTTGGGGTAGATCCAAACTGGAAAATCAGCGACTATAGAAACTTTGATTAACAAAACATTGAATAATTTTTAAAATATTCAATACTAATAGAACCGAAAGGAGATAAGCATGCAGAAAAAAGCTATCAGCGTCAAAGAGCTCTACGCAACGCCAATCGATGAATTGGTAAAGCTCGAAAAGGTAACTGTCCAAGGATGGATTCGTACTAATCGTAATAGCGGTAATGTAGGCTTCATCCACCTCCACGATGGCACTTGCTTCAAGAATATTCAGGTTGTCTATACATCAGATTCACCATTTTTCTCTGAGGCATCAAAATATCCATTTGGTGCAGCGGTTCGTTTTGAAGGAAAAGTTGTTGCAACACCAAACCTTCCACAGCCATTTGAAATCCAATCCACCTCAGCAGAACTCTTGGGTGGCGTTGACTCCGATTATCCACTTCAGAAGAAGAAAACATCATTTGAATTCCTTCGCGAAGAAGCTTATTTACGTCCAAGAACCAATACGTTCGACGCAGTTTTTAGAGTTAGAAGCGTCCTTGCTATGGCGGTTCATTCTTTCTTCCAAGATCGTGGCTTTGTTTATGTTCATACCCCAGAGATTACTGGAAATGACGCAGAGGGCGCAGGTTCAGTTTTCACAATCACAACAGACGCCAAGGACCCATACAATGACTTTTACGGCCGTCGTGCTTCCTTGACTGTTTCAGGACAGCTCCATGTTGAAGCGTTTGCTATGGCGTTCAAAGATGTTTATACCTTTGGCCCTACGTTCCGCGCCGAAAAGAGTAACACAACCCGCCACGCAAGCGAATTCTGGATGATTGAACCAGAACTAGCATTCGCTGACCTCGATGATGACATGGAATGCATCGAAGCTTGTATTAAGTACTGTATCAAATACATTCTTGAACATTGCCCAGATGAAATGGAATTCTTCAACAAGTGGATTGATAAAGGCGTTATGCAGAAACTTACAACAGTTTTAGCGAGCGACTTTAGAAAGATGGAATACACAGAAGGTATAGAAATTCTCAAAAAGGCAGTTGCTGAAGGACACAAGTTCGTAAACAACAATATTTTCTGGGGAATGGATCTTCAAAGCGAACACGAAAGATACATCACAGAAGAAGTTGTTAAAGGACCTGTATTCCTTTATAACTACCCAAAAGAAATCAAAGCTTTCTATATGAGAGAAAACGACGATGGCAAGACTGTTGCAGCTGTTGACCTCCTCGTTCCAGGCGAAGGTGAAATCGTTGGTGGTTCACAGCGTGAAGAACGTTATGACATTCTCAAAGCAAAGATGGATGCTCTTGGCAACACAGAAGGCTTAGAGTGGTATCTCAACCTCAGAAAATACGGCGGATGCATCCATAGTGGATTCGGCATCGGATTTGATCGACTCTTAATGTATATCACAGGTATCAACAACATCCGTGACACTGAACCTTACCCAAGAACAGCAAATAACTTAAAATATTAATTTACAATGGAAAATCAGCAATATTCTCAGCAAAACGCAACTCTTTCCCCAGAAGAGAGAAAACAAAAATCCAAGAATCGTATCTTTGTTTTAATCGTAGTCTTGGATATTCTTTTGGCGTTATTAGCCATTTACGAAATTGTTGATTTGTTCTTCTAAACAACCTTATTGATTGTTTTGGGCACCTGCATTGGTGTCCTTTTTTTGTATGTCATCAAAGTGGTTAAATCCTTCAAGGCTTTTTTCGAAAACGGTATGAGCTCGTTTGTTTAGCATGCTTGAGCGTGCGACAAATGCTTGGATGACAACAATGTAATAAATAATTGATGTGCACCAAACAGGAACAAGAATATACGAAGGCAATTCTTCAACGAAAAACTGTGGCCCGTGGAGAAGTGGTGGGAAATCGGAAATAACATCAATGCCAAATAATTTAGTGTGTATTGTAGGGCTTGCCCAATCCCAGACAAAGAATAAACTTGTGAATTCTTTGAAATAGTTTCTTGCCCAAATACCGGTTGCAAATGAAGTTACTAGGTAAATTAACAGGGATAATAAAGCAATGCAGAAAGGAGGAATGGCCTCGATAAAGAAACGCCTTCTATTTTTGGCTCTTCCATATCTCTTTAATTGTTCAGGCGTCTCAATAACCCTTCTTGTAACTGCATCATGAATTTCATAATCCATTCTAGCGGCAAATGTAGTGGATACCTTGCGTATTAACGCTCCGATCAATCCAAGAAGAACGAAAAGAATGACGAAGACAATTAAGAGGATAAACAAAAGGCGTTTGTCGTTCTGACTCAATGCCATTTCAACAAATGAGTTCATCATTCAATTCCCCCTTCTTCATCAACGATCTTCATTTCTATAGCGCTTGTAGAAAGATCTTCTTGCTGCTTTGTCTCCTGAACGTTTCCATCAACATAGTCGTTTCTTTTCTCAATTTGATTAGCAGACTGCTGATTCAAATATGGATTGCCTTGAGGCATTGGCTGTTGAATGTTATTTTGGTCTGGATATTGATAATAATTTGTCACATAGATATTTTGCGGCGCTGGCTGTGGGGCAGGTTGAGCTTCAGGTTGAGGGCTTGTTTTATTTCTCATCTCGTTCGCCTTAATCTCTTGGACAATTAGATCTTCAGGAAGAGGTTTAAAGAACGAGTCACCTTTAAAAAATCTAATGACGCCTTTAATGAACATAATAATCCATTCAATGAGCATGACGATTCCAAGCAAAGAAATCCCCAAGAGTAGGATTGGCGAGAGAATGACAATTACGAGGCCTAGGCCTAAAGATTTTAGAAAGTTCATCGTATTTATTGTGCCATTTTGTTTTCAAGAATTGAAACAAAAGTAACTAAAGAAAGAGAAACAGGGAAGCTAGCTAGTAACCCTAAACTACCAATAGGGTTATCGTTTTGATAGAAAATTGCCACAAGGAATAATGAGGCAATCATAAGAAAACCTAGGAGAACGTATATCCAAACAGGCCTTATTTTAGAAAACAAATAGTCAGCACCAGAAATAGAGAAATATAGCATCATCACAAATATAATTGGCAATGTTTGAGAACCGATTGTTCCTATCCCCATTAGAATAGACACAATCCCAAGAATAAAAGCGATGGATGCGTTTATCATTCTAGCAATTGGGTCTTCTTTGGTTGTCTCTATCGAGAATTTCTCGAGCACGCCTTCGATAATCAGGTAATTTAATCCAGTTTCTCCAAAAGAAAGACTCAGGAGTGCCGAAATAAACAAAATCATGTAATTTTTGGCATCGTTTAAGTTAAGTAAAGAAACGACAACATTTAACATGTCAATTCCGGTAATTACAATCAATAGGTAGTAAGCAATAATGTGAAGGATAAATTGAACAAGACTAATAATGAAAATGTTAAATTGAGGAAGAATTTTTTTAGTCCTCATAAAACCAAATAAAGAGCCAGAGAAGATACTAGGGATAACAAAGAACAATGTATCACCTATATTAAAGAAAGTAATTCCAACGCAGATTAGTGAGGCTCCTACCATATATAGCGGTATATACTTCTTCTGAACGTAATACGCGGCCACCGCGCTTATCAGAGGAAGAAATAAACCAAACGCAACGCTGGTAAACGGAACGAAAGCTATTATTAGGGAGAATACAGCCAAAATAGCGGAGAATATACCCAATAAAGCTATGTTTCCTGTTGGCGTTTCTTGTCTTTTAAGTAACTGCATATTCCTATTATCTTCTAATCGCCCAAAAAGATAAATCATTCACGATGCTAATTGAAGTGTAAAAAAATCTACATTAGCTGTCCTATATCTAGAAGATAAGACTCTCAATGTGTATAATTTAACTACGTTAATATGGATTACGAATCACTTTTGAATGATAAGCAGTTGGCTGCTGTTAAGTCTTCCTCTCAATATTTAAGGATTATTGCGGGGGCAGGGTCTGGAAAGACAAGAGTCCTCACCTATAGGATTTCTTATCTTATTAGCAATTTTCATATTGATCCTTCAAGAATTTTAGCCATTGCTTTTACGAATAAAGTTGCTCATGAAATGAATGAAAGAGCAGCAAAACTTATTAATGAATTGCTTGGCTATACGCCGAACCTTCATATTTCTACTTTCCACGCTTTCTGCTCAAAATTTTTGAGAATTGAGCACGAAGCTTTTGGCTATCCGTCTCATTTCACAATTTTTGATGAAGATGACCAAAAAAGATTGATCAAAAATGTGGCTGTGGAATTTGGTTACAAGAAAAGCGATGAAATAGTAAAAATAGCCACAGATTATATTCGCCGTAAAAAAGCCAAAGGCATTTATCCATGGGACATTGAAGTCAAATGGGAATCTTTCAAAGACGAAAAAACATGCCTTAAGATGTACACAAGATACGAAGAGGCTAAGACTGAGTGCTATGCCTTAGATTTCGATGACCTTCTCTTAAAAACAATTATGGTTTTAGAGGGAGATACAGACATCCAGTATAAGTGGTCTCATAGATTCGATCATATACTTGTTGATGAGTTCCAAGACACAAACGACATCCAATATAAGTTACTTAAATTGTTGACTTGCCAGAATACTGCTTTGTACGTAGTTGGTGATCCTGATCAAACCATTTATACATGGAGAGGAGCCAACCAAGAAATCATCATTGATTTTGAAAGATCGTTCCCTGGCGCAGAGACCGTTATCCTTAATGAGAATTACCGTTCGACTAAGAAAATATTAAAAGCTGCTAATACTCTTATTGTTAAAAACAAAAAGAGGGTGGCAAAAGATCTTTTCACCAATCATGCAGAAGGGGAAGAAATTGAAGTTAACAATCTCCCTAACGCGGAGGATGAAGCGTCTTGGGTTGCTGGCAAAATCGCAACGATTGGAAGAGAACAAAGAAATGAAGAAGGTCCTGTATACGACAATGTTGCTGTTCTATACCGTTCTTCATATATGACAAGGTCATTCGAAAGCGCCTTGAAGGATAGACAAATTCCATATCGTATTTTTGGTGGCGTCCGCTTCTATGAGCGCATGGAGGTAAAAGATCTATTGGCATATTTCAACCTTTTGACTAACCCTCTTGACAATATTGCTTTTGAAAGAATTGCCAACGTTCCAAAACGTTCTGTCGGCGAGACTTCAATTGATAGAATCCGCGAAGAAGCGAAGGCCCATGGCGTTTCAGAATACAACTATATTGCCGACATCAATAAATACATCGATGAAACAGCCATTCCAAGAAGAGTCATCAACTCGCTTTCAATCATGATTGAGCTTATGGAGAAAACAAAAGATAAGCTCAAAGAAGGATTGGAGGTTTATAGTGCAATTCTTCAAAATTTCACGACAGAATTGGGATATTTTGATTATTTGAAAGACATCCAGGAGCCTGATGAAGATAGAATCGGAAACGTGAATGCTCTCTTTGACGATATCTCAAATTTCATCAGAAAGAATCCTGGTGCTCCTTTTGAAGAATACTTAGCAAACGTTTCTTTGCTATCAGCGCAAGACGACATCAATGGAGGCAACTATGTCTCCCTGATGACTATCCACGTTGCAAAGGGGTTAGAGTTTGACCATGTATTTGTTATTTCTATGAATGACGGCATGTTCCCAAGCGCTAGGTCTTTGGCCGAAACAGGAATGGATGCGTTAGAAGAAGAAAGACGTTTGGCTTATGTTGCATTCACAAGAGCAAAAAAACAGTTATACGTATCATGTAATAATGGATATTCTTTCCAAACAGATTCACATAGCGTTCCGTCTCAGTTCTTCAAAGAGGCAGGTTTGAGCGTTCCTCAAAACACTGGATATTTTGGCAGAAATCCTTCTTGGTCATCCCAAAGAGGGCAGCCAATTAGAGCCAAAAGAGGAAATTACAACGGAGAATCGGATTGGTTATTTGCAGACGATCCTTCGAAAGACTATTTTGAACCACAAACAAGACCTGAACCAAAGCCTGCTCCACAGGCCCAAGTCCAAAACGGAATAACTGATTGGAAGGTTGGAGATGGTGTTCATCATGAAAAATTTGGCGATGGGAAAGTCACGGCCGTTATAGATGATACGATGATAGTAGTAGTGTTCAATGAGGTTGGGAAGAAGACGCTTCTTTCCTCACACCGTATGTTATCTAGGACAAGCTCTAAGGGAGGCGTGGCATGATATTAGAAGATGCAACCAAACGTGTTAAACAACTTACTGATCTTTTAGAGAAGTACAACTATGAGTACTATGTTTTAAACCAATCTAGCATCAGCGATGCTGAATTTGATCGCTTGATGAATGAACTTAAGATGCTTGAAATGGAATTTCCAGCACTGCAAAGTAAAAATTCACCTACTCAGCGCGTTGGCGGGGCTGTCCAATCAGAATTTAAGAAAATTCCTCACAAGAGATTAATGCTATCTTTAGGAAACGCTTTTAACGATGACGATATGAGGGATTTTGATAGACGTTTGAGGGACATTCTTCACGTTGATCAAATTACATATACTGGGGAAATGAAAATTGACGGCCTTGGAATGTCGTTGATTTATGAAAATGGGGAACTTCAATACGCTGTAACCAGAGGCGATGGAAATATGGGAGAAGACGTTACATCAAACGTCATAACAATACGCTCCATTCCGTTACACGTAAAAGAGATGAGACCTTTTGAAGTTCGTGGCGAAGTCTATATGCCAAAAGCTTCTCTTGAAAGCGTTAATGTCCAGCGTTCTTTGGCTGGTGAACCAGAATTTGCTAATTGTAGAAATGCTGCGGCCGGTTCAATTAGAAACCTTGATCCAAAAGTTGCTGCAAGCCGTAAGCTTGAGGCCTTTTGGTATTATCTAGTTAACTCTAGAGAACTCGGCGAGCACATCCATTCTGAGTCACTCAATTATTTAGATGAACTTGGTTTTAGAACAAACCACGAAAGAAGAGTTCTTCATGGAATAGAAGAAGTTATTGAATATATCCACGAGTATACCGAAAAACGTGAAACCCTTGATTACGATATCGATGGTTTAGTTTTTAAAGTAGACAACCTTGATGCTTATGATTCTCTTGGCTACACCGCAAAAGAACCTCGCTGGGCAATCGCATATAAATTTCCACCAAAAGAAGTAACAACCAGATTATTAGATATTGTCTTAACAATCGGTCGCACGGGAAGAGTTACGCCTAACGCTATCCTTGAGCCTGTTCGTGTTGCAGGATCTACCGTCCAAAGAGCAACTTTGAATAATGAAGATTTTATTAAAGACAAAGGTCTAATGATTGGAGACATTATTGGTCTTCATAAAGCGGCAGACGTCATCCCAGAAGTAACCGGACCTATTATTGATAGGCGCGACGGAACACAAACAGAATGGATTATGCCTGACGCATGCCCTGTATGTGGACATGAACTCAGCCGTGTCAAAAACATGCACTATTGTTTAAATAAAGACTGCGATTCAAGAAAAATTGAAGGAATGATTCATTTTGCGTCCAGAAACGCTATGGATATTGACGGAATGGGTGAAAGCATTGTTGAAGAGTTCTTTGCTGAAGGCTTCCTTCACGAGATTCCTGACATTTTCCACATTAGCGATCATGCACAAGAAATTAAAGAGCTTGATGGCTGGAGCGACAAGTCAATGAATTCTCTTATTGATGCCATTGAGGCTTGCAAATCCAGATCTCTTGAGAGACTTTTGTTTGGCCTTGGTATCAAAGAAGTAGGCGAGAAACTCGCCAAAACGCTAGCAAAGAGATTTAAAACTCTCGATGCTTTATTAAATGTCACCGAAGAAGATTTAACGGTTATCAAAGATGTTGGGCCGGTAGCCGCCAAATCTGTTGTTGATTATTTCCACGATGAATTAAAACTTCAGCAAATAGAAAAATTACGTGCCGATGGTATCAACTTTAATTATTTAGGCACTGATACACTTGACGTGAATTCGTATTTTTATGGAAAGACCATTGTCCTAACCGGAACTCTCACTCGTTATTCGCGTGATGAGATGACCGATATTTTAGAAGGCATTGGGGCAAAAGTTTCTGGTTCTGTTTCTAAGAACACAGACATTGTAATCGCGGGTCCAGGAGCAGGAAGCAAACTCGACAAAGCCCAAAAACTCGGAATCGAGATTATGGATGAAGAAGAGGCAATTAATCATCTTGCAAGAACAGGAAAATAACTGAAAATAAAGCGGTTTTGACAATAATTTTTAAAAATCTTTTATTTTTTCGAAATATTTTTTGATTTGTCCTCTATATGTATATGGGGCATTCAAAATGTTTATTTGCGAAAAATGTGGTAATTCAGATCAAAGATTTATCGGAACAAAAAACGGAGAACAGTATTGCAGGAAATGCATCATTTTTTCTGGCGAGTCTGTTGGATACAAGCCATCAAGAAAAAGAAACATCTTTCCTGACCTTCACTATCCTTTATCTAGCAATCAAAAAGAGATTTCAGATAAAATTGTTTCAAATTTTCGAAATAGAATAGATACCCTTGTATACGCCGTTTGTGGATCGGGCAAAACCGAAATAAGCTATGGCGTTCTTGCTTATGCCGTTTCTCAGGGGCTGCGAGTTGGCTTTGCGCTTCCTAGACGAGACGTCGTAATTGAATTGTTTTGGAGATTAAAAGAAGCCTTTAAGAAATTAGATGTAGTTGCTGTATATGGTCAGCATACAAATAAACTAGAAGGCGACATAGTTATTCTTACAACCCATCAGCTTTTTAGATATCCAAATTATTTTGACCTTCTTGTTATGGACGAAATAGATGCGTTCCCTTATAAAGGAAATGACGTATTAGTTTCTCTTTATAAGAAGTCCCTAAAAGGGAACTGCGTCATGATGAGCGCAACCCCAAGCAATGAAATCCTTAACGAGTTTAGGCAAGATAATCATGAAATTCTTGAACTGAGGACCCGCTTTCATAAACAGCCTATACCAGTGCCAAAAGTAATCATCCAAATACCTTTGCTGCAAGAGGCGTCGATCATAAAGAAGCTTATAGAATTTAAGAGGAATGGAAAACCTTGTTTTGTTTTCGCACCCACTCAGGCTACGTGCGAAAAACTTTATCTCAAGATAAGAATGTTTGTTCGAAAAGGCGACTATCTTCATAGCCAAAGAGATGATAGAGACAAGATTATCAATCGGCTTAAAAAAGGAGAACTTGATTATTTGGTGACAACGTCGGTTTTAGAAAGAGGAGTAACTGTTAGAAATCTCCAGGTGATTATTTATCGAGCGGATGATGAGCGTATATACGATTCTTCTACTTTGATACAAACGGCAGGAAGGGCGGGGAGAAAAATGGACGCCCCGACAGGCGAAGTGATTTTCTTTGCCGAAAAAGAGACGGAGGACATAAAGAATGCAATCAGAGAAATTGAATTCTGCAACACGTTTTTGTAAGGTTTGTTTCAAAGACAAGTTGATAGATGATACCGCATCTTTGTTTTATGATTACCCGATTTGCGCTTCCTGCTTTCATGAGATGGAACCTAAAGTGGTCGTAACTAAACTAAATGGTCTCAAAACTACCTCCTTATTCACATACAACGAAAAAGTGAAAACGATGCTTTATCAATGTAAGGGGTGTTTTGATATTGAGATGGCAGAATTTTTCTTGTCTAGGCACAAAAGCTTTCTTAGAAAGAAATATAAAGATTGGATATTGGTTCCAGCACCTAGTTATTGTGCCAAAAACGAGATAAGGGGATTTAATCATGTTGAAGAAATTTTTAAATGCCTTGGTCGGCCGTTTATTCATCCGATCCATAAGATAGACAACGTCAAACAGGCCGACCTAAATTTTGAAGACCGTCAAAAGATAGGAGGTCATTTAAAATGGGACGAAAAAGCATCTGTTAAGGGACTCGATATCTTGTTTGTTGATGATTTGCTGACTACTGGAGCAACGGCTAAAGCTTGCACAAAAATGCTTTTAGAACATGGCGCTAGAAAGGTTGAAGTCCTTGTTATGGCAAGAACAAGAGACCCAAATAAAAAATATGATGTGTTGGGTGTTTTTAACAAAAAACTGCTGCAAATCTTAGGTATTTTTAGAAAAAATGATAGAAAATGATTACTTCAAGAAGTAAGTAAATATTTACGAAGTTTGCTTACCATTAATGGTAATGGTATCATTTCTTGGTTATCCCTTAAGAGGAGATTAGTATGGCGAATTTTATTGAAAGACTTTTCCGTCTAGAGAAAAGAGAATTAGACCGTTTAGGCAGAGAAGCTGACCAGGTCATGGCTCTTGATGAACAAATGACTGCTTTAACCGATGAACAACTCATCGCTAAGACAAAAGAGTTCAAAGAGAGACTAGAAAAAGGCGAGACACTCGCTGATATCAAAATTGAAGCATTTGCTGTTGCTCGTGAAGCAGGCTGGCGTGTTTTAAAACAGAAACCATTCAAAGTTCAGATTATTGGCTCTCTCGTTTTAGACAATGGCGACATCGCTGAAATGAGAACTGGTGAAGGTAAAACCTTAACTGCAACTATGGCCGTTTATCACAACGCTCTTGCTGGCAAAGGCGTTCACGTTGTTACCGTTAACGAATACCTTGCATCACGTGATGCTGAATGGATGGGACAAATTTACCGTTTCTTAGGTTTAACTGTTGGCGTTAACCTTGCATCAAAAGACACAAATCAAAAACGCGAAGCTTATGCTTGCGACATTACATATACAACCAACTCAGAACTCGGTTTTGACTATCTTCGTGACAACATGTCTCCAAACCTTGAAGGACGCGTTCTCCGCGGATTGTTCTTTACAGTTGTTGACGAAGCTGACTCCGTTCTCGTTGACGAAGCTCGTACCCCACTTATTATTTCCGGCGGTCAGAAGAGCGCCGCTTCCCAATATCAGGTTGCAGACCGTTTTGTTAAATATCTCCGCAAAGACAAAGATTATGAAATCGATGTCAAAGACAAAGCGTGTTCTCTTACTGAGGAAGGCACACACAAAGCCGAAAGAATGTTCGGCATTAGAAACCTCTATGATCCAGAGAACGAAGATCTCATTCACCGCATCTATCAGGCTCTCAAAGCTAACTACATTATGGCACGTGATGTCGAATACATGGTTGATGAGAATCACGAGATTCAGTTAATTGACCAATTTACAGGTCGTATTATGCCTGGCCGTGAATATAACGATGGCCTTCAGCAGGCGATCCAAGCAAAAGAGGGCTGTGAAATCAAACAGGAAACAACAGTTCTTGCAACTATCACATATCAGAACTTCTTCCGTCTTTATGAAAAGCTTTCTGGTATGACGGGTACCGCAAAAACCGAAGAAGAAGAATTCAACACAATCTTCAACATGAAAGTTGTCACCATCCCAACCAACCGTCCAATCCAGCGTATTGATGATGGAGACCTAATCTTTGGCACACACCAAGCAAAACTTAAGGCTCTTGTTAATGCCGTTAAAGAAAGACACGCAACAGGACAACCAATCCTTATCGGTACCGTTTCGGTCGAATCTAACTTAGAGATCTCTGCAATGCTTACTCAAGCAGGGGTTCCACACGAAGTCTTAAACGCAAAGAACCAAGCAAAAGAAGCTGAAATCATTTCTCACGCTGGCGAAAAAGGCGCTGTCACACTTGCTACCAACATGGCAGGTCGTGGTACAGATATTAAGCTTACTCAGGAAATCAGAGATCTTGGTGGTCTTTGTGTCTTTGGCACAGAACGTCATGAATCAAGACGTATCGATAACCAGCTCCGTGGTCGTGCTGGTCGTCAAGGTGATCCAGGTTACTCACGTTTCTTTATCTCTTTCGATGATGAATTAATGAGAAGATTTGCACCTGAGAACCTTCGCACTCTTTTTGTTAACAACCTTCAGGATGAAGCATATGAGAACAGAATGCTTACTAACGCCGTCACAAATGCTCAAAAACAAATTGAAGGTAAGAACTTCGATGTCCGTAAAAACCTCAAAGACTACGATGACGTTTTAGCAAAACAACGTGATATCACATATAAAAAACGTGACGCAATTTTAATGGCACCAGATATCGTTGATCTCATTCACGAATTCTTCAAAACAACCGGCGCTTTCCTTTCACAGAAAGCTATCGATAAAACAAACACTGCTGGAATTATTTCTGGCGAAGCCCTTAAGAGATTGGTCGAACCTCAATTCTTACCTGTTGGCTCAATCGATGCGGCCGCATATGATAACGCACCATATGAAGAAGCAGGCGAAGACCTTGGCGAAGTCCTTTATAATTACTACCTCGACAAGAGAAAGACTTGGACAGCAAGAGACGCAGACAACGTAGAACGTACTATTTCATTAAAGGTCATTGACCGTAACTGGCAAGGCCACATTGATACGATGGCACACCTCCGTGATGGCATCTCATTAAGAAGCTACGCACAGCGTAACCCGCTCCAGGACTACGTCAATGAAGGCTATGATCTCTTCAAAGAGATGAATGATAAGGCCGCTGTTGATACAGTATTTAACCTTGTTAACATTAAACTCGAAAGAAGAGCACCAGCCCCTGCTCCAGAAGCACCACAACCAAAACCAGAAGAAGCCGTTGACGCACCTGCACAGGAAGAACAGTCAAAAGCCGAATAAGAAAGTTTAACAACAAAGGAATATATGAAAGAGTTAGTCGAATTAAGACAAGACGCCCAAAACATCGGCAAGCTTGTATCGCAACTCGGTGGTTCTCTTTGACCTGGACAAGTTAAACGCTGAGATCGCTGAATTAGACAACAAGCAAAACGAACCAGACTTTTGGAATGACCAGAAGTCTGCTTTAGAAGTCGTCAACAAACTAAACGACGATAAAACAAAAGTTGAGGGATATGCAAAAATCAAAAACGATTTTGAAGAGCTTTCCTTCCTTTTAGATGACCCCGATTCATCAAACCCTGAAATGTGTGAACTTATTGAGGGAATGGAAAGAGAATTATCCAAAGCAATAAAAACATTAAGAACCAACCTTCTTTTCAGAGGAGAGTATGATTCATTGAACTGCACACTAGAAATCCATCCTGGCGCAGGCGGAACCGAAGCTATGGACTGGGCAGACATGCTTTTCCGTATGTATAACCGCTATGCAGAATCACACCATTTGAAATGGCAGGTTCTCAACTATGAAAATGGTGAAGAAGCTGGCTGCAAAAGCGCAACCGTCAAAATTAGTGGCAAGAATGTATACGGCCTAATAAAAGGCGAAAAAGGAGTGCATCGCTTAGTACGTATATCGCCATTTGATTCAAACGCACGCCGTCACACGTCTTTTGCTTCTGTAAATGTCATCCCTGAATTTGGCAAAGTGAGCGATGTTGTTATCGATCCTAAGGATCTAAGAGTTGATACTTTTAGAAGCGGTGGTGCAGGCGGACAAAACGTTAACAAAGTTTCGTCTGCAGTCCGTATAACGCATCTTCCGACTGGCATTGTGGTTTCTTGCGAAATTGAAAGAAGCCAGTTATTTAACAAACAGACCTGCATGGAAATGCTTGCCGACCGCTTGATGCAACGAAAGATTGAGGAGCGAGAAGCAAAGTTGAAATCTGTTGTTGGTGAACAGAAAAACATCGAATGGGGAAGCCAAATCCGTTCTTATGTCTTCTGCCCATACACAATGGTTAAAGATCATAGAACAAATGCTGAGACAAGCGACGTTCAAGGAGTCATGGATGGCGATTTAGACCAATTCATTGACGCATATTTAGAGGCATTATCGTTTAATTCAAAATGAGTACACAAGATTTAGTCATCAATAAAAAATCTATTTTTAAAGAAATTACCGATGTTTTGCTGGTGATTTTGGGATGCATAGTCATGGCTTTTGGTGATGCGTTATTCATTGCGCCATGTGGAATTATTTCTGGTGGAATTTCTTCTGTCGGTATTATCGTGAACTACTGGATTGAAGCGGCTACAGGTTTTAAATCAACTGATATTGTTGTTGCTATTGCCCAAGTTTCCATGTGGTTAATCGGCCTTGTTGTTGTTGGAAAGAAGTTTAGTGCTCATACTTTGATAGCGATGATCGTTTATCCTCTCATGTTCTCCATTATTTATCGCTTTGATTTGGGAGAATTAGTTGGTATGGGGGATATCTATTCTAAGGCCATTTCTGGTGGAGCAGATGGTGTCGGGGCTCTTTTATTGTGTTCCGTTGCTGGAGGCATTCTTTGTGGTGCGGGTGTTGCGCTTGCTTATAAAGGCAATGGTTCAACTGGCGGATTCAATATTATTTCTTTCATTATTGCTCGTTATAGTGAAATCAAAGAAGGCACATCTAGCTTTATTATTGATAGCGCTCTTATCGTTCTTGGTGCGTTCATTAGGTGGGCTGAACCAAATAACTTTGTTCTAACTGTGATTGGTATTCTTTGCGCTGTTTGCTGCGCTATCGCTATCCAGATAATGTATGTTAACTCAACATCATTCGTTATTTGCGACATCGTCAGCGACAAATATAAAGAGATTAATGAATACATCATCAATGAAATGGAACATACAGCAACAATGTTTGATGCAATTGGCGCATTTACTGGAGAAACAAGAAAACTTACTCGCGTAGTCATTAACGAAGTTGAAACAACCGAGATTCAGCAATTTATCGCCTCTATTGACCCAAAAGCGTTTGTTTCATTTACAAAGGCCAAAACAATCAATGGCGAGGGCTTTGAGCCTTTCTATATAAGGAGAAAAAAGAAGAAACTCCGCAGGTTACAGAAAGAACAGGAGACTAACGAAAATGGAGCCAGATAAGACTCATTCATTTGAATTGGTATCTCCTTTTAAACCTACTGGCGACCAACCTGCCGCTATTGCAAAAATTCTTGCAGGCGTAGAGGAAGGAAAGAAAGTTCAGGTTGTTTTAGGCGCAACAGGAACAGGAAAAACTTTCACTGACGCAAATATTATTGCCGCTTTAAATAGGCCTACTTTGGTATTGGTTCACAACAAAACATTAGCATCTCAACTTTACGGTGAGTTTAAAGAATTGTTCCCGCATAACCGCGTTGAGTACTTTGTTTCAAACTTCGATTTTTATCAGCCTGAGGCATACATACCAAAGACTGACACGTACATTGCAAAAGACGCAATGATGAATGAAGAAATTGAGCTTCTTAGAACAAGTGCAGTTAATTCCATTTGCGAAAGAAGGGACACTATTGTTGTTGCTTCTGTTGCCGCAATTTACGGTTTGGCAGACCCAGAAGAATATAGGGGACTTGTCTTTGAAATCCGTGTAGGGGAAACGATTGATAGAAAAAAATTCTTAGATAAGTTAGTTGAGTCTCAATACACGAGAAATAATTTTGATTTGGCTCCTGGTAACTTTAGAGTCCATGGAGACATCATAGATATTTGTCCTATGTATGCGTCTGATACTTATATACGTATTGACTTCTTTGGCGATGAAGTTGATAGAATTTGTGCCGTTAATAAGCTAAGCGGAGAGGTCGAAAAGTCCGTTAAAACTTTCCCGATCTATCCAGCCTATGATCACGCTTCTTCAAAAAGAAGAATAGAGGAGGCATGCATTACCATTGCAGAAGAGTTAGATGAAAGACTCCAGTATTTTAAGTCGGAAGGAAAACTCCTCGAAGCCGAGAGATTAGAAATGCGAACTAGACAAGACATGGAATCTCTTAAAGAGTTCGGTCGTTGTCCAGGTATTGAAAACTATTCCCGCCATATTGATAAACGTAAACCAGGACAGCGTCCTTTCTGTTTATTAGATTATTTCCCCGATGATTATCTTCTCATGGTCGATGAGTCTCACGTCAGCTTTCCTCAAATAAAAGGCATGTATAATGGCGATCGTTCTCGTAAAGAAACCCTCGTTGAATATGGTTTCCGCTTGCCTAGCGCATTAGATAACAGGCCTCTGAACTTTAGCGAATTTGAAGGGTTGATGCCTTCAGCAGTTGTCTGTACTTCAGCGACTCCGGGTGATTATGAACTAGACCTCTGTGGGCATGAAGTTGCTGAACAAATCATTCGTCCTACAGGCCTTTTAGATCCAGTAATAGAAGTTAGAAAGCCGCTTGGGCAAATCGATGACATAATGGCAGAAATCCAAGAACGCATAGCGAAAAACGAACGTGTCATGATTGTCACATTGACCATCAACATGGCAAAAGACCTTACTTCATATCTTAAAGGCGCGGGCATCAAAGTCGCGTATCTTCAAAATGAAACAAAGACCTTGGAAAGAACTGAAATAATTTATCAATTAAGAAAAGGAAAATACGATGTACTTGTTGGCATTAACCTTTTAAGAGAAGGTCTTGATATTCCTGAGGTTTCTTTGATTTGTATCTTAGACGCAGACAAAGAAGGTTTCTTGCGCTCTACGACATCGCTCATCCAGATAACAGGACGCGCTGCTAGAAACGCTAACGGCAAAGTAATTATGTATGCTGACAGAATCACGAGATCTATGAAAGAGTGCATTGATGAAACAAACCGTAGACGCGGAATTCAGCAAGCATACAACGAGGAATACGGCATTGTTCCAACAACGATCATCAAAGAGATTAGACCTCCGCTTTCGAATAATGATAAGGACGAAGAAAAGTTCGCAGAGATGTCTGGAAAGATGTCTAGAACAGAGCTTGAGAAGCGGCTTAAACTTTTAGAGAAAGAAATGAAAGAAGCTGCCAAAAACTATGATTTCGAGCGTGCGGCAGAGATTCGCGACATCATATTAGAGGCGAAAGCAAGTCTTTCAAAATAATTAAAATCATCTGCAAAAACGGCATATTTTGCCGTTTTTTATTTGCAAATGGCTAACATTTCTCAATGTTTCTCACTATTTAAATAGTGATTCTTTCGTTGTTAAAAGGAGAGAACTATAATATAGTTATCTAGCGCTTATTAGCGGTTGGAGTTTTGAGTATGAAATGGTATGACGTCATATTTATCGTAGTTTCTCTTATCTTGATTATCTTGAGCTTGCTTCAAGGTGGTAAATCGGAAGGTGCTTCTGGTGCCATCACTGGCGGTGGACTCAACGTTTTCGTCAAGACCAAAGAACGTGGTTCTGAGAAGATTGTGAGCTGGTTCACATTTGGCTTCGCAGTCCTCTTCCTATTCCTTGCTCTTCTTATCATGATTCTCAACTCAAAAGGCGGAAGTGATGTTGCAGAGGAATCAGAACACGCCCACGCAGCATTGGTGCTTCTTAACCAAATCCTCTAATAAAAATCAAAAATTAAAAGGTCGGAGAAATCTGACCTTTTTTAGTGAAAAGATAACACTATAGTGATATCTTGAATTCAGAAATATATGGAAATAAAAGAATACGTTTTACAACAGAAGGAAATGCTTAAAGCTAAAGTGGCTAAAATGCCTGTAGCACCAACGCTTTCCATAATTACCATTGGTCATAATCCAGCAAGCGAAGCATATGTTCGCGGTAAGAAGAAAGATGCGGCAGAGGTAGGCATTAACGCTATCCATACTTTATTTGAAGAAAGTGTCAGCGAAGAAGAAGTCATAAATCTTCTAAAGAAACAAAACACTGATCCTTCAATCAATGGGATTATTGTCCAGCTTCCTGTTCCAAAGCACATAAGCGAGCAGAAAATTAATGAAACAATATCGCCTGATAAAGATGTCGACGGTTTTGTTCTTGGGTCAAAATTTGTTTGTTGCACACCAAAAGGGATTATCGATTATCTTGTGGATGAAGGATTTGATTTTGTAGGTAAGAATGCTGTCGTTATTGGAAGAAGTGACATCGTTGGAAAGCCTATGGCAAGATTGCTTCTTGATAAGAACTGCAACGTAACAGTTCTTCACTCAAAAACAAAGGATGAAGATCGTCGCATGTTCTTGAAAAACGCTGATCTTATTGTTCTTGCTGTTGGTAAGCAAGGCCTTATTGATTATTCGTATGAACTTAAACCGACCTGTTGGTTAGTGGATGTAGGTATAAATAGGGGTGATGATGGAAAGCTTCATGGCGATGCTGAGTCAGATTTACCTATCGCAAAACAAACCCCTGTTCCTGGCGGAGTAGGCCTTCTAACAAGACTTGCCTTGCTTAAGAACTTAATGGAAGCAAAATAAAAAAGAGGCCAACGAGCGTGGCCTCTTTTAAATTACTGATTGTTATTATTGCTTGGTTCTTTTAACTCGATTTCTATTACCTCTTTTTCTTCCAATAGAGGTTTTTCTTCAGCCAAAGGTTCTTCTTCCTTTTTAACAGGCTTCTCTTCTTGCTCTCCGGATTCCTTAACTTCGGCATCAATCATATCTTCGTTAGTCTGATTTTTTGTTTTCTTTCTGGCTTTGATTAGTGGTCTGAAAGTTAGGACGGCTTCACCGATGCCCGCAAGAATAAGCAATACACCAATGATGATTAATAGGATTGTCACTATGATCTGGCTGTTCTGAGCAAATAGAACAAGGATGACTATACCAAGGCCAGCGGTTGCCAAACCAAAAATAATTTCAACAATAGGCACATATAACTTATAAAGCTTTGTGATGATGAACGCGATTGCAAAAGCGATTAATGTTGCACCGGCAACGACAAGAAGAATGCTTGCAAAGTAAACAATGATGTCAGTGATATATTGAACCATCATCATTGCGGCGTCTCCAGTCATCGCAACCATCAACGCAATGCCTAAAGCCAATTCAATAGCACCGGAAATGCACATACTGTATGACATGTTCATGCGTATGATTAGTTTGCCTTCTGCATCTACTTTTCTTGCGCCAATAATAGGTATGAAGTTTGCAAGGATTCTCAAAGATCCGCCAACGATTAAGAAGATGGAAATGATGATAAATAATTCTTTGTGCAAACTATCTTTTTGGCAGTTAACAATAGTTAAAACACCCATAGTGATTAACAAAAGTGCCTCAACTAAATTCCATATGATCCAAACAAGACCACCTTTTTTAAGGCTGAATGTTTTCTTTTCTTTTTTCATAAGATAACCTCCTTGGGTGCAACTATTATAACATACGTGCATGCGCTAAAGAATGTCAGCAGCTTTATTTTAAATCGACCAAGTCCCTGAATTGGATTCTCACGCTGTTAATCGTGAGATACATATATGGCTGAGAAATATGACTGATTACTCCAACTTCGTTATAGACATAACCATCTCTATAATAGAACAAAGAAACGTTTTGGCCATGATACGAAGAAAGAATTTCATTTATCCTAATTGCTTCATCTTCCATAACTAAAGGTTTCTGAATTCGTGATTTTTCGTATCGCATTTTTGCAATGAAATCAGCTTGAGAGTCTAAAGATTTGTATGGTGCCCATTTTTTCATTCCGCGTTCGTTCATCGTCTGTGTCCTCCTATTTGTTCATGTCTTCTTTTTGCCGTGCTTTGCTCAAATAAACTGCTCGCTCTAAGAACGCTATTCTTTCCATAGGTTTTTCTGATTTTATCTAGTGAGCGGTCTAAGTTTGTTCTTTTTAATTGCTCTTCCGCGTTTTCAAAAAACGAAAGCTGTTTATAGTGTGATTCTTTGAGAGAACCATAGTTTATGCTGATATTCCTTATTGGCGTGTTTTTGCCGTAAGTCAGCAATATGTCTTCGAGTGCATCATATAAAGTATTTGTATCATCAGTGTGATATGGCATTGTCCAGCTTTTGCCAAAAGCAGTGCCATCCTCATAGGCGATGAAAAGTCCGACTTTTCCTGCCACGGAGTTTTGATCTCTAAGTCGATTCGCTAAATCATCATTCATTTCACGGAGAATCAGGCACAGCTCGTCTGGATAATATCCTTTGATCAATGTTTGCCCATTAGAAAGAGATCTGCTATTTGGAATGTATTTATCTTGGATATCGCTTCCGTCTTTGCCGTTTGCTAAATCTTGTAGCTGGGATCCCATTATCCCAAACTCTTTTTCTAATAATTTAGCAGGAGCGTTAGCTAACTCCCTTAAATTTCTAATTCCTAGTTTAGCTAAATGGTTAGATGTCCCCGCACTAATGCTCCAAATTTTTGTTATTGGATTGATTTTCCATAGTTTAGTCGGAATATCCTCATAATCCCAATGAGCAAGATATGGAGGGTTCTTTTTCCCTTCGTTATCTAAGGCAGCTTTTGCCAAAAACATATTAGGACCTATTCCTGCCGTAGCAAGTAAACCAAGTTTATCTTTTATGTCCTTTTGAATGCGCATCACAAGCTCTTCGGCCGTGCATTTATATAGTTTTAGATAAGGGCCGATATTAAGGAAAGATTCGTCAACTGAGTAAACGTGCAAATCTTCCTCGGCTATGTAATCTAAGAAGATTGATATAACTTTGCATGACATAGTTAAGTAATAGGACATGCGTGGAACGGCGTAAACCATTCCTGGCACGTCAGGCAATTCTTTCTCGCGACAAACGTTGCTAACGCCGTATTTTTCTTTGAGGAAAGGTGTGACGCTCATTACGACACTGTTTCCGCTTCTATATGGATCAACGCAGACTAAAGGTGTAGTGAAAATGTCTAAATGCCTGCAGGCACATTCGCATGAGGCGTAAAAACTTTTCAAATCAATGATTGCTATCACCTTTTCCATGGTCTTTCTCCTTTTTGGGGACTTAATTGAAACTAGTTTTGAAAAGAGGAAAAACATCAATTTGATGAAAATCATATTTTGCTAGCGATTTTTTCGACTACTTTTACATTTAAAATAATTGGCAACTATACATTGTCTAGAAAGAAACTTTAATAATCGAATCAACCTTTGGAACAAGAAATACATGAATTTTTAAAATACTAAAATCAAAACAAATTAAGCCTGGATAAATGAAAAAACCACAGCAAAATAGACTTTAAATAATTGTTTTTACAATCGACGGCTTTCTTGTATATATAAAATAAAGATTTATAATACATAAGCGTTTTGGGTCTGTAGCTCACTTGGGAGAGCGTCTCGTTCGCAACGAGAAGGTAGCCGGTTCGATCCCGGTCAGATCCACCAATTAGAAGAAATCCGCTTACCAGAAATGGTGAGCGTTTTTTTGATTCTCAAGAAACATATCAATCGGTTCTCATAACGCGTATTTAAAAGCAAAAGACAAGTGTTATAATTACTCAGTAATTATTTATGGATTTTTCAAAAAAGTTAATAGAAGAGCATGAGATAAAAGCTAATAAAACATTAGCTCTGTTTTGCAGAATATCTGCTTTTTTCATTTTGGCGATAATGTTTCTTAACGCTATAGGCGTATTCATTATCATGTGGGTCATTTATCCGGTTCTTGGAACGTTTTTTGTAATTCTTTTATTGCCTACTTTATTCTATGACATTTTGAATATTCACACTCGAATATTGAGGTACATATGTATTACGGCAATCGTTGTTACGACAGGTGCTCTATATTCTTTTTTGGATTACCACGTAATTATGATGTTTGCATTCCCTGTTCTTGTAGCAGCGTTATACCTCGATAAAAAAATCATGGTATATACGATAATCCTTGGTTTCTCAATAATGATTGGGTCGCATGTTTTGGCGTTTGTTCTCAATCAAGCATTCAATTTTGTAACTGACGAACCTGCTACGTCTTGGTTTGGCTTATTCGTATTTGGCTTGATTCCAAGATTGTTTGAATACGTGGTTTTCTCTATCATCGGATACGCGATTTCTAATCACTTCAGCACACTTGTTGAGTCACTTAAAAAGAAAAATAACGAGACGTATTTTGAGAATGAGAAAATCATCAAATCTTTATCAACCCTCGCAGATCATGATTCCCATGAAACAGGCGACCATATTAGGAGAGTGTCTTTGACAACCGCAGTTTTATGTAAGCACCTTGGTATGACAGAAGAAGAAACATGGGTCGTTTCTACGGCTGCCATGATGCACGATATAGGAAAAATGACTATAGATAAGAAGGTTTTAGAAAAAGAAGGCCCTTTATCAGGTGATGAATATGAAATCGTCAAAACCCACACCACAAACGGCCACATAATGCTGAAGGATAATGAATCGGAGATCATGAGGACCGCGTCTTTAATTGCGTATCAGCATCATGAGTCCTACGATGGCACGGGTTATCCAAACGGGAACAAGTGTGACGAAATATCTTTAAATGCTAGAATCGTTTCAATCTGTGACGTATATGACGCAATTGTCTCAAAACGTTGTTATAAGCCAGCAAAAGATCCACAAGAAGCGATAGACTTCCTTATCAAGGAAAAAGGAAAGAAATTCGATCCTCGACTTGTAGATATTTTCATTGAACATATTGAAGAAATAAAAGAGATTTACGCCAATAAGGAATATCAATAATTTCGCAATAGAAAAGAAAGCGTATTTATGGACCTTAAAGAAAAAACAATCAGCAGTGAGCAAATATACAAAGGAAAAATAATCGACGTATACAAAGATCGTGTTGTTTGTCCTAATGGAAAAGAATCAGTCCGCGAAGTTGTTAGACACTGCAAAGCCAGCTGTATTGTCGCTCTTCTTGATGGAAAAATCATCATGGAAAGACAATATAGATACCCATTTGATGAAGTCATGATTGAACTTCCAGCAGGAAAATTCGATCCAAAAGAAACCCCAGAAGAATGCGCTAGAAGGGAATTAGAAGAAGAAACAGGCTACCACGCTAACGAGATAATATATCTTGGCAAGGTTTGCCCAACAATCGCATATGATGATGAAATAATCTATCTTCTTCTTGCAAAAGATCTTGTTAAAACTCAAACAAATCTAGATCCAAACGAATTCGTTGAAGTCTATACAGATACTCTAGAAAACATATTAGAGCAGATTCGTAAAGGCGAGATAGTCGATTCAAAGACAATCGCTGGAATCATGCAGTATATGCTTTACCGCGAAGCCAACAAATAATAAAAGCAGCCTTGGTTCACTATCATGGTGAGCCTTTTTTGTATATAAATAAGTAATAAAAAGAGACATCCGAAGATGCCTCTAATTTATATGTTAGGGTAGTAATTGGATTATTTAGCTTTGTTCTGTATGTATTCGTGGATACCAGCAGCAGCAGTTTTACCAGCGCCCATTGCTAGAATAACGGTTGCAGCGCCTGTGACAGCATCGCCGCCTGCAAAGACACCATCTTTTGAGCTCATTGCGGATTCTTCAGAAACGATGATACCGCCGTGAGGGTTTGTGTCTAATCCAGGAGTGGTGGATTTGATAAGTGGGTTTGGATTTGTACCAAGTGACATGATGACACAGTCAACTTCGAGTTCGTATTCTGAGCCAGGAACTTCGATTGGTCTACGTCTGCCTGATGCATCCGGTTCACCAAGTTCCATCCTGATGATTTTCATGCTCTTGACCCAACCCTGTTCATCACCAAGGATTTCGACTGGGTTGTTAAGAGTCTTGAAGATGACACCTTCTTCTTCTGCGTGTTCAACTTCTTCTTTACGTGCTGGAAGTTCTTCCATACCACGTCTATAAACGATGTATACATGTTCTGCGCCAAGACGGAGAGCTGTTCTAGCTGCGTCCATAGCAACGTTACCGCCACCGACGACTGCAACATTCTTGCTCTGTTTGATTGGAGTATCGCAATTTGGTAAGTAAGCCTTCATGAGGTTGCTGCGAGTTAATATTTCGTTAGCGGAGAAGACGCCTTTAAGGTTTTCGCCTGGGATATTCATGAATTTTGGAAGACCTGCACCTGAACCAACGAAGACAGCTTCGAAGCCATATTCTTGCATAAGTTCATCGATAGAAATAGTTTTGCCAATAACCATGTTAGTTTCAATTTTGACGCCCATAGCCTTTAAGCCTTCGATTTCTTTACGGACGATAGCTTTTGGAAGACGGAATTCTGGGATACCGTAAACGAGAACACCACCGGCTGTGTGGAGAGCTTCGAAGATTGTTACTTCATAACCGAGTTGTGCAAGATCGCCTGCACATGTTAAGCCTGCAGGGCCAGAACCGACGACTGCGACTTTGTGACCATTTGATGCTGGAACGACTGGTTTAGCAGTGCTATGTTCGTTATGGTAGTCAGCAACGAATCTTTCAAGACGGCCAATACCGACTGGATCACCCATTTTGCCACGGATACATTTGCCTTCGCATTGTGATTCCTGTGGGCAAACACGACCACAGACAGCTGGAAGAGCGCTTGATTGGTGAATAACTTGATATGCTTCTTCGAATTTGCCTTCGGCGACTAAACCGATGAATTCTGGGATATGGATGTGAACTGGGCAACCTGTCATACAGAATGGATTTTTGCACTGTAAGCAGCGTGCAGCTTCATCCTTTGCCATTTCTTCAGTGTAACCAGTGGTGACTTCTTTAAAGTTATGCGCACGGACACTTGGTTCCTGACATGGCATTGGGTTTTTGACTTTGCTCATGTTTGGCATGGTTATTTTGCCTCCTGTTTGAATAAATTACAGGCCTTTTCTCTGGCGTGTTGTTCAAATTCAGCATAGCTCTTGCTTCGTGACATTGCCTCATCGAAATCCACTTCGAATCCATTGAATTCTGGCCCATCGACACATGCAAATTTTGTTTTGCCTCCAACGGTAAGACGGCAACCCCCACACATACCTGTGCCATCAATCATGATAGGGTTCATAGAAACGACTGTAGGGACATTGAATGGCTTTGTTGTGGCAACAACGAATTTCATCATGATAAGTGGTCCGATCGCGATAACTTCATCGTAGTTTTCGCCTGCTTCAATAGCGGCTTTAAGAGGCATTGTGACGACACCTTTTTCGCCATAAGAGCCATCGTCTGTCATGATGGTCATTTTTGTGCTTGCTTCTTTGAATTCTTTCTCTAGGATAACTAAATCCTTGTTTCTAAAACCAATGAAACTGTGGACTTCACAGCCAAGCTCGTGTAATTTCTGGGCAACTGGTAATGCAATAGCGCATCCTACGCCGCCTCCAACAACAGCAACTTTCTTTAAGCCTTCAACATGTGTCTTCTTTCCTAAAGGACCAACAAAGTCATGTAAGCATTCGCCAACTTTCATTTGGTCTAATTTCATTGTGGTGCCACCAACAATTTGATAGATGATAGTGATGGTGCCTTTCTCTCTATTGTAACCTGCAACCGTAAGTGGGATTCTTTCGCCATCTTCAGAAACTCTTAAGATGATGAATTGTCCTGGTTCAGCTTTACGGGCAACAAAAGGAGCTTCAATTTCCATTAAAGTAACGGTTGGATTGAGGCTTTCTTTTCTAACAATCTTGTACATAGTTTTTAACCTCCTTGGTTAATCTTTGTAAATCGACTTGGCTATTTTGTAGATAGCGTTATATAAAGTGCTTGTTTCTTCAAAACTTATTAATCTAAGTTTGGTATCACCGACTCTAATTTTTATTTCATCTCCTTTGGAAAGATGATATTCGTTGCAACCATCGCAGGCAGCCACGCCGTCGCTTCTAGAGACTTTTATGGAGAGCTCGTCTTTTTCAGATAGAACAACCGAATTAAATGCGACAAACTGAGGACAAATAGGCGTTAGAACATACGCTTTATTTGTTTCCAATAACAATGGACCACCAGCAGAATAGTTATATGCGCTTGATCCAGTAGGGGTGGAAACAAGAAGCCCATCTCCATAGAAACTGTTTTCATATTTGTTGTTAACAACGACAAAGAAGTTTCCTAAATCGTAATCTGCATTTCTAATGCTTATCTCATTGAAGAGAGTTTCTTTTGTGTTATTAATAATAGCCTCTAAAGTTATGCGTTCGCTGATTTTATATTCGCCTTTAGCGATTTTTTCTAAATAAGATTTGTAATTAGATAATTCAGAAACCGCTAGTGCGCCAACTCTTCCAAGATTGATGCCAAATATCGGAATAGAGTAATCTTTTTGTTTTCTTGCAAATTCGATGATCGTTCCATCGCCACCTAGGACTACAGCAAAATCAATGCTTTTTAAATCAGTAACAACAGGGCAGCCATATGACCCATTAAGAGAGAAGACTTCAAAGCCAAGAGACTGCAGATTTTTGATTATATATGGAACATTTTCTAGGCTTTCTGCCTTAGTATCATTAGCTCTAAATATGACCTTCATGTTTCTTCCTATCTTTACCTAATAGGTACTACAAAATTATAGACAAAAAACGCTACACTAACAACTAAGTCATCATAGCCAAAAATCGAAAACCGCTATTTATATTTGACATATTCTGGCACCGCTAAATACGTCTAGGTTCCCTTGAATTTAATATGGCTCAATTGGAAACGCGCTTAAAAGGCGCTGTTCTCGATGTTTGACAAGGCATAATAAAAGACCGGATAGTGAAATGTACCCCTAATCCTGGACAAAAACAGGAAAGGGGTATTTTTTCATGAAATACGATTGGAAATTCAAACTTGATTGCGTCCTCAAGCATAAAGAAGGGAGGCGAGATTTTGTGCCTGCCGGCATTGGCAGGGATACTTTTTTATCGCATGTGAGGGCCTGGGCGAAAGCGTTCGACGACTTGGGCGTGGAAGGGCTGAAGCACAGCCCTTCCAACAGAGGATGGACCGCGGAGGAAAGATTCGAATTGGTGTCGAAGGTCCTTGCCGGCAGCTCCATCAAAAACGTCGCGAAAAATGCATATATCAATAACGGGCAGCTTTATCGATGGGTAAAGCAGTATCGAGAAAAAGGCATGGATGGCTTAAAATTAAGGAAAGGTAGGAAACCAACCAATACTTTTATGCCAAAAAAGAAAGCCAAATTGACCCCAACCGAGCAAGAGGAGCTCAAGCTGCTGAGGGAAAGAAACAAGTACCTAGAAGCGGAGAACCTGTACCTGAAAAAATTGAGGGCCTTGGAATTAGAGAAGACGGCCAAGCTGGCCAAGGCGAGAAAGCGAGGACCGTCGAAGCCGTCCAGAAAGAATCCGGATGCAGCGTAACCCTTCTGTTATCGATCTCAGGTCTATCAAAATCGACTTATTATTTCGAACTGCAAAGATTCGATAGGGAGGATAAAGACAGGGAATTGAAGGAGCGTATCAAAGATATCTTCAATAAAAACAAGGGAAGATACGGCGTTCGCCGGGTATATGCTTCCTTGAGGAACGAAGGCATCGCGGTCAATCACAAGAAGGTCCAGCGACTGATGAATGAAATGGGCTTATCCGGAAGAAGGGAGAGGCAGAGATACCATTCGTACCGAGGCGAGGTCGGCAGGGTCGCGGAGAACCTCATCAACAGGAACTTCGTTAGCGACGGGCCGAACAGGAAATGGACGACCGACGTCTCCCAGTTCAACTGCCCATTTGGAAAAGCATATCTCTCCCCGATCCTTGATATGGGCATGGGTGATATAGTCGCATGGGATCTGTCGTTATCGCCTAATCTGGAGCAAACCAACAGGATGCTGGACCGGGCATTCAGGAAATATCGAAATCTAGAAGGACTGATATTGCATAGCGACATGGGCTGGCAGTACCAGCATCAGACTTACCAGCAGAGATTGAGGGAAAAGGGAATCATCCAATCGATGTCCAGGAAAGGGAACTGCATCGACAACTGCATAATGGAATCGTTCTTCGGGACATTGAAGAACGAGATGTTCTATGGCCACGAATTGGAGTTCAGGACATTCGAAGACCTGCGCGAGGCCATAAGGGAATACATCGATTATTACAACAACGAAAGGATCAAGGGCAAAACAAAATGGATGCCCCCTGCAAAATACAGGGCGGCATCCATGTTGAGCTTATGATATAATCCAACTAACTTGTCCAGTTTATTGGGTACACATCAAATCGGCGGTTTTATCTTTGGCTTAAAACCATTTCTTTTGCGTATTCAAGCTGCTTTTCGGTAATGCTTCCACCGGATATCAGATATGCAACTTGCTTAATCTTCTCGTCGAGAGTGAGCTCTTTCATATGAGCATAAGTCCTGTTTCCTTTAACTTCCTTAGAGATGAGGATGTGATGGTCACTAAGCGAAGCAACTTGTGGCATATGAGTAATAGATATGACTTGGCTTGATAAAGAGATTTCATGAATCTTCCTCGCCACTGATTGAGCGCTTTCTCCAGAAACGCCTGTATCGATTTCATCAAATATGACTGTAGGTATCTTATTTGCCTTGATGAGAGTTGCTTTGAAAGCAAGCATGATACGGGAAGCTTCGCCTCCTGAAATTACCTTAGAAAGGCTCTTAAGCCCTTCGCCTACGTTGGTTTCAATAAGGAAATCTACTGTATCTAAACCATCTTCTTTTAGAATTGAGTCATCGGTTGACGTAAATGGTAAGAAATCAACATTGAATGACGCTTTAAGATGAAGATCAGACATATGCTGTTGAAGTTCCTTTTCAATTGAAAGGGCTATCTTTTTTCTAATGGTCGTAAGCTCTTCACCTTTTTGTTTAACGTTTTTAAAGGCCAAGTCCATTTCTTTCTTCTTGTCAGAAATCTGGCCTTCGAAATCCGAATTATCGCCCAGCGTTTCTTCTAACTCGTTTTTGTAGGCGATTAATTCAGGAATGGTTTTCTTATATTTTCGTTTGAGTTCAGTTAAATCCTGATCTCTTTGCTCCAATTCGTTTAGTCTGTCTGGATCATAATCGATGTTGTTAAGGTCTTTCTTAAGTCCATCAATCATATCTATGATTTCATAGTATTTATCATCTAGTTGAGTTTGGACATCCTGATATTGCGGCTGGTATTTTACGAGTTTCCCCAATGTTTTATTTAGTTCATATAAGCGATCCATGAAGTCTTCGTGGGCTATTTCGTTTGCTTCTTGTGAAAGAGAATAGACTTTGTCGTAGTTGGTAAGAAGAGAAATTTCTGCTTCGATTTCTTCCTCTTCACCTTCATGAAGATCTGCTCTCTTTAGTTCTTTGTATTGAAATTCATAAAAATCACGATCTTCATCTATTTTCTTTTGCTTTTCCAACAAGGCTTGGTATTCATGTTTCTTTTCTCTATATGCAGAAAGGAGAAGTGAGTAATCCTTTTTATATGAAGCTGTTAGTTCACCAGAGAAACCGTCAATAATGCCTAGATAGTTCTCTGGATTAAGAATCTTTTCAAAGTCAAATTGACTGTGGATGTCCGCTAAATATTTTGAGATACGAATCAAATCGGTAAGGGTAATAGAAACCCCGTTTACTTTGATTGTGCTTCTGTTTTTGCTAAGCGTCCTATTAACAACAAGTTCACCGTCGTTCTCTGGAATATCTAAAGACATTAGAACCGCTTTTAGGTTCTTGTTATTCACCGAAAACACGCCTTTTATTGAAGCGCTGTCTTCTCCTGCGCGGATTAATTCGTTTGATGCCCTTGCGCCAAGAAGAAGCGATAAAGAATCAATAACCAGCGATTTTCCAGCACCTGTCTCTCCAGTAAGGACAGTAAAACCTTCTCCAAAGGAGACATCGATATTCTCGATAATGGCTAAGTTGGTGATTGTTAGACGCTTTAACATTGCTGTAATTATAGACCTAAAGGTTTTTTATTTCTTGTGTGAGAGTTTGTATTGAAGGAATTTCTGATCAAAGTCAGTTACAAACCCAGAACGCATCGCTTTAGTTAATTCTACATAGCCAATAAGACCCGTTGGCTCAAGTATCTTATACGATGTTTCAAACGCGTTGTTTCCAAACGATTGATCAGGAACATCAATTTGATTAGGGGAACCCAAAATAATCATTTTGCAATTAGTCCCAATACGGGTGCTAAGTGTGTGCAATTCATCTAGCGTAAGGTTTTGAGCTTCATCAACAATAATGATAGCGTCACTAAATGAACGGCCACGAACGAATTCAGGCGCTAAAGGGATTATGTCGCTTGGGAGGTTTTCGTATATCGGAAGATTCTCATCCATTTCTTTTGCTTTCGCCTTTGGGGCGCGATAAGGAGAAGAAGAATCGTTTTTGATGTTTGCCATTAGGTGGTTGTAGTTATCAAGAAGTGGACCAAGATATGGGCCGTATTTGTCTTCTTCTGTTCCTTTTAAGTAGCCAAGTCTATGACCAATTTCGACAGGCTCTCGAACATAATACAGAGTCTTGTATTTTCTCTTACTTCCTTTAGAACGGACAAGGCTTAATGCGCCCGCTAAAGCCGCGAAAGTTTTTCCGGTTCCGGCATCTCCTTTACAAAAAACAACAGGCATGAGATTAGACTCAATGTTAATTAATCTTATGAGCTCTTTTTGTTCTTCATTCTCCCTGAAATCAAAACCGAATAAGATGTAAGCAGAATTATCCATTTAAAACTCCTTGTTGTAGTATTATCTCATATTTTCTTGCTTTTTTAAAGCAAGAAACAATAAGTATTTGTTCAAATTTAGTTTAAAAGGAATCGTTTTGGTGTCTATAATTGATTCGGTCAAAACTTTTATATTCCTAAGGGGGAAGACATATGGAATACAAAGTCCCGTTTTTGTGTGTTGATAAAGACATGCAAACAAGGAGGAAAGCCCTAGGTTATTACATTAATAATCTAATGAGCGCAGATAAATTTGATATCGAGTCTGCGATGCCAATAATCAGGGATTTCATTAAAAAAGACAGAGACGTTTTAGAAACGAACGTTGATAAAGTGGTACGTTTTCTGGCAAAAGTAGGTTCCAAAAAAGTAAGAACTCCGACAGAAGGTGTCGAGAATCCGACGGAGTGGTTTTGCAAAAGACTAGCCGCTCTTTTGGAAAACATAAAGCCAACCGATTATTTTCTCCATAAGTTTGGCTATGAATACGTTAAAGCGGATATAGACCATGAATGGATTCAAACGTTTTTTGAATATAGAGGACCACATAGGGCCGCTCTAATTGAAGGGGTCGCATATGCAATCAAGGACAGCAACAAAAAGGAAGATGGCCTAAAAGAACTTTTCCGTAGTCTTAAAAGAAAAATAAGCGACCCTGAGTCATTGCCTGTTTTCTTATATACTGCTCTTCTTAAAATAGGGAAGACTTATAAAGTGAAGAATTGGTACAAATTCACAAAAACCAATGCTTCTTTTGGAAGGACTGCTGAAGAAAAAAAGGAGTGTTTTGAAATAATGGTCTCCCAAATGTTTAAGAGAATTGGTGTTGACAACAACAATGCGCTGTACGAGGAAAGGCAGAAAGCAATAGAAGGCCTAAAACTATGCAGCAAGATGTCGGATTCAATGTTTATAGTTGAACAAGCAATAAAGAGGATTAAGTCAATTAATAATAGAAGCAAGTATTTGATGTACAGAGGCATTTGCACCGACTCATCCTTTTCTAAATACGCTTCTAGCGTACATAAAATAGTGGATCCCAAAATATCCTTTTTTGCCTCTGCCTACGAAAAGCCTTATGACGCTTCGATTTTTAAAAAGCTTTCATGGAAAGACAAAGTAATGCTTTATGAAAGATTTGGCAAAGAGACAAAAAAGAAGATTAGGGATAAATGTGCGTCACAATTCGAAGGATATTTAGAAAAAGAAGATTACCAAAAGGAATTGTTTTACGCATTTAAAATCCTTTCTGGTAACAAGGATTTTTTAAAGAAATACCTCTACGATAAAAGGCTTTATAAGATGAGTTTGTTTAGCAGCAAACTAAGAATCCTTTATCTGGAAAAACTGATAAACATGAACTACGACTTTACTAAAGTAGAGAATTTCAGTATGGCAAACAGTTTTTATGACAAGGACTTACAGGCAGGTTTTATATTCCTGCCATCTAAGCGCCCTAATTCAAAATACCGCAGTTTAGTTATTTCTTTGGACGAAAAAGATAATCAGTTGATCTGCGAAGTCTTATCCAAAACAAAAAACTCAAAATTCATTTCTTATTCAGCAACTAAAATCGGAGCTGATAACAATCCTAAGTCCATATACCCGAACATCAACAAAAACGTTGCGTCGTTATTTGTCCAAAAGGTGTTCCAAAGCAAAAGCAATAGTTTCTATTGTGCGGCGCTTGAATTCTTAAATCAGTTCTCAAACTGAAGTCTATAAAGTTTGTAATAGTGGCCTTTGTTTTTCAAAAGTTGCTGGTGATTGCCTTGCTCAATTACCTCGCCGTTTTGCAAGACGATAATGTTATTTGCGTGTTGGATCGTTGAGAGTCTATGCGCAACAACAAGCATTGTTCCAATATTCTTCATTTTTTCTAAAGACTCTTGAATGAGCATTTCGGTTTCTGTGTCGATGTTTGCGGTAGCCTCGTCTAAGATAAGGACCTGCGGCTTATGGAGTACGGTTCTAGCAAAGGAAATAAGCTGTCTTTGGCCGGCTGAAAGGTTGCTCCCTCCCTCAACGATTTCTTCTTCGTATTTTTTAGGAAGCTTGTTGATAAAGTTTGAGGCATTAACGTAATTGCATGCTTCCTCAACGTCTTTTTCGCTAAACGAATCATCGCGCATCGTAACGTTCGATTTAACCGTTCCAGAGAAAAGGAAAACATCTTGAAGCATCTGGCCAATTGCTTTTCTTAGTGATTTGATTTTGATGTTCCTGATATCTATGTCATCAATGAGGATTTGTCCTTTTTGGATTTGATAGTTTCTAACGATAAGCGAGAGTATGGTTGTTTTTCCTGCTCCTGTTGCTCCTACAAACGCGACAGTTTCTTTTGGATTAACAACGAAAGAAACGTCTTTAAGAATCCAGTCTTCTTTTTCGTAAGCGAACCAAACATTTTTGAATTCAATTTTTCCTTTGAAGTTTTCAATGTCGACCGCATCCTCTTTATCAACAACTTCAGGTTTAACATCTAAAAGGTTGAACAATTTTTCGCATGAGGTTAATGCGCTTTGAATTTGATTGAGTTGGTCGCAGATGTTCTCGATAGGCTTGAAGAAACGGTTGATATACATATAGAAAGAAACGATTTCTCCTGGCGAGAACGAAAGGGAGAATCCTACCCCGAATGTTGCGGCGATTGCTCCATAGTAAAGGAGCGACATGAATGGACGATAAAAGGCAAAAGCCTTGGTGATTGAGAACCACGACTTTCGTAAATCTTCGTTTTTCTCATCAAATTCGCGTTGTTTTTTCTTTTCTTGGTTGAAAATGTTGATGATTTTCATGCCCTGAAGGTTTTCGCTTAGGAACGTGTTAAGGATAGATGTTTTTGCTCTTTCATCTCTAAATCTCTCACCAGAAATTTTTGCAAAGAAGAAAGAAGTGATTGCGATGATGGTCGCGAATATTAAAAGGACAAGCGAGAGTCTCCAACTCTTAATAACCATGATTATGAAGACGGTTATTATGGTTAAAAAGTTTTGTATAAAGCGGATAAGGACATCGGTGAATAGTTGAGAAACAGAAGCGGTGTAGTTAGCGGCTCTAGTAACAAGCGAGCCAACAGGCATCTCGTTATGCTGGTTTTGAGACATGTTTTCTATGTGCTCAAAAACTTCCATACGAAGTTTATATACGATGTTCTGACCAGTTTTTTGAAGGAGCATCGATTCAATGTATCTTATTGTTTGATTGAAAATAACAAGAAGAATAAAACCAGAAACAATACCAATAATTACTGATAAAACGGCGTTGTGGATGTGTTCGGTGTCTAAGTAATTAACTAACGCTTCTTCCACGAGCGGAAGCATTAAGTCGCCAACGACATTAATCAAGACAAGCAAACCAGCTAAGACAAGCCTCCAACGATCGCCTTTTGAGTACCGGAAGACACGCTTTAGGAGAGTAAAGAATGGTATTCTTTTTTCGCCATGAAGTAACTGTTGTTCGTTATTCATCATTCATTACATCCTTCCATTTCTTTTGTTGCAACACGAGCTTCTACCTCAGCCTCTAACTGCTGGAGATAGACCATTCTTTGATAGGAAGGAGAGATCTTCATCAGGTTTTCGTGATTGTCAAAGGCTTCAACCTCTCCATCTTTCAAAACGATGATTTTGTCAAAATGGCGAACCGTTGAAACACGTGAGGCAATGACGATTGTTGTCTTTCCTTTTCTCTTTTCGCTGATGTTTTTAAGGATGTTCTCTTCGGTTTTTACGTCAACCGCAGAAACAGTATCATCCATAATCATGATTGGTGAACGCTTATAGAACGCTCTAGCAAGAGACACGCGCTGTTTTTGACCGCCTGAAAGGGTGACACCTCTTTCCCCTGAGACGGTCTTATATTCGTTAGGGAATGATATGATATTGTTATGGATGTCGGCAAAGTTAGCGGCTTCAATGACGTTTTCACTATTTGACTCGTCATCAGAGAAGGCAATATTGTTCGCAATTTCATCAGAGAAGAGGAAATTGTCTTGTGGGGCGTAAGCAACATTGTGTCTAAGTGAAGAGAGTTCAGCTTTCATAAGGTCTATTCCATCAATAAAAAGCGTTCCTTCTTCGAAGTTATATAAACGGAGCAAAGCTGTAGCCAGAGTAGTTTTTCCTGATCCGATTTTTCCTACGACACCAACGACTTCTCCTGGTTTGATTGTTAGATTAACGTTCTTTAAAACATTGTCTTGTTCATTTTTATATTTGAAAGAGAAGTTCTTAAATGTGATTTCTCCCTGGACGTCCTTTAATTTGATGGCATCAGCTGGGGACTTTATATCTTCCTCAGTATCCATGAATCTTGTGATACGTTTTAGTGATGTTTTTGCGCGGCTTCTCATTGTGATGATTTGTCCGCTGGCAATCATTGGCCAAACAAGCAAATCAAAGTAGGAGATGAACTCCATCAAACGCCCGATTGTGATATTTACTTCATGACCAAATAAAATAATTGGCTGTCCATTGTACGCCTGGAAAATAAACCAGCCACCAAAGCCAAGAGAAAGACCTATAGTTAAGTTGATGATGACGTTGATAATGACATCAAAGAAGACTTCGATTCTCGAAAATTTGTAATTAACGTCTGAGTTTTTTCTTGCGATTTTCGCAAAGGACATAAGCTCTTTGTTTTCTTTAACAAACGCCTTAATGACACGGATGCCTGTGAAGTTTTCCTCGACGAAACCATATAATTCATCGTATGCCATTTGCCTTTCGCTCCATTTTTTGGCCATAAGGCTTTCAACTAAGAAACCCCAAACCGCAATTAATAAAATTGGGATAGCCGCAACAAGAGTTAAAACAAAATCGACCGTTATCATTCTGATTATGACGATTGTTGAAAGGAACACGGCATCAATAAGCATAATAGTTCCCCAGCCGAGGTATTCGCCTATTGTTTCGATGTCTGTAGTGAACCATGACATTATGGTGCCGACTTTATTTTCGTTATAGTAGGCGCTAGATAGCCTTAGAGATTTTTGGAACATGTCTCTTCTGAGATTTGCTTCGATTTTTCTTGAGGCATACATAATCCCAAGTCTCCACCCGATTCTTCCTAAGAAGATGAACAAAGCACAAACTAAAACCTTCCATATGATTTCCCAAATTTGAGGGCCGGTTAATATGTCAATGTCATCGACCATGATTTGAAGGAATTTAGGAACCTCAGTCTCGACTATGTCAACGACGACAAGCGCAATGATGCCAAGAATGAAAAAGATGGCTAACTGCTTGTAATATTTGTTTAGATATTTGCCAAGTAACATCTTCTTTCTCCATTAAGCATCAAAAAATGCACTAATATATTGCTCTTTATTTTTAATAAAGACAATGAAAGCGGCATTTTTTGATGAATAACACCACACGAAATAGGACATTTTATAGTTATTGAAAAAAAGTTCATCGTGTAGATGAAGAAATATAGTAATAATCGTATAATTATGTCAGTGGTTTAATCCACGGAGGTCATGCAATGTTAAAAAATGCAATTTTATTCTCTTTAAGCGCTAACGGAGAATTAGCAGAAGAGATTGCTAAGAAGCTTGGCACAAAGCTCGGCGAAAGAATTATCAAGAAATTCCCTTCAGGCGAAACAATGGTTGAACCTGTTGACACTGTTAGAGGTAAGGATGTATTCATCATCCAATCCACCTGCCCTCCGGTAAACGAGAATCTCATGGAGACCTTAATCTTCATCGATGCCCTTAAGAGAGCATCAGCCCGAGAGATTAACCTTATCTGTCCTTACTTTGGTTACGCTAGACAAGACCGTAAGGCAAAACCACGCGAACCAATCACAGCAGCACTCGTTGCACATCTTCTCACAACCGCAGGTGTCGACCGTGTTGTCACAGTTAATTTACACGCAGCTCAGGAACAAGGCTTCTTCTCCTGCTTAGTTGATGACCTCACAGCAGTCCCTCTTCTTGGAAGAACAATCCTTGCGGAAGGCGGAGACCTTAGCAACACAGTTGTCGTCTCTCCAGACCATGGTGGTGTCAACCGTGCACGTGACCTCGCTGAGATCTTAGATACTCCGATCGCTATTATCGATAAGAGAAGAAATAGCAAGCTTGAACCAGAAGTCATGAATATCATCGGTGACATCAACGGAAAAGATTGCATCCTCATTGATGACATGATGGATACAGCAAGAAGCGCAGTTGCTGGTGCTAATGCCTTAAGAAAGAATGGCGCTAAGTCAGTTCGTATGGCAATTGTTCACCCAGTCTTAAGTGATCCTTGCTACACACTTCTTTCTGAAGGCAAACCATTCGATTCTATTGTCACAACAAACTCAATCCCACTTCAGGCAAGATTCCAGGAGCTTGGTATCTTCAAAGTCGTTTCATTAGGAGACGTCCTTGCTGAAATCATCAATCGTGTTGTTAACAACATCCCGCTCAGTGGAGTTTATAGCTCATTTGAAGGTGGAAAGTAATTGGAGAGGACAAAATATGAACTACGCAGAACATATTCGCGTTATTGAAGGATTCCCTTCGCCAGAAATCTCATTCAAAGATATTTCAACATTAATCGCTAAACCTGAAGTCTTTAAAGCCGCAATTAAAGATATGGCTAAGATTGTCAATGACTGGGGCTGTGATTATGTTGCAGGCCCTGAATCTCGTGGATTCGTTATTGGCGTTCCAGTGGCAGTTGAAGCAGGAAAAGGCTTCATCATGGCTCGTAAACCAGGCAAGCTCCCTGGCAAAACGATCTCAAAGTCATTCACTCTTGAATATGCTAAGGCAACCCTTGAATTACCAGAATTCACAGTTCAGCCAGGAAAGAAATATGTCCTTGTTGATGACCTTATGGCAACAGGCGGGACAATCGCTGCATTAAAAGAGCTTATCGAAGAATGCGGCGGCATCGTTACAGGCATTCTTACTCTTATTGAATTAGAAGATCTTAATGGCCGCGCAGCCCTAAAAGGCACACCATATGCTTCCTTAGTTAAGTACCCTCACTAAGAAGCATTAAAAAATTTGTTTATTTTAACAAAATAATCGTTTGCATTTTGCTACGATTAATATATATTACTTCACAAGGAAACCAACAATGTTCATGCGAAGTATTAACGATTTTATTTACTGCGACGTAAATTTATTTAGTTTTACTTCCCTTGTTGGTCCTCTCGCTAAAGAGTCCTTATTTAATATTTAAGAGGTTTAGTTTCTAGGCCTCTTTTTTTGAGTAAAGACCCTTGCGAATCTTCTGTAAGAAAGGAGTAAACATTATGGAAGAAACACGTTCCAACGGAATGCTTATCGATGTCGATGGCTTCCCACAGAAAAAGGGACAGGCTGTTATTCTTGCAATCCAGCACATTCTCGCAATGTTCGTTGCATGTATCACCGTTCCTATGATCGTTTTCGGAGGCTATGTCACAGCTTCCGGCCAGAACTTAGCTCAGCTCCTCATCGCTCCAACCATCGTGAGCGCAGGTATCGGTACTTTGTTCTACCTCTTCATGACCAAGTTCAAATCACCAATGTTCTTGGCTTCAAGCTTTGCCTACATCGGACCTATGGCAAGCGCAGTCGCAATTGGCTTCTCGTCAACCCTTAAACCAAACCTCTGGCTCTTACCAGTCGGTATGGCAATGGTCGGCGTCGCTTACTGCTTAATTGCTCTCTTAATCCACCTCTTTGGTACCAAATGGCTCACAAAGCTCCTCCCACCAATCGTCATCGGACCAGTAATCATGGTTATCGGTCTTGGCCTTGCAGGAAGTGCTATCAATAACCTCAACGGCACTAACGCAGGAGACTACAACCTCCTTAAGATCCTCACAGGTCTTATCGCTATGGTCGTCACAGCTATTTGTGCTCACTATGGCAAAAAGACACTCAGCTTAATCCCATTCGTTATCGGTATGGGTGCTGGTTATGTCTTCGCAGCTCTCCTTACCTTCATCGGTATGGCTGCTGACAACGCTTACTTACAAATCATCGATTTCAGCCCAATCGTTAACAACTTCGTTGATGCAGCAGGCAACTTCCGTGGTTTCCAAGCATTCCTTGATTATCCAAAATTCTTATTCTTACAAGCTGAAAACAGCCAGCCTCTTAGCTGGGAAGGCGTTGCTCAGGCAGCAACTCTCTTCATCCCTGTTGCTCTTGTTACTATCTGTGAACACATCGGTGACCACGAAAATATGTCCGGTGTTATCCAGAAGAACCTTCTTGAAGAACCAGGCCTCAGCCGCACCCTCATCGGTGATGGTGTTGCAACCGCTATCTCAGGCGTTGTCTGTGGTGCAGCAAACACAACATACGGTGAAAACGTCGCAGTCGTCGGTGTTACCAAAGTTGCTTCAACAAAGGTCATCGCACTTGCTTGTATCTTCGCAATCGTCCTTGGCTTCATCAGCCCATTAATGGCACTCACCCAGACCATCCCAGCATGTGTCACCGGCGGCGTCTCCCTTATCCTTTACGGCTTCATTGCTTCCTCTGGTGTTAAGATGCTCACAGTCAACAAAATTGATATGGGCAAGACCAAGAATATGTTCGTCGCTTCAACCATCCTCATCGCTGGTATTGGCGGACTTGCTATCAGCTTCTCAATTGGTAGCGTTAACATGTCAATCAGCGCAACAGCTGTTGCTATGATCCTTGGCGTCTGCATGAACCTCATCCTCAGAGAAAAAGCAGAAGAACCAGCTAAAGAAGAATGCTGCGAATGCTGTCACTGCAACGAAGAAGAGACAGCAGAAGAAACAAAAGCTGAATAATTGAGGAGATTCAAACAATGAAAGAATATCCAAACGTTACCGTTCTCAATCACCCAGTTCTCACACACAAAATCGCTATCCTTCGTGACAAAGCAACTCCAACAAGCGACTTCCGCACAATCGTTAAAGAAATCGCTATGATGGAAGGCTATGAAGCTCTTAAGAGCGTTCAGACAAAGGATGTCGAAATTGAGACTCCAATTGAGAAAACCGTTCAACCAATGATCGAAGGCAAGAAGCTCTGCTTCGTTCCAATCCTTCGTGCAGGTCTTGGTATGGTTGATGGCTTCAATGCCCTCATCCCAACCGCAAAAGTTGGCCACATCGGCTTATACCGTGACGAAGTTACTCATGAACCACACGAGTACTACTGCAAGCTCCCTGAAGGTCTTGAAGACATGGATGTCTATCTCCTTGACCCAATGCTCGCAACTGGTGGCTCAGGCATTGATGCCGTTAAGATGCTTAGAAAGCATGGGGCAAAGAAACTTCACTTTGTTTGCATCATCGCTGCTCCAGAGGGTGTCGAGGCATTTATCAAAGAATGTCCAGACGTTCCAGTTATTATTGGAGCCCTTGATAGACAGCTCAACGAAAATGCCTACATCTGCCCAGGTTTAGGCGATGCCGGAGATAGAATCTTCGGAACCTACAAATATTAATTTGATAGGCAAAACAAAATAAAATCGGCTGCTCCCGCAAGAGAGCAGCCTTTTTTAATAAAGTAATTATCCGATTTGAAGCTCGTTTAGATATCTATCGGCTTTGCCTTCAAGATTAATGAACTTCTTCTTTGCCATTTTGCAAACACGCATTGCTGCGTGTTTTCCGGTGAATAACGCACATGGGAGTCCTCCAGGAGGCATAAGCCATTGTCCTGCTAAGACGAAGTTCTTTAAGCCTTTGATGATGCCTGGACGCATAAGTCCTTTAGTCTTGTTTGTGATAACAAATGACATATAGGCGCCTTGGTATGCGTTAGTGTATCTTTCGTATGTAAGAGGAGATGTGATGTCAATTAACTCAAGCTCATCTTCTTTCAATCCAGTTTTCTCGATGATGAGTTTTGTGAATATGTCGGCAATCTCTTGCTTCTTTGCCAAATAATCTTCGCGAGAAAGTGCTTTAAGGTTGAGATAAACGTCTTCATTGGTTGGAAGAAGGACTGTTAATAATGTTTCTCCGTTCTTTGATTCTAGCGACTTATCAAAACAGAAGTTTCTGATTGCGAAATGATCATAATGCTGACCAAGCCAATCAAATGGTTCGTCAATTTCGAAGTCCATCATTCTTGGATATTTGACCATGTTGCATGGCGTTCTATACGAAAGCATGATTGATGAACGGACCGGATTTGCTTCTTTGTCCTTAAACTGTCTTTCAAAATCCTTGTCGCGATATTTGCCACCAAGGAGTTTGTTTAACGTGTGATGAGCATCGCCAGAAGAGATGACAAAGTCGCCTTTGATTTCTTTCCCGTTTCCTAATTTGATGCCGTATGCCACATTGTTCTCAATAAGAACTTCAGAAACAGGTTTATTGAGGAAGAGCTTGCCGCCTTTTCTCTTAAATGTTTCTGCTACACGTTTCATTAAAGGCAACGATCCGCCTTCAACAATACCAGCAACACCTCTTGAGAAGTTTGAACAGATATAAATGAAGGAGTGGATGTTGTAGTCTGGTTCCTGGAATCTTTGGAAAAGGAAACGAAGTTCCTCATTCTTGAATCTCTTAACGTAGTCCCTGATAGAGACATGCTTATAGTGGGCAAAAGGAAGTGCCATAGGCAATAATCCAATGCCGTATGCAAGGAACTCGAACCAATTCATATAGTCGAGTGGTTTATTGACAGGAACTGTTGTTGCGTTATAGGCTCTACACGCGTTAATAAAGCCGCGGATTGCTCTTTTATCTTCAGGGAAGAACGCATTGAATTCTTTCTCTAATAAATTGAGGTCTGAATGCCAGTTGAACCAGCGACCATCTTTGAGTTGGAAGTTGGTAAGCGAATCTGTTGAGAAGATTTCTGGGTTTCCTTCAAATGCGCCAATGTGCTCCCAAAGAGGATAGAGCTCGCTATTAGGCGTTGTGCCAATAATCCAATGGGCGCATCCATCAATGTATTGGCCTTTTCTCATCCAGCCAGCGCATTCGCCGCCTGGGACATAATGTTTTTCGTATATTTCGACATCAAAACCATTGTCTAAACAATAAATACCAGCTGTTAAACCAGATACGCCGGCGCCGATGATGATGACTTTTTGTTTAATTTCGCTCATAAGTTTCCTTTAATTATGGAGAAAACATTTGTTTTTTGCAACTAGTAAAGAAAACTAGATGCGTTAATTAATAGTAATATTCTCGGCTGTTTTCTCCAAAAATCATTGATTCTTTAGGGTTTATCATAAAAATGGTAAAATCTTTTAGAAGGAAAAATTTTTGGAGAGAATTAATGAAACGTATTACTGATGAAATGATTTTCATCTTAAGTGAATATGCCGCATCTCATCCAGATGAGATAAAAACTTTTGACGACCTTACCCCTTTCATTAATAAACACCCTGAAATTTTTGGAACCAAAAACGAAGAAGAACCTCCTACTTATAAGGCGTTCTATGAAGGCGAGTCTACGACCGATGTTGAGGCCGCAAAAGAATGCTTTAGAAGAGCAATCGAGCTTAATCCATTAAACTTTGATGCTAGAAGCGAACTCCTTGCTTTAGAATCACAAAACTCTAATGAATACGCTGCAGGTGGATTGACCATTCAAACTAAGGGGATGGAATTTTTCATGTCGAATCCTGAATATAAAAGCAAGATCGGCGATTTCTTTGAAGACACAATAACAGCATCGTTCCTCCGCTTTACTAAGAGCCTGATGGAGCAATTCTATATGGTTGGAGAATACGCCGTCACTGTATCTCTTGGTAAAGAAATGATGACGCTAGATGTTAAGGATACATACAAGGCACGCAGGCTATTATTCAAGGCGTTAGTAGGGCTTGGGGATGATAGAGAAACGAGAATGTTCCTTGATAACTATCGCTTCGAAAAAGATTCGTATTTTTATTCCACGCTCGGGCTTTTGTATATCAAAGAAGGAAGAGTAAAAGAAGCTTTCGATTTATTTATGGACGACTATAAGATCCCAAATAGATTAATAGCGGATTGCATTTGTTATGCTAACGACTATGAACTTAGAGCCGAAAGTGAAAAACAAATAGAGACGTTCATGGATGAAATTGCTTATGAAGGAAGTGCTCGCGAAGCTTTAAACTATACAGACGAAGCGATTCCTTTCGATGCAGAAGTGCTTCAACGGTTCCAAGATGCTAATCTTTCTGATTTCTTGAATAATCTCTCTTTGGATTTCACCTTATCTGCATCTCTTTTAACTCTTTGTGAAATAGCTCTTAGGGAAAACGCAAACAAGATTCCTTTGGCGGTCATCAAAGCCATATTCAGAGGAGAGAATTCTAATTATTCTGAATATCCAGCCTTCGGAGAGATTAAAGAGGAAGAAAAGATCGCAAAGACATTAAGAGAATTATCTCTTCTTGGTCTTGTTGAAAGAAAAGGAAGTTCTTATATCGTAAAGCATGAAGCGTTTACTGCTTTCATGGCCTTATGCCGCTTGTCAGAAAATGAAAACAAATCCTCCTCAAAGGCATGATTTAAGAAGGATTTGCGGTAGTTTTATTCAAATTTAAGATAAACTTCGTAGACTTTGCGCTCACCGACAACGCCGATGACGTAGAGTTCTTTTTCTTTTTTAGAGAATTTCTGAGTAATGATCTCACCCTCTTTTGCTTCAGTGTGATAGGAGAGTCTAAAGTCAGTCAGTTGTTTGCCCTTTAAATACTCAGAGCCAAGTAAGTCATATGCCCATGCAACATATTTTGTGTTGTTCATGTGACCGTTGATATCTAGGTCGCTAAATGCGACAACTCGATCAAGAGATTCTGTTGTTTCTATTGGTGGAATTTTTGTTTCAAGAGTCAGTTCTTTCTCGACTTCCTCACTTTGTCCAATTATGATTCCTGTATTTTTTGGAAGCGTGAGCTTTCGTGTTTTGAAATTAATGATTGCCCAAACGGTTTCAGATTCTAACAACAGTTCGCCATCAATAGTTCTTAAAGCGGTAAACCTTGGGTAGAAGAACATTTTGTTTGGTTCTGCTACAGTAATGATTTCAACTCTTTCTCCATATTTAGGCATTCTAAGAACCTTTGCGGTCGTTCTAGAAATAACCCAACGGTATCCTTGATCGAATACTTTATCTTTTCCGAACCCAAGATAATGACTGTCGTCGCCTGCAGCCTCTTGCACGTGCATCAAGAGTTCTTCAAGACTAAGAGATCCAGTTACATCTGAATCACAAGTTCTAACATCAAATTGCTTTCTCATAACGAGTGAGATTATAGCATTTTTTCTAGGAATGGTGCGTTCTTTGTGTATTAGAGTAACAAAAAGAGATACTCGAAAAGATTTTGATTGTAAGTTTGCTGATGTTAGGATATTCCTGTGAAAGTCTCTAAAAACAATTTCTCCACGTTTACACCTGACATACTCTCAAGGGGAAGAGAATATTACAAAAGCGGCAAAGTAAAGATTTTGTCCAAAACCAAGACTGAGGTTGTTGCAGAAGTTCAAGGAAGTGAGGTCTATAACGTTAAGCTTAAATTTAACGAAGACAGCGTATTAATTGATTCTGATTGCAATTGTCCTTATTTACGTCCTTGCAAACATAAAGCTGCTGTTCTTTTTCAGCTGGCTAGCGAAGATACTAGAGCTATCAAGCAACAGGTTGCTGGAATTGCCCAAAGTGTTTTTGAAACAATAAGAAACAACATTACTGCGGCGTATCTTCGCCGTTCGTTAGACCTTATCCGCAGAGCAAAAGACAATATAATCAGATATGCTTCATCCTTAACCGAAGAAGAGCGTTTGTCTCTTGCCGCTATGCTTGTTGGTTCAATGTATCGTTCTTATTATTACGGAGGAAGTGAAAATAGCATTCCTGAATGCTTTGAAGAAACGGTTGATAATCTTCACTTATCAGGAGATGAACTTTCCGATTTTGTAGTTAGGTGTCTTAAACCGCAAGACAGGGTGAATAACTATTATTTAGGAGAAGTATTCTCCGCTTTCTTCGTTAATCAAAAATACTCCTTCTCCGCTCAAGAAGGTTTTATGAAGCTATATCAAGAGGACAAAGATTTAGCTAGAGACATAATCTCAAGCAGCTCTTTCAATATCCCTAAGAAGGAATTGCCTATATACCCACCGTTTGCGGTAATTTTGCTTAAATTAGCCCCGGTTTCGGCCAATCCATTATTCTATAAAAAGGCGCTTGAAGCCGCTCTTAAAGTTGCCGACATAAATTCAATTAAGGCAATTGTTAAATATTTAAACAAAACGCATAATCAGAAATTTATTCCGGAAGAGACATATGAGTATCTAGTAAAAAGAAACCATGAAAATGAGGCTGAGTATCTTCTTTTGGATTCATTCTTTGAGTATGACAGCGATTTTGATTCATATCTTCGCTTAAGAAAATACATTCCTATCGAGCGCTTCAAAGAACTTCAGCCGCAAATATCCGCAGCACTAATAAACAAAACTTATTTGAACGCAGTTCTTCTTCGTGATGGGTCACTCTTCCCTGAGCACTCTAAATCGCTATCAATAAAGAAGCTTTCATGCAAAGAAATCTATTCGTGCAAAGAAAGCATCGATGGCGCTAATCAAACAACCGTAATTAATTTAATCAGGAAGAGATTAACTGATTGCAAAGCCAAAGGAAAAGACTCGATAGCAGATCTTTTCTACGGCCTCTTATACCTTGATTATATTCACGATTTTTATTTAGGGGCCGCTTTATTTGAACCTCTTATTCTTAAGAGTTCATCATCGAGCAAAGATCTTCGTGCTATCTGGCTTGGAATCGTTAGCCGCAACAATCTTTATTCAAAAGCGGGAATTATCCCATATGAGGTGAACCATGTTTCTAAGTAAGGCGGGGCCAACAGGAAAGGCGCTTTGCAACGCCTATAAAGAAGAAGCCTCTGTGGGTGTGTTTTTAGCTCGCCTAAATAACGGAGATTATAAAATCGCTTATTACTTTAATAAGGATGAAGAGACCCTTGTTTATGAGGCATTCACAGACAAAGGAGAATACATATTCCTTGAAGTAAGTGGCGATGGAAAACCTGTTGAACACGTTGATAGGTATACAACAATCCTTGGCTTAGACGACGAACAAAAAGCCTTATATGTTTACCTTTTTGAAACCGAGAATAAATTAATGGAAGAAGATAAGGATTCTCTAGACGAGATATATATGCCGGTCTCTCCCCATATTAAACCAATAATGCCCCTTTCTGGCGCTCAAATTGGAAAAAGAGCAAAGATTCGCAAGGATTTTTTGAAATATATTGAGTCTGAAACTGTCGAAACGCCAAAAGAAAATGAGTATGTTCCAACTGGCAAGCTCCGTATCGGGGTATCTCTTTTTTCTACTGTTAATGACGATAAATTTGACTTTGAGTTATCTTTAATTGATGAAGACAACAATGTTCTTAGAGTCGATAACAATAGAAACTTCATTTATGCCTTCGTAAATGAAGAACCTCTTAAACTAAAGAAACAACAAGTTAGAATAACCCCAGATTCTTTAGATTCGGTAAGTTTAGAAATTGCTAGATTCTTAGTTGACGCCAACAGCATGACGACAGGGTATTCTCCTTTTCTTTTGAATATCAGCCAAATGGCGAAGCTACTTTCTATGTTCAAAGGACAATACGTTTATTTTGGCAACGAGAAGTATTATGTTGACTCAGAAGTCCATATGGCAGGGTATAAAATTCTTCCAAACGAGGAACTTGAGTTTGTTCCAAGCCTTTTGGCCGCAAGAACATTCAGAAGACATAGCAATTCAGAATATGTAATTCTTCTTGATCAACAAACAAACGTTGTTGAGATTTATAAATTCGCAAACTCATCAATGGGTAAAGTTTTTAACTTCTTCTTAGAGAACGAGGACGTTGATTACCGCGCAATTAAAGACATCATCTTTGAGAAGATACCTCTTGATCGTTCCCTAAATGCTTTGGCGCCTAAAGACGAAAATAATCTCCGCATCACTTTGTATGTGGATATGAATGACGAAGGGCACATCACGTTCAAAACCATCTATACGGTTTTTGGGGAATACAAAGAGAAGTCAGAATTCGATGGCAATTATTATTACCAAACAATTATCCAGAACTATGAGAAAGAATTAGAAAAAGTAGGTGGGCTAGAAAACGGATTGATTAAAGAACAAAATCAAATCCTTTCCTTCCTTCAACAAGACTTAATTTCTTTGAAGAAAGTCGCTGATGTTATGTTAAGCGATCAACTTTCAAACACTAAAGTTAGAAGGCCAGAATCCATTTCTGTCTCAGTTAAAAACAATATTGATTGGTTATCTTTGTCTATTAAGTCTCCAGAGTTTGATGCCAAACAAATAGTTGCCATTCTTGACGCTTATAGAAAGAAGAAAAAATTCGTCCTATTAAAGGGGGATTATATCCTCCTCAAGGACGAAGATTTAAAAACCGTTCTAGAAGTCAAAGAATCAACCAAGATGAATGATAAATTAGAAGTCGAGACCAAACCTATCTATGAGGCTTTCAAGCTCATGTCCCTCCAGGATAAAGGCGTTAAAGTTGAATTCTCTGATTTTGTTAAAGATGTCGTAGAAGATATCTCTTGTTTCAAGGAAAAAGATGTTTCTCTTACTAAAGAAGTAAAGCGAGTAGTTAGACCATATCAGGAAGATGGCATTAAGTGGCTTTCCGTCCTTCATAAGTATCGTTTAGGGGGAATCCTCGCTGATGACATGGGACTTGGCAAAACACTAGAGACTATTGCTTTCATTGCTTCCACAAAAGAACAGAAGCCTTCATTAGTCATTGCTCCTAAGAGTGTCATTTACAACTGGCTTAGTGAGTTTAAGCGCTGGGCTCCTGAATTAGCCGTCTATGTTATTGACGGAACAAGAGATGAACGCATTTTCACAATAGGTGGAATCAAGAACAACGAGAAATCGGTTTACATTACTTCATATGACTCTATGAGAAATGACATCGCTCTTTATAAGAACAAGAATTTTAATGTAATCATCACTGATGAGGCTCAATACATAAAAAATGGCGCTGCCATGAAATCTCAAGCCGTAAGAGAGCTTAACGCCATTTCGAGATTTGCCTTAACTGGAACGCCAATTGAGAATTCTATGGCGGATTTGTGGGCGATTTTTGATTTCCTAATGCCTGGATATCTCGATTCTTTTAATCTTTTCAAACAAAGATACATCTTGGCAGGAGACCAAACTCTTGCTAGGTCATCCTTATCAAGGAAGATAACTCCTTTCTTGCTTAGAAGGACTAAAAACGAAGTTTTAAGAGATCTTCCAAAGAAGACAACTCAGCTTATCACCATTACGATGAACGATGAAGCTAGAACGTATTATGATGCATGCCTTGCCGACGTAAGGCTAAAGATCAAACAGAAGAAAGAAGAAATCACTAAGGGTGATCGTCATTCAGGGAAAGCATTATTTTCCATCCTTCCTTTACTCACAAAATTACGTGAAGTCTGCGTTGATCCAGGAGTTTTCCTTGACGGTTTCGAGGAAGAGTCAGCTAAGATGGCATATGCGCTTTCTTACATAATGGTCTCACTTCAAGAGGGTCATAAAGTATTGGTCTTCTCATCTTTCACAAAGGTTTTAGACCATATGTTCTCCCTCCTAAAAGAGACAAACACCAATTCTTACTACATCTATGGAGGAACCGATGCGACCGATCGTCTTGAGATGGCAAATAACTTCAACACCAAAGACGATGTCAATGTAATGTTAGTTTCTCTTAAGGCTGGTGGAACAGGATTAAACCTTCATGGCGCAGATGTTGTTATTCATTTAGATCCTTGGTGGAACGTCGCAGCAGAAGAACAAGCAACAGATCGTGCTTATCGTATTGGTCAGAAAAGACCAGTATCTGTCGTAAAACTTGTTTGCCACAACTCTATTGAAGAAAAAGTTATCCAATTGCAAGATAGCAAACGCGAGTTATATAACGAAGTTATCAAGAGCGGGGACGAAGCAATTAGCAAACTCAATTTTGATGACATTCAGTTCCTTCTTGGCTAATTCTTCGCGTGTGTGCGGTTGTTGTTTTTAAACACAGTGATAGAATATTTTTAGTCTCAAAATTTTTGAGACTAATTTAAAATGAGCAGCAAAGAACAGTTAAAAACCGAATCTTCACGCAAGGAGAAAAAGAAAGACGGCAAAAGAAGCCCTGTTTTAAGCCTTGTCCTCGTTGCTATTTTAACTTTTGTCTCTCTTATTATCTCTTTCTACTCGGCCGGTGAAGGCGATGTCATAAAAGGCATGAAAACAATCGGAAACGCTCTTAGCAGTGGCGATCCGATGTGGCTTGGCATAATCGCAGGATTAATGGTTCTTTCGTATATGCTGGAAGCTCTAATCATTTTGGTTTTCTGCCGCTTATATACTCGCAAATACTATTACCACCAAGGCATGGCTAACGTTATGATTGGAGCTTTCTACAACAACGTTACACCAGGAGCATCTGGTGGTCAGGTCATGCAGGTTTATACCATGAAGAAACAGGGTATTGAGGTTTCTAACGCCGCATCAATCATGGTTATGTGGTTCATTCTTTACCAAACATCACTAATTATCTTTGACGTTCTCGCACTGATTTTTGAATGGGACATCATCACCCAAATAAAATCATTTAGAATTGAGAATTTTGAATTATTTGGTTGGGATGGAACTATTCCAATGACGCCTTTGATCATCATTGGTTTCTCGGTTAACGTTGGGGCTATAGCGCTTCTTTCGTTAATGAGTTATTCTCACAATTTCCATAACTTCATCATGCATTATGGCATTGGCTTCTTGGCCAAAATCAAAATCATAAAGAACCCAGACAAGACACGCGAAAAATTGCGCATTCAAGTAGAGAACTTCCGTATTGAATTTAAACGCTTGCAAGCCAATATTCCTGTAACGATCCTTATCATTGCTCTCTTCTTACTTATTTTGCTCATCCGATATTCGATTCCTTACTTCTCAGGGCTTGCTTTAGACGCCTATAGTGCCAACGAAGGATTCAGATGGGATCGTCTTTACGATGCATGTTTTAGAAGCTCTTTCCATCAAATGGTCAGCGGTCTTGTTCCTATCCCTGGTGGAGCTGGTATTTCTGAATTTGTCTATAACTCAATGTTCAGTGGTTTCTTTGTTGAAACATACGCAGTAACAGAAGCAGGTTTAACTGTTGTTAGAACCGTTGCTGGTAATGTTATGGCTACCCAGGTTCTTTGGCGTATTGCAACTTTCTATCTCGTTCTTATTGCTTCCGGTGTTGTTGCTAGTTTCTACCATTCAAGGAGAAGCAAAGAAGAACCTTATCCATACGCCAATAGACAAGCGTTTGTGGATTTGCAAATTCAAACATACGACCAAAAGTACCTTTCAAGCGAAACCCTTTATGAAACTAAACAATTATCTCGAAAAGAAATATCTAAACGTCTGAGTGTTGACTCTATGGCTCAATGGGGCTTGTTGACTGGAGATGACTATCTCGGTCCTGACGAACCATCAAAAAAGAATTTAGAACACTTTAATTTGGAGGATTGATAATGAGTGAGCAAACAAGAAGAACCGGCAAGCGAATCACCAAGATATCTGGATCATCAAAAAAGAAGAAGATCACCGTTTTCTTTGGTGAGGAGAAAATTGAAGTTAGTCAGGATGTATTCAGCGATTATTACCTCTATGTCGGAAAAGAGTTAACGTCAAAGGAATACAAAGAACTAATTTTTAAAATTAAGCAAGACGCCTTATACCAATATGCGTTATCTTTTGCTGTTAAATACTGTTATAGCACGTATGAGATTATCGTTAAGCTCAAGGCCAAAGCCACAGAAGAGCAAAGCATAAGAGATGTAATAACAAGGCTAAAGAGAGTTGGCTTGCTAGATGATAAACAACTTGCTCTTGATTACAAAGAATTAAAAGAGAACGAGCTCTATGGCGCCAATAGAATCAAAGACGACCTTCTCCATAAAAAAGTAATCGACCCAAGCATTGTTAACTCGTTAAAATTCTCTCATGAATTGGAGCACGCAAAAAAAGCAGCCGAAGCATTAGAAAAGAGGTTGGATAGATATCCATATAATGCCAAAATCAATAAGGGCATCGAAGCGTTAGAGCGAAGAGGCTTCTCATATGACGTTGCGGCAAAAGCGGTGGAACGTTATAAAAAAGACCAGCGATTTGAGAACAAACAGATAAAAATCACTGGCGAAACCCTCTTAAAACAGTATAAGAGGAAATATTCTGGATATGATTTGAAGCAGCATATGTTTGCCGCCTTAGCCCGCAGGGGCTTCAACATCGAATCAATTAATCAATACCTTGAGGAGGTACTATAAATGGACATGATTAAAGACTTTATCGATGGTCACACCATCAACGCTCAGTTGCTTATAACAACTGTTGATAAATGCGTCACCACGCAGGGGCGTAATTACCTTAATATAAATCTCCAAGACAGCAGCGGAACAATCTTCGGAAAGAAGTGGGAGATTGAAGGAGATGATTTAGAAATCTTCGTCCCAGGCAACATTGTTTATATTAAGGGCGAAGTCCTTGATTATAGAGGATCTCTTCAGGTAAAGATTATCGACGGTGAAAGAATTCCTGTTTCAGAAGTCGATGTTACTAAATTCGTCCCAAAAGCACCTGTTCCAAAAGAAGAACTCGAGAGACAGTTCAAAGCTTATATCGATTCGCTTCCAGAAGGTGATTTAAAGAGAATTGTTGTTTACCTTACAGACAAATATTATGACCGCTATGTAATTCATCCAGCGGCTGTCAGAAACCACCACAATTTCGCAAGTGGCCTTCTCTATCATTCAATCTGTATGGCCAACACTGCAGAGCAAATCTGTAAACTCTATCCACACCTTAATCGTGATTGGCTCATCGCTGGAACTCTTATCCACGACTTAGGCAAGGTCATGGAATTAAGCGGCCCAATCGCCACCAAATATACAGTAGAAGGAAACCTCGTTGGACACATCTCAATCATGAGTGGAGAAATCCGTATGGCAGCTAGTGAGCTTGGCATTGAAGGAGAAACGCCTATCCTCCTCCAGCACATGCTCCTTTCTCATCATGGCAAACCAGAATATGGCTCAGCCATCCCCCCTCTTACACGAGAAGCTTTAGCATTATCAATGATTGATGACTTTGACGCTAAGATGAACATTATCGACAAAGCAGTTGAAAATGCCACCATTGGAGGCTTTACTGAAAAGATCTTTGCCCTCGACGCAAGAGCATACTATGTTCCTTCTTACGAAGAGAAGAATCATAAGTAATATTATTTAGCTAATTCGTTTTTGATTTTTGAAGCAAGAAGAGGCAAATCCATTTTGGATGTGTCTTGCTCTTTCATAATGATTTGGAAGCATCCATTCTCTTCCTCATAGCGTGGAATAACATGGAAATGAAGATGCATAACGGTCTGTCCTGCGGCTTCTCCGCAATTGGTTAAGATATTTACGCCTTTTGCGCCTAAAACGCTCATAGCGGCCTCGCCAATGCGCTTTGCAATCGCCATACATTTATCAATTACTTCAAGAGGGCATGATAAGAAGTTTTCATAGTGTTTTTTTGGAAGAACAAGGGTGTGTCCTTTAGTGGTCTGAGAAATATCAAGAATCGCTAAAACATCTTCGTCCTCATAAACTTTAGTTGATGGGATTTCACCATCAATGATTCTGCAAAATACGTCTTTCATAGTTTTCTCCTGATTGCTTAGGAAAATTATAGAACCTTTTTCCTTATAATATATATAGATAAAAAAAGAGGCGGGAACGAGCCGCCTCTTTAATTTTGTTTTGATTACTTGTCGTAGATTTCTGGGAAGGTATGTTCGAAGTACTCGAGGACATAGTCATCGTGGAAAATGGAAGCCATCTGCTCAACATAGTATGTGTTGGCAGCTTTTCTCCATGTGTCGCTTGAGCTAAGAGAGTAAGCGATCTTACGGGAGATGACTTCAGCCTTTTCATCACCATAGTAATCTGATTCGTAAGCACTGTTGAGTTTTGCACTCTTGGTAGCTTCTTCAACTTTGACGATGTAGTATCTGCCGCTATCCTGAACGAGGTATGGATATTCGGTTCCGTTTTCGTAGTTGGATGGTAAGAGATAAGCATTACCTGATCTCTTACGGAGATACTTTTCAGCAGCTTCAGAATCATCGAGTTCATTTGCGACCTGGATCTTGAAGATACGTCCGCTTAATGAAGCTGGAAGATCTGTAAGACCACCGCTTGTGAACCAACCGTTTGTGGTGTTGTTTTCAGCTTTGAGCTGGTTGAGTTTCATGCCGAAGCCGGTTTCTTTTGTATAAGCACCGTTGTTTGTGAATTCGCTCTTGATTGAATCGGTGTCATTGTCGTCACGTGTTTCAACGTCGAGGAGCTTCTGATACTTTAAGCAGATTCCGCCAAAGGTGGATTCGCTGTAGTAGTTATAAGTTTCAGCACCAACAGTGACGTTTCTTAATGTCCAGCCTGCTTCGGTATAAAGTTCCTGAGCCTGAGTGTCGCTAAGAATAGCTTGGTCTGCGCCTTTGGAAACCTTATCTAACCAAGTGAAGTCATATTGATTCTGTTTGCCTGCTTCGATAATAAGTTTGCAGTAGGCATTCATTAAATCTTTGACCTTACCGTTGAAGTCGCTGTTTTCGTTGATCTTAACGAAGTCAACTTTACGAGCCATTGTATTACGGATTTGGTAATAGTTCTGGGTGTAAAGGTAGTTAGCGGTTAATTCGCTGCGGTAGATGTCTGGGAGGATTGTGAGCTTGATGTAGTTCTCATATGTTCCGAAGAGGTTTTTGAAGTAATTGCCAAGCTGGTCATCATCAACATATGTATCATCAAGACGGAATGAACCATCGACTGGGACATAGTAGTTTGCGTCAGATGTGTTGAAGTATTCATCACCAAGGTCATAGTAAGCTTTGACTTGAGCCTGGTAGAACTTTTCTTCGCAGAACTGTGATCTGTATTGATAGGAAGCATCAAGTACATATCCGTAGAAGGTGTTATAGACACGGTAGAGAATCTCAGCATACATGTTTTTGACTTTGTTGTATGAAGCTGCCATGTCAATGGTGTCACCATTCTTAACCTGCATAGCGGTGTGGGCTTTGATGTACTTTTCGAATTTGTCGCCTTGTCCACCTTCGACCGCACTCTTAATGCCAACCTGGTCTCCGTCATCATAGAATGAACCGAAGACTGCTTCGCTATAAAGATAAAGGATATTGTTGAGGACACGCTGTGAGTTGGTGTCACCGGAGCTCACAAGAGCGTCATAGATTTTGCTGAGTGTGTTGTTGTAAACATCACTGTTATCGGTAAAGTTGAGGATTTTGTCGTCCTTTGGAAGTTCGGCTTCGACTTTGTCGCAGCCAGCAAGGCCGAGTGCGAAGACTGCGGCGCTTAAGGTTAAGACCTTCTTAAGTTTATTTGCCATAGTAGCAAGCTCCTCCTTCCTGCCAAAGTTTTGCTAAGTTGTTGACGCCACCACCAATAGTGAAGTCAAGAGACTGGGTAGTTGCGTTTGCTTGGCCATATGAGATAGCTGCAAGCTCGGTAAGAAGTCTACCTTTGATGGTTCCGAATCCTGTGAATCTTTCAGCCTGTTGAGCCTGAAGCATTTCAGCGTATTCTAACCAGTTGCTCTTCCATGTTTCGAACTTGTTGTCGACAGATGACTGACGCTTTGTTGCGCTGTAGTTCTTGACGGCATTTTCGAGATCGCTGTCGGCGAATGTGATTGCACCGTTTTCAGCAAGTCTCTGGAAGTAGTATGTATTAAGGTTATCGTTGAATCCGGTGATTGCGCCGGTGATGTTCTTAACACGTTCAGTCCAATCACTTGTCTCGTTCTTGTTGAAGTTGACATAAGTCATCATTGGCTGATCTTTTCCTGATGCATCCTTGTACTTTGGATAATCAGCTTCTCTTGGTGAATAGTGTGTGAAGTATTCGCTAAGAGCTGCGTTTGGAGCAGTAGCAGTTGATGTTGAGTAAGCATAATCAATCTTTTCAACTGTTTCGCCGTTTGCACGGGTTCCAACAACGGTTGCTGTACCGAGATCGGTTGCTGCTGCGTTTTTGTATTGATCGCCATCTTTGATGAGACCGTATTTGTTAAGTGAGCTTCTTTCAACGGTGATGAAGTGGATACCTTGATAGCTTGCGCCTGAACCGGCTCTGACTGCCAAGACAACCTGACCTCTTTCATTTGTTAAGACGTTGTGTGCGAAGTCTGCACCGCTAAGGACGTTTGTTGTATCAACACTGAAGCCTGGGAGGGCGCCAAGTTGAGCGCTGTATTGTCCTTTGAAGTCTTCTGCGACAACGCTCTTCTGATCAGCACTTAATGCGTAAGTTCCTAAGATGCTGCTTGCTGATGCTTTTGAAGCTGAATCAAGCAATGGGCTCTTGTAGTTGGAACCAATAACGTTTGGAGTAATGACACAGACGTTGTGTTTGTTGAAATACTTGTTGTAAATGACATTTCTTGGATAGAAGTTATCCTGGTTGTCTTTCCAGACTGGGTTGCCTGAATCGTCAACAACAGTTTTCTTCATGTCATATAAAGCGATAGCTGCACCAAATGGGATTTGACCGACCCCATCAGCTGTACCGTCGTTATCATCATCGAAGTTTGCAAAGTAACTGTTAACTGTTTCGCCGCCGTCGAGAAGTTTCTGGTGTGCGTCGACGTCAGCTGCACTTGTGGCCTCTTCAGTGAGACCTGGCATTAATTTGTATGCGTCTGCTGATGCTTTTTCTCTTTCTGAATAGAGAGATTCGAAAGCATAGGTACCAAGTTTAAATTCATGGACTAAATCCTGAGCCATGTGTTTTTCCATGATTCCATATTCACCATAGTTAGATGCGGAACCATCATCACTGTAGCTCAAAGCAACGGAACCGAATGTCCAGCGTCCTGCTGGGTCGGTTGCAAGTTGACCGTTTGCGGTGTCAATTGTTGCACCAGCTAAACGGAAAAGTGCGCTGGTAAGTTTTGTTGTTTCACCACCGTCGTTGGTTGTTTCGCCGATTCTGTCATGGGTGTAGTTCTTATCACCGCCGCCAGCAAGTTTGATAAGAATATGACGAATGTGATATGGCATTTGTGTGCCAATCCAACCATCGGAACCACGTCCCCAAGCGTCTGCCTGCTGTGATTCTGGGAAGGCTTCGACAACGTTATTACCAGAAACATAGTAACCGTTCTTCATGGCTTCGTAGCCGTTAACGGATGCGTCGCCAGTACCATAGGTGTTGTAGATTTCATCTTGGAAATCTTTCTTTTCCTCGTCATAGAGGTATTTCTGGTAAAGTTCATCAACGTTATCAACACCAGCACTGGTTAAGTAGGTCTGGAATTCCTCTTCATAAGAGGTCTTGTTGTTAGCTGCGTTGTTTTCTGCTTTCTGCTTATCTCTTAAGACTTTGCTTGTTGCTTCTGTCTTAAGTGAGTTGAGCTTAGCGCCACCATCATTGTGGGTTTCTTCGTACTTGTCATAGTAATGACGAACAAGAACTTCATAGATCTTGTCAAATTCAGTGCTTAAAGAACTACTGTACGATTGATAGTTCTGAAGCA
>JAZLMH010000042.1:0-28501 GCA_045598525.1 Bacilli bacterium | reverse complement strand
GTGACGAAGTAATCTTTTTCCACTATCGCTTCTGATACGCCTAATTTAGCCGATGTCGTTCTAACAGCTTCATCGAATGTTTCTTTGTTTTTATATAGTTCCATAGAATAAAGGGCTCCTCATCATTCTTTTTACTGTCTTGCCAGGGAAATAATCCGCTAATGAAATTAATTGCTTGGCTGTAACGTTATTCTTCTTCATGAAATACAAGATTCTTTCCATTGAGGATTCGTCGATGGAGTCCGTTTCTTCCATATCGTTGAACAATTGAAGGATCGTATATGCTGCATAGTTTTCTTCTGAAATTGTGCATCTTGATTTCCTAACAACATAGGTTCTGTTCGATATTTGGACTTCTCTTCTTCTTGTGGTTTCGTTATTTGTCACGATTTCAATCTGATTTGGCATTTGGGTCGTGATGCCGAAGTTATTAAGGAGGCTTAGTCCGGAGTATATACCATAGGTATCTTTGCTGTTTTTGACGTATCTCTTCTCAGCTACTTGATCAGAACTGATTGTTGAGTAGCCAAAGAATGTCTTTGATGGGATGTAATATATCCCTCTATCGAAGCATCTTATATCACCACTTTGTTCTGCTTTCTTGAGCATTCTGAAAACATATTGTTTTGAATATTCCTTACAGGCTTCTAGTATTTCATCGGCAAATATAGGTGTTGTTTTTTCAAAACTTGAAGCGATTGTTTTCATTACCACAACATGGACCCTCCTTCCGCTATTTAGTTTACTATTTTCTACATTTATTGTCAATTTTCTACAATATCAGTTTATCAATCACGAAAATGAAAAAACACCCCTTCTCTTTTAAGGAGAAAGGGTGTTCTCTAATACAAATTATTGTTGCTATTTAATTAGTCTTTGAACTTTTCTTTAGCAGCGTAGGTTGTGTGGAGTAATTCGTGTGCCTTGTGGGAATTTGGTTCACCAAGATATTCTTCATAGAGCTTAGCGACCTGTGGGTTCTTGTGAGAAACACGAAGTGCCTTTGATTCATCTTCGGTGTAAAGGGCTTTTGCTCTCTTTGCCTTATATGTATCAAGGATGTCGTTGCCTTCATTTGGAAGGAAGCATGGTTTGACGTATGGTTGGCCACCGCCTGCAATACATCCACCTGGGCAACCCATGATTTCGATGAACATGTATGGTGATTTGCCATCTCTAATCTGGTCAAGAAGGACTTTAGCGTTCTTCATACCATGAGCGACAGCGACTTTGACTTCTGTGCCAGCAAGGTTATATGTTGCTTCCTTGATGCCATCGAAGCCACGGACTGCGTGAAGTTCGACTGGTTCGAGTTCTTTGCCAGTGAGTTTCCATGCAGCTGTTCTTAATGCTGCTTCCATAACACCGCCTGTGACGCCGAAGATAACGCCTGCACCGGTGTATTCGCCAACGATGTCATTATCGAATTCTTCGTCTGGGAGTTTTGTGAAGATGATGCCAGCACGTTTGATGAGTTTAGCAAGTTCTCTTGTTGTTAAGACTGCATCGACATCTTTCATGCCATCTTTCTGGAGCTGTTCACGTTCTTTTTCGCCTTTCTTAGCGGTACATGGCATGATGGAAACGACGAACATATCTTTTGGATCGATGCCGTTTTTCTCTGCATAGTAGCTCTTAAGGACTGCACCCATCATTTGATGTGGGGATTTGCAGCTAGAGACGTGAGCGAGTAAATCGCCATAATAGTATTCAGCGTAGTTGACCCAACCTGGTGAGCAGGATGTGATCATTGGGAGAGCGCCGCCATTTTTTACTCTACCGAGTAATTCGGTTGCTTCTTCCATGATTGTTAAGTCAGCAGCGAAGTTTGTATCGAAGACTTTCTTGAAGCCAAGTCTCTTTAATGCTGCGACCATTTTGCCTGTGACGAGGCTACCGATTGGCATATCGAATTCTTCGCCAAGAGCTGCTCTAACTGCTGGAGCGGTCTGGACGACGACATATTTGCCTGCTTTCATTGCTTCATCGACTTTCTCGATTTCGCTGACTTCTGCAAGAGCGCCTGTTGGACAGACACTGACACATTGTCCGCAAAGGAGACATGGTGAATCTGCAAATGAACGGTTGCCTGCTGGGGCGACGATTGTTGCAAAGCCACGGTTTTCGAATCCTAAGACTGAGAGACCGTGAGCGTTTTTACATCTAGCGACGCAGCGACCGCAAAGGATACATTTTGATGTGTCTCTTTGGATGGATGGGGTGAGGCGATCGATTGTGACTTTGGTTTTGAGGCCTTCGTACATACCTTCGCGAGCACCTGTGACCTGAGCAACGTGAAGGAGTTCGCATTTGCCATTCTTTTCACACTGCTGGCAGTTTTTATTGTGGTTAGAAAGAAGAAGTTCGACTGAAGCTCTTCTTGCTGCGTTTGCTTTTGGGGTGGAGATTTTGATTTCCATGCCTTCTGCGACTGGGTAGACACAGGAAGCGACTAAACCTCTAGCGCCTGTAGCTTCGACTAAGCAGACACGGCATGAACCGTTTGAGCATTCGCCATGGTTATAAGCGCAAAGGGAAGGAATTTCGTATCCGCATTCTTTAGCGGCTTCAAGGATGGTTAAGCCAGCTTCAACCTGGTATGCGACACCCTCAATTTTAATATTAACTTTTGCCATTTCTTGTTCCTCCTATATTACTTCTTAACGATAGCCTTGAACTTACAGGAAGCCATGCAAAGACCGCACTTGACACACTTGTCAGCGTCGATTGTTCTTGATGGGAGCTTGTGTCCTGGGGCAACGTAATCAGTTTTTGTGATAGCAGCAACTGGGCACTGTCTTTCGCAAAGACCGCAACCGATACATTTATCTTGTTCGATTTCGTATTTCATTAAGTTCTTGCAGACGTGAGCTGGACACTTCTTGTCAACGATGTGAGCGATGTATTCATCTCTGAAGTGAGCAAGGGTTGAAAGAATTGGGTTTGGAGCGGTTTGGCCAAGAGCGCAAAGTGAGTTGTTTCTGACATTGTCAGCAAGTTCCTCGAGAGCTTTGAGATCATCCATTGTGGCTTTGCCGTCACAGATCTTTGTTAAGTATTCGAGCATTCTCTTTGTGCCAATACGGCATGGAGAACACTTACCACAGGATTCATCACAGATGAATTCCATGTAGAATTTAGCGACGTCGACCATACAGTTGTCTTCGTCCATGACGATAGCGCCGCCTGAGCCCATCATTGAGCCTTTTGCGACGAGGTTATCGAAGTCGATTTCTGCGTCTAAGTCAGCTTCAGTTAAGCAACCGCCGGAAGGGCCACCTGTCTGGATAGCTTTGAATTTTTTGTTACCTGGGATGCCACCGCCGATATCATAGATAAGTTCGCGGAGTGTAGTACCCATTGGGACTTCGACAAGACCGACGTTGTTGATTTTGCCACCAAGAGCGAAGACTTTGGTGCCTTTTGAACGTTCGGTGCCATTAGCTGCGAATTTCTCGAAGCCATTTCTAAGGATATAAGGAACGCAAGCGAGGGTTTCAACGTTGTTGACGATGGTTGGGCAGCCCCATAAACCTTTGACAGCTGGGAAAGGTGGACGAGGACGTGGCATACCACGGAGACCTTCGATTGAGTTAAGAAGAGCAGTTTCTTCACCGCAGACGAATGCGCCTGCACCTAAACGGATGTGGACTCTGAAATTGAATCCTGAGCCAAGGATGTTGTCGCCGATAAGACCGAGTTCTTCAGCCTGTTTGATGGCGATCTTTAATCTGTTAACAGCGATTGGGTATTCAGCACGGACATAGAAGTAACCATCTTGAGCGCCGATTGCATAACCAGCAATCATCATACCTTCGATGACTGCAAGTGGGTTACCTTCGAGGATTGAACGGTCCATGAATGCGCCTGGGTCACCTTCGTCACCGTTACAGACGACATATTTCTGTCCTTCTGGCTGAGCGTAAGCGAATTGCCATTTTCTACCTGTAGGGAAGCCACCGCCGCCACGACCACGGAGACCTGAATTGAGGACTTCGTTGACGACTTCTTGTCTATCCATCTTAAGAGCTCTTGCTAAGCCCTGGAATGCGCCTGCGCCAATTGATTCGTTGATGTTCTCTGGGTCGATTGAGCCACAACCATGGAGAGCGATACGGATTTGTTTTTTGTAGAAGTTGATATCTTCTTGTTTTGTGACCTTTTCTTTTGTGATTGGGTCGATGTAGAGAAGACGGTCGACGATTTCGTGGCCGATTAAGTCTTTCTCGACGATTTCAGCGACATCCTGGATACCGACCATACGGTAAAGGGTGTCTTCTGGGTAGATCTTAACGAAAGGACCTTGTGAGCAGAAGCCGAAGCAACCAACGAGATTGACTGTGACTTTGTCTTGTAATCCTTTTTCAGCGATTAATTTTTCAAATTCTTCTTTGATTTCTTCTGAGTGTGATGAGAGACAGCCAGTACCGCCGCAGAGGACGATGTGTCTTTTGCCATCAGCGCCTGTGAATTTGGAATCGAGTAATGATGTGCATTCAGCACTCATTTTCTGAAGTTCTTCAAAACTTTTGATCATTAGTTTGCAGCCTCCATGTCTTTGTATTTCTTGACGACGCCTGCAACTGCATCAACGGTCATCTTTGGATAGACTGTGCCATTGATTGTGACAGCTGGGGCAATACCGCAAGCACCGATGCAGCGGAGTGCGTCGATGGTGAAGAGGCCATCTTCTGTTGTCTGGCCTGGAGCGATGCCAAGAAGCTCTGAGAATTTGTCGATGATCTGCTGTGCGCCTTTGACGTAGCAAGCAGTACCAAGACAGCAACCGATGATGTATTTTCCCTTCGGTTTGAGGGAGAAGAAAGAATAGAATGTGACGACGCCATAGATTTCAGCGACGGAGATACCTGTTCTTTCGGAAACGATTTCCTGGACTTCGAGAGGGATGTAGCCGTATTCCTTCTGGATGTCACTAAGAATCATCATGAGCGGGGTCTTTTCGTTAACGTATCTGTCGCAGATTTCGTTAATCTTTTTGACTGCCGCCTCTTGTAAATGGGACATTTTGTTTCCTCCAATTTTTGGGTTACATAGTAATTTAGCACAATATATTGTGATTATGAAACAAAAACAGCACTCAAAAACGAGATTTTTTAGGGTTATGTTTGCAATTTCTGATACTTGGTATTTTGGAGTGTCCAATATGGGACAGTTTATTGGTTGTTGTCTTCTAGCAATTTGCTATATGTGAAGTTCATTGTTAGGAATGACAATGGAGCGGTTGTTAGGATTGATAAAACTGATACTGATAGGACTATGGTTCCTGCGAATATTACTGCTTCGGCATTAGGTGAATTATTTGCTAAAAGTTTGTTACCTAGGTCTAAAAGACCTCCTCCTATTGATGCTTGGACGTTGCTTTAGTTAATAGGAGATTACGGTGAATGTTCTTTTTAGGTTTGTTTTTGTTGATGAAAGAATGGCCGCGAGTAATCTTCCTAATAAGGGGTATTCCTAATAAAACAAAGGCGGGGATTTTTATCTTTGTTGATATGTATTTAAGAGTGGCACCACAAAGGATGATGATGAATAGGTCTAAGAATTAATAAAATGATGTTCCCTTCCAATATAAAAAGCCGATGACTTTTTGTCGTTATTGGTAGAAGTCATCGGCGAATTTTTGTTTTAGCGGTTTTGTGTATTGCTACACATGGAAGACATTGTTTCCACGTGCATTGTAACACCACTACTTGCTATTTGGGTTAGAGATTAATTAGCTGGTCTTTTCTTTTATTTATTAGCAATATCCACTTATTTTTTAAGTCATCGCTAAGGAAGGAATTCTCACACATATTTATTAATTTTGGGACGTAGGAAAGATACTTATCTAATATCTTTTGCGATGTATTTTTACCTAATCCGATATTTTCTCCGAACTTGATGAAATCTCCTCTATGGATGTTTCTTGATTTGCCATTGATCGTTAAGGCCAATTCGTCATCATCATCGAAGACTATGGCCACTGATAACATATCGTATGCACTGCTTAATTGATATTTTTCATTGTCATAAGAAATCAAAGAGAAGTTTTTAAGATGCATATCGCTATTGCCTACAAGGAAAGAGAAAACAACACGGGCATAGAGCTCTGCTATATCAGCTTTTTTAAGATACGAATATTTCTCTATCACCTTAGCGCATCTTTCATATGAGCCTTTGTATTTATCACTTGTTTGCCTTAGATCAAGCTGGCAAAAATCTTCCATCGCGAGTTTCTTGTCTTTTATTCTATCGATGCGTTTAGTTATATACGCTAATTTGCTTCCACCCATATCGATAAGAGAGAATGGGACAGTTTTGATGCCTATTTCTCTTGCCATCGACATTACCATGTATTCATTTTCCGGGAGCATTGGATATTCTTCGGTATCTGGTTTCAAAATATATCCAGATGGATATCCAACTAGAGTGAGTCTTTCTTTTTTATCTTTAGATAAACGAAGAGAGAGTTTCTTTTGCACTCCTGGGACTGTATATCCTTTTTGGCTGTTTTTTAATGCGAGTTCTTTTAGGACTTCTTCGGATATATCTAAATGTGGGAGTTCTTTGGAGCCAAAGAATTCTTCAATGCAGCTTTTATGCCAGCCACATTCACTTCCGCTTATTATTTCTTTGCCACAGCATAAACATTTCATTGGGTGATCTCCCTAACTGATACATTGCCTATAGAGTCTTTGCAGGACACCAAAAGAAGACCAAAACGGTCCTTAGTGTCTATTTTCCAGTTTTTTGTCACTATATCTAAAAGCCAGCCTTCTGGTATAAGCCCATCGAAAAAAGGAAATAATATATGTGATGTGTATGGTTCTTTTCTTATTGGGAGGGTGAGGCTTATTTGTTTTCCACTAGAGGCTATATATTCCTCGTCATAGGAAAAAGTATAACCTTGGTCTGTTTCCATAAGGATTCCCGCTAGGAGATCATCTACATGTATGTTTGCTTTGCGGAATCCATTATTCATAGATGTTGACCACCTTTATTTTTAAAGAAAGAAATTCTAAGGCTTGGTTTACTTTATCTAGACGTACTGTCTTCTTTCCTTGTTCTAGCTCTCTTACAAAACGGAGGCCTAAGCCTGAACGGAGAGAAAATTCTTCTTGGGTTAATCCAAGTTCTTTTCTTTTTTGTTTAATTGCGTTTCCAATGATGTTTGTTTCCATGTCTTATTTATATACCCTTTAGGGTGCAATATCAATAACTAATTGTGTTTATTATACCCTCTAGGGTGCAATATATGTTTTGTTATTTATTGTTATACCTTATCGGGTATATGTAATCATGTTTATATAGATACTATTTGATTACGAATGGCGGCTTATCTCTTAGATAGAGAATTATCCTTTTGTGTGAAACTCTCGCATTATTTTTCACGATAATTCACGCCTGATTTGATATTTAGTTAAGCTCACTTTCTTGGCGTTAGTTTAAAACAATTCGACTCTGTCCATTAAAAAATCTAACAAATTGCAGTGAAAGAATCCGTTGTTATCATAGTAATTGTGCGGTATATCGTTTCTAATAATTATTTTTTTAAAGAAATCGCCAGTGAGGGTAAAAGAATCTAATTCAGAATTGATTTTGCTTTCCTCTTTCATTTCAAACGCGCTTTGAATATAGATTTTTCTATCTAAATCGTTAACAACGAAATCGATTTCTTTCTGCACTTTTTGATTGTTTTTTCTATCAACGACCACGCCAACATCAACCTTATATCCTCTTGAGATTAGTTCGTTATATATAATATTTTCTTGAATATGACCATAATCGAATTGTCTAAAATTTAATTTTGCGTTTCTTAATCCAACATCCGAATAATAGTACTTATTGGGATATGAAAAATACGCTTTCCCTTTGATGTCGTATCTTTTAGCTTCCGATATCAAAAAAGCATCTATTAATTTATCGACGTATGAACCGATTAAACTTGGGTCAATCTTTTCTTTGTTGTTGCTGCTAATGGCGTTGGCAATATTGTTTGGGTTTGTTAAGGAACTTATAGACGAAGATAGGTATTCCAAAATGTTGTTCATGATATCTTCTCTTTGTATTCTTCCATGCTCTTTTAAATCCTTGAGATAAGTTTCATTGAATAGTTCTACGAGGTATTCCATCTTTTCTCTATCGGTCTTTTTCTCTAATTGTCCTGGCATTCCACCAAGCAACATATATTTTTCAAAAGCATCTTTTTCGTTGCCACCATAAAAAGAATAGAATTCCTTAAAGGAAAGTGGATAGACATGTATTTGACTTGACCTTCCCCTGAATTCGGTTGCGATGTCGCTTGAAAGCATCTTTGAATTGCTTCCGGTGACATAAACATCAAGATTCTTGTAATCCTTTAGTTCATTTAGCATATCGTATATGGTTATTTCGTCTTCGCCATATTCGTTTTTGATATTTGCTTTTTTACTCATTTGAATCTCATCTATGAGTAAGTAATATTTTTCATCGCTTAAAGATATTCTCTTCTCAACAAAATCGCATAACGCAGTTGGGTTTCTGTAGATATAGTCTTTTCTCTTATCAAGCTCAAATTTAATGATATTGCTATCGCTAATTCCTTGTTCTAACAAATAGTTATAAAAAATCTCAAATAGCAAGGTGGATTTACCAGTTCTTCTTAAGCCTGTGATGACTTTGACATTGCCATCCCACATCACGTTTTTGATTTTTTCTAGATATTCATCGCGATTGATCATATTGTTTCTTCCATATTTTACGCCGTATGCGTCCTTACTTATGGATATTGTAATAAAAATACGAAAAATTTCAAATAAATATCATCATCAAATCCATAACTTACGCCGTATACGTCCTTACTTGTGGATATTTTCACGTTGACTGATGATTCAACTAGACGCTCAGTTGATATGATGATGCTAAGATTGTAGTAGGAAATCTCTCTTACTATTTTTCTTCCACCATCAGTGTAAATTTGTCAGAGCTGAAGCCTCATCCAATTTGGCTTCTTTATATCGCTATGGTTTCCGCCAAAAATAACTAAATCTAAATAAATGTATTTGATAAAAGCGATTGGCAAGTTTACCTATGCTCAACGTTCTAAACGAAAAAACGGCCAATTGGCTGTCTTCCGTTATTAAGTTATTCTTCCGATTCCGCTTTCTTTAATGAGTCCTTCACTTTCTGATAATTACCACGATACATAGATCCGACGTAATCAAACTCTTTCTTGAGTTGCTCGAACGTCATGGCCTCGTAATCTTTTTTGAGGTGGCCGATATATTTATTGGCAAAATCGTTGAATGCAAGGACAACGTTGTTCTTTTGAAGCCTTTTTGCCTTTTCCCTGACCTCAAGCATTTCACCAACCCAAGAACGGATGCTCTTAATCATCTCTGCCTTTTCGTTAACGAATGCCCTCTTCTGCAAACGGTGAATCTCGATTAAGTCTGTATCATCTATGTCTAAGAAATCCACGACTTCAAACCCCAGATCACTATTTATCTTATAGAGATATTTATAATTCGCTGGGGATGCAAACTTCTTGATTGACATGAGGACAGGCTTGCTCCAGCCTTTCTCCAATCCGTTGCAAATAAGTTTCATTCCGAACTCGGCGACATCTTTGGAATCCTTGCGGGTCAAAAACCATTCGACGATTTCCTGCGCCTTGATGTCATCTATTACAGCAAGCATCAACAATAAACTCTTTGTCTTGAAATTGTTTATATTGTTAGATTGCTGGAGGAAATTTATTGCTTCAGTAATATGCTTGGAATATTGCTTTTTGAATTCGTACTTGGTTTCTTTGTAGAATAGAAGACCAAATACGCTTATTACTTCCGTTATCTTGACAAAATCGGAATTGAGAATAACCAAATTTCGTTCTTCGTTATGATATGTAAATGGGCTTTTACCCCAAGTCGCCATTACATCATTTGTAAGGACGTTCCAGTTACCACCTGTGATTTCAGTCCCGATGTTTGGCATCCATTCTGATTGCATATCAACAGCTTCATCAAAGATTTCTTCGAAATCTTCTTTCGTGATTGGACAATACTTTCCGCCATCGAGTTCGACTTTGATGCCATAATCCGTGAATATTGCGTTATACATATCCTTTTTTAAGTTGCCTTCCTCTGATTGGAACTTAATTCCAAGAAATTTAGCATCCTTGTCTTTTGGCATTATTAATTTATAGAAATCTTCTTTTTCAGCCAAGTTTCCAGAATACACTTTACCGTCCATCCTAGTTGCGTCGAACATTTCATAATACTTGAAATGATGGTTTGTATCGATGACTGTAACTGGATACAAGGAATCACGGAGAATTCCATCTATTTGTTCTGGCATTAAAGCCGAGATATCCTTGTAAAGTTTTTTGAAATGGGCATTCAAAGAACCATTTCCTGTTATTTCATCAATATACTGGATGGCTTCTTCCTCATTAGCCGCATTTTTAACTAACGAAGCGACTAGATAAGAATCGTATGTAGCTTTTTCGAAAGTGTCATACTTTAATTCGACTTTATAGAATTTATTAGGCAAACTTAATGCCACTCTTGCGTGGATTTCCATGAGCGATTTCTCCTCCTTTATATTCAATTACATAACCATTTGAGCGGATGTAGTCGATGATGTCTTTAAAGAACTTCCTTTCATCGCCACCGCTGATTTTCATATTGATTCTGCTCAGCACGATGCTATTGCCAAAGACAATGAGCTTATCCCTTGCTCTAGACATAGAAACGTTAATTCGTCTGAAGTCATTCAAGAAATTTCTCTGAGACGAGTCTGTTACAACTGTGTTTACTAACACAATATCAGATTCCTTCCCTTGGAATGCGTCAACTGTATCAATTTCAAAAGATTTAAAGTGCTTTTTTGCCTCGTTAATGAGTTTTAAATATTTCTTTTGGAAATGATTAATCTGCGCTCCATAAGGGAAAATAGCGGATACTGTCACGTTTTCTGGATTCTTTACTTTCTTTATAAGATCTTCAAGAATCCATTTTGTAGCTTCTAACTCTTCAATATTAAATCTAGAAGTACCATCTTTGGTCTCCTGCCCATTTCTTACCTCAACGAAGAACACATCGTGGTCTTGATAATTAGGAACGTCGTTATCAGAAGTAACAAATTGGACTTTTGTTTGTCGTATTTCCTCGCGTTTACCGATTAACTTATTGTCATAAAAGAAATTGTATGTTTGAAGGACTTGAGCAACGGATCTGTAATTTTCATCTAGAATAACAAGGCGATTAGCCGCTCTAGCTTTTTCTAAGACTTTTGCAAATACAGATTGTTCGTATATTCCTTGAAGTTTGTCGAACATTTCCTCGTTGAAAGACGGTAAACCTTTCACATCGTCTTTGCCAAATTCAAGAAGAGGAGCAAGCTGGAAGTCGTCGCCAACCATGATGATTTTCGAGACATATGGCAAATATCTAAGCACTTCAGTTATTGGGCATTTTGAAACTTCGTCGATAATGAGCCAATCACAGCCTTTCAAAATCTCGAGCCCCTTTTTCCCCGCGATAGCCGATGTCGTTGTTGTTGCGCCAATGACGGTGAAATCACTAGGCTGATTTTCCTGAGAAAATCTGAATCGAGGTTCCCCTTTAAAACCATCAATAGATTTGGCCATGGCTACTCGCAAAGTCTCATTTGTTGATCGCTCATTGTGAGTTTGGAAATGTTTCCCCCAAGTTCTATATAGCGTTGCGTCGATTTCGTCGCCTGAATATCTGTTTCTTCTATTAGTAATTCTGTTTGGGATGACAAGGTCATAATTTTCAACAAGCTTGTCCAAAACATTGTCGATCGCGACATGTGTCTGTGATGAAATAACGACTTTTTCACCGAGTTCTTTAGTAATGTATTGAACAATTGCATTGATGACGTGTGTCTTGCCTGTTCCAGGAGGTCCCTTGATAAGACTAACCGGAGACCCATCAACAGCCATCATGAACGCTCTACGCTGAGAGTTATTAAGCCCTTGTATGTATTTTTCCATTTTGGAATTAATAACAAAACGATAGCTGTAATCGGGCATTTTCTTATCACCAATAAGGTATTCAAGAAGTTCGGAAGCCGCTCCGGTTGCACCTTGATTAATGAGTCTAAGCGAGTTCTCAATTGATTCGATTTTTATCTTTTGACCCATATCATAGAGGTTAAGGAAGCTATAATCGTTTTCATAATCAGCGCTTGATTTTAATTCGCCAGAAACTAAGACCTCGTCTTTTGAAATGGTGACGTTTACGATGACAAACTGTTTTAGGTTCTTGATATCTTTTTCTGTGACCTGAAGATAATTACTTAGGTAGATGTTGTCTTCACCAACTCTCTTAATTTTTGAGATTTCTTCCATCCCTCCTTTTATTCTTATATCAAATAATTCTCTAACGGATTCTTTGACGTCATTTTTTAGGTTTATATAATCTGTGTCTTCAATCCTATATCCCTTTAAAACACCGTTATAATCTTTTACTTCCTTCTTGAATTCTGAATCAAATCCTTTAGCGTCGAATGGAATGAAGTAATACGGGTCAGATTTTGAAACTATTTTGTAAGAGACGTTGTTGTTTAGTTCATCAGATATTTTTTTATAGAATTCGAAGATCTTCATGAATTCATCAAACTGTCCGATGTTATATTCGAATTTTGGGTCTGTAATGAGCTTATTGGTCATAAATTCTTCCAAATCCGCATTAGGGGTTACGCTATTTATTCCTGTGGTGAATCTAACAGAAGCAGTAACACCTTGAATATCTAAATAATTTGTAGATTCTTTTATGATTTTTCGGCAAAAGAAGCTTCCGCCCCAAGGTGATCTAAATGTGCATTGAAGATTACCTAAGAGTATATAAACTCCCCCTTCTTCTGCGCCGTTCATGTATATGAGCTTGACATTTTTGATGCAAGATACAAACCTTGAATCCTTTCTGTCGCACTCAATATTTTTCTTGGTTGTAGAAATTTTTATGACATGTTCTCTATCATCTCTAAGCTGATTAATTAACGCTTGGTCAACATCACTGTACGAATCGAGTAATAATGTTAAATGTTCCATGATTTTTCTCCTTTATGCTAATGCTATTTGCATATTGATATGCTGATTAAATGATTGTTTTATTAATTTTTCTTTTTTCATTTTAAATGACACTCTTTTGCGCCTTTCGAATTTGTCATACTGCGGCGCTTCTTTGATTGTGACTGCAAATTCATAAATGTCCGGGCAAAGAATAGACTGCTCTTGTCTGCTGTGTGCCATGAAGTAGCCATCTTCAGCGTTGGTTAGCTTAATTTGTTCATATTCTTCTTGGGTTATTTTTTTGACATCAAGTATTGCGTCTTTTTTATCGTGTTTGGCTCTTCCCATCCATCTGACATTGAATGCGGCTTCTTTTCCGTTTTTAGCGATAACCGGGATAGTCTTGATGATGGCCTTGTTTCTTCCAACGTGGCCAAACTGTGCTGTAACTGCGTAAAGTTCCATGTGCGTAATCTCCTTAAATGTAGATTGACGTACCATAAAAACAATAATTCTCTAGAGTTTAATCACCGTTCAAAACAGTACGCCTCGGCGTACTATAGGTATACTAAATCCTACTCAGATCACTCCTGACCTTTTTGGGTGGAGGGAATACGTCCCTTCCTTCGTTGTGCACAATTATTATTTCAATTAAAAAAATAACCGTCAAACATTTTTTTCAAATGAATGAGGTTACTTAAGTAAATATTTTGGTGGGTGTATACCTATAGTTTTGCACAACGAAGGATTTACACCCAAGGTTTTTACGCTGTGCAATTTATATAATAACAAAACAATCTTCTTTTTAAACTTATTATTTCATCCTTTAACTCAGCAGAATGGTCTTTGCCGTTTAAAAAAACACCATTCGCTAAATCTTTGCAAAAGGTGTTTTAATAGTTTTTATTTATATAAAGTGTTTTCGCCCCTTCTCCTTACACACGACAAAAACGTTGCTTTCTTTGTTTGGAAAGAAGTTGTTGGAAAATAGTAAAATCAAAAATGGTCAACTCTTGAGTTAATACCATTTCCTCAATTGAATTTTCTATTTTATATAGACAACGTGGTCTTCGAGTCTTGGGGCTGGTTCTTTTATACCACCGTTGATGTATCCAAGAGCGCAGTGTCCTACTCCTTCAAAATCTCCTTCAATTCCGTGTTCTTTTAGGAGTTTTTGATATTTGTCCATTTCGAATTCTTCTTTTGCTCTATGGATCCAGATGCTTCCTAGTCCTAATGCGTGGGCAGCATTCATAAGGTTACCCATTACTAAGCTTCCATCATAGATGGATGGGGCGAATGTTTTATCTCTAAGGACGACGATTATAACTGGAGCGCCATAGAATGGATCAATGCCTGGATATCCCATTATTTGAGCATTATCTTTCATTATTTCGTCTCTTAGTTCTTTGTTTGTTATTACGAGCAATCTTGTTGCTTGTCTTCCCATAGCACTTGGAGCGTATGTTCCTGCTTTGATTACTTCTTTAAGTAATTCTTCTGGGATTGGGTCTTGTTTGAAGGATCTGCAGGATCTTCTTTCTAATAAGTCTTTGATTGTTTCTTTCATAAATATGCCTCAGTTTTTGATATATAAATATTAATGATTGTCGTTTAATTTCTAAAGAAAAAAGTCTTTTATATGAAAAAGCAGCATCCACACTGGCTACCGCTTTAAGTGTCTAGAAACAATTTACATAGGCAAATGATTGAGGGGCAGTTTTTAGACCGAAATCCGCTAATTCTTTAGGAGTATCGTAGACTTTTATTTTGCCTAACCTATATGCGTATGCAACTTCTCTTCCATGGAAATAGTTATCAAAAAAACTTTTTGTAATTCCAGAATATTCCTTTGTTTTATCCCAAAGCTCTTCAGGATTCATCATAAGAACGTCTATTATTTCTGCTTCTGCAACTATCTTTTTCACTGGGACAGTCTCGTAAATTAATATCTTATTTATGTCTTGTTTTGCTGCTTTTGTCCTGTATTCAAAGCGCTTTGCACCACTAAGAATGTTTTGAACGTGCTCAGGATTAATCGAAATTACTATGTTTTTCATTGAATCATTCCTTTCCGAGCTTCAATAAACGCTTATACGAATCTTCCGAAATGAAACTGTTGATTCGTGGTCCTTGCCCTTCTCTATTTAATATACCATTTTCAAACATGTCATGAAGGTTGATTTTATTCTCAAAACCATCCAAATATAAAACTTTGACAATAGTCTTATATTTCCCAGTTTGATAAAAACCTCTTAGCTGTTCTTCGCTAAAAACAGATTTGTTTTTGCATTCTTTGACAAAATCGTCTTCGCTTTTTGGTCTAATAACGTCGTTCAATACAACAATTCCTGACACAACCGATCTATATGTTTTGTATGTGTTACTCATTCTATAGACGCACATTATGTCGCCAGGAGACGCTTCAATGTTTGAATACCCACAAACATAGATCTTTTCGATTGCATATCTACAGGCTTCTTCGTCGTATATCGTTAAATCTTCATTTCCTAGATGGAGGTCAGGGAATAACCTGGTATGGTATTCCGATAATATAGGCAAAAATGAATAAGTTAATTTATTTTTTAAAATCGGGTAATTGAATTTTGGACTCTTATCATATGCATAATCTCTCATATTTTTGACAAGGACTATCTCGCCGTTTTCTCGATTTATTGCCTTTTTGACAAAACCCCACTCTTCCATCATCTCTTTAAGACGTTTAACCTCTGGTCGTTTGTCTTCAAACATAGTTACATAAATCTCATCGACATTTCTCTTTTTGGCGTTGTCAAAAATGATTTTTAAGAATCTTTCGCCGAGCCTTAATCCAGAAGCTGCAATTTTAAAAGTACCGACTTTCAATCTGAATTTTGGTCCGAAAACAGGATCAAAACGAGAGTAATTTTCTTCTTGCCCTTCGTTCTTTAAATATAAAAATCCTTGCAAACCATCCTTGTTTTTAAAAACATAGGCTTCTTCATTACTTTTTCGTTTCAGCCAATCGTTAAAATCAGCACCACCATAATCCTCTCTTAAAGTGTCGAAAAATTGATCGTTTATATCTAAAGTACCGACTTTAACAAGCTTTATCGATAAAGCGTCATATTCTATTAACTTCGGGTTCTCTTCCCCAAATCGCTCCAAGAAATCATACGGGGATAAAACATAATCATTGATTAAAAGCAGTTTTGATTTCTTTATGATTGCCTGGTCAGAAGTAATCAAAAAATCTACGGTGCCATTAAAAACCTGTTTTAAAAGTTCATTATCGTTTTTGCTGTTTTCATCTTGAGAAAAGATTTGACATACTCTATCAAAATCTGGCGTTTTTTCGGGAGATGAAATTAACGTCTCATATGCTTTTACTTTAACGAGCATAGCCGTTTTTGTTTCAGCAATGTTGTATTTCTCAATCTCTTTTATGGATAAGTCATGTATAAATTTTGTGCAATTTAATTTATCCATCGCTTGATAACAACAAGCTACCTCGGTAGAAACATTATTTGTTCCTTCTCTTTCGATAATTGTATTTGTATCAAGGAGAATGCGTGCTTTTGTGAGGCTCCTCGTATATGGCCTTATAGTAAACACTTCTATTCCATATTTATCTATCAAATCTTTTTTGTAAAAACGATGGCATTCCTTCAATACATCCTCCATAGAAGAGAACAATCCTTTAAAGTCATTTTCCCAGCGACTGTTTAATGCTTCCTCCCAATCAGAGCAGTGAACAATTTTATCTACAACAACTTTAGTAAAATTCTTTTCATCTTGATTTGAAACCAATATCAAGACGTCACCAACATTGACGTTTTTATAACGAGGATCCGCAAGTCTATATTCATGTTTCTTAGAGCCGTTTCTTATCAAATCTAAGAAATGTTCACGTATTTTCATCTTAATGAATTTCATTACTAATCTCCTTTTTATTGGCTGAACTACGCAAAAAGCCTTTCGCAATTTGCGAATCTGTGCAAAAGCTTCTGCTTTTTCAATGCTGGTACAGGCTTAATCTTCATCTTCCTCATATTCCTGACCCTCTTCATATTCACCCATCAACCAAAGAAGCATTTCGTAAGCGCATTGCTTTTGGGCTTCCCTCTTTGAAGTATCAGTATTTCCAAAACGTGCATCGACGTTACAAATACTGATAATGCATGTCCATAGAGCCTTTCCATCGTCGTCGTATTTTAAGCTGAAGCTATATTCAGGTTTTTCTATTAAGCCTTTTTGAGTTAATTCGTTTATTTGGGCTATGGATCTTTCAAAATCAGCATCTCCAACTTCTGCTTTATACTGATTTATTATCAAATTATTTTCTAAGAGCATTTCATAGCAATTAGCGGCAGCGTTCATTCTTGCCTTAGCTTCGCTAATACCATAACCACTGCAAACAATATCGGTTCCATTTATGCTTATAGAAGCCTTGCAATAGCTACCGTCAAAATAATATTCATACGCAGGGAGGCCAAAACCGTTTTGTTGCGACCATTGTTGGACTTTTCCAACATAATTTTCAGAATCCGATTCCTCACCATTAAAATAAGCGTCAAAATCAATCATCATTTCCACTACATCGGTAACTGCGTCCATATTCCAGTCGGAGTCTATCGCCACTGCTCCAACAATCGCCTCAAACAAATCTTCTTTTACTGAATCTTGTTCTTGGATGTTTTGAGATATGTCTCCTTTACCCATAATTAATTGTTTGTGAAAACCTAACTTATCCATGCAAGCGGATAAGGCTCTTTTCTTAACAAGATCCGTTTTAATATCGGTAAATTTTCCTTCTTTTAGTTTTGTTTGGAAGTACTTTGGGTTTTTTAGCCTAAACTCTTTCCATTCCTTATCTTCAGTGACCTGTCCAAATCTCTCCATCATGATTCTAATGACAGCTAAATCTAAGGCTTTATCTCCAATAAATTCTAAAACCTCATTGTTTTGCCCGCCGTTTTCCACTGAATAGCTACGTCTAACGAAAGCCTGTTGTAATAGGTCAACGTTTCCAAAGTTGTACCTGATTGTTTTTTGGATGTTTTCTAAATCGATTGCCATTGTTTTTCTCCTTTTTGTTTGGCTTTTGCCTAAGAGATGTAAAAACAGACCAAATAAATAGACTATACCTATGTTTTTCTAATTATTAAGGTCTCGGCTGGTCAAATATTAAGTATGAATCAAGTTGATTTAATCCTCGCCACTTGCGTAGCTTGGACAAAATCCCGTCGTTTCATAGTCACCATTTAAAGTAACCAGACTCTTAGCATCTCTCAATGCTCTTTTACTTTATAACATTTTCTAGTTTTGTCAATTTTGATTGTACTTTTGTACCTTATTTAAAACTAATATTGATATTAACCGTCCGGCATTTGACAATCGCCCCAACAAAGGGGCGAACAGTCATTCGAGAAAGCGCATCATCTTTTCCACTACGTGTCTTTTTTGTGTATTGTCTGGATGAACGTATAAATTTAATGTGGTTGTTATGTTCGAATGACCAAGTATTGTTGATACGGTTTTGTAATCCGCTTTGCTCTCAATACACCTGGTTGCAAAGCTATGCCTTAAACCATGAAATTTGAGTTTAGGCAACCCAAGAGATTTGATTAGTTTCTTATAGTAATTCCTGTATGTCCTAGGCTCGATTGGTTTTGAATCGTTTGAGACGATGAAATAATCTGAATTTACCACTTTCATTAATGGTTTGATGATTTTCAAAAGAGTGTTTGACATGGGCACATCTCTATTTGATTGTTTTGTCTTAGGTGAGCTGATTATAAGTTCAGTATGGCGGCTTTTCCCTTCAATCAAATAAACTCGTTGAATTGAATGATTAATCGATATCGTTCTTTCTTCAATATCGATATCGGACCATTTTAATGCGCAGATTTCCCCTATTCTTAGGCCCGTGCACATACAAATGAGTAACCCAAGGTTCTTGAAAGAGAAGTTCTCGTTTAGGTAGACGACGAGCTTTTTATAGTTTTCTTTTGACATTACATCTAATTCTTTTCTTTCGTGATTCAACGGATAAGTCACATCTATAGCAGATGCTTGGATTATACGTTTCTTATTTCCGTATTTTAGAATCATCTTTAATACGACGATTATGTCTTTGACGGTTTTCTCATTGAGGCCGTCTTTCAATTTAGAAAGAACAAAGTTTTGGACGTCTTCTTCCTCCACCATTTCTTTTTCGCCAAACCACGGGCTTATGTGGTTTTGGACAAGCATGGAATACGCAGCAAAGGTGGAGAGCTTAACGTATTGCTTCTTTTCGTCTAGCCATATGCTGGACAATTCTTTAATGACCATTATTTAACCTCCTAAATGGCCATTCCATTGTAAAAAAGACATAATTTCTTAAGAAAAGATTGAATAAAGGTTCCTAATTTAAGATTCGGCGAATTCAGCGAAAGCTACCAATCCATTCGGTTCGACAGTAGATTTGATTACATCAGAAACAATTCATATTCTAGAGAGATGATGGAATCAGAAAAGGGAGTAATTCAGAACGTTCACTACGGAGATATATTAACCAGATTTCCAGCTGTATTAGATTGTTCTAAATTCCATATCCCTTTTCTAAAAGCTGACACTAAAGCGCCAGGGAGCGATGACTTTTTAAAGGATGGCGATGTTGTTTTCGCCGATACAGCAGAAGATTATTCGACCGGAAAAGCCATAGAAATTGTGGGATCGAATGTGGTTGTTAGTGGCTTGCACACTATTCCTTGTCGACCAAAGCAGCCTTTTGCTCCAGGTTATTTAGGGTTTTATTTGAACTCTCCAGGTTTCAGAAAGCAGTTGCTGCCACTAATTCAGGGAATCAAAGTTTATTCGATATCGAAAAGTTCATTAAATGTTGTTTTCTTGAATGTTCCGTGTTTTTTAGAACAACAAAAAGTGGCTGCTTTTTTGATTGCTATTGATAAACGCATTTCTGTTCAAAACAAAATCATTGAAGCATCAAAATCACTAATAAAACCGCTTTTCGAATCGCTAAACGACGTCAAAACAAAATCATTTACGTTGAAAGATTTGGGCGTTTATTCCTCGGCTGAAACATTATCATGGGACGATATGTGCGACCGCGGCAACCCAACCATAATATATGGTCAGTTATTTACTGATTATTCTTTGATCATTAGAGACGTCATTGGACGTTCCTCCAAAAAAGGGTGTCTTTCCACCGGAAACGACATTTTGTTTCCTGCTTCTACTACAGTAGATAACTTATCGTTGATTTCGCCTGCTTCACTAAAGCTGAGCGGAGTAAATCTAGGCGGCGATATGTTCTCCATCGCTTTGTTTGATTGGATTGATTTTGACTACTTGTCTCTCGCGATAAACCTCCGATATAAACGTGAACTGGCTAGACTCGCTCAAGGCACAACGATCATACATATACATTGGAACGATATTAAAAATTTCAAAGTTCAACTTCCATGTTTGGAAGAGCAAAAGAAGATAGCTCGCGCATGCGTTTGTATTTTGGAAAAAATAGATGTCGAAAAACAGATTCGCGAAAAACTGTTATTAGAGAAGCAATTTTTATTACAGAATTTGTTTATATAAATAAGTTCGATAAAAGATATCCCTTTTGTCTAATGTATTGCTGTAAAACTTCCGATTCATTTGCGATCTTTTTCTCTACTAGGGATAGCAGGTTTGCTAGACGAAGATTCTGCTCATTCGGCGATGGAACTAACTCGCTTTTGTAATCTCCGAAGTAAATATGCGGTATTCCGCTTCCGACAATGTATTTTTTAAAGTTAATGTTGTGCATCACTAAATACAAATAATCAATTGAAACTCCACGTGGCTCTAAAAGATTCATCGTCCCAATTATTGAGTATTTGGTATTGCTGATTTTGATTAGTCTCCCAACGCCAGCGCCATCCTTCACTATAGCTATTGCCGGAAAATCAAATTGGTAGTTATCTGAATAGCCACACAAACCGTTAGCTCCATACACAGAATAATTTCCGTTTTCTTTCACGTTGGACAGAGATAACGTCGATGAATGATGAGTGGCAATTTCCGAAAACCTGATTTGCGCATTCGGCTGTGGCCTGATGCGATTCTTTAATGAAATAAGTTCGCTAATGATTTTGTTTTGAACTTCAATTCTTAAATCGATCAATGAGAGAAAACGAGCTATTTTTACTTGCGCCGCTTTCGATGGTAGTTTGACCGGAATCGTTCGAACCTGGGAGTTTGAAATTTCTATGAAAGTTGAGCCATTTGCTCTTCTCTGCATTTCTTCCTTGTGAATGCCAATTAAATAGTAAAGGAATTCGTTATTAACTCCTTTTCGAGCAATTAAGGATTGAAAGCCTTGATTCGTCGTGCATGGCTTTTCAGCGATAGAAGTTTCGCCAATTGTCGCACGCGTCGTCAACAAAACAGTCCCCTTGGGAAGAGTCTTTGCCGATGATTTTGACAGGCCAATCTCTGTAATTTTCCTATTGCTTCCGCTTACATATTTGGTTTTTCCGATTTCGCTGGGTGTAAACCATTCAATGGTCCCATCCCAATAATCCGGATTAGCAGTTGAAGGTGTTCCTCATCCGACAACATCGGCAATACCTCCTATTGTCGCATCATTCCAAACGTCGTTACTAAATCTTAAATTAGGAACTTATAAGAACAACAATCTTAAATAAAAAGGTTCTCCAATAGATATTCCTTTTGTTTTATAAAGTTATTTAATACTTGTATTTCGTTCCTGATTTTTAATTCAACATTTGATAAAGCCTCAATAAACGTTTTGTCATTGGCCTTAGAAAAATTGATTGGAAGTTGTTCAAATGATTCTATGTTTAAATTTCTACGCACGATGCTTGCGCCTTGCTCTGAAATGATTGAATATTGGTAGAAAGCCTTTTTTGTTGTCATTTTTGCAAATATAATGCGAGCATCGATGCCGTTCAACGCTCGGTATATCTTATATGACGGAGAAACTATGCCGAAATCAAACCTATCGTTGAAAGTAATGTTTCCCATCCAAAGATTTTGAGGGCTAATGATGATGTCGTTTTTGGTAACTATTTTGTATCCTGCGTTATCAGCACTCGCAACTTGATGGTCAAAATACTCACTTTGTAAAAAGAGGCCTTTTGTAGTCGAACTAAGAACTGGATATTGGTTTGAAATCGTGCTTCTAATCGAGACTTCTTCAATGACATCACTCAGCTTTAGCCTTATATCAAAATAATCGTTGATTTTGTCCTGAATCGCATTTTTAAGTATTTTTAAATCCTCAATGATTTTGTTTTGAGTTTGAATTCTAATTTGAAGTAGCTTTAGAAAAGATCCAATTTTCTTTTGCTCACAAATGGACGGAACATACATTGGTAGTCCCTTAAGTTCTGGAATACCAATCCTCATTCTTGTCGAACCAGAAGTTCTTTGGGCAATGTATTCTTTTATTCTCTTAGAATTTATTTGAGCTTTTACATATTCTAAATCCGCTTTAGATGAATCAACAGAAACTCTAATTCCGTCAGACCCTAAGACGTATCTTTCAAAACAATCCGTTGAAATGCAAGCGCGTCCAGCCGGCATCATTTTTGCAATGATAATCTCATTTGGATATGCGTTGGAAGCTTTTAGCTCATTAGCTTTCTCGGTAGATGTAAATATAAGCCTGCTAGCAAAATCTAAATAATCTTCGGTAATATTAGATAATTGAATTACCGGGATGCCATCACTTGTATAATCGCTTGATTTAAGATTTGATCCAAAAGGTCCTCCAGCAAAAGCTCTATATGCAGTTGACGCCAATTCCTCTAGACACATCTCTTTCAATGGCTCGCAAAAATTTTTGAATCTTAAATTAGGAACATTAGGGATTTTGGTTTCCTTAGAATTTGGATTACTCATAAGCCGAGCTCCTTGAGGTATTTTTCAATTTCAGCATCAAGCTCATCGCGTTTTGCTTCAAGTTCCTTGATTTCTGCCATGACGGCATGGATATCAATCGGTTCCTCTTCCTCAAATGTATCGACATAACGAGGGATGTTTAAGTTGTAGCCGTTCTCTTTAATTTCCTCTAACGAAGCGACATGGGCATATTTATCAACATCAGTTCTAGCTTTATATGTATCAAGAATTCTGACAATGTCTTCTTCTCTAAGATAATTTTGGTTCTTTCCGCTTTCAAAATATTTGGAAGCGTCAATAAAGACAACATTCTCATGAGTTCTGCACTTCTTCATGACCAAAATGCAGGTAGGGATAGATGTGCCAAAGAAAAGATTGGCAGGTAACCCAATAACTGCATCTAAGTAATTAAAATCACGAATTATCTTGGTTCTAATAACTTCTTCTGCTGCACCACGGAACAAAACCCCATGAGGTAAGACAACCGCTAAAGTTCCACTATCTGATAGATGGTGAATCATATGTTCGACGAAAGCGTAATCTGCCTTTGATTTTGGAGCGTATTTGCCGTCGTAACCGTTAAATCTAGGGTCAGTATCTCTTCCGGTTGGATCCCAATTAGCGGAATATGGAGGGTTAGCAACAACCGCATCAAAAGTTAAACCTTGATGCTTTTCGCTTGGTTTATTTAACGTATCGTCGTTAGCAATATCAAATTTCTCATAGTCTACGCCATGAAGAAGCATGTTCATTCTGGCTAAGTTATATGTTGTCGTAACCATTTCCTGACCATAGAGTTTGATCGAGTCAGGGTTTGAGACATTGTTTCTAACACGAAGCAAAAGAGACCCAGAACCGCATGTTGGGTCATAAGCACTTCTTACGTCTTTATTCTCGCAAGTGACAATTCTTGCCAATAATTCAGAGACTTGTGCTGGGGTATAGAATTCACCAGCTTTCTTTCCTGCTGAAGCAGCAAACTTGCCAATTAAATATTCATATGCGTGTCCAAGAATATCGAAATTTGTTTGAGAGATATCAAGATTAAGATCTTTGATCTTTAAAATAATCTTTCCTATGAGTTTGCTTCTTTCAGCTTCGCCTTTTCCGAGTTTATTGTCATCAAGGTCCATATCGTCAAATAAATCAGCAAAGTCATCTTCAGAAGCAGAACCGACAGTCGATGAAGTTATGGCTTTAATGCCTTCTTTTAAGTCTTCAACCGTGAAACTATTGACTTCAATCTTTTCAACGAAAGAATCGAAAAGATATTTAGGATCTAAGAAATAACCGATGACAGAAATAGACATTTCCTTAATATCTTCCTGCATTTCTTCGTCTTTCCATGCTTCTTTGAAAGAAATGTTATCTTCTTCAAGTTCCTTGTTGATTGTGTCTACAATCTTGTCCGATAAGAATTTGTAGAAGATAAGTCCTAAGATATAGTTTTTAAATTCACTAGCATCCATGTTCCCACGGAGCTCATTAGCCATAGCCCAAAGTTTCGAGTCCACTTCTGTTTGTTGCTTAGCTAATAATTCGTCTTTATCGATTGCCATTTTAGAGCCCTCCTATCGTGTCATTGAGTATTTCTCACTTATAGCGGCTACCCAATCTTTTATAAGTTTCATTAATTCGTTATTTGCTTTGATAATGTTGTATTCAGGGTGTTTTTCTCTAAATCTGCTTTTTGCTTTGGAATTATTTTTTAATAATTCTCTAATGTCTGAATTATCAACGGTGCCAAAATAATCATATCTAGAAAGAAGGCTATTCAACTCATCAAGAGAGATGTCAGTTTCTTCATGCATCTTTCTAATTTCTTCTTGTCTCTGCTCTTCTATATATTTCGCAAGCTCATCATCAATTGACGCTCCTTGCGGAAGATTTGGGAAAACAGTTTGAATGAATGATTCCAAGAGTTCTCTTTTGCTAACAAGAATAGGGTCAGTTGAACGTCTTAAGATTTTTATGATTGTGTTGATGTCTACAATTCTAGTTCCAGGATCGTTTTCACCTGCCTTCCTTAGAAGTTGGAGGATATAATCAACGTCAATCCTGTCGGTTTGAACTAGTTCAATATCGAATTCAACTTCACCAACAACCGATACTTTTTTAGGATCTTTTTTAAACTGGTTATATATCTCAAGATATTTGCTTTTGAACGAATTATATTCATCCGCGGAAATATCATCTTTTAATGTTATTGGGAAAGAGAACTCGCAAAAATTTTGGAGTGAAATAAGGCATTTCGCTAATTTCCTGAATCTATTTACGAATTCAATTTGAGCCGTTTCCCCTTCTAATGTATCAACGTCATCTGGAGTTAAGACATATTCCCTAAGGTTCGCTAATGAAGCTTTAAAATCATTTAAATACTCGTCAAAAGATTTCATCAAGACGATGTTGTGATCTTCCTGCGAATATAATTTAACCGCTTCTTTAACATCTTTTGCCGTAGTTCTATAACAGACGATGTTTCCAAATTGTTTTGTAGATGACTCTAAACGATTTGTTCTAGAGAACGCCTGGATAAGGCCGTGATATTTAAGGGTTTTATCTAAAAATAAAGTGTTAATAAACTTACTATCAAATCCTGTGAGCATCATATTTACGACAAGGATAATGTCGATTTTTCTGTCTCTAAACGCCTCACGAACGTCTTCAAAATATTCCGCACAATTTGAAACAGAATAATTTTTGCCGGCAATTTTGGAATAATCATCCATTGCCTTTTGTAAGTCTTGTTGTGCAATATTTTGGTCTGCTCCGGTTTCTTCGGTGTCAATATCGTTAGGGGCATACGTGAAAATCGTTGCTACTTTAAGTCTTTCATTTTCAGGAAGTGCAGCGTTATGTTTTGCAAACTCGTTATAGTATTTCATCAAAAGGTCGATACTAGAAACCGCAAAAATCGCATTGTATTTTCTATGAACTGTCAAATTATCAAAAGAAGAATAGACATGGTCTACTATGTTTGTAATGCGTTCAGGAGCATTGATTAATTCATCAACATCAATCGCCTCCACTTTTTCGTCTTTTACTAATTCAACAATTTTAAGTGTTCTGTAATATTGAACGTTGAACCCTAAAACCATGCGCGCATTAATGGCGTCTTTAATTTTGTAAGAATGAACAGGCTTGCCTCCAAAAATCGCCTCTGTCGTTAAGCCCGTGGCGTTCATATTCTCCGCAAAAATTGGAGTGCCGGTAAAACCAAACATTTGGGCATCAGGGAAGGCGCGAAGAATGTGCTTTCTCATCTCTCCGAAGTTACTTCTATGGCATTCATCAATAATGAATATAACTTTATCTCTATTGTCTTCTATGACATCTTTGAACCTGTCGTTTTTGCATAAGTTGGACATCTTTTGGATAGTCGTTGTGATCATCTTTGTTGATGAATCTTTGAACGCTGAATAAAGACTGTCCGAATCATCTATCGAGACAACCGCTCCTTTTTCAAAGGAGTTGAAGTTTCTAATTGTTTGTCTATCAAGGTCTCGTCTATCAACTAAGAATATAACTTTTGAGTATTTTCCTGTGTCTCTTAAACACTGGGCCAATTTGAAAGATGTGAGCGTTTTACCAGAACCTGTCGTATGCCAAACAAATCCACTTTGTTTAGTGTTTAAAGCCCTATTCATAAGCCCTTCTACTGCCCACACTTGATATGGACGAAGGATCATCAATTCTTTATCGCTTTGATTCAAGACAATATAGTGAGAGATGGTTCTACAAATATTGCATTTTGTTAAACGATCTGACGCAAATTCGTTTAATCGATTGACAGCAACATTGTTTGGATCAGACCACGTGAAAAGTCCTTCTTTTTTAAACGGTTTATCAGAGTTTGCGAAATACTTTGTGATAGATCCGTTCGAAATGACAAAATACTGTATGTACTTAAAAAGCCCTTTGAAAACGGTTCTTCTATACCTTTCTATTTGGCCAAAGGCTTCTTCAACCATTACACCATTCTTTTTTAGCTCGATTTGCAAAAGAGGTAAGCCATTGACCAAGACAGTGACATCAAATCGGCCAACATATTCCCCTCTTTGATTTATTTGATGAGCTACTTGAACTATATTTCTGCACCAATCGTTCCTTTCGAAAATTTTGATATTTTTCTTTTCGCCGTTATCCATAACAATGGTCTGCATTTGGCGAAGATTTATAGCACATTTATAAACGCTTCCAGGTGTTTCTAAGACATTAAGAAACCTACGAAATTCGGTGTCACTAAAAGTAATGTTGTTTAATTTTTCTATTTGCCTTCTAAGGTTTGAAATAAGCTGCTCATCATTGTGGACACGAACAAAAGCGTCTTCATCATCAGTGCCATGAAATTGTTTCCTCAACTGTTCTATCAGCTGAGCTTCCAATTCAAGTTCAGTTATTTCTCCATCGATGTTTGGCATTGCTTTGTCCTTTACAAATTTCGTATTTCAGAAACCAATACTGAAAGTATTTTATCCAATTAAACTGGAAAAATTATAGCACTCAAGATATGTTTGGTCTATCTTTCTTAAAGCGATAAATGCATCAAAAAATGTCGTTTTTCTTGCATTTTTTATGCACGATTCAAATCATTCGATTATTTTCTTACTAATTTTATGGTATTTTCATCCAATTCTTGATCAAAGTATTTTTCTAAAACCCTGCCAAAAACTGCTTCTTTTGTAGATTCGAAGAATAAAGTCATGCATGATTTGAGTTTAAGGGAGTCTATATAACCAAACACTTCCTCTGCTGTTTTGTCTTCTAAAGACAATAGGCAGTTACAAATTTTTATTAGGTTGTTTCTTAAATAATCGTTATCCCAATATGCCTTTGCTTCTTCTATAGATTCTATTCCATAGTATTCTGCATATTCACTAGAACCTAATCCTTTAAGCTGAGGGAAAATGTACCACATCCAATGGGTTACTTTCTTTCCGTTTTTTATTTCTTTATAAGCATGCTTATAGTCTCTCGATTGAGCGGTTATGAATCTGTCTAGGTTGTAGGTCATTTGTGTTTCTCCAAAATTTTCTTTGGCCATTAGCTATCCAATATTTTGTTTTTCTTTAAATTTTTATAGGTTGAGATTGTTTATTTTGCTAACACAACCATCAAATGACCAATATAACTTTTTGTTCTTTCGTTTAATAAGGCTGTTTGTATTTCTCCATCTTCTCCTATGCGATATCTAAAAACTAAGTCTTTATTCGTTTTTCCTTTTGTTATCCAATACTTCCCTTTTTTGGTCTTATATCCGTAATAATTCTTTGTGGAGACTTTTCTTGCTTTTGGATTGGCTGTTTTGCTTGCCACATCAAGCCATTTCAAAAGTTGTGGATTTTCTCTTGATAGGACATCCACGAACATCTCCTCTTTGGTTTCTATTACCGTTTGTTTTTTGGCTTTTAGCGCTTTTAGTGTTATTACACCTGAGTCTCTATCTCTTATGATCGATGATTCTTTATCATGGAGCAGTTCATCTACCCCTATGTTTATTTCTACTTCCGTGACATCTTTATTGGCAAAAGCACCAAAAAGCGGATTTGAATCTAAACCTCTTGATAATATGACTTTAGATTTAATTCCTAACAG
>JAZLMH010000041.1:0-4432 GCA_045598525.1 Bacilli bacterium | reverse complement strand
GAAAGTTGCTAAAGGCGACACAATCGTCATCCTCGAAGCTATGAAGCTCGAAAACGAAATCAAATCACCTGCTGCAGGCACTGTCAAAGCTGTTGTCGCTGCAAAAGGTTCAATGGTTAACAACGGAGACACACTTATTGTCTTGGAGTAATTTATGTGGGATCTAATTCTTGAATTCTTAAACAAGACTGGGATCGCATATTTCTTCCGTGACGACGGCTGGATGAATCTTATCATGATTCTCCTTGCCTGCGTCTTCCTCTTCCTTGCAATCAAAAAGAAGTACGAACCATACCTTCTTATTCCAATTGCAATTGGTATGCTCTTGGTCAACATCTTCCCTGCAGTATATTTCACATATACCTACACTGAAGCAGGTGTTGCGACTTACGTCAGCCATGCAGCATTAACAGACGCTCAGCTTGCTGCAAAAGGCTTCACCAGCGCAGTTGAAGTTGAACTCGAAAGAGGATTGCTCGGTGTTCTTCACTTAGGTGTCGAGCATGAATTATACCCATGTCTTATCTTTATCGGTATCGGCGCAACAACCGACTTTGGACCACTCATCGCCAATAAGAAGACTATGCTTCTTGGCGCTGCTGCTCAGATTGGTATTTTCGCCGCATTCCTTGGCGCTATCGCGTTAAGCGGTCTCTGGCCAGATGTTTTCCCATTCTCTGTCGGCGATGCCGCGGGTATTGGTATCATCGGCGGCGCTGATGGCCCAACCGCTATTCTTGTAAGTAACAAGCTCGCTTCACCAGAACTTACTGCTGGTATCGCTCTTGCTGCTTATAGCTACATGGCACTTGTTCCAGTCATCTTCCCTCCAATCATCAAACTCTGCACAACAAAGAAAGAAAGAATGATTAAGATGGACACTCTTATGGAAGTCTCTAAGAGCCAGAAGATTCTCTTCCCAATCATCGTCACTCTCATTTGCTGTATCTTAGTTCCAAGCTGCACCCCACTTATCGGATGCTTGATGTTTGGTAACTTAATCAAAGAAACCGGTGTTGTTCCAAACCTTGTTCACACCGCTTCAAACGCTCTCCTTTATATCTGCACCATCCTCTTAGGTTTATCAGTTGGTGCAACAGCTTTAGGCACAACCTTCCTCCAGCCAAGAACACTTATGATCTTCGCTCTTGGTATCACCGCTTTCATTGTCGCTGCAATCTGCGGTCTCATGGGTGGCAAGTTAATGTGTTGGATCACCAAAGGCAAGGTCAACCCAATGATCGGTGCCGCAGGTGTCTCAGCCGTTCCTATGGCAGCTCGTGTTGTTCATAAGATCGGCCAGGAAGAAGACAGCAGCAACTACCTTCTTATGCACGCAATGGGACCAAACGTCTCAGGCGTTATCGGTAGTGCGATCGCAGCTGGCATTCTTCTTGCGATGTTCGGAGCCTAATTTATGAATAAAACCGTAAGGATGATAAGCAGGGACTCTATGTTCCTAGCGCTTCTGATTGTCTGCACATTCTTCACAATCACTGTAGGCTATACGAAGTTCACTCTCCAACTCCTTGCGGTTTTTCTTATTGCTAATTTCCTTCCTCTTGTCGATGGACTTATCATTGTGACTTTATATATCGCAATGGGTTTGATCGGCATTCCTGTCTTCGCAGGATTTGCAGGAGGACCAGCCTATGTCATGGCCCCTACTTTCGGCTTTGTCTACGGCTTCTATTTCGTTATTCTTATCAACCACTTATTCAATGACATCCTCTTAAAAAGACTATCTATCGATATGGTCAAATTCGCTATCGGATCTATCGTATCCTTGGTCGTCTTATATGTCGTTGGATTCATTCATGGCTATCTAGCCCTTGTTAACCTCAAAGGCATGGCTGACCTTACTATCGCAGCGGGCATGGGAATCTTTATCACCCCTTACATCCCATTCGATATCGCAAAGATCGTCATCGCTTGCATCGTTACATCAAGATACATGAACTTACTCGTCCCATATAAGAGACGTCACTTTGATGAAATCGATTCAACAAACACCTTCTTATTAGAGAACTATAAGTTCTATGGGAACATGACTTTCGTTGATGCGTCTTTCCAATCAAAAGGAAAAGGCCGCATGGATAGAGTCTGGGAAAGTAAGAAAAATGACTCTTTGATGTTTAGCGTTCTTATCAAAGACAGAGAATTGCTTCAAAAAGCCCCTCTCCTTTCACTCCTTGCCGGATCTAGTGTTCTTATGTGTCTTGAGCAAGAAAACGTCTCTGGTGCCTCTATTAAGTGGCCAAATGACGTTTATGTGAACGGTAAGAAGATCTGCGGTATCCTTCTTGAGTCCGTTAGCGTTGGTGATTCCATCAAAGCGTTAGTTATCGGAATCGGCTTAAACGTCAATCAAGAAGAATTCCCAGATGGATTGAAAAGAGAACCTACTTCAATGAAAAAAGAATTAGGTCATGAAGTTGATATTAAGGCATTAAGAAAGACCCTATATTCAATCATCAAGAATGAACTTAAGGAGTTTAAAGCAAATAATTCCAAGTATCTTGAGGTTATAAAAGACCGCAACTACTTGAAAGACATGGACTGCTATTGCGTATATGAAGGCGAAGAAAAACAAATTCATGTAAGCGATATCGCAGATGATGGATCGCTTGTTGGGATAATCGATGGAGAAAAAAGAAAGATCTTCTCTGACGAAATCTCATTCAAATAAAAATGACTACCGAACTTAATTTTATTAAGTTCAAAAAAGAAAAAACCTTCTGTTGAAAAACAGAAGGTTTTCATTACCGACTAATTCATTTTAAAAACGTTACACATACTCAAAGAAATTATAGAATCAATCTGCTTTTTATCGTTTCAAATGTATCAACGTTATCTTTAAAACATTTCATAGCCAATTCATATCTGTTATAAAAAATTGGGCATTCTGCTAAACCTTCGTTGTAGAAATGGGTATAGAAACTGGTGATTTCAAGAACTCCATTGTTGTAATTGTTAAATGGAAGCATGTCTAGATCGCGATCCAAATATATTGGAGATGAAATATAATCAACTTCGCTTTTGAGCTCTTCCAAATTTGTCTCGGTCGCGTCAGGGTTATGCAAATCTAAATCACTTAATATATTCTCATCATTAATTGGCTGTAAATTTTTAAAATAGACCATAAAACTTGAATATAGTGTGAAATAGTAGCGAGCAGTGTCTCTATTTATTGTTCTATGCACATTGGCAGATGGATCTTCGGCATTCAAGTCTATTGTATTAGAGCCGCGATCAAATGAATCGTTTTGCTTTTCGTAAGATGAATAAAGGGCCGGTCTTGCCCCATCGCTTGTTTTGGATAAAGATAGCCCGATCGGAAGAAGAATCACCTTTCCATTATCAACGTTCCCATATAAATCTTCACTTACAACATATTTTAAAAAGATGAATTTCCAATTTAACGGGTATGAAACCAAATATGGCAGATCTGATGTCCACTGCTGTGATTCGTGTCTATCAACCAAAGCAAAAGAAGCCATTTTGTTATCATGGATTGATGGATAATTATCTGCTATGTTCGTCGTTTCGTTTTGTGATTCATGTAATACATTAATGCTTTTGCAGCCGGAAAGAAAAACTAAAAAAACTATAAACTTCAAAGCGTTTTTTAAAAAACTTGCATTATGTTTGCTCATGAAGAAATCCTCCAAAAAAGCGTTTTCAAAATATTCCTAAAAATCTCCATACGTTTCACGGTCTAATTATGATTCTATCGAAATAGGAAATCAATTTTGACAACTTAGTTAGACAAAGCATTACTTACGATACGTTTTAATTATTGTTTGCTTGTGAATTTGTGAATAGGAAGCCATTTTTAAACACTTTAAATTTCCCCGCAAAACCGTTTTGTTCACATATCCAATATCTTCCAGAAACAACAAAAGGCATCGATTTGATTCGATGCCTTTTTTCTTTTGTTTGTCCTTTAGAGACGTAGTCCTTATCTCTTTTGGATTTTGCCTTTGGAAGCGCCTTTAGATGCGTGAACCTGAAGTGTGCCGCCTTGGTTTTCTGCTAATTTGTCGCAGTATGCTTCTGCTTCAACTTTGGTGTCGAAGAGTTTGATGACTTTTTCGCCACCCTGAAGTTTAACTGCCCACTTGTTATCTTCTTTACGTTTAACAAGGTGATAGACTTTCTTAGCTTCTTTCTTTTCTGCCATATGTTTGCTCCTTTAATATGTAGGAATTTCTTTTATTTTAGATAAAGTATTCAAAGAAACAAAGAAAAAAGTCCTAACTTGTAGGACTAATATTCTAAGTGGTGGGCAGTAAGGGGCTCGAACCCCTGACCTTCTGTACGTCAAACAGATGCTCTCCCAGCTGAGCTAACTGCCCATTAACTCAACGACTTCTATTGAAATCGCTTCGTTATTATAGTGAAGTGACTTTACTCTAGCAAGAGAGTTTTT
>JAZLMH010000040.1:0-2393 GCA_045598525.1 Bacilli bacterium | reverse complement strand
GTAACCTCGCCTCTGATGTCTGCTAAGTTCTTCGCCTGTTCTTCTTTTTTTAGTAAGTAAAGTTGGCTCTTTAGCATCTGCATAGCTCTGTCCTTGTTTTGGAACTGGCTTCTTTCGTTCTGGCACTGCACAACAATTCCCGTTGGTATGTGCGTAATTCTAATTGCTGAACTCGTTTTATTTATGTGCTGTCCGCCAGCGCCTGAACTTCTATACGTATCAATTCTGATTTCATCATCAGCAACTTCAATATCTAAATCATCTTCTATCTCAGGCATAACGTCGCAACTTACAAAACTTGTCTGGCGCTTTCCAGCTGCGTTGAATGGACTAATTCTTACGAGACGGTGAACTCCTTTTTCGCTTTTAATATATCCATACGCATTCTGGCCATTTATCTGAATCGTTACCGACTTGAGTCCTGCTTCTTCACCGTCTAACGAATCAATTACTTCGTAGGTAAATCCGTGACGTTCAGCCCATCTGCAATACATTCGATAAAGCATACTTGCCCAATCACAACTTTCCGTTCCTCCTGCCCCTGCATGCAACGTAAGGATTGCATTATTGGCGTCGAATTCTCCTGAAAGAAGCGTTGTTAATCTATAATCATCAAAAAGCTTTTTGAAATTTGCGAACTCTTCTTCTACTTCTGTTGCGAGTTCTTCATCATCAGCTTCTTCAGTCATCTCAATAAGTGTCTTTACGTCTTCAAAACTGGTTTGGACTTTATCAAATTTTTCAATGGAGTCCTTAATGCTTTTAAGCTCTTTCATAAGCTCTGCGCTTTTTTTGTTGTCATCCCAAAAGTTAGGAGCTTCCATTAATTTTTCTATTTCGGCAATCTTGTTTGCTTTTTGCTCGCGCGCTAAACCAACCTCCATTTCCTTTAATGGCTGGTCAAATTGTCCTAATTCATATTTCGTTTGCTCGAGTAATACCATAAAAAATCCTAGTCCTCCACATTAACTAATCAATTATAAAGTATATCGCTATAATAATAAAGAAGAAATTTACAAAAAAAGCGAACCCTTTGGATTCGCTTTTATTATTAATACTCGCATCTCGCACGAACTTTTTTCAACCGCTAATACGCTCTGAAAAAAGTTGTGTCGTCTCTGCTCGCTCTTAAAAAATACTATGCTTTTCTGTCACAGCACTGCTTATACTTCTTACCTGAGCCACATGGGCAAGGGTCGTTAGGATAAACTTTATCGCTTTCCCTCTTCTTTGGTGCCTTTTGCAAAGAATCATCTTTGTTTGTTGCGAGAGGTTTAGCTACTTGCTCACGCTTAACTTCTTGCTGAACTTGGATATGAAGCATAGTTCTTACTGTGTCTTCTTGGATTCCAGCTACCATATCATCGAACATGTCATAGCCTTGCATCTTATATTCAACAACTGGGTCTCTTTGGCCATAAGCTTGAAGTCCAATACCCTGGCGGAGCTGATCCATGTCGTCAATATGATCCATCCAGTGACGATCAATTACTCTAAGTAAAACTACGCGCTCAACTTCTCTTAAGTGTTCCTCTACTGGAAATTCGCTTTCTTTTTTCTCGTAGAGTGAATGAGCATACTCTATCATATCATCTCTAAATTGTTCTTTAGTATATGTAGGCAACTGTTGTTCTTCACTTAACCGAATAGTGCTATTGAAAATCGGTGTCCAAATTTCATTAAGTTCTGCAATATCCCACTCTTCTGGTTTACTGCCTTCAACTATAACACCGTTAACAATACGGCCTGCAACTTCTTCGGCCATCTGGAAGACTGATTGTTCCATAGATTCGCCATTAAGAACTCTAAGTCTTTCGGCATATATAAGTTCTCTTTGTTCATTCATAACCTCATCGTATTCAAGGAGGTTCTTTCTGATACCAAAGTTATTATTTTCAATTTTCTCTTGCGCTCTCTCGATTGCATTTGAAAGCATCTTATGTTGAATTTGTTCTCCATCTTCAACTCCAAGTGTAGTAAATACACTCATAAGTCTTTCACTACCGAACAATCTCATAAGGTCATCTTCAAGTGAAATAAAGAATCTTGATTCACCTGGATCACCTTGACGACCTGAACGACCACGGAGCTGGTTATCAATACGCCGCGCCTCATGACGCTCAGTACCAATAATCTTAAGTCCGCCTGCTGCCTTCGCTTCATCATCAAGTTTGATATCAGTACCACGGCCAGCCATGTTTGTTGCGATTGTAACCGCACCATGTCTTCCGGCTTCGGCAACGATTTGAGCTTCCTGTTCATGGAACTTAGCATTTAAGACGTTGTGCTTAACCCCACGTTTTTTAACCATACTAGAAAGCAACTCTGAAATATCAATTGTAATTGTGCCAACTAAGACAGGTTGTCCCTTTTCATGTGCCTTAATTATTTCA
>JAZLMH010000039.1:0-47516 GCA_045598525.1 Bacilli bacterium | reverse complement strand
CCTTCAACGATAGGCGTAAAGCCGTTCTTCTTGTACTCAAGGACCATCTTGAGTTTTTCTTCCTTTGTCCATCTCATGATAAAAACCCCTCCAGTTGGTTGTCCAACTTTTGGGGTTCATATCATGAATGGCTGCGTTTTTTCGTGCAAAAATGCGTTATTTTATTGGGCTGCTTCCTTAATTGCAGGCACATCAGCGATGCTAAAGGCCAATTCGATGAGGCTACATAAATGATAAGGTGTGTAGACTGGATTATCCAAAGTAATCATAAGTCCATCAAAGGAGAAACCAGGAATCAAGTTATGTGTTTTTAATAATGGATTCTCACTTAATTCCTCAATGGTTTCTAAGAGAGGTTTCTTGTTTGTGTAAGGAATGATGACTTTCGTAGAAATGCATTTTAGCCCATCAGGTGAATCAACTAACTCGCCTTTGATCTTTGCGCCTTCTTTTTCTGCTTCGAACTCGCAATTATCAAAATCTATCTTACTTGTGTAACCAAACGTCTCAGCTGAACTTGCGAATTGGACAGCATCGCTGAAACACAAATTCCAACAGAAGTTTTTCATCAAAAACAAAGCGATCTCTTTGGCAATAGCCTTATAGCTAACAAACACTTCTTTGTATAACTTATCCATGAACTCATCTAATTCTTCATACGATGAGATGTCTTTAAATCTTTGATTGATATGGAAAACACCTTCTCTAATATGATTTAAATCGACTTCAAGGCCATCAGGGAGGTCGCCAAGTTTATTTCTTAATAATGCTATTTCCTCATCATAGAAAAAGAGGTTTTCTTTTATTTCAAAGGAAGTGACAAGCCTAGTTATTCCAGGAGTTCCTGCTATGACATAAGTAAAAGGATACCCGTCTATTATTGAGTTTTTTGTGTTAACTCCTTTGAAGCCGATAAGTCCTGCTAAAGGCTCAAGCTGCAATTCTGGGTGTCTCTCGCTATAGTCATCGAAAAATGTGTTTGGGAGAGTTTTGAATGAGTTGATGATTTTTAAAGCTAATTCGTCTGAATCGCCAAACGTTTCAGGAGGAATGCACATCGATAAAAATCTACCGTTAACAATGAAGAAATATAACACAAGCGTTTTAGATGGTGTTTTGCATAAGACTCTAAAAATACTTTCTCCTTCATCTAAGAACCCCTTTTCTACAGTGTGGTTACCAAAAGATTCCATGTTATTGAGGTTTGAGTTGATGAGCTCTTCAAATTCCTCTCTTGTGCTTGCTGGTGCATCAGGGTCGATAGAAATACAATCTCCAAGTTCCTCGTTTAAGAGAATGAAAACATTCGTAGGTGTGACGTTATATCTTTCTTTTTCCCGGTGAGTCAGCGCTCTAAATCCCTCAGGAACTTCTACCGACATTTTATAATTAAATGAATAAGCTCTCATATTTCGTGACCTCTCGGTGTATTTTCTATCATGAAAGAAAATAGGTCAATATCAAGGAAGAGAACCTTCTCAAAAGATGTCAAAACTAGTTATTTGGCCGCAATGCAAACGCTTTCATTTTTATTTATAAAAAAACTTCTTGCGTGGTCTTTCTCTTCATATAAAATATGTTAGAAAATTTTGAGGCTTATCTATGAAACACATTAAGATGGATCGAAAAAGTTGCATGCGTCGTTATGACGAACGCTCTCTTATTTCGGCTCTCTGGTGTTTCTAACTGGAGAGCCCTTTTTTATGAAGGAGGTCCTTATGAAGATAGTAAATGACAGAAAACTGATTCTATCTAATGGGAAGGTATTTGAAGGCGTCGGATTTGGCAACAAGAAAGAACAAATCGCCGAATTAGTCTTCAACACATCAATGGTCGGTTATCAGGAGATTCTCTCCGATCCATCCTATTGCGGTCAGCTTGTTTGCATGACATATCCTCTTATTGGAAACTACGGCGTCACCGATGAAGACTATGAATCAAAACAAATCAAAAATTCAGGTTTTATTGTTAGGGAATATAACGATTCCCCATCTAACTTCAGAGCCACTTCATCATTAGGCGATGTTATGGATGAAGCTGGGGCATCTGGCATTTCCGGAATCGACACAAGAGCATTAACAAGAATCATCAGAAAAGAAGGTTCAATGCTCGCGATGATTGCAGATATCGATAAAGACGTAGATGAGGCAATCAAAGAAATGAACGAAAGAGGATTCGAGCATAACCAAGTCGATAAGGTTTCAACCAAAAAAGTCTGGTACTCAAGAACCGCTAATCCTTTATATACAGTTGTCGCGGTTGACTGTGGCATGAAGATGAACATCGTAAGAAAATTCATGAAATTCGGATGCAATGTCATCGTCGTTCCTTATACATCAACCTATGAAGACGTCATGAAGCATCATCCAAATGGACTTTTCATCTCCAATGGTCCTGGCGACCCTGAAGACGCAAAGCCAGTCATCGAATTAGTTAGAAATTGCAAAGGAAAATTACCAATCTTTGGCATTTGCTTAGGCCATCAGATCATCGGTTTAGCGTATGGCGCAAAAACCTATAAGATGAAATTTGGCCACCGCGGCGCCAACCACCCAGTCAAAAACCTTCTTAATGGCAAGGTCGAAATCACTTCACAAAACCACTCATTTGCAATTGATGCAAAAACCTTAGAGGGAACAGGACTCGAATTAACTCATGTCAATGTAATCGACGGTGAGCCAGAAGGTATGAGAGACGTCAAGAACCATGTCTTATCAAGCCAATATCACCCTGAATCAGCTGCAGGTCCTGAAGACAGCGAATACCTTTTCACACAGTTTGTTGAATTAATGAAAAAATACGGAGGTAACGACTAATGCCAAAACGTAACGATATTAAGAAAATAATGGTAATCGGTTCTGGCCCTATTGTCATTGGCCAGGCCGCTGAATTTGACTATGCCGGCACACAAGCTTGCTTAGCCCTTAAAGAAGAAGGCTACGAAGTAATTCTCGTTAACTCAAACCCTGCAACCATAATGACCGACACAAAGATCGCTGACAAAGTCTATATGGAGCCTCTCGATCTTGAAAACGTTGCAAAAATTATCAGATACGAACGTCCTGATGGTCTTCTTTGCTCCATTGGCGGACAAACCGGTCTTAACCTTGGCATGAAGCTTTCCCGCAAAGGCATTTTAGATGAATGCCACGTTGAGCTTTTAGGCACAACAGCAGACGCCATTGAAAGAGCTGAAGACCGTGAACAATTCAGAGATTTATGTCTCAAAATCGGTGAGCCAATTTGTGAATCTATAATCGCAACAACCATAGAAGAGGCGGTTTCTGCTGCAAATTCTATCGGTTACCCTATCATTATCCGCCCTGCTTTTACCCTTGGCGGAACCGGTGGCGGTTTTGCTGATAACGAAGAAGAACTTAGACCTCTTGTCAAAAACGCATTAAAACTTTCCCCTGTCACTCAGGTCTTGGTCGAGAAATCAATCAAGGGCTTCAAAGAAATTGAGCTTGAAGTCATGCGTGATAAGAATGACACCGCTATCATCGTCTGTTCAATGGAGAACCTTGATCCAGTTGGCGTTCATACCGGTGACTCAATCGTCGTAGCCCCTGTTCAAACATTAACCAACAAAGAATATCAGGTGCTCCGTAATAGCGCTCTTAGAATTATCCGCGCTTTAGGCATTGAAGGCGGATGTAACGTTCAGTTCGCTTTAGACCCATATTCATTTGATTACTATGTCATCGAAGTTAACCCACGTGTTTCTAGATCTTCCGCTTTGGCGTCTAAAGCATCTGGATTCCCTATTGCTAGGGTCTCTGCAAAGATCGCAGCAGGTTTAACTTTAGATGAAATCGAAATCTCATCCACTATCGCATCATTCGAGCCAACCCTTGACTATGTCGTAACTAAATTCCCACGCTTCCCATTTGATAAATTCCAAGACGCAAATAGAACCTTATCAACTCAGATGAAAGCTACTGGCGAAGTCATGAGCATCGGAAGAACTTTTGAAGAATCATTGCTCAAAGCAATTAGATCGCTCGAGAACAAAGTAGACCACATTGAACTTGAAAAGCTCAAAAATATGCCTGCTAATGAGCTTCTTGATTTTGTGAAAGAAAACACAGATGAGAGAATTTATGCGATTGCTGAATGCTTCAGAAAAGGCATTTCAGTAGAAATGATTTATAAAATCACAAGAATCGACAGATTCTTCCTCGACAAGATTATGCATATTGTCGAAATCGAGAACGGTTTAAAAGAAGCAAAGCCAGATGAGGAAACTCTTAGATTCGCTAAGATTTGGGGATTCTCAGATTCCTATTTAGGAAAAATTTGGAACAAAACCCCATACGAAATGTTCGATTTAAGAAAAGAATACAATATCTTCCCTGTTTATAAGATGATCGACACATGCGCTTCCGAGTTCGAAGCCTATGTCCCTTATTTCTATTCGACATATGAAGAGGAAAATGAATCCATAAAATCAGGCAGAAAGAAGATTGTTGTCTTAGGTTCCGGCCCTATCCGTATTGGTCAGGGCGTTGAATTCGATTACACAACAGTCCATGCAATCTGGGGCATTCAGGAAGCAGGATACGAAGCAATCATCATCAACTGCAACCCAGAAACAGTTTCCACAGACTACACAGTCTCTGACAAACTCTATTTTGAACCTCTTACATACGAAGACGTCATGAACATCATCCACTTCGAAGAGCCAGAAGGCGCAGTTGTCGCTTTAGGTGGCCAAACCGCTATTAACCTCGCTTCAAAAATCGACAAGGCCGGAGTGAAAATCTTTGGTTCATCCGCTAGATCAATCGACTTAGCGGAAGATAGAGAGCTCTTCGAACAAGCAATGAGCGAAATTGATATTCCTATGCCAAAAGGCTATGGCGTATTCTCTGTTGAAGAAGCTGTCAAAGCCGCAAACGAGATTGGCTTCCCAGTCCTCGTCAGGCCATCATTCGTCCTCGGCGGCAGAATGATGCATATCGTTTATGACGAAAAAGTCCTTAGAGAAAAGGTTGCCGAAGCTGTTGCTTTCGATAACGAACACCCAATTCTCGTTGATAAATATGTCTTAGGCCAAGAATGCGAAGTCGACGCTATTTGTGATGGAGAAGATGTCTTCATCCCAGGCATTATGGAGCACATTGAGCGTACAGGCGTCCACTCTGGCGACTCTATGTCTGTTTACCCTCCATATTCATTAAACGAGGAAGCAAAAAAGACAATCGTCGAATATACCAATCGAATTGGTAAAAAACTCAACATGATTGGTTTGTATAATATCCAATTCATCGTCGACAAAGATAACAACGTTTCAATCATTGAAGTCAACCCTCGTTCATCAAGAACGGTCCCATTCTTAGCTAAATCAACTGATATCCAGGTTGCCAATATCGCAACAAAGGTCATGCTTGGCGCTAAGCTAAAAGATCTTGGCTATGTTGGCGTCGCCCCAAAGAGAAAGAGATGGTATGTTAAAACCCCTACCTTCTCATTCACCAAATTAACCGGTCTTGATGCTGTTCTCTCACCTGAAATGAAATCAACAGGCGAAGCAATCGGCTACGATACATCTTTCACACGTGCGCTTTATAAATCCCTTAAAGCAAGCGGAACAAGAGTCGCTAACTATGGCACTATCTTGGCAACCATCTCTAACCAAGACAAAGAATCCGCTCTTCCTTTAATCAGAAGATTCTATAATCTTGGATTTAATATCGAGGCTACAAAAGGCACTGCAACTTTCTTGAAAAAGAACGGAATCAGAACAAGAGTCAGAAAGAAACTTTCCGAAGGTTCTGAAGAAATTCTTGATTCAATCAAAGCTGGATACGTCACTTATGTCATCAACACATCAAGCGAAGGTCACTTCTCGCAAGATGGTAAGATCATTAGAAGAGCCGCGATTGACAATAACGTTGCAGTATTCACTTGTTTGGATACCGTTAAGGTAATGCTCGATGTCCTTGAAGAGACAACGATGAGAATCGCAACAATTAATAACGAAGACTAATTGAAAAGGAGGCTAATTCGCCTCCTTTTATTGTTTTGTTTTCGTCTTATCTTGATTTCTTTGGGATTGTGTAAGAATCAAGAGAAATTAAATCACCTTGGTTGTTTGCTGGCAATTTAAACGCGTTGACTGTTAATTGGTCTTCTTCGACTTTGACGTTAACGAATGATCCTGGGTTGGCTTCGCCTCTGACTGCGAAGATATTATCCTGGTATAAGTTATGGTCTAAGCTATAGAATTTAGGACCTGTAGCACCAACCATTGAGAAGATAGTTCCATCTTCAACTGGTGTGGTATCGATTGTCTTTAATTCGTTAGCGGTTTCATTGCCTGTGAATTTAAGTGGGTTTGAACGTCCGTATGTATGGTCGTGTCCATAGAAGACAGCGTCAACTTTGTATTCAGCAAAGATCGGTAAGAAATATTGTCTTACTTTTGGTTCTTTCCATTCACGATCATCTTTGCCTGCGAATGGGCCAATGTGCATTGTTGCGATGATGTAATCTGCATCGATGTTTTCATCAAGAACATCTTTTAGCCAGTCTGCCTGTGGCTGGTATGATTCATCAGCGATTAAGGTGTTTAATGTGACGAATAATACGTTGTTATAACGGAAGTAATAAGAATTGCCTTTATTGACGTCGTCTTTTACGAATCCATTGTCTGGCTGAGTTGTGAAGGCGTTGAACATTGTTGCTTCGCCGAATTGATAGACGTTGCTGCCTGATACATTCAAATATGTATCGTGGTTGCCTTCTGTGCAGGCGATGATTCTGTCTTTGTTGAATTCTGAAGCCGCTTCGGTGTAGCTCTTGATTTCATTTGGTCTTTTCCCCATGTCATCAACTAAGTCGCCGCACATGAAAGCGAATCTGTTTTCAGGGTCGTATTCATTTGCCCTTCTCATAGTTGCTTTGAATTCTGTATGGCTTGCAGCCTGTGGGTCAGAAGTAACTGTGAATGAGAATTCTGAAGAATCGGTGTCTGCAGTTAAATGATTATATGTTTGTGACCATGCGTCGTTAGCACCGACTCTATAAATATATTTTGTGTTTGGCTCTAAATCAGTGACTACAACTTTATAAACACCGTTTTTGTCATAATCACCGACAGATGAAGTATTGATATCTAATTTTCTATATGATGCGTCAATGTTATGAGCATATGTGAAATCAGTATCATCTTCAGTTGTGATTTGAATTCTTTGGTTTGTTGAGCCGTCTTCGTTTTGCCATTGGACGACTAATTCGCTTGAAGCATCTCCACCAAAGTTATTTGTGATGTACATTGGTGCGTGGTGTTCGCTACCATCATCTTCATAATCTTCAATCACCCTTTCGGATTTGATGGATTCCTCAGGTTTGCTGCCAGGTTTAACAGTTCCGCAACCAGCAAGGCACAGCACCGATAAAGCACTAAAAATTAAAATAGATTTTTTTCGCATGTTTGTTGTCCTTTTTTTATTTATATAAAAGTTTACATCTTTTGAGTCGTATATGATATAGACGATTAGCAGTTTTGGAATTAGATAAAAACCGAACCGCAAACGCCAATTATCATTTGATGAACAAAAAAGCGATTAATTACCCATATTATTGAAAAATATGCGGAAATTGACGGGGTTTTTGCTTACTTATAGATAAGAATCTTCCTTGAGAGATAGTTGTAGACCATAACTATCAATGTACGGACGATAAATACGATAGGGAAACTAAAGAGGCCAATGCCTTGAACAACGAACAAGAAATCATAGAAGAAATATTGGAGGCCTATGCCAATGCCTAATCCAATAGCGGATAAGAACACAAAGAACACAACACCTTTAACGGTTTTTGAAAGGTTTGACTTTGCGGCCTTGTATACCATGTATGTTGACATGAGGTAATTCATGATTACACCGATGATGAACCCACATGTCGTTGAAATGATTGTGACATACCATTCGGTTGAACCTTGAAGAACTGCAAACTGAACAATGTAGGCTGCAAGGAAGTCGAATATTGCCGCCACAAGACCAACGATAGCAAATCTGAATATTTCCCAGAACAAGGCATTTGAATAGGTCCTATTCTCTAAATAAAGCTTGTAGATTAGAAGGTCATAGACGCATACGATCACAGCTATAAACGCTTGGGCAAGAACCAAAGGAAGATTAATTGCGGAAACTAGGATTCCAAGAACAACATAAGCAAGCACTCCGAGGATAGCAAGAATGGAAAGAAGTAATACGTTCCTTCCTTTTTCCCCTAACACTGGCTTGATTCCGCTTGGTTTAATGAGCGCTAATCCAAGAATGGCGGCAACCGTTACAACAAAGCCATTGATAATCGAACAAACAAGCATGCCTTTCTCAAAAATGAGCGTTTTGCCTGCTGAATATGCAATTTCGATTGTTTCTTTTTCGCCTGCCGGATAGATGAGACCAACAACTATTGCCAAAACTGTTGCTATAGCAAATACAACAGCGGTCAACAAAACTTCCATCTTGAATGGACGTGTCGCTTTTTCTACTTCGACCAACGGTTTTTCTTCGTTGGTAATTACTTTTTCTTCTACTTTTTCCATAATTAGTTTCTTTTCCCAAACAAAATATGCCCACAATTGTAGCAAAAGGCAAGAACTGTAATAAATATATTTATTTCCTTTAAGTTGTTCATGAGTTTAGAATAGGAACACATGAGTTCAACTCATGAGATTACGTTTATGAAAAAGTTTTTAGAGAAATTTGCAAAATTTGATGAAGACGCAGGCAAGTTTATGAGGAGCAAAAAAGCCCCATTCATATTATGGCCTGTCGCTATCTTTATTATTTACATGATATTCTTTCTTTTCTGCTACCAGCAGAAGATGTATCAAGACATAGCTTTTAATTCCACCGCATCGCAAACTATATTCGTCATTTTGGTTATCGCTTTTGCTGTTCTTGTAATTGGATATTATATATTGCTTTGCGTGTCGAAAAGGCTCTCTACAAGAAAATCTGTATTTTTAGTCTTCTTGTTAGCTTCGGCTTTGGTTTTGCCTTTTGCTATGGCTCGCGTTTATAACGATGACAGTTTCACTCATGACTATGGTGTCTTTAATAATGGCGGCCACTGGGCAATCATCTATGACATCTATAAGACCGGGCAAATCCCTGGCGTTGATATGAGCAACCAATACTATCAACCAAAGTTCTACCACGCTTTCGTTGCGTTCTTCATTAGATTTAACTCTAACTTCCTCCCTAAATTCCAAGGAAGCTTAGACATCGTTCCTAATGTTGCCTCTAGTTCACACTTCAACTTATATACATTATTCGATTACACCGCTTTTGAGACAGCGCGTATCTTCTTAGCGCTTCAAGGAATCGTCCTTCTTTACTTCGTCTACAAGACCATTGTTGAACTTAAGATGAATAAAAGGATGTCCGCTATCGCGGCCTTCATAATCTTCCTTACCCCTGTCTTCTGGTTTATTTCTTCATATAAGAACAACGATGCTTTGGCCACCCTTCTTATGTTCGCGGCTTTATTCGCAGCTCTAAGATACAAAGAAACCCATTCTTATGTTTCTCTTGTTTTAACCGCCTTATGCATCGGATTAGGCATGGAAACAAAACTATCTGCTGCGATGGTAGCATTCCCTGTTGCGCTTATTTTTGCCCTCGAATTGCTGAAGATTTTTAGAAAAAACCATAAATGGAGCAAACCAACAAAGAAAGAATTTCTTCCTTTCTTCATCCAAATGGTTATCTTTGCCGTCATCGTTTTCCCTCTTGGATTGGGTGGCGCAATATATTCCAAAGTTAAATACAACATGCCTATTGGCTATGTCTGGGATTTAGTTGCCGCTTATGGAACCGATTACTTCATGTACATTGATCCAAAAGTGTATTCCACTTTCTCTCGTGTTGTCATGTTCCCTTCTCCAGATCTTTTCTGGGATATGTTTAATGTCAGATACGCAAAAGTTAACGGAGTCCTTAATCCTTATGGCTATATTGATTTCAACTGCTGGACTGCTTTCCTTAAAACAGGCTTATGGTCAGAGAGCTATTTATCAAAAACAAGCGCATTTGGCCCTATGATGAACGACAATCCGTTAATGTGGCCTGCCATGGGTCTTATGTATATGACTGCAATAATCATTGGACTGATCTTTGTTATCGGAAGTATTTATTTCATTGTTAAAAGAATCATCTCCATTATTAAAAAGGAAGATCAATCAGATTCAACCATCTTCTGGATCATGGCAATTACATTCATCACTTCCGCTATCTCATATATGAGCTTCTGCTTGAGATATCCAGTAGGATGTACGATGAACGCAAGATATGGAATGCTCTTATACCTTCCAATCGCAGTTGTCGCCAGCGCAGTTATCGACAAGGTGCTTAAAGCTACGCAAAAAACCAAGAAACAGTAAAAAAACATCAAGGCTGATGTGGGTTTTACTTTGTGACTGATGATTCCTTAGTCTATGTGTCGGTGTTTGGGGTTGTTTCATCATTTCCCCAACTGGATATGGCTTGCCTTGTGGCAAACAGTTTTTCCGCCAGTTCATCTCTGGTCATATTATTTTTATTCAGAGTTCATAAAGCAATTCGTTTGTTTTCATATAAAAACTAATCGCAAACAATATTTACAGAACAAAGAAAAAGCGGGCACGCAACGCGTTGTTGCTACAAAACTTTTATTTAACAAGCCAGCCTCTAATAAGGCCATCAAAAGTATTAAATAAGAAATTGGATGCAGTAAATGTTCCTAGTGCGACAAGAGTAAGAATAAGACCTAAGAATGCGTAATAGGCGTATTTGTTTTTACTAATAAAGGGCGATGCACTTATGACGATGCACATGACCCAGATTGTCGCTAAAGGCCATAAATATAAAGCGTATCTAGTGCAAACGCCGCCTAAGCAATAAAGGATCCAAGCGAATATTGCTAAAAGCATCGGAGGGACTAGTAAGAAGAGCCAATTTGATATCTTCTTCTCCTTTAATAAAGAGAACGGGATAAACAAGAAGGCATAAATGAATGGGTTCATAACAAGACCCATCATTCCTAAAACATATGGATGCGTTTCGTTTGGGAGTTTGACTAATTTGATTTCGAAAAGAGGGAAGTCTTCAACGAACTCTGGAAGCTGTAAGAAATAATGGTAGAAACCATTCGTGAAGCCTTGGGCATTGAGTTTATTGACTCTTGTATCCATGATGGTTAATTGGTAATTAGATCCAAACTCAAGAGGGTTTCCAAAACGAAGGAAGTTATATCCCGCTAAGAAGAGGCCTCCAACTGCAAGAACCGAAACAAATGATATAAGAGCGTTCCAATAGTCTTTTTTGTTGAATCTTATGGCATCACGGATATAGCCGATAAGGAAAGGCACAACCAAAACTGCAATTAACCCTACTTCCGGTCTGCTTCCCATAATAAGGACATACGCGGCAGCGGAAAGAACCCAATAATAGATTCTATGTTTCTCATCATTTAAGCCTTCAAAGAAAGCGTAAAGGAAGAAGACCATTCCTACGTTAGCGTAAGCAAAAGGAACACGGTATTTCCAATCTGTCCAAACTTTAGGGATGAAACTTATACCCAATGAGCTTGTTATAGCCATAAGGACGAAGAGATAGAAGAACCAACCTGGAAGCTCAATATGGAATTTGTCACTTATGGTTTTAGCTAAACGGAACATTCCATAACCATAGAGACAAACCGCTAAAGCCAACAAAAGAAGACCGTTAGGAACATATGAGAAACCTGAAAGAATATAAACTGGATACATCACAAGGAAAAGAGGAGCGATGCCAAAATACGAATAGTATTTGCCATTGTAATAGGCAGTATCCCATAGGCAAGAAATACCATGGCGAGCCGCATAGTCATAAGGGTTTTCAAGAGTGGCAAGAATAGGGTTTGGCTCGATTCTTATATGAAGCTGACCATGCTGGAAAGCGTCAAAAACGTTGTAATAAAGATAAGGGTTAACATCTGTTATGTACTCAAGGTCTTCTCTGAAAGGATATCCGTCATAGAATTTTGCAGGTTGGAAGAAAGTGTAAATCAAGAAAGATGTTGCCACTAAAGCGCACATTATCTTTATAGCAAGAGCTCTCTTATCCTCATAATCCTTGTCGAGAAGGGTTTCGATCTTTCCAAAGAAATGGCCAAAAAGGAAGAAGGTCAATAGCCTGAACCCTGAGAGAACGTATGCATCTCCGGCTTTTGAAAAAAGGCCAAGTTCTAAGAAGAATCCCGCCAAAGAAATAACGGCTTTAATGCCTTTTATTAACCACGTTTTAAGCGGTGCATCTCTTCTGATGGTAGTTAAATCTACTGGATACCTTGCCATTAAAGAAACAAAGGCAAATCCTACGATAATGTTTTGGTTTGAGTAGCCATCAAACTGGAAAGAGAAGATTGCTGCCAATATTGATAGAACCACTGCAGCACCAAAATAAATGATTTCTTTCATCAAGAAAGCTTTCATCCATTCATCGTTTATCTTGATTCTCTTATTGTTTTTATCTTTTAAATAAGCGCACAAAAGATAGATGCCAGAAACTAAGACAGGAATGATAATAGCAAAAATGAAGATCATAACGCTTTAAAAGCCCCTACCGTTTTAATTAAGTCTTCCTTGGACTTAACTTCTAGAAGAACGTATGCCTCATTTGCTTCTGCTAAAGCCTTAAATTCTTCTAGCCTTTCATTCATTGTGCCTTCTCCTAACGAAAGATGGCACTTCTTTTCATTTCCATCATGGAAATGAAATTCATCAAATTCTAATGGAAGTGTTCTCAATAAGTCACGAACTAAATAACCACAGACATTGTCATGCCCAATGTCATAATTGAATCGGAAGCCTGCTTCAAATTCGTCTTTCATGACTTTTGCCATATATGTAGCTGTTGGGGCAATATCCGTATTTTCTATGACAAAACGCGCACCTTTTTCATTGCAAAGGGCTTTTGCTTTATTTAAATTTGCTAACAATCTAGCAATAAATTCAGGGTATTCCTTCTCATATATGAAATGCTTTATTCCGGAAATCGTAGAGACTGGACCAGGGTTATTATGAACATTGACCATATTGATGAATCCCTCGCCCAAGGAAACATATTTGTTCAAAAGCGACATATACCCATCCACAACTTCCTGGTATGAAGCAAAATCAGCCTCGTCAAAGAAGTGAAGAGTGGTTTCTAATTTATACCTCTTAAGAAGGTTTTTGATAGTTCCATCCTCTAGGGCTTTGCGGCAATAGCCAAAATTAAGATTAAGCTCAACGAAATCTAGGCCTAATTCTTGGGCCAACTTAAAATTCTCTTCGATAGTCGAGAATTCATATAGTATTGGCATTCCTAGTTTCATATTAGGCAAGCGTCCTTACGCGTAAAACACCTTCGATAGATAAAAGAACAGATTCATCGACTTCTTTTTCGGTATCGATGATTGTATATGCATATTCGCCTCTTGATTTGTTGACAAGGGAAGCGATGTTACCGCCGTCTTTTGAAATGACGGTTGTAAAGTTGTTGATCATGCCAGGAATGTTTTTATGGTTGATGCAAATACGAACTCCTTGGCCTTTCTTCCCGGCGTCTGTTGCTGGGTAGTTTACAGAATTAATGATGTTGCCGTTCTCAAGATATTCTTTGAGTTGGCTGATTGCCATAAGAGCGCAGTTGTCTTCCGCTTCTTCAGTTGAAGCGCCAAGATGAGGAAGACAGATTGTATTAGGCATCTTGACCACTTTAGGATTAGCAAAATCAGTAATGTATTTCTTTATCGTTCCTTCTTCTAACGCCTTCATAAGATCGCCTTCGTTAATAAGGCCATCGCGAGAAAGATTAAGCAAAACGGCACTATTTTTCATTTTTGATAACAAATTGCCGTTAATTAATCCTTTTGTCGACTCCATTAAAGGAATGTGAACGGAGAGGAAATCAACGTTATCCACTGCCTCTTCCAAAGAAGAAACGTAAGAAACCTTTTTGTTTAAAAGCATTGCGTTCTGAATTGAAAGATATGGGTCATAGCCAATAACTTTCATTCCGAGATCAACACAGGCATTAGCAACAAGAACGCCTATAGCGCCAAGGCCAAGGACAGCGATTGTCTTGTGATAGAGTTCGTTGCCTGCAAACTTTGCTTTCGCTTTTTCGGCTGTTTTGGCAATATCAGCATCGCCCTTATTTGCTTTTACCCATTCATTTCCACCAATGAGATCACGGCTTCCTAAAAGAAGGCAGGCAATAGCAAGCTCTTTGACTGCATTGGCGTTTGCGCCTGGAGTATTGAAAACGACAACGCCTTTCTTAGCGTATTCTTCGAGAGGAATGTTATTCACACCCGCTCCGGCCCTAGCAACGGCAAGAATGTCTTCTGGTAGGACCATATCGTGCATTTTTGCACTTCTTACTATGATTGAGTCGGCTTGTTCGATTGTTTCAACGATTCTGTCGCCGCCTTCGATTGTGTCTAAAGCTACTTTGGAAATGTTGTTAAGACAATATGCTTTCATATTAGAGATGCTCCTTTTCGAATTCTTTCATGAATTCAATGAGGGCCATGACGCCTTCTTTTGTCATAGCGTTATAGATTGATGCGCGCATTCCCCCAACAGCGCGATGTCCTTTGATTGAGACTATGTCATGTTTCTTTGCTTCTTCTACAAAAAGAGCATCGAGTTCAGCGCTTGGAGTTCTAAATGTTACGTTCATGATGGAACGGGAATCTTTTCTTGCGGTTGCGATATATTTAGATGAATCAAGGTAGTCATAAAGAAGTTTTGCCTTCTCTTCGTTTCTTTCTTTCATCGCGATTAAGCCACCGTTTTTCTTAAGCCATTTGAAGACTTTTCCACATGTGTAGATAGCAAAGCAGTTTGGAGTGTTATAAAGGCTATTGTTATCAACTTGGATGTTCCATTTGAGCATTGTTGGGGTTGGGAAAGCGAATTCATTTGTAATCAAGTCTTCGCGGACAATGACAATCGCTAAACCTGATGGGCCAACGTTTTTCTGAACACCCGCATATATGACGCCATATTTGGAAACATCACATGGTTCGCTTAAGAAACATGATGATTGATCTGCAACGAGAGGTTTTCCTTTCGTATCAGGCAGCTTATGGTATTTGGTTCCAAAAATCGTATTGTTTTCGCAGATGTGAACATAATCAGCGTCTTCTCTCACTTCAAGGTTATCTAAATCAGGGATGTGCGAGAAATTATCTTCTTTTGAGGAAGCAATTACTTTGCAATCTCCAAAAAGACAGCCTTCCTGGTATGCTTTGGTTGAGAATTGACCTGAGAGAATATAATCAGCCTTCTTGTTTTTCATTAGATTAAGAGGGACGGCTGCAAACTGAGTTGATGCCCCACCTTGAACAAAGATGACCTTATAGTTATCAGGAATATTCATAAGGTCGCGAAGATCGGTGATTGCCTCATTTAAAACGTTCTCAAATGGTTTTGTTCTATGAGAAATTTCCATAATGGACATTCCGGTTCCATTAAAATCTAAAAGCTCTTCTTGGATTTCTTTTAAAACATCAAGAGGAAGGGTTGCTGGACCTGCTGAGAAGTTAAATACACGTTTCATATTATCTCCCAAGATAAAATAACAATTTTTGGTGTTAATGATTTTATCACAAAATCATATAAACACGCATAAGAGGTTTTTGGAACGCTTCAAATGATGGTTTTTTGTTGCTTTTAATGGGAAAACAAACAAAGGCAAAAAGAAAATGGATTCACGAGGAATCCATTTTTTAGTTTTGTTTGGTTATTAGATCTTGTCGTTTGAACCAAGAACTTCCATGATCTTGTGTTTGACGAGTTCTTTGACGTACTTTCTGCCATCGCCAATGTACTGACGTGGGTCAAAGTGATCTGGGTGGTTCATAACGTGTTCGCGAACACCAGCTGTCATAGCAAGTCTAAGGTCGCTGTCGATGTTGATTTTGCAAACAGCCAATTTAGCAGCCTGTCTTAACTGTGATTCTGGGACACCAACTGCGTCGACTAATTTGCCGCCGTTGTCGTTGATGATCTTGACATATTCCTGGTTAACTGAGGATGAACCGTGGAGAACGATTGGGAATCCTGGGAGTCTCTTGGAAACTTCGTCAAGGATGTCGAATCTGAGTGGAGGAGGTAATAAGATACCTGTTTCTGGGTCTCTTGTACACTGTTCTGGTTTAAATTTGAATGCACCGTGGCTTGTGCCAATAGCGATTGCTAATGAGTCACAGCCTGTACGTTTGACGAATTCTTCAACGTCTTCTGGACGTGTGTAGCTTTCTGCGCCTGATTCGACACAAACTTCGTCTTCGATACCTGCTAATGTACCAAGTTCAGCTTCAACTGTTACGTATGGGACGTGAGCGTGAGCGTATTCGCAGACCTTCTTTGTGATAGCGATGTTTTCTTCGAATGATTTGCTGGACATGTCGATCATGACAGAGGTGAAACCATTGTCGATGCAGTCTTTGCAGAGTTCAAAGCTATCGCCGTGATCTAAGTGTAAAGCTATTGGAACACCTGTTTCTTCAACAGCTGCTTCAACCATCTTTCTTAAGTATGTTGGGTTTGCGTAGTTTCTTGCACCCTTTGAAACCTGAAGAATGACTGGTGATTTGCATTCTTTTGCAGCTTCAGTGATGGCCTGAACGATTTCCATGTTGTTGCAGTTGAAAGCACCAACAGCGTAGCCACCATCATAGGCTTTTGCGAATAATTCTTTAGTATTAACTAATGGCATAAAATCTCCTTTAAATTTATTCCACAAACAATGATATTCCTTTTTTATTATTTTTAAATAAAAATATAGAACGAAAATTGCTTTTATTAGAAAGGCTTACGATAAATCTCAAGGCCGACAGCGCGAAGGTATTCCGTGATCTTAACCATGCGGCTTTGTTTTAATTCCTGCTCCACTCTTGAAAGCTCTTCATACTCAAGGATTTCAGGACTTAGAAGGAGGACCGGGTCTTCTGTCGGAGAATATCTCCATCCGTTTTCAAGCATGTTCTGGAGCCAAGCCTGATGGTCAAGTTTTGTAATCATCTCAAGGGTTGTTCCGAATAATTCATTGACGGTGTCAGGCATCCCTTCTGTAGCTGGCCTCATTCCAAGAGGGAAAGTTATGTCTTCCATACCTTCAAGGAGTCTTCTGAATCTTAAAAGATATTCTTCCTTATATTCTTCTCCGAGGTTTTCCCATTTTTCGTATTCAGGATTTTCTTTGACGAAGTCCTCTACTTCTTCTAAAGACATTCCTTTGCTAAGTTCTTTCTGGATTGCTGTCTGACGGAAAAGCTCATGCATATTCGATATGAATTGAGTAACGGCCTGAGGGCTGACTCTTTCAGCCGAAAGCTTTTTCGAGAGATCTCTATAGTCGATATGAATATCCATCTGGTCTAACATAGGCAAACAAGATGGGGTGAATTTCGTCGCATCCGATAAACGGCTCATGTCGAGCAAGAATTCCATTGAGCGCGTGCCATGGCGGTATTCAGTAGTTCTTAGTAAAGCGGAAAGAAGAGATTTGGAGATACGGACTTCTTTTGTATCCTTGTCGTAAATCTGAGGAACTTTCCTGATGATCATGTCGCGAAGCAAAATTGCGCGTCTAATAATATATGACTTATCAGTTATTGAAGTCGGGTTAGGCCCTTTGATATTGAGAGTGCCTCTTAAACGACTTACGAAGTCAGGTCCTTTTAACTTTTTGAAAACCGCTTTCTCTTCATCGTTTTTAGGAAGGAAGTCTCTGAAGCTACCGGCGGTTCCTCCTGCGAAGACGAAGACACCGTTTTTGATTGTCTTTATCTTTCCGCCGATTGTATATTCGCCATCTTGCATTGGGGCAAGAAGGAATTTGAGCCATCCACGAGATGTTCCAGCATATTCAGCATCAAACTCATCGAAGAAGATAAGAGGGATGTCTTTTGCGGATTCAAGAGCGTGATCAAGAGCCTTTAGCATCTCTTCATAGGTGTTGTATTGCGAAAGATTCAAAGTGAAGACGTCGAAACGTTCATAGCTTTTGGCAATTTGCTTAACGCCGAACGATTTGCCAGAACCCGGAGCGCCGAAAACGGCGATCGATAACGGTCTGATAGGTCTACCATCTGAATTGTCGGCAGCAAAAATATAATCTTTCATAAGGCCATTGATGGAGTCATAGCTCTCGCGTTCATCAAGGTCGACGGTTGTTAAGCCGCCGTATCGGCAAACCGGGACGTTTGAATACAATTCATTGGTTCCGTTGATGACCACTTTCTCCGCGACAGCCAAATAACCGCCTGGGTAATTGCGACAATAATTATCTAAGATGTTGAGATTCATCGTATTAGCAAGAAGGCTTCTGACTGTAACTCTATTCAAACGAATGCGGCATTTCTTTCCTTCTTTGAGATCTTTCATCAATTTTTCATAAACAGGGTATAAGTCTGCATCATCTTTTAAAGATGTCTGCTCAAGGCGGTCAGGCGTGAAGATGAGGTCCCACTCATTTTTATGGCGGATCATAGCGCCTTCTTTATCAAGAAGGATAACGGCGTCATGAAATACTTTGAACGCATTGAGACGGCTGCTTAATTCAAGCTGCGCCAAGAATGTATAAGCAGTTCTTTCATAGGAAATGCCTTTGGTGATCGCATAATCTAACTGTCTTAAATGTTCCATCGTGCATAATGGAACTTTGTCACACGAAAAGTCTTTGAAAGACATTCCGACTTTGTATTGGGTGAAGTCCTCTCTTTTAAACATAGTTGCTCCCCTTCTTTGAATAATAAGTTTTATAAAATAAAGTATATCCTATTTCTAATCTTATTTCATCTTAAGTGTCTGTCACGGACCTTTAGAACTTACATCAAACTCGTCTATGAATGATTGGGGTCTCCAATCTAGTCAGAACGAAAAAAGGAACCGTAATTGGTTCCTGTTTTGATGCCTTTTTGCTTGAAACGTCCAATTTGATAGCCGCTTCAATTACCTAAGCGATAATTCTTAGTCGTCAAACTTCATTAACTTGTTACCGAAGAAGTAACCAAGTGGAGTAAGAAGCGAGAGAATCTGGCTTGTGACAGACCAGAAGTCAGTGAATTCGCCGTTGATTGCTTTTGAGACTATAACCCAAACAACAAGGACGATCATAACTGAAGCAAAGATTGTGCAGAAGAAAGTTCTTTTTCCTAAAAGGGAAGAAATGACTGCTGTAAGACCTGCGACTACTGAGAAGCAAGCAGCAATGAATGTTACGAATTGTGATCTAACTGCTGGATCATCGAAGAAGGTTGCGATTGGCCAACCACTTTTATTCATTTCGCCGATTGAATAGACAAAGCCTTCAATGTTCAAAACCATAAGAACAACACCGCAAACCAGAAGAAGAAGACGTCCGATAGTTTTCATAAATTACTCTCCAAAATAAATATACCAATGAACGTATGTAATAAACGCTCAATAAATATCAAATTACATAAAACTCGAAGCAAGGCCCATTATCCACTGAGACAAACTTGAGTTAGATGCGTTATGAAGGCCTCCGAATAAAGTGTCGGAAATGAATCCGACAATAAATTCGTTGCTTGATGCAATCGAAAGAACAAAGAAGAAGAAAATGCAGATTGTGAACGCACCAACGAAGGACATGCCAAGGCCTGTCACTACGCCTAAGACTCTGTTAACAGGGCCTACAAACGCAAGATCGTTAATCTTTTCTGCTAAATTCTTTAAAAGTCTAAATGCAAATCTGATAAGGAAGAAAAGGATAATAAGGGACAAGAAGATCCAAATAGCCTTTGTAAGATAATCAGCGACAAATTCAGAAATAAGCATATCACCCATATCTGCAGGGTTAACGAATAATCCTAAACTGTCGGTGATGTAATAAAGGAATGCGTTATTCTTAACAAGGTTAGCGATAACTGCAGGTGTTGATTCTGCAGCTTTAATCTGTAGGGCACCATTGTTAAACGTTGAAAGCCATCCATACATTGGGCCATATATCATTCCGTGGAACGGAGGGATTCCGTCTAATAAAGCTCCTAATGGCTTGCATAAGGCAAGAGCCAATGCATAGCAGCCAAACACTTTTAAGAAGAAAACTAAAACTCCTGCGAACCCTTTGAATGCGCAGAAAACCGTAATCACGACAGTCGCGATTAAGAAGAATATTGTAAGCGGATCAAAAACAATGCTCATAATACGACAGATTATACAGTTTAATTATTCAATATGCGACTCAAAGTTTGCATATCTGTTCAATCTTTCAGCAGAAACCGAAGGATAAACCTTAGCAAACGACTTGTCGAACATCTCTCTTGTTAAAGCGATAGGCGTATCGCTATTCTTTTCGGCAAGGATTTCAATAGCCTGACGGCATGCGTCTTCGATAAGACCGCAGAGGTCAGCACCGGTATAGTATGCTGATGGGGTGCTATCGTATTCGCCTGACTCAGTCATTGTGGTTGATTTGTATTCTGTTCTATCAAGAATCTCGTCGATTGTGATTCCCTCAAGTCTAATCCCCTTTAATTTGCTTGAGATAATAGCAAGCTTGGCTTCTCTATCTGGTGGGGTAACGTGGACTTTATGGGAGAAACGTTTATAACGGAGGTAAGCAGGGTCAATTGATTCTGGTAAGTTTGTTGCAGCGATCATGATGATCTTGCCTTTATTATCGTCATCGCCGAAGCCGTTGATACCCTGGAGCAATTCAGTTGTGACGCCTGATTTCCATTCGGAATCGTCGCCTTTTCTTCTTGAGAAGATAGATTCACATTCGTCAACGAAGAGAACACAGCCATCTTCGCACATTCTCATATCTTCGAATAACTGACGAACCGCTTTTTCGGATTCACCAACTAATGAACCGAAGATGTCTGATGGAGTGACGACGAAGAGAGGAAGTTTCATTTCGTGAGCAACTGCTTCTGCGAACATTGTCTTACCGGTTCCAGGTGCGCCATAAAGAAGTAAACCAAGACCGCCTTTCATCTTATAGTGGTCAACGATGTCTGGGTGTGATGCCATGTACTGGAAGCTCTTAACGACTTTCTTGACGTTCTCAAGACCTTTGATGTCATCAAAAGTCATATCAGGGACTTTGCCAGTGATCGTGCTTCCTAATGCTTCTGCTTTCTGAGTAAGTCTATCGTATTTGTCTTTGTATGAAGCACTTAAAGCGTCATCGCCGATAGCGTTCTCAGAAATCTTTTTAGCTAATAAAGCTGCTTTTGTATAAAGTCTGCTTAAAGGTTTCTTTTCATCTGCCTTTAATTGCGAAACCTCTTTTCTTCCTTTTTGGATTCCAGCGATTTCCGCGACTATTTGCTGGAAGCGTTGAGTCATTGACTCAATTGATTCAGCGCTCTTTGATGGGGCTTCTTTTTTGCCCTCTTTCTCCATTCCTGCCATAGATTATTAACCTCTTTAAGCGATATCGTCGATTGTGACGTCAGCGCCACCTTTTCCAACTGGTTTTGGTGCTGGACCTGCTCCGCCACCGAATGATCCGCTAGCGCTTCCACTTGTTGTATCTGTGTCAGCTTTTGCATTCATTGTTTCTAACGCTAATTTCTTTGCTGCGCTCATTGGTGCTGGTGCGTTTGGATCAAGACCACGTTTCTTAAGGTCTTTTTCTCTTCTCTTTCTTGCTTTTTCACGGCTCTTTGCTGTGACTAATTTCATCTTTTCAGCTGTAGCTCTGAAGCTATCAACCATATTCTGAGACATTGTGGACATGCCGACCATTGTATAGGTTAAGTTCTTCATCTTACGGACGTTGCCCTGGATGGCTTTCTTAACTTCTCTACGTTGTTTCCAAGCAGCGAAGAAACCTCTCTTCTCTCCGGTGAACATATTCATCATGAGGTTTTGGGTCTCGTCGACATAGCTTAACATTGAGCCCATGAAGCCTGTGACCATATTGACTGCCTCGAGAGTGTCCATCATGTCTTCCATCTGAATGATAGCGTCAAGGAATGTTTCTAACATTTCTGCCTTCCATTCTTCTTCAGGGTTTTGTTCTGCTTTTTTCAAGAATTCGATGTATTTGTTGAGGATTTTCTGCTTTTGTGAACGGCAATCTTCTTTTGATTTTTCAAGCGCTTCTTCTGCTTGTGCCTTTTCACGTTCTTTGCGGATCTTCTCCATTCTTGGGTCTTCTTGGAAGAACTGTTGCTGTTGTGCCATTTTTGTCTCCTTTTTAACACTTAAAGTGTTGGTGATTCAAATATTTTTTACCAACCTCTCTGATAGCGGTTGGATTTGATAATAACGTATTATAGCAAATACAGTTACTAATCTAAAGATTAGATTTAGATAACGGCTTTTACTAATAGCGGGTTAATTCAGAAAGGTATTTCTTAATTTTCGCTTTTGCCGCCCCTTGGAACATCGACCACTCGATCTGAGTGACTTCCTCTAATTTCCAAGAATAGTTGTTTGCTAAGATTCTTGGATATCTGACTGCGGAATCGATATAGGTGTTCTTAGCCTCGTTTGGTTTTTCGATGATCAAGCCGCCAAGGCATGTCTTTTTCTCTTCGTCGAGAATGACAAGAGGAATCTTAACAGAGCCTGCCGTAACACCATAATCAAAGGCAATTCGATCTGCTGGAATGCCTTCTTCGACAAGGAAGCTAGCGATTTCCTTCTGAAGGTTTGTCTTTGGCTCGTCATTGAAAGCTCCTGAGAAGCCGTTATTTGAGAATTTCTCCGCAATATAGAGATAATCTTTGATGAACTCGGCTTTGGTTCCTTCTTTGATGTTTTCCGCTCTAATCGAGTGAACGACAGTGATAGATGATTTCGCTCTTGTAACGGCGACGTTGAAGATTCTCTTACCAAGGTTATCGCTTCCCCTGCTAAGCTGAGCGAAGCTTGAGGAATAATCGCCATCCTTATTGACGCCGTATGTGACCGAAAGGATGAGGTGATCCGTTTCCTGGCCTTGAACCTTTTCAATGGTTTTGATGAAGAAGACACGTTCTGGGGTATCTTCTTCGCTTCTATTGCTTTGAGCGGTTTCGATAGCGTTTTTAAGCTCTTTATCGGAAGCAATGAGCTTCTCGATGTATTTCATTTGAGATTCACCAAACGTAACGACGCCGACAGATTCTTTAAGGACTTTTCCGTCGAAATATGTTGCGAAGTGTTCTTTAAGAAGCTCGATTACTCTTCTTGCTTCCGGTTCATTTGTACCACCAGACATTGTGGCGTTTTCGACAAACACATCGCGGAATCCTAAACCAGGTTTCTTTGGAACTGGTGAAGGGAATGTGACGAGGAATGGATAGAAAGCTTCCTGAGAAAACTTGATCAATGACTCTGTGCGTGAACGGAAGTGACAGTTAAGGTTCTCCGTGAGGAATGCTCCGTTTTGGACAAGAGCCAAAGCAGAAGGCTCAACAGAAAGCCTTTCATCAAGTGACTGATCATCAGTGCCTAACGATTTTGCAAAGTGTTCCATTGGAGGCATCTGCCATTCATCGCCAAGAACGACGATGTTCTTGCCACGGAACAAGAGAGGGATCAATGAAACAGGGACGATTTGGCTTGCTTCGTCTACGATAACTGTATCGAACTGGTCAAAGAGGTCGTTTCTAAATAACGTCGAGACAGTTGATGGTGAAGCAATGATGCATGGTTTGAGGTTCATGATGCCCAAAGCGTTTTCTTTGAAGAGCAAGCGGAGTGAGGATGAATCGTTTTTCTTTGACAAGAAAGAGAAACGGTTATCGGTTGTCACAATCTGATTAAGGCAACGTTCTCTGATGAAGTGTTCATTGAGATTAAGCGCCTTAGCTTCTGTTTCGATATATTTTTGGATATCTTTTCTATGCTCGCTTGCGATACCGCTCTTCTCGTTTCCAAGTTTTGACAAGTGATAATTCGCAGCCATATCAAGAAGCGATGCCTCGAAGATTAAAGGCATTGAGTTGTTTTTAGCTGTTGCTTTGCCTGTGTTGAATTTGGTGAAGAAAGGCTCAATGATCTTAAATTTCTCATCGGTGACAATCTTTGCATAAGACAAAGCAGCGAAAGACATATCTTTCTTTTCTGCGTTTTCGATAAAGATTTCTAATTCTTTTGGTTTTAACTTGAGGGCGTTGATTGTGTAGTAATTCTTGAAGAAAGCCTCACCAAAGCGTTTCAAGACTCCAATTAACTCAGAATAGGTATCCTTAATCATTGGAAGATAACGGCTAATGGATTCAAGCATTGCGCTTCTTTTTGCATAATCCGCATGTTCAGCAATAACTGACAATGCCTTATATGCATGGTAGACATCTGTGTCTTTCTTTCCTTCGAGATTGCTGACCCCGTAGCCGACTTCTTTTGTTGTTTTGACTACGAAAGCGTGAAGATTCTCTGCAAAAGCGGCATCTTTTGAAAGAACGACGAGATCTTTGATTGTGATGTCTCCTCTTTCTCCTAATAAGGTTGCTACCTTGCTAAACAATGGAACACCTCTAAGGATCCAGTCGGAATAGGTTTCAGGTCTAACGCCTAATTTCTTAAGCTGGTGGGTGAAAATGACAAACTTATCAACGTCGGCTTGATTAAATGAATGGCGGAAAACTCTTTCGAATTCGTTTGCTTTCTTGGCTTTTGTTTCCTCGATTGTTTTAGATGTGAGAATGTTTGCTGCAGCTTCCACTATTTCTTGGAAGGATGGGTTGCTTAAGAACGAGAGGGCTCTACATTCGTTATAAGCGTTCTTTGCTTTTCCATCGAATATGCCAGGTCTATCTTTGCCTTTGCCTTTATATGCAATGAGGCTATCGATGCCTTTGATTGCTTTAAGTGTTTCGTCTGTGACTTCTGCTTTGAATACGGAATGAATGCCATCAAGCATTTTGCCATTCAATTTGCTGATGTTATCCATTTCTTCGCAGTATTCGTTAATGAAATCGATCTTTGTTTGGTTAAGGCTGCCATTAGCGGCGTAGTCGCTACAGAAAGAGGCTAAAGTCTTAGCGCGGTCTAAAGGCAACTCGAGATCGTTGACTTTTTCGTTTTGCTTGATGAAAGCAAGGAAATCATCAAAATCCTTTTTGCTATTTGTGTATGCCTCAGAGTACTGATTTTGCTTTTCTTGGCTTAAATTCTCGATTCTTCCGACTTGCTGAGAAAGGACGTCTGTGAACGACGCTGGTTTTGGGTTTTCCAATAAATCCGCTTTAAGGACATCCATATCGCCCTTTGCTAAATCTAAAACTACACCTACTGGCAAATCTAGGAGCCAGGCATTCTCGCCTTCGGAAATCTTCTTGCTGATCTCAAGAACTTTTGAGATAGGGCCTTTCATGAATTCAAAGGTCTTAAGGACTTCTTCATAATCAGTTCTTCCATCAAACCCCCACCATGGGTTAAGAACTAATGGAATGGTTTCGTTTTCGGTGAGTTTCTGATAATAAGGCCATGCAGTTTTGACAACATCCATAAGTAAAGCGAAAGCCTTGTCGTTAAATGCGTCTAAGATCTTTTTATCTTCAAAGAAATCTACTCTTTCAACATTTTTAAGAGCAAGAAGTCTATCTTCGACTGCAAATAACGTTTTTCCGAATAACGATTGTTCTTCGTTAAATAAGAACTTGCAGTAAGCGCTGAGGTTCTTAATAGCCTCTGAACGGCTTTTGTTATTGACCATGATCTCGCTTTCAAGAGTCTGGTCTTTTCTATGGTTGTTTTTTTCGCTAAGAATTCTATTTAATTCAAGTTTGATACCAGAAACGCTGATTTTTGTTGCGTCTTTTTCTGATTCGGCATCTAAAAGGAGAGCAAAATCTCTTATTTTTGCTGGGAGTTTTGCATAAACCTCAGACATTGCAGCGATTTTTGTCGAGGAAACTAAAACCTTTTTGCCTTCTGCTAAAAGGGAACCAATCATGTTTGCGATTGTTAATGTCTTACCAGATCCTGGAGGACCCTGTATGACCATTGAGTTTCCAGAACAAACGTTTGCGACTATTTTCTGTTGGCTTGAGTCATAGCTCAAAGTCATTGTTGGAGCGTGACTAATCTCATTATCTTTATGTTCTTTGTTTGGGGTGAAGGCTCTATCGACAAGCTCTGAAGAAAGGACTTTTCCTTTGTTTCTTCTGATATCATGGAACATACACATATCGCCATGGTTGTAACCGCCGATTGCGATAATCTCTTTGTCCAAGATAAATTTGGAACCACCATCGCTTTCACTGGCTAATGTGCCGATGAATTGGGCGACCGAATTGAAATATGAAGCGCCATCGCCAAGCTGATCAAGATCTAATGTGATATCGTCATCATTTGTCTTGGTCGGAGGGAGAGGGAACGATTCCGAAAGAGCGACGCCTTTGGAAAGCTTCAAGAAAGGAAGCAAACATGGGTTTAAATAAGCGTTATCTGCTACGAATTCAATGCTAACAGGAGAGACTGAGCTTCCACGAACAAGTCTAATTGGGAAGATTAAGATAGGAGTTTCGATTTCCTTGATAAGAGGCATGCCGGAATTATCTTCTCCGACGACTGCGTCATATCTGATTGCGCCAACCGAAAGGAACAAAGGGTTATTGCCTTTGAGGTTAAGGTCCTGATAGGCCTTTTCGATTAATTGATCTAATGCTTTTGGATCCGAATTCCCATTTCTATCCTGGAAAGAGACCATACTGGCAGAAGGAGCAACACCTAATTCTCTGGTGGAAACCATACTACCTTTGATGAGCATGGTTGGCATTTTGCCATAATGATCTTTGATATATCTAATAAAGAATGACGATTGCTCTATGCCGTTTCCCTTAAGAAAGAAGACATTAATCTGTCCACTTCCTCTTAAGTCGATAAGACGGTTCATCGTTGGCTCATTTAAATGGAGCAGTTTGGAAGTGTAGGTTTCAAGCAATTCGTTTTTCATTATTCTTCCTCCGCGAATTTAATCTTTGCGTTAGCTATAGATTCAAAGCAATCTTCTTCAAACGCATACGCCCAAGCCTCAATGACTTGATATCTGTATTCGTTTGTTGATGTGTCTGGGAAATAGCAATTAAAATTATTTCTCCATTCGTCGACCATGTGCTTCAAAACGCCATACCATTCAAAATAAATCGGGAAATAACCTCTATTGACCATGTGGTGCTGCAAAGAATGAAATGTTTCATGGTAGATTGTCTGCAAAGTTGAGTTGATGTCTTTTACCGATCCGGTCGTAAACTGGATGAGTTTGCCTCCATCACAGCAACGCGCGCCCCATTTGCCGTTATTTGGAACGATTTCGACTTTTGGGTCGATATAGTTGATACCATAGATTCCGTAAATAGCCTTAACCGTGGATGCGAGTCTATCTTCTTTGTCTTTTTTAGGAAGATCTCCCCAACGGCTGATATCGTTATTGCAAAGTAAGGCGTATTCGCCTGCTAAACCGACTTTTTCTATTTGCTTTAAGACTCTGGATCTTGCGATTTTGTTCAAATATTCATCTTGGAAATCGTAATTGTCATCGTAATCGAAATCTTTTCCGGAATCTGGGATGGCCCAAGATAGATCTCCCCAGTCATCATCGATAAGAAGGTTTTGTCTTCTTAATGTCCCAAGGTAACGGGTGATGGTTGGCTTGTTAGTTTTGGCGATTGATGCCGCTTTTTCGTTTGGACGATATCCTGAAGTGATAGCAAAATAGACTTCATTGAATCCAATGTAGCCCAAATAAACATATGTGTTTTTGGTTTCTTCCTCAGTCTGATCGACCAAATTAAAGGAAGAAGATAAGATTTCCTTAATCGAACTATAATCAGGCATGCTGAGGTAATGAGCGCTGATATCTAAAGAGTTGAATTTGCCAGAAGTCGTTCCAGCGTTGACCGCTTGACTATAGAAAGATCCACTGCCATCCGTACAGGAAATGAATACTTTTGTGCTTTTTGAGATTTCGACAATCTTTGTGAATAATTCTTGTCCGCCTTTTGAATCAAAGATATCCTCAAACCCTTCTAATAAAACCCATGAATCGGTATGGCCAAGAGCTAAGAAGAGATCTTCTTTTTCTTTTTTGTTGAGGCTAAAAACCGCATTAGAGCGAAGAACTTTGAATTTTTTGCCAGCTTTCTTTGCCAAATTCACGCAAAGAAGCTCAACATCCTGGACAAGAGGATAATAAACAATCAAACAAGGAGCGTAATGGAGCGATTCCAAAGCAAGGCTAGGGAACCATTCATATTCGACGTCAAAAAGGTCTTTCCCATCAATTGCGACTCTGTTGATAAGACCACTCTCGATCTCGCCAACAAGGGTTGTGCGTTTTTTCTCCGCCTCATCCTTTATTGACTGGATTGTCTGTTGGCAAAATTCTTCGAAAGATTTGATTTTATAAGGGAAAGCTATGCCTAAATCTAATTTCTTTAGGCTTGACGTCTTTTCATATGCCCATTTGGCAATATTATCCAAATCAAGGACTGTCAATGAATCTGAAGCTGCTAATTTTGCCTTGATAGCAGGAACATCGGAAAAGGCCTTATCGACGATTTCCATGTTGTATTTAATTGATTCCGCGACAACTATCGTGTTATTAAGATTCCTCTTTTTCGCAGCAGGAATAATCTCCTTTTCAATCATCGAAAGGAGGCCGTCCAAGACCTCTTTTGAAGGCGAATCAAAATATTTGATGATTCTGAACTTCAATTTAAGTTGGCAAACAAGGCCAACGCATTTTGTTTTTGTTTCCTCATAAAGAAGAGGTTCTTTAGCAAACTTCAAAAGCTCATCAATGGAGGTGGCTATATCCCTAAGGTTATAGTTCTCGTTGACGAGTACCGAAGTGGCTTTAGCGATTATTTCGTTAGCCATACTACAAAATTGAATTTAGTTCTTCGTTCATTAAACCGTCTATAGAATTATCTTCTTGCTTATTCTCTTCAGGCTTATTGGTTACTTCATCTTCGAGATAAAGCTCAGCAATCATATCCTCTTCGCTTTCTTCTTCGGTGCCTAAATCAAGGCCGTCATAAAGGCCGGCTGTTGATTTTTCAATATCGGATAATCCTGCTTCGATTTCTTTTAACACTTTAGCGTTTGCTTCGCTTACTTCTTCGATCATTTTGTTGCTCTGGATTATACTGTCTTTGATGGTGTCATTGATGTAGCCCTGAATCATTGTTAATTCAGCAGCACCCTGTTTCATCTCTTCAGCTGAAGCTCCAGGTGTGATAAATTTGTTGATTTTTTCTCTGTTCTGATAGATGATTTCGCCTACGCTGACATAGACATAAGGATTTGTTTGCTGAGCTTTAATGCTTGCAACAATATTACTTAAAATGGCGGCTGTCTTTCCTTTGGTTTCTAATTCTGTCGCTGCCATCTTATAAGTAAGAAGGGTGATTGGGCTTTTTAATTGAGCATCAAGTTCAGCAGACTTTCTCTTTGTTTCCTTCAATAAAGCGCCGTACTTGGCTACAGCTTGTTCTTGTGTTAATCCATTATTGATTCTATCGGCTTGAACATCGACTTGGATTTTCTTTAACTCCGAATCGAGTTTATCTTTTTCAGATTTAAGCTTGTTATAATCTTCAACATTCTTTTTGGAAGAAGCCATTGTATCTTTATAATCGTTTACTTCGCATTCAAACGAATCGATTGCGTTATAAGCAAGCTCTGCATGACAAAGATAGTTCATTGGGTCTTTTGTATCGATCGGATTGTACTTATATTTGTCAATGCTTTCCTTGCTTGGTTTGGACTGACGGCGATCATCTCTCCAATTCATTGCAGTTTCTTCCAAAGTCGATAGGTAGGTTTCATCAACAATTGGGTTTAAGTTTTTTGCACCAACGCTGCCACGGATGCTTTTAATTGAGTCAATAATCTTTTTGAAATAGGCAAATGCATTTTCAGAGTTTTGGTCAACGATGTGAGAAATGGTTTCTTTGACGTTGGACAAACGCTTTGAATAACTTTCTAAGATTTCGACTTGGCGGTCGTTTTTGATAATGTCGAATTTCTTTGCGCTTTCGATACCGGCAATTGTCTGATCGAGCCATGTATTAACTTGGTTGATCATTGCTGAGTTCTCGTTTCTTGAGATTTTAGCAGCGTTGAAATCAGCGATAACGGCATTGACGTTATTTCTGACCTTCATGATTTCAGAATCTTTTCTCATTTTGCGTTCGTTAGCAAATTCCATGATTCCGTTTGTCAAACCTTTAACTGCTTTTTTAACAGCGTCATTATCGAAGCCTTTGTTGACACCGATACGGACAACTTTCTCAAGCACGTCTAAAGCAGCTTCTGCATTTTGCTTGCAAGTGTCATTTCTGAAGTCGTTTTCTTTGATGTTCTGGAAACCGTGTGGAATAGGAGCCTTTCTAGACTTCATATGTCCGCAAATTTCTGCAATTCTCTCATTAAAACCCATAATAATCTCCCCTTTGAAGAATCGAAAATTTAATATTTTATATTATTTCTATTTTATATATCTTCGAGCATTGCTTCAATTGCCTTGTCATTAAGTTTTTTATTACTTCTTCTAAGGCTTGATGCAGTTAAGTCATCATCATAGATAACCATTGATGCGGCAACGTCTCCGAAATCTCTGTTTTTGAACAATCCAGACCAATAGTTATTTCTTAAGTTGCTCTCAAACTTCTTAAGTTCGCCTGCTCTGACGTCATTCATGAAAATCTTATGCTTGCTGAATAAATTGAAGAAATAGATGATGACTCTGGCATCTTCTTGTTCTTTTAATTCCTCAGCCTTTCCGCGTAAATCATTTGCAGATCTGCTTGCGGTTTTTGAAGCCATGCCAAGGTCATAGTCCCAGAAGACGTTGACCAATGTTATTTTGTTTCTGACTGCTTTTTCAAGGATATCTCCTTCTTCATCATCGCCGAATGTGGAAAGAAAATCTTGAACACCCATCTTGAACACACCGAAGAGAGGCATGTTCTTGTCTTGTTTTTTTGGATCGCAGCAACGAGCAAGCAATTTCTTGAAAGTAGCAGCCGATCCGTTTCCTTTATCTTCGCCTTGTTTGCTAAGTCTTCTGACTTGGCTGCGGGTAAGCAAGTTTTGCTCTAAAAGGTGGCTGATGTTTGTTGAATAGGAAAGCTCGCCTTCAAAAGCGCCGAAGTTATAAAGCATGATTTCAATTAAAGTCGCTGCTTGTTTTTGAAGGTTGGCAAAATCATCGGCCTCCCCTGCTTCTTCGTGAGAAAGCATGCCATCGCAGACGGATTTGTAATATCTGAGAGCGATTTTGCAGCGGTTTTCCTCATCGGAATTGACTCCGGTGAGATCGTTATCGTAAAGCTTGCCCATCAAAAGCGCCACTCTTGGGTTGGCTGATGGGTTGGCTTGCTCAAGCAATTGTTCGCAAAGTTCGATTTTGCGGTCATCCTTGATTTGGCTTGTGATGTATTCGAAATAGAGGCTCTCTGCTAATTCATATTCCTCTTGTCCGCTTTTGAATGAGAAAGCGGCTTCGCTTGCTAGAACCGTCTCGCCACAATATGGGCAAGCCATGTTTCCGTCACGAAGACGGAGGACACTCTTTTCAATATCGATGCCTTTGCTTGAGGCAATGCAAGATTTGTTTGTGCACTTCATTATCTGACCTCCATGACATATTCGCTCATCTTAAAGAAGATAGCTGGCTCTGGCTCTGGTGTTGGTACTTCGACTGCTGTGATTTCATAAGCACAGCTTGCGCCGCTATCAATGACGTAGTTTGTTGCGTACTCGCCTGTTAATGTTGCAGTGACTGTGTGGCTACCAGCTTCTCTTGATGCGCCAGTGTACTGGATAGAAGCGATGAGACCACTTAAATCTCCACTAGCAACATCACCTGTGACGCCGGTGACTGTTGGGTTATGGGTTGCGCCATCTTCTTCGAATGATGTTTCAGATGACCAGACTAATGAGATATGAGCCTGACCAATGACGTATGTCTTTGAAGCGCCGGTTGAGATGGTGTAGTTAGCATTTGATGTTGAAGCAACGACTGTATGGCTGCCTGCATTGACGCCGACTCCGCTAAATGAGAGGGAAGACTCGAATAATGATTCTTCGCCGCTGACGACATTGCTATAGGTGTATGTAGGCATCTGAGCTGTGCCGTTATAAGTGAAGGTGTCATCGTTCCATGTGATTGTGACGCCGCGTTTTGCGATGCTATATGTTTTTGTGGAACCTGATGCGATTGAGTAGTTTGGATTTGAAGTTGCGATAGTCATTGTATGGCTGCCTGCATTGATTGCGGCGCCACTAACCGTGAGGGAAGACTCGAATAATGATTCTTCGCCGCTAACGACTGCGCCAACTGTGTAGGATGGGGCATGCTCATTTCCATCATATGTGAAGGATGGGTTTTCCCAAGTGATGGTGACGCCATATTTGCCAATGGTGTATGTCTTGGTTGCGCCTGAAGCGATTTCATAGTTGCCGTTTGTGTTGGAAACTGTGACTGTGTGGCTTCCAGAGTTGACACCCTTGCCAGTAAAGACAAGGCCTGCTCTAAAGGATGCTTCTTCGCCGCTAACGACGTTATTGGCGTTATATGTTGGCATCTGTTCAGAACCATTATAGGTTAATGTGCCGTTTGACCAAACGATAGAAACCTGACGTGGGTTGATGCCATAGGATTTCGATGCGCCTGAAGCGATTGTGTAGTTAGAGTTGGAATTTGTGACTGTGACTGTGTATGTTCCAGCATCTGTTCCTCTTCCAGCGTAGGAAAGGCCTGCTCTAAAGGATGTTTCTTCACCTGAAACAACATTGGTAAGAGTGAATGTTGGCATCTGTTCAGAACCATTATAGGTAAGTCCTGCCGCTGACCAGTTAAGGGTGACCTCACGAGCGACAATCTCATATGATTTGGAAGCACCGGAGATGATTGTGTAGTTGGTGTTGGATGAGGTTACGTTAACGGTGTAGTTGCCAACGTTTTTGCCTCTTCCAGTATAGGTGAGAGATGATCTATAGAGTGCATCTTCGCCTGAAACGACGTTATCAAGTGTGAATGCTGGGGCCTGATCGGTGCCGTTATATGTGACTTGGGATGATGACCAGTCGATAGCGATTTCGCGAGCGAGGATCGTGTAATCCTTTGACGAACCTGAAGAAACTACATAGTTTGAGTTTGCTGATTCAGCAAGAACGGTGTAGTTGCCAACGTTTTTACCTCTGTTGCTAAGTGTAAGTGTGACTGTATCGCCAGCAAGAACTCCTTCGATTGTGTATGTTGGGGCTTTGGTTGTTCCATCATAGATGACGCTGCTGGATGCCCAGCTGACAGTGATTTCGTAAGGAAGGATTGAATATGGATGGGTTTTGCCAGTGCCGATTGTGTAGTTGGCGTTGGATGTTGAGACTGAGATTGTGTAATTGCCAACGTTTATGCCTCTTCCAGTGAAGGTAAGCGAGGCGGCGAATGATGTTTCTTCTCCAACGACGACATTATTGAGCGTATAACCAGGCATCTGGCTGTTTCTGTTATAGGTCAAGGATGAGGTTGTCCAGTCGATGGTGACTGTGCGCTCATTGATTGTGAAAGATTTAGTTGGAGCAGAGATCTTATAGTTATTCATGCTTGTGATAGCTGCTGATGCGTTATAAGAGCCTGCTGCTGTGGCGTCGCCTGTAACTAAGATATCAGCGACAAGAGAGAGTTCATCTCCGGAGGCTGCCCCAGAAACTGAAACGATTGTTGGGCAATGAGCCGTTCCATCGTAGGTAAATGTTGATGCTGACCAATTGAGAGTGATGTTCTTTCTGTTGATCACGTATGTCTTTGAAGCATTAGCGGTGATTTTATAGTTAGAACCGACAGGAAGAGATGCGGTAACCATTAAGCTTCCGCTTTCGTCTGCTTCGACTTCATCAAGGTCGCCAGTGTAAACAAGACCTGCGATGATTGCAGATTCTGTATCCCCTTCTTGGATGCCACTGATTCCATTAACAACTGGATTATGGGCAAGACCGTTATAGTCGAATGAGCCAGTATTCCATGTGAGAGTGACATTTCTTTGGGTGATTTGGTATGTCTTTGAAGCGGTTAATACGCCACCTTGGAAGACATAGTTGCTGTTACTTGGGATGGTGTATGTGACGGTGTGGCTTCCGACATTTCTATTGCCATCGCCTGTTGGGATTAAGGAAGCGGTAAATGTATCTTTGTCTGCTTCTAATAAGTTTGTTGCGTTGGTGAGGGTTGGATAGTTATCGGTTCTGCCATTGAACGTCAAGGAATCGGAGCTCCACTGATAATTGCTAAGCTCTAAAGCGGCGATTGAGAATGAAGTTGATTTGCTTGATGTTGCGATCGTGTAGTTGGAAGAGGCTGGTAAAGATGCGGTAACGCTATATGTGGTGCCAACATTCTTTTGGGTGCCTGTATAGACAACAGAACCAAGAACAAGGCTTTCTTCACCTGCTACGACATCGGTGAATGAAATATACTGAGCGCTTTGGAGGGTGCCATTATAAGTCAAATCGACATCGCCCCAAACACCGGTGATTACTCTCTTATCAATGGTATATTGGTAAGTTTCGTTTCCTGTGATGACGTAGTTCTGTGATTTTACCGTGACTGTTGCGTTATATGTTCCAGCGTTAACTGAAGTTCTATCGCTTGTTGGGTTATTTAAGATGCTTGTGTTGCTTTCTCCGACAACCTTGTTTGTGATTGATTGAACGGTAGGAAGCTGGACTTGGCCATTATATGCGGAGTTAAATGTGTTCCAGACAATCTGGATTCCTCTCTTGTTGACCAAACGGCTTGTTGAACCACCATTTCTGATTTCATAGTATGAGGAAAGGCTTGATGGCATTTCTGCTGCAAAGAGATATGTTCCAGCGTTAACTGCGGTTAATGGGCTTGTTGATGTGATTTCAGGAACAACGACGTCACCATTAACGATGTTTTCTGTGTTGGAAACAGATGGTGTCGGTCTGAAGTCGGTTCCATCATATGTGTTTTCTAAGTTTCCACTCCAAACGATATCGAGTTTTCTCTTGGTGTAAGAAAGAACTTGTTCTTTCTGAATACTTGCAGTTAATGATGATTCTGGTGATGAAACAGTCACTAAACAAGAGTATTCTCCTGCGTGTTCAGGCTGCATGTTCTGAATGCTGTGGTTAGCTTCGACATCAACCAAGATGCCGTTCTTATACCATTTATAGTCAAATGAATGGTTAGGAACATCTGATACTGCTTCTTTTGCGATGAGGTGGATGTTGTCGCCATATTGGCAAGTGAATGCGGTTTCGCCAGTTCCAACGTCAATTGAGAAATCTGGGGTATTCATCGTGAAGGTTGGATTGATGTTGATTGTCTTTTTAGCATCAAGACCCTTAACGACATCTGAAAGTTTGCCCTCGATTGCTTTTTCGGTTGTAGACGTATCTAAAGAATATGTGTAGCTAACAGTGAAGCCTTCTCTTTCAGGAAGAGCGCCAAACATGCTGTCGACACCTTTGATTGTTGAATAATAATAGGAATCATTGCCTGTGTTGCTAACAAAATTCTCAGCATATTGGAACTTTGTGTCGTTACCGTCTTTGATGTTGAACTTATAAACAGGTTCGAATTCAACGGAAACGAATGTTGACATGGTGACATTCTCTTCAAAGATGTCTGCCCCTGTTTTGTCGATGAAAGGCTTTAAGATACCTTTGTATTTCTCGTAGCAACGCTGGAGATCATCGCCATTACTATGGTCTCTTGCGGTGATATAGAATGGGGTGTTTTCTTTTTCTGGCTCATACATGGATCTCTTTTTGCCAATCCATGTGTCTACGTATTCGCCATTAACGACTTCTGCTACATCCTTTGAATATTTGAAAGAGACATAGACTTCGTCGTCTTTTAAGTCGGTTGGGACCATGTTGTTAGCGAAATATAACCATTTTTCGTCTTTTGTTGAGACGAATTTATCTAACATTGGTTCTTTGACTGAGTCGAAGATGTATTTGTTGCAGTAAAGCACTGGATATTTATTTCCTTCGACGTATGGGTTTGGAGAGGATTCATACATGAAAGCGTCAATCCAAACACGGCATTCTCCATCGACGACTTGGAAGTCGCCAACGCGGTTTTCGATGATGATTGCGCTGATATTTTGATCAACGAGGACATCGGAATTGATACCAACGACCGGAGCGTTATTAAACATTGCAGGAACATCGATGATGTTACCTCTGCCATTGACATAACCATTAACGACATATCCCGCTAAACCGTTATTGTATTCATAGGTGAGTGTCTTGTTTTCTCCGATTGGACGTCCTTGACCAAGAGCGCCGTTTGAGAAGAAGAAAAAACCTGATGCTGCAGCAGCTGCTGTCATGGCAAGAGCTGGGAAAACGCTAAGAACGTTGCCTTTTCCTGGCTTTCTAGCTGCTTTGTAGCAATGAAACGAGAATAAACCGACAACAAGACGTTCAAGAAGGAAGACGCCCATTGACCAATATGTGACCATGGTGCTGCTTCCCATATAAAGCATGAGTCCTGTGAAGGTGAAGGCTACGACGCCTAATGTTGCGACTAATCTAAACGTCAATCTCGCATATCTAACGCGGTAGTTGGCGAAGAATGACTCGATGATGAAGGCTGCGTCCACTAAGAAAAGGGCTGCTGGGCCTGCCCAGAATAAAAGTGGCAATCTATCAAGGCCAAGAAGCACTAAGAAGAAAATATCAAAGATTGCAGCGACAATTGCCACAATTCGCATGGTGATTCTTCTGATTACAGGCACTTCAATCTGTTTTTTAATTAATGTGTATTCCATTGATTAGCCCTCCTTTATTCCTTATAACGTACGTGCGTAAGGCGGATACCTTTTTTATCGCCCATAAGAACGTCGGCTTTCTTTAAGAAGAAGTAGTTTCCTTTGCCCACCCTAAAGACAACTCTTGTAGAGTCTTCCACCGCTAAGATTCTCTTGGCTCTGAAGAAGCGTTTTCCAACAGGGATCAATTGCTTATAGCGTTTGAAGGTGCTGGTGAATTCTTTGCCTGGATGTTCTGCTTTTGATGCTCTAACTAAGGATGAGCATGTTTGGCAAAGGCTTGTTTTGCCATGTTCGTGAGAGGTTGTGTAAATCTTTCCGCAAACCTGGCAGCGGGAAATTTCTTCTTTTGTGACTAAGTCGTGCTTATTCTCAGCAAACTTAAGTCCGTTTGTCATAACTGGCTCACCGTTGATTTGATAGACGATTTGCTCGTAGTGACAGTTTTTGCATAATTCGAATGTCTTCTTTCCATCGCTAAGCGTGACAAGGTCTTCGTCGCAGCAAAGCAAGTCGCAGTTCATAGCACGGCTGAAGAACTGACGGCAACCGTTTACTTTCTTTAAGTGATGCGCAAGAACGCCTTCCTTTAAGATTAAACGGAGCTGTTCTGCTTTAAGACCAAGGTCATCTCTATCTAAATTGAGGATGATGTCTTCTGTGACTTCGGCGTCTTCAGGGAACATGACTTTGTTGAACTTGACGAATTCCACTCTTTCACCACGTCTCTTTAAGCAGTTGCCGCAATAGACGTTTGCTTCGCCTTCGTTGCTGAATTCAATGTCGACGAATGGTTTGTTGTCGACATAAATCATGAAGTCATATGCTTTCCATTCGACTTCTGAGATTGAGAAGATCTGGACATTTCCGCCCGAAAGGTTTCTGATGCCAGAATATTCTTCGAACTGACGGATGATTTCATTATCTTCTTCGGAAACGAGGAAATTCTCATCGAGATCAACCCCGTCAACGATTTCGTTCTTTTTGGATTCGACCCCAAGAACGAGCATGACTTGGTTGAAGATGTTCTCAACAACATCTTTATCAATCATTGCAGTCGATGCGGAGTTTCTATCATCGATAGCGTTTGGCAAATAGTTATCGACTTCTTCTGCGTCTGAATGTCTAAGTGATCTGAATTTTCCTGTCTTTGGATCTTTGGTCAAATATAAACGCGGGAGGATGGTCTTAGGTTCGCCTGTCTTCTCATCGTTGATATCGATTTTCAAGTTGATGCCGTAATATGAAACGTTCTTTGGTTCATATTCGCAGCGGATTGCCTTCTTTCCTAAACGGTCACCGAAGAGGGCACGGACAATCTTTTCAGCGGATTTCTTTCCTTTTTCGATGATTGTTTTATTTTCTGAGTCATTTCTTCTGAAACGGAGGAATGAATGGATATGGTGATATTCGTGGGCGACTTTGTTAATTAATGAATGCCAAAGCGAATCACCGTTTTCTGTTGCGTTTTCGCCTACGAAACCATCGCTACGGAAGTTGCTGAACCATGAAGCGCCTTCGGTGTTGATTTCGAAAAGCTTATATGTTTCAAATGAGAATTCATCGCCGACGGTGAATTCGTTGCCTAAAGTATCGACGATTACGTCGTCCCTTACATAGGCAGAATCCTTGATGCAGCCGCTTTCGATTAACGCTTTAACGGCCGCAAAGGATCTTAAGTTTTCGTCATTTCTGTTCAAATAAATCATTCGAATGTCTCCTCCTGATCCTGAGCCAACATGTTCTTGATGATGGCGACTTTCATAGCTTCTTTATTAAGAGATGCGCAGAAATATGGTTCTTTGCCATTTGTTCCTTTGCTCTTATATTTGATGTTCCATAAGCTTGTGACGAAGGTTTCGAAAGTTCTTGAGTTAGCGATTCTAAGTTTGCCGTGCTTTCTGTTTTTAGCGCAGACTGGGCATTCGCCTTCTGTCATGTCTTTATTGAAACGGATTTTGTGTGGACCTGGGATACAGCTGAAATCATAGCCGCTCTTTGCATATTGGCAGCTATTCAAGCAGTATGAGTTATCGCCGTGTTTGATTGCTTTGAAACATGTAGGCATTTCCGCATTGCATTCTTGGTTATGTTTGCAGTTAACGCAGATGTCTCTTGGCTCTTCGCGGAGCTTAGGATTTTCTTTTAACGCTTTAAGGAGCGCGCAATTTTTAGAAGATACGTTATAGTTGAAGTTCTTGCAGTGCAATAAGACACATGAAAGTTTGCACTTCATGACTGTCATACCCTCAACTTGTGAAGCTTCATATGTGCCTTTAGACATTAATTCATCCGAAACCGCTGCGCATGTGAAATGACCGTCTGCTGTTGATGAGCATCTTGATTTGCATTTGCCACATACGAAGTCGTTTGTCTGGATTTCGATGAGTTTGTAGTTTTCTTTGAAGTCATTCGAGGAAGCGCAGCTTGAACAATATAAAGCGCCTTTTTCCTTAATTTCTTCATCGTAGTCTGCTTTTTGTTTAAGCATGACGTTGCCGCATTTTGGGCACTTCAAGGCAACCATGTTGTCGTTATTCGAACCAGCGATGATTGTCGCGTCTCCTGTGTTAGAGACCATAAGGCCGATTGCGGTGTAATAAGCAAGGACATAACCTTCTAATTCGGTCATGTCTGCGAGTGAGAAGATTGTGACATCCGTTTTTTGACCAAGACGGAAAACACGTCCGACTCTTTGGTCAACCGCTAATGGGTTGGCAGGCATTTCGTAGTTGACGACAATTGAACAGGACTGGAGGTTAAGACCTTCGGTGAAAGCTGCCGATGAAACAAGAAGGACTGCGTTATCTTTGGCGTTGAAGTTATCAACTACTTCTTTCTTTTCATTGGAATCGACTGCGAAATCTTTTCCTAAGAGAAGTCTGTCTCTTGTTGTCTCATCATCTAAGATCATCTGGCGGATGCTTTCGCAAACTTCATTGACTTCCTGTTCTTTCTTTGAATAGTCGACGAAGACGATAATACGTTTGTCGCTATTTTCCTTAAGAATAGATTTTAAAGTTTCAAGCTTTCCTGCTTTGACTGCTTCTTTGTCATTAACAGGAATGATAAATGACGCATTTTTGTTACTGAAATCGACGGTTTCGTTGAAACGGCTGACATAGTATCTGAATGAGCCTGCTTTCTTGACAAAATCGTTGTCATCAAACGAGGTAATACCGTTAACCATTTCTAAGAATGAACGGGTATTATAGAAACCTCTATCGACTTCATTGTTTCTATTTGTTTTCAAAATCTCGCGAAGCTTTAATGTTTTCTCTCCTTGCCTGACGCATTCGGAGTCATAATCATAAGCTTCCATACGCTTTCCTAAGAAGCTGAGAGAGATATCGAATTGACCTGCTGCCGTTGTGATTTTTGCGGTTGTATTGCTATCAATGATCTTTCCTGTTGGATAGAAATAATAGTTAACCGATGACTTCTTCTTTGGAAGTGGGTTTGGCTGTCTGACCATGATTGGCCTAAGGATACCGTTATGGTACTTGGAACCAACATACTTGGCAATATCATCTTTTATTCCTGAATCGTCTGATGAATCGAGGAAGTCGTCGATCAATTCGTTTTTAAGAGCTTCGCTGCGGGTGTTATAGTCGAAAGGCTTGCCTTGTTTCTTGTAATATGCCTTAAGTTCGTCAAGATATCTTGTCTCGACTCTCTTTCTCTTCATTCGGTTGACAAGTTCCATGACAGTCGTGCAGCCTTCGCAGACGATTGTCTCGAATTCTTTTTTTGTCTTGTTATAACGATCGCTCTTTTCGCTATCTGGGATATTTGTGAAATCTTTTGGGGTGCCGCCTTTGCACTTAACGAAGTACCAAAGACGGAGCATGCTGCGGAGGTTTCCCGAGTGTGGGGTTGCGGTTAAAAGCAAGCAATATGATTTATCTGCCGCTCTTTTGACTTCCATCATTTTCGAAAGCCTAAACATACCGGATGAATATCTGCCATCTTCATCGGAAACTTCGCAAAGGTGGTGAGCTTCATCGACAACAACGATATCGAAAAGCATCTTCAAATTGTCTTCTGGCCATTTGATGAAGTCTTCATAAGCGACGATGATTGGCTTGTTTGGAACGGCAAAATCGTTGATGCGGGTAAATCCGCCATCAGATGCAGGGTTGTAGTTATCGTACACGCGTAATAAAGAGCCTTCGCCCATACCGAATTGGTATTCAAGGGTTCTGACCCAGTCTTCGACCATTTGCTTTGGGACAACCAAAAGCATTGAGCGGATTTTTCCACGTGCGGCTAATTCGGAAATGACTAAGCAGGCTTCAAAAGTCTTTCCACTGCCGACGACGTCAGCTAATAAGCCGAAACCACGTTTCTCTGACAAGAAGCGTTTTGCCGCCTTGATCTGGTGATCGAGAATAACGTGTTCGCTGGTTCTATGGATTTCTTTATCGCGCAAAATGCCATACTTGGATTCTGGATCTCTTTTTTCGTATGTTTCCGCAGCGATTTTTGTTGACGTGAAGTCATCCAATCTGTCTAAGATCATGACCTCGTCATTCATTTTTTTGACAAGTGAGTTGAAGGACTTTGGCTGATAGTTAAATTCACTTAACTGTTCATGGAAAGCGCCTTGAATACTCTCTTTGTCATCGAAAGATAAAACATTCTTTGCCATTGTTTCGTCTCCTTTTAGCCTTGCTTAATTTCAATCTTTAAGTCTTTTTCAGCGACCGGTCTCTTGGTATCAGAGTTAACGATCACGAATTCAACCTGAGATGCATATACTTGTTTATATTCGTCGGTGTCACAGAATCTGATTCTTGTTCTGACCCCTTTGTTTTTTACGAGGTCGTTTGCAGCATAGAAGCATGGGTTACCGCCATCTTCATCAAACTTGAAACCGTATTCGAAGTTGACGGCAGGCTCGCCACCGATTAAGGAAACCTGTCTTCCTTCGTATTTCATGATTAATTTGATTTTCTTTGCTTCGCCGTTTAAGTCGTATCTGAAGCCAAGATTTTGTTCTAAGAGAACGCGTAGTCTATCTGTTAATGAGTTTCCGTCATCGTATAAATAGACGGTTGGGTTATTTGAGTTTGTAACGACTTTGATTCCTTTTGCCGCTAATTCGTTTCTCTTGAGATTGAGTTCTTCAAGCGAAAGACCAATTGAAGCGACTTTGACAGCGACATTCGTCGTTTGTGCAAGTCTTCCAGAGAACTGCATATATTGTCCATGGACTGTACAGTTTCCAACGACTTCTTCACCTTTGTTGCCGCCGGCAAAGCAAGAGAAGTAATTCTGGTGCCCTGCGCCAAAGCGGGTGAAGGTGCCATAGGTTCTTGCGAGTCTCATCTTGAACTCGTGTCCGTCAAGCGATGATAGAGCGCCACCGATTGCAGGTGCGAAGATTAACTTCTGGCTGTTTGGAATATTTTCTGATTCGAAAGTTAATTCGAGAATTTCGTAATTAGAGCCAAGCTTTTCTGCGATGAGTCGCTTTAAGCCTAATGTTTCAGCACCACCGCCAGTAAGGATGATACGGCTAACGCCAGCGCAGGCTGGGCGAGCAACTTCGTTTTTGATGTAATTGACGATTTGTCCAGCAGGGCCTGCGCAATTTGAAACGCCAACCCAGCTTTCAAAATCTTCTCTTTTGATGTCGGTTGAATGATCTGTTTTTGTTTTGAAGCTGAAGCTAAGTCCGTCTTCGTCGTAGAAAAGATCATTTCCGAGGAATGTTTTGAGTTTTTTGATTTTCTTTGAGAAGTCTCTTTGTGAAGAGTTTGAATAGAAACGAAGCTGATCTGCGACGCTTCCTTCAACGGTTGCGGTCATTTCTGAACCGACTTTTTTCATAACACTATTTGCAAAAGCTTCATCAAATGCGAGGCCACCTACTTCCATAGGCAATGAGTGACCGTCATTGCCATCGATATAAAGTTGGCCTTTGACGGTTGAGACTTTTGCAGCGGCGATTTTGTTTTCGCCAATATCAAAGATCGAGACAGCGTCGTTTTCCCCAAGCATTCCGCCCTTTAAGCAAAGGTAGCCAAGGCATTTGTTGGAGTTAACGAATTCAATGCTCGCTGGTTTCAAAGATTCGTTTAATAATCTTTCAAACTCACGGAGCCATTCACCCTCTTTTGTTGAATAGAGAACACGGCAAACATATTCAGGGTTGAGATGTTTGAGTTTTTTCTCGATCAAAGAGGCGATGTAGCCGAAGTATGATTCACAGACCTTCTTTGGTGTCCAGCCATCAACCTTAAAAGTGAGGTGTTTGCTGACGCGGTCCGCCATGCTTTCTTCGTCCACTTGAACATCTGGTTTGTTAGGGAAGAAGAATGATGGGAAATTGTTCCCGGATTGGTAATACTGAATGTTGTTTGCCTGGTGTTTGTTCTTTTTTAAAAGTCCAAGCAAATCTTGAATCTGGACAAGAAGTTCCAAAGACGATTCTAAGTGATCGTCAGCCTGACCAGCGTGGAACCATTGGTCAGTTTCAGGGTCGTAGAATGACTCTGTTAAAACGCCTGGATCATTTTCTCTTTCGGTGATTTTTCCAAAGACGTCGTTCTTATGTTCATCGACATAAGCATAGGCAACCTTTAATGTGTCGTTGCCGAAATCAAAAGCAATGTGTACTCGCATATGCGAAAAATTATACTCTCTTTAGAGAGTCAAAAAAAGACCATCAATTGGTAGGCATAGTAAAAAGACATAAACATTCCAACAAAGGGAAAAGAAAAAATATAGATTTGTTCGAAAAAATACGTTTCCTAGTTATTGAAACTAAAAAATTTAATTTTTTATTAATTTATGTTGTTTTTAGACATAATGTATTAATAATTCGACATAAAAAGGCGTGTTTTTTAATAGGTTTTTGTCTGAATTTTAGGAATCTTAAATAGCAGTTTTTGATATTTTAATAACGCTTTCTAGGCGCTGAAAAAACTCTTTTTATTTATCGTTTTATGCGAACGATGACTCTAACAATATTGTTTAGAAGGAGCGTAAGTTTTTTCGTCCCAACTAAAAAACAAAAAAACGAGGACTTGCCTCGTTAGATTTTGTTTTGGTGAACCACGCTCAATACCAGACGAACTCGTTATTCTTTAGCCCTTGTCATCTTCACAACTATTTCTGCCGCCCATTTTCTCCTCGCTTCTTCTTTTTCGTTCCAGAATGAGTGGCTTGAGATAAGAGTAGTAGCAAGACAGGGAGTTCGCCAACCCAAGCGGAAGCATAATGAAAAGCGGATAAAATACTTTTGCCCTCGTTTGCGCTACGCCTTCAGAAATAACGGTTGTTTTTACCGTGAGAATAGCGGATATCGCCGCCACTGCTATTAAAAAATACAGAGGAGCGATCAAAGCGAAAAACAACCAGTCGTTTTTGAGGACATGGTTCTTTTTCATGCAAGCGAACAGCCAAATAGATAGGGCGATTGTTGTACCTAACGCAAGAAGGAAAGCAAGGAACATCGTCCTCACATACTGATATTTAAGTTCGAACCCCGAAACGGAGACGAGGAAGCCAGCCGAAAGGCCTGCCGAAAAAACCAGAATAGTCAATAGGTGAATTGTGTTTATTGCTTTGTCGCTGATGCTTGATAGCGATTCGTTTCTTAATAAACTCTTTTTGCCCATTCTTTTTTTCGAACTATATTTATTCCATGGCTATTTTACCAAAATATCCTTATTAAAGGCACGAGATAAATCAAACCCTCAGCTTTCCCGAAACAATATCTTTTATCTCTTCGTCGGTTCGATAGTAAAGAAGGGCGAGAATAGGCCATTTGATCCTGCATTCATGGAAGCTAAGTTTGCTTCTATCTCTTCCGGATGGGTGATAGTTCAATCCCCCGAAATGGATGGCGGTCTTATCGTGTTGCCTATATTGTCGAACAAGGCTATAGATATCTTCTTCGGAAAGAATGTAGCCATGCTCAAGGTTTCCATAATAAAGGAAGTTCGCTTTGTAACGCTTCAAATTGCACCCTTTTAGGATGCATCTGAACACTATCGCGTCGATGATCTCATCCTTATCAAGCGCCTTAGACGCCTCGACGAAATACCTTCCGTATTTGTCTTTAAGCTCCCTTGGCGTAAACGGCTTGCCGTTGTTGCTTAGCTTCTCAGTCTCTCCGTAATGGAAGAACCTTATCGTTTTGATCGTTTTCTCGGAAACACCTTTCTTCCGCAAGAAAGCCTCAAAGGTCCCAAGCGGTTCGCGATGCATGCTGCAATGCTTCCCCGTTTTGATCGATACGTAGACGTTCGTGTGCCGGACCGTAATGACAATGTCCGGCTTTCCTTTCTCATCCTCGTAATGCTGACAAGAGATTAAATCGTCCTCCTCGACGAAGGAGAACATCAGACGCATGTGGTTCTTCCATTTTTCGTTCAGTTCCTTGTATGCCTTTCCATCAAGATACTTGATGATGTCGTTTTCATTTTTGATTCCGTATACACAACTTTTTAACATATATGTGCCTCCAATTTCATATAGAGGCGTTTTACAAAAATTTTTCAATTTTTTCTGTTTTGTTTTCCTTTGTTCGATTCCTGCTTGGGTCCAAACAAAAAACGAGGACTTGCCTCGTTATATTTTGTTTGGCAGTGATTACCTATTTTGATACGATTACGCACCCCTGACTGGATTTTACGCACCCCTGACTGGATTTTACGCACCCCTAGGCAAAATCACGCACCCTTGAATAAATTTACGCACCCTCTTAACGATTTGACGCATCCCAGGCCGCATCATTCCTCCGACTCAATATCCTCTTCGTCGGCATCTTCCTCAGCCTGAGAAGAGAGATCTCCATGCCATTGAGGAAGTGAACCTCCATCCCCCGGTCTCGTGGACGATGCCGCCAAAACGCGTTTGAAGGAAAAATAAACGAGGGATTATGAGACCGCAATATCCGCCATTCGGTGTTCATGCCTCCATACACAATCAACGAAAATGCATCAAAAGAACCTATCATGCAGAAAAATCATGCTGATTTCACATGCAAAAGATGTTGTTTATTGAATGGGGTCTTTAGCTTGCGTAAATACCCGTTAACGCCAATCTTTCCCATCGCCAAGGATAATTCTCCAATCACCCTTTGGCAAAAGAGAAGTATCCTCCACGTAGAAGCGCGGATTTTGAATCATCTCAATCGAGTTAGCTGTGACCTGAGCAATCATGCTCTTAGCGTCCTTGACCGTATCGAATCCGTCTTCCTTCAGGTAGGTGAACGCGTAGCTAAGGTTTGTACCGCGGTGCCCAAGGGTCATTGCGCCCACCACCTCGGCTAGATCATCGGAATATACTGGAATCGCGGATGCATAATCGACTGCGAGCCCGCAGTAGCCGTGCCCCTCCATCTTATTTATGTAGTCTTCCGCTTCCGTCCATCCGTCGTAGTAGACGAGCATCGATGTAGGTATGCCGTACCTGGTGAAAAATTCTATGTATTTATCAATGCCGATATCTCGGCCCTGGCCATCCGTGTGGTTATAATTGCCAAAACTTTGGTCGAATCTTTTCTCGTATCTCTTGGTAGATGATGGCTTTTTGACATCCATATAGCCAACAAAACCTTCCGATTGCTTGGTCTGGGCTTCCCCGACGTAGCCAAGCGTTCTTGCTTCTCCTATTGTCATTTTCCCACTCTGGAACCTGTGCGTCTCGATGATCTTGCCTCCTTTGTGTCTGGCTACAACGCTAGACCCCCTGAAGGAGAATGCAATAATGCCAGAATCAATAAGAGTCCTCACGTAGCGATCATCCTGCGCAGAATACGGCTCGGAGACAAACTCGGGGTTAGCGGAATACCTAGAGGCGATAACCCTGAAATCAGTCGCGCTTGTGCCAACATAATCAAAATTCGGATCAAAGCCATTAGGGTCCGCCTCCTCGGCAATAGACGAGTTATAGGCGGAAGATGAATCGGATACCGAGGGTTTTGATTCGCTCAATGACCGGTCCGCACTAGCGGAAGTCGCGCAAGAGGCGGCGCATAACGCAAGCGAAACTAACGCAATTAATCCCTTCTTACTCATTTTCGACGCTCCTTACCGAAAAAAGACTGTTCCTCAAGCGATTCAGAGGACCTGGTTCTACCTGTCAATGTGCCCGATGACATTAAATAGCTTAAAAGAATAATAGATGACATGAAGTTCATTTCAGTTTTCCCTTCTTTTTTCAATTCGCATTTCAATTCCGGATTGAAAGCTTTGTTTTATCACTGATAAGTGTGCTCAAAATTCCAAAGACTTGCAAACACCTTATTTTCGCTTCGGATATGCAATTCTTCGTTTTTGGGCTTCACATCTCAATCCGCTGCATAGAGATAAAAGCAATTGCTCAATACTACATTATTCGCGGCGCTGCTTATATTATCAAGGCATGTGCCAATATCCGCATACCTTTTCGAATGACAGCATCCACCATCTATCTGCTTTATCTTGAATGTCACATCCTTGGAGGATCCGTCCTCAAGGCGATATGAGAACACGTAGGATGTCTTCCCCTCATCGGCATATCTTATCGATGCCGCCTTGCCCAGAAGCTCGGTAACCTCCGCGACGCACATTCCAGGTCTAACGAGACCGGCCTTTTCTTTAGAGACAGACACATTCCCGGCATCTTTCCAGCAATCCGTGTACGCCCACGTGAAAGAGTTTCCTCCGGAATTCTTTATGTGCGTTTTGCCTCCGATTGTCTCTAGAGTGCAGGACATCAGATATCCGTTTGGGAGGACATAATCCAACGAGGCGGCGCCTTCC
>JAZLMH010000038.1:0-31021 GCA_045598525.1 Bacilli bacterium | reverse complement strand
GGGAATACATCGATTATTACAACAACGAAAGGATCAAGGGCAAAACAAAATGGATGCCCCCTGCAAAATACAGGGCGGCATCCATGTTGAGCTTATGATATAATCCAACTAACTTGTCCAGTTTATTGGGTACACATCATATGCAGGTCTCTTTTTTACTTTTGTCCTTAGTTATTTTCTTTTGCTTTCTTGAGTTGTTCTTCTTCACGTTTAAGAGCTTCATTGATTTTCTGCTCTTTGTAAAAGATGTCATCAAGATAGAAATGGAGTTCAGGGACTTTGCGAAGGTCCATTTTCTTTGCTAAGGAGCTTCTTACATAACCCTTGCAACGATTGAGTTCTTCAAGGTTTTGGGTTGGGAATTTCGCTCCTAAGAAAGAAACGTAGACTTTAGCGACTGAATAGTCATTAGCAACCACTACTTCATTGACGCTTGGCATGCCGATATGTGAGTTTTTAAGCTCAAACATAAGGATGTCACTGATGTTACGGGCAATGACTGCCTTAATACGTCCGTTACGGTCTGCCACTATTCTTTATCCACCATCTCGTATGCCTCGATGATGTCTCCTTCTTTGATGTCGTTATAGTTCTTGATTGTGATACCGCATTCATAGCCCTGTTTGACTTCTTTAGCGTCGTCCTTGAATCTCTTTAAGCCTGCGAGTTCTCCTTCATAGGTGACAACGCCTGCTCTCATAAGACGAATCTTGGAATTAGCTTTGATGATGCCATCAGTGACGTAAGAGCCACCAACAGTGCCGACATGACTAATCTTATAGATGTGACGGATTTCTGCTTGTCCGGTGACTTTTTCGACTTGTTCAGCCTTATACATACCTTTGACAAGGGCTTCCATTTCCTCAAGAACTTCGTAGATGATACGGTGAGTTCTGATTTCGACGTTGGCTTCAGCGGCTTTTGCGTTGATTCTTGCATCTGGACGGATGTTGAAGCCATAGATGATAGCGTGTGATGCTTGGGCAAGAAGAAGGTCACTATCGTTAATAGCACCTGCGCTTGATGCTAAGACTTTGATCTTAACTTGCTCAGATGACTGCTTTTCAATATTGGCTTTAAGTGCTTCAGCACTTCCTTCTGTATCTGCCTTGATGATGACGTTGACATCTTGGACTTTGCCAGCGTTAACGAGGTTATTGAGATCGCTAAGTGACATAGCGGCGTTTGCGCCACGTTCTTGCTTTTGTTTCTCTAAAGCTCTCTTTTCGGCGATTTCCTTAGCTTCTTTCTCGGTTGGGAAGGCCATGAATCTATCGCCTGCCATAGGAACAGCGCTTAAACCAGTGACTGCGACTGGGCTGCTAGGACCTGCGGATTTAAGGACGGCGTTATGCTCATTGGTCATTCTACGGATTTTGCCATAGATTTCGCCGACGACGACATAGTCGCTTGCAGCAATCGTGCCGTTTTGGATTAAAAGGGTGGCTTTTGGGCCTTCGCCTTTATCGAGTTTAGCTTCGAGAACTGTGCCGATTGCGTATCTATTTGGGTTGGCTTTGAGTTCCATCATTTCTGCTTTTAATGCGATGGCGTCTAATAAATCGTTTAAGCCTTTGCCTGTTTTGGCACTGACCTCGACGCACATTACATCGCCACCATATTCATCGGCTATGACATCATGGGACATAAGCTCGGTTTTGACTCTATTTGGGTCTGCGCCTGGCTTATCCATTTTGTTGATCGCGACAATGATTTCGCAATTAGCGGCTTTAGCGTGGTTGATAGCTTCGATTGTTTGAGGCATGACACCATCATCAGCGGCAACGACAAGAACTGTGATGTCGGTTGCATCAGCGCCACGAGCTCTCATTGCGGTGAAAGCTTCGTGCCCTGGGGTATCGATGATGGTGATTTTCTTGCCTTTGTATTCTTTCTGATAAGCACCGATGGCTTGGGAAATGCCACCTGCTTCATGGGCGGCGACATCACTATGACGGATAGCGTCGATGATTGATGTCTTACCATGGTCGACGTGACCCATGACGGAAACGACTGGGGCGCGTTCTTCAAGGCTTGCAGGATCGTCTTCGATCTTAAGGGCTTCGAAGTTGACTGCGTCGACTATTTCTTCTTTCTTGAAGTCGTAGTTATATTCAAGACAGATGGTGCCGATTGCTTCATCATCAAGTAACTGGTTGATTGTAACGGCTTTGCCGTTCATGAACATGAACTTGATGATTGCTGGGATTGGAACGTTGATGGCTTTTGATAACTCAGCAACGGTAAGAGGCTTGGAATAAACGAACACACCGCCGTTGACTTTAGCGAATTCTTCCTTTTTCTTGCTGTTATTAGGGCGAGATTCGAAGTTAGCAGTACGGTTTGCATGATGATTCTTGTTGCCGTTATTACTTTTGTTGAATGGTTGTTTCTTCATCTTGTTCTCCTTTCTTTGCTTTGAGGAGGAAATTCATGCTGGCTTTTTTGCCAACTATCCCAATGAAGTTGATCTTAGCGTGACCTAGAGCCATTCCAAGTTCTTCGGAATTAAAGCCCTGGAAAAGAGGCTTATGGGCACGTTTAATCTTCGAGAGGTATCTAGTTGCTTCTCCGCTTACGATGTCACTTGCAGCTACGACTAAAGTAACTTTGTCCATGTTCTTCCAGAGTTCTTCGCCAATCATTACTTGGTGAGCTGGATAGAGAAGACCTAAGAATCCAAGAGCATCGTTTTGTTTCTTCATAGGGTTAAAAGTAATTCCTCTTCGTCTTTGTTTAATGGACGGTGAAGGAAGGAGTTGAATGTTTTCTTACGAATAGCATCTTTTCCGTTTCCTTTTTTCATATACACTCCTCGTCCAGGGAGTTTCTTATCGTTATCAATGACAAGATTGTTATCTTTGATAACAAATCGAATTAACTCCTCTCGCGGATAAGGTTTCCGCGAGAGGATATCCATACGGGTGTTTTCGACTTTCATTATTCGTCGTAGTACTCGTCGTTGTATTCGTATTCGAGGTTCTCGTCTTCTTCGTTATAATAATCAGACTCGTTTTCCTCTTCGAGATCTTCTTCGAGTTCTTCGTCAGTGTAGATAGGCATGACGTTGACTGGAGTTTCTTTTGCTGGCTCGTGAGCCACTTCTTTTTCGGTGATCTTACGAGGCTTCTTGTCGTCTTTCTTGAATTTGCCTTTCTTGTCGTCTTTTTTGCCTTTGTTGGAAGCGAGGTCTTTTTCAAGTTCGTCAAGGGTTGTTGTGGTCTTGACTTCGACTTTGATTTCGACGACTGGTTCTTCAGGAGCTGGTTCTTCAGGAGCTGGTTCTTCAACGACTGGAGCTGGAGCTTCTTCTACTTCCTCATCAAGGATCTTAGCTGGCTTCTTCTTAGAAACTGGCATAGCGGAGGCAATTGGGGCCTCTTCGATCTCGATTGGAGCGTTGAGGTATTCTTCGTCCTCGACCGACATTTCTGGAAGAACTGGTTCTTTGACTTCGTCAGCGTTAAGAAGTTTCTGTTCTTCGGCGATTCTAAGCGAACGTGCGGCAAACGCTCTTTGAGACTGTTTGGTCTTTTCTGCTTCTGCACGAGCACGGAGGTTTTCGATTGTTTCGAATTCGATGCCATCTTGGAGGGCAGCAGTTTCTTCGTAGAGTTCAATCTGGTAGCCTGTTAAGCGTTTTGCAAGACGGATATTAGCGTTCTTCTTGCCAAGGGCGACATAGTACTGGTCGTCTTTGACGACAGCGATTGCACTTGGAAGGGTTTCGCCTTCTTCTGGTTCTTTAAGGGCAACACCGACGACATGAGCTGGGCGGAGAGATTCAGCGACGTAGAGAGCTGGATCGCTTGACCATGGGATGATGTCGATCTTTTCTTTTTCACGGGAATTGCCAAGCTGGGCAACGACTTTCTGGATACGTGAGCCGCCTTGGCCGATACATGCGCCTGTTGGGTCGATGTCTTCTTTTAATGAAGAAACAGCGACTTTGGAGCGGATGCCTGCTGCACGGGCGATACCTTTGATTAAGACGATGCCTTCATAGATTTCATGGATTTCGTCTTCGAAGAGTCTCTTTAAGAAGCCTTCGGAAGCACGTGTGACTTCGATCTGTGGGCCTTTTTCTGCTTGGCCTTCTTTCACTTGTTCTCTAACTTCCTGGATATAGACTTTGACGTTTTCCCCTGCTTTGAAGAGTTCGTCTCCAATCATATTCTTTCTTGAAAGCTCGACGCTTGCTCTACCCATTTTGATGGTAGCGCCTTTTTCATCAAATCTTTCGACTGTACCGGTCATCATTTCGCCGATATGGTCTTTATAGATGTCATAGAGAGCGACTCTTTCTGCTTCGTTGATTTTGGATTTGAGAACGCTCTTGATTGAATTAGCGGTTAATTTTGTTAATTCGGTTAATGGGCAGTATAAGGAATACTTATTGCCGACTTTGATGTTCTTCTTTTCTTCTTTTAAGACACTGAGGAGGTATTTGAGTTCTTCGCGTTCTTCTTTCTCTGCTCCGCGTGGTCTTTTTAAATAAGCGATCTCTTCTTCGAGATGAGCGATTGATTTCTCGACATCTTCTAAAGCGTCTTCTTTTGAAATCTCAAGATAGTCATCGAGGACTTCTTTGACGATTTCCTTCTTTTGGCAAAGGGTGATATGACCATTTTCTTCGTCGATTACTGCTTCGACTTCTGCGTCATCTCCGCCTTTGAGGTACTTGATGTAGGAAGATTCCATTGCTTCCTTGAGTGCTAAGACGATTGATTCGTGGCTGATACCCTTTTCTTTAGCGATTAAATCAATGCCTTCGCTGAATGCTTTCACGTCCATGTTTGTTAATTCCTTTCCTTAGAACTTTATGGCTAGGCGCGCCTTATCTACGTTTTGGCGGGCCAGTGTGACTTTCTTTTTGCGGCCTTTGGTTGTTATTTGGAGAATAATCTCCTCTTCGTTTACTTCGAGAAGGTCGCCCTCTAAGTAATTCTCACCTTGGTGAGGGTTGATGAGATGGAGGTTTACGTATTCGCCTTGGTACTTGCTTAGTTTCTCAAGTTTGATGGCTTTTTCGCTTCCTGCGCTTGAGATATCGAGCATGTAGGCTCCTTCGATTGGGTCTTCTTCATCAAGAAGCGGATTGATTATGTCGCTTACCTTGATTATGTCATCTAGAGATATCGGAGCATCTCTATCGACGACAATATGAAGTGTCAGACCTTCTTTTTCTCTAATCATGTTGATGTCTGCTAGCTCATACCCTTCTTTCTCTAAGACTGGGGTTATGAGGTTTTTAACATTATCAAGTGGTCCCATTTTTCCTCCTAAAATTAGAAAGAGTGGTCCTAAGTGACCACTCAATTCAGTATTTATTGAGTTAATAGAGCCGATTCCTCGGGTCATCTACCGTGCAATATTATGCATCACGCGTAGTGCGTATGCAATAGGAAGAGAATTCGAAATATAAAAACATTAAAAGGAGCGATGGAAAAGAACTAATCAGGAAAGGAAGGAAGTAAAATGCCCATCTTCTCCACGACTCCTTTTAACGTTATGAGAACCCGCCACCTGTCACATGGCGGGGCCCTCCGGCGCCTTGCTTTGGCCATTGTCTTATGCTATGATGTTATTGTTGTTAGGGGAAGTAGGTGCGCCTACTTCTTTTTGTTTTCCCTAACGCTAATAATCATCAATAATATCACCGTAAGGGCGATGACTATCGTTTCCATAAAACTTCTTGGTCCGAAGCAAGGGTTGGAAGGCGGAAAAGGATGACTCTCATAAGTATCCCTCCATTTACTTATAGAGGGGAATTTTAAAAATTTACGAAAAAAGTTAATTTTTTACATTTTATAGAGAGTGCCTGCCACCCTTTCGAGATGGCAGGCTGCCCTCCGGCGCCTTGCTTTGGCCATGGCCTTATGCTATGATGTTTTTTGTTTTAGGGGGTAGGTCAAGCCTACTTCTTTTTGTTTTCCCTAACGCTAATAATCATCAATAATATCACCGTAAGGGCGATGACTATCGTTTCCATAAAACTTCTTGGTCCGAAGCAAGGCCGGAAGGGAAGAAAGAACCTTGTTCATAGGATCCCCTCCATTTAGTTATAGAGGGGAAAACGAAAAAAAGTTAATTTTTTAGAATTTATAGAGAGAGCCCGCCACCCCCATAAGATGGCAGGCCGCCCTCCGGTGCCTTGCTTCGGCATCAGATCATGGTATAATAAGCTTGTGTTTTTAGGAGTAGGCTAGCCTACTTCTTTTTCTTTTCCACAAACCTAAGAAGTATCAGATAGACGAGGATCAGGATTATTGTCGTTTCCGACATGAAGCCCCTTCGCCGCAAGCAAGGCCGGAAGGGAAGAAAGAACCTTGTTCATAGGATCCCCTCCATTTACTTATAGAGGGGATTTTCGAAAATTTACGAAAAAAACAATAAAAAAACGAGAAGCTTAATTTCTGCTTCTCGTTATTTCTTTATTTAAGCGACTGGATGATCGCCGTCATTCATATAGAGAATACCTAAGGTATTAGGACCGCAGTGACAGGAGATTGTTGCGCCTGCGACCGCTTCGATGATGTTCTTGAATCCTTCTTGCTTAAGTCTTTCTCTTACAACATCAACAATCTTGTAATCTTCTTCGCCATAGATTGTGTGGGTGATGAAGACTAATTCGTGGTCTGGGTTATTGAATGTTTTAAGGGTTTCTTCAACGTAATCCATAACCCATTTCTTAACTGGGCCACGGAACTTCTTGCCACTTTCCATTTTGCCACCAAGTTCTGTGTGCATGATGATCTGTGGACGAAGTTTTAAGAGGTTAGCACCAAAGCGGGCCATACCACTGCATCTGCCGCCTTTATATAAGAATTCGACGGTTTCGAAGCAGAAAGATGTCTGGTTCTTCATTTTTCTTTCTTCAACGATTTTGACAATTTCATCTGAGGATTTGCCTGCATCTCTAAGTCTAGCGGCCATAAGGACTTCAAGGGCGACGCCTGTAGAAAGGGAAAGCGAGTCGATGACATGGACTTTGCCACCAAATTCCTGGGATGCTAAATATGCGTTTTGGGCGGATGAGGTGATACCGCCAGATAATGCGATATGGATGACTTCATCGTTCTCTTTGAGGATTTCTTCAAAGAAGGCGGCATATTCAACGGAGTTTATAGCGCTGGTTTTGCCAAGTTTTCCAGTTTTGATGGTGAAGTCGATTAATTCTTTGCCTGTGATGATTCCGTCTTTGTCGCTTCTTTCGCCAAGAGTAATGGTGAATGGGGTGACGTAAATGTTATATTGAGCTTTGAGTTCTTCGGTAAGATCTGCTGCTGATTCGGTTGAGATTGCTATTTTCATATTTTGGGATTTCTCCTATTTGACCTTGTTATTTTACACTGATTTTCTTGCTATAGCAAATTTACTTTGAATCAGATAATCAAGTAATGATGCTGTTTTTTTATACTATTTGATTTCGTTTTCAATACTAGGAGAACATTTGTAAAGGTATCGATTTCTGCGTTTTGATTTTTATAATTTGCTTTTACTATAATTGACACATGAAAAAGATCGCTAATTACATTTGCTTAGGACTACTTGCCATATACGCTTCTTTGCCTTTTGTCCCTCTCTACCATTATCGTGCTAAAGGGATGGCTTATGACCCGTTGTCAGGTCAATATGTCGATAAGACTTTTGAGGCTTTTTATAACTCTTTCGACAATTTCCCTGGGGTTTTTGAAAATAGTTTCCTTGCTGTGATTGCCTATATCATCATTTATTCCCTAATCGGATTAACCGCTTTTTTCTTTATCAAAGATTTTAGCAACGCCAAGAAAAGAAAATGGTTCTTGTTCGTTTCTTCAAGCGTTCTTATTGTTGTCTTCTTATTTATGTTTAATATTGCTAGAGGTTTTTTCTAATAGCGATTTCATAAAATGAAAAATACCCCTTTCCATTTAAGGATTGGGGTATTTTGTTTATTTATTTTTTGCTTTATTCAGCGACCGTTTCTTCTTCAGGGTGTTTTTTGTTTTTGATGAAGCGAGCGACATTCCAGCCGATTAAGCCGACTGCGCCGATAGCAAAGACAGCATCAACGCCGCCAAGGAGGAATCTCCATGGAGCAATGTCACGGTAGGTCTTTGAACCTGGGGCGACGCCATTGAAGGCTGCGCTATTGACGACGGTGTAGCACATGTTCTTGACGCATCTTCTCATGACGCTCTTTGCGGTTGCGCTTTCTGTGTCTTTAAAGACTCTGCTAAGTTCTGGCTTATCACCACCCCAGTTAGCGTTTAAGAGATAGTCGTTACCGCTTCTGATCATGTTGTCGTAGTCGACATATGGACCGAAGTCAGTAATGACTTCACCTTGGAAGCCCCATTCATTACGAAGAACGTTTGTGAGTAATGGAGCGCATGCTGATGCCATGGTTGTGCCGACGTTATTGAAGGATGTCATGACGGCTGTTGTCCCACGCATGACTTTGTAGTCTTTCGTGCCTTGGTCGTCTGCGGTGAAATAGACTTTGCCTCTAGCTTCTTTGACGACGATTTCAAATGGCTTGAGGTAGTTTTCACGGACGGTCTGTTCGGTTGCCCATGTGCAGATGCCATCCATACGGTTGGTTTCCTGATCGTTAAGAGCGAAGTGCTTGATGAAGGCGTAGAAGCCTTGATCAGCCGCACCGCTAACGACGGAGGCTGCAATCTTACCAGCAAGGACGCCATCTTCTGAATAGTATTCGAAGTTACGGCCTGAGAATGGTGTTCTATGGGTGTTCATAGCAGGGCCATACCAACCGCTGACATCGTGGGTAAGGCCTTCTTGACCGATAGCTTCGCCATATTTTCTAACAAGCTCGACGTTCCATGTTGAGGAAACGACGACTTCTGAGCAGAATGCGCAAGCGTCAAGGCCTTGAGCCATGAATGATGAGATGCCTTGTGGGCCATCGTAGTCATTGACTTTCTGTTTGCCAACTGGGCTAAATGCTGCGGTGTTATATGCGCCGTAATAGAGAAGGTCTCTTAATTCTTCCTGGACTTTCGCATCACTGAAATCAATTTGATCAAGGATGTCATTCCAGAGATTATCATAATAGCCTTTACCTCTTAAATTAGAGAGAGTTAAGCCGTTATCTTTGTATTCTGGAGCTTTTTCGGCATAGACAAGCGAGCCGACGACGTTACCTGTTTCTGGGTTGGTTTCAACGTCATATCCGCCTCTTTTTTCTCTGTTCCAGTTAGCAAGATATTTATCGGCAAGCTGGAAATCGCTTCCTGTTGGAGCGGTTGGGAGGGTGCCTGCCATGTCTTCTCTAGAAAGTTTGGTGATGCCTGCTTCGTTCATGAAGTCGCTTAATTCCTGGAGTTGGTTTGTGGCGGCGACGAATTTTGCGAACTGGTCGATGTCTGCCTTTTCTGGAGCCGAGGTTGGCTTACCTTCTTTATCAAGCTTTGCTTGGCCGTTCTTTTCACTTTGACGTGGGTTAGCGTTGGTGTAGGCTATGTTTTCTATATTTGCCCACTTCTTCTCAGCCCATGAATCGTGTGAGTTCTTGCCAAGATAGATCGTGTAATCGCCGTTTCTTAAGACATAAGCGCCTTTGGTGCCATCGCCATTATCTCTAACATAGTCATATGAAGCCATGTCTTCGACATTAAACTCGATGGTGAGTTCCTGGCTCTTGCCTGGCTCTAACATTTCGGTCTTAGCGAATTCGACTAAGTTCTTTGTGGATTTCTCGACTTTGTTGGTCTTGTCTTGTTCGGTATATGGGGCGGCATAATAGAGTTCCACTACGTCTTTGCCTGCTTTGCTGCCGGTGTTTGTGACTCTGACTTTTGCTTTTGCAACTCCATCAGCTACGTCAAGGGAAAGGAATTCCTGGTTGAATGTTGTGTAGCTTAAGCCGTAGCCAAATGGGTATGTGACTTCGCTTTCGTAGTTGATGGCGCCGACTGAGGATGCGGTTTCATAGTATTTATAACCGACATAGATGCCTTCTTCGTACTGAACGAAGTGACCTTTGTGCTGGGAACCACTCCATTCGTATTCGGCGTTTGTGTATTCGTATGAGCCAAAGTTTGCCAAAGCTGGGGTTTTGAGAAGATCTTTAGCGTATATATCAGCGGTTCTGCCACTTGGGTTAACATCACCGACAAGGATATCTGCCATTGATTCGAAGCCTGCAGCGCCTGGACCGCCAACCCAAAGGATTGCATCGGTTGCGTATTCTCCGCTTTGGAGAACATCAAGTTCCATGACGTTTGAGGAGATGATGATGGAGATGATTTTGCTTGCGCCATTATCTTTAAGGTATTTGATTGTGTCTTTTTCGTTTTTGCTTAAAGCAAGAGCGTGTCTTGTGCCATCTTCGTAGCCATCGCGTTTGATATCGTTAGCTTCGCCGCCGCCTCTTGTGATAAACATGATTGCGGTTGTGCCTGAAATCTGGGTTTTGACTCCTTCGTATTCTGTGGTTGGGACGCCAAGGAGAGAGAAGTCATTTTTGAACATGCCGCTTCCTGCGACTGCTCCGCTTGTCCCAGTTGCTTCTTTAATAGATGCGACTTTATCCTTATTGAGCGTGATGGATTCGATTGCGCTATTGACGCTAAAGTGTTTCTTAAGGGCTTTGGCTGGGGTGAAGATATAATCCTTTGTCGTATCAACGTTACCAGAGCCTGATCCGCCATAGGTTGGTGATCTATAGCCATCACCGAATGGGGCGACTTGTGTGTTTTTGGCTAATGGAAGAGCGTTTCCTTCGTTCTTAAGAAGGACAATGCCCTCATCAGCGATTTCTTTAGAAATCTTGTTAGCAGCTTCACGTGAGTCTGCTCTCTTCTTGTACTTTACGTCGATGTAGTTTGTATCCCAATTCTCGCTTCCTTCCGCGTCAACGACGTGGAGTTGTCCAAGACCCATTGTTGTGTCGATTGAAACGCTGAAGGTTTCGCCTAAGATTGGGAGGGCAATTGCAGCAGCTAAACAAACACCTGCGATAGGTAATGTGATAGCCATGAATTCGCCATTCTTCATATGTTTTTTGGCCATTTAAGTGCCTCCTTATGCACCTAGTCTTTCATAGTTTTTTCTTTGTTTCAAGGGGGCCTTATTACATAAATTATGTCTATTCATATTATGTTTTTGACCAATATTTTACTTTGATAATTGCACTTCATTCGCACATTAGAAATTATTGTTTTTAATACAAAATGAATTATTAAGGTTTTATCGAATTTTTTAGCAATTAATTCACTATGTAGGAATTTTTTGAGGGTTGGACAAAAGTTCATTTTGAGAATTGCGTTAGAAACGCACTTATAAAAAGAAAAAATCTTCAAAATTTTTTTGATTTTTTGAAGATTTCATTAGATTTTGTGGGACAAAGAGATGATTTGAAGGTTTTTAGATGGCCTGCTCGGTTTTCTCTTCGCTAGGCTTATTCTCGTCTTTTCCTTTTTCTTTTTTCTCGACTAGATAGCTAGCGATTAAGAATCCGTAAGCAAGGACTCTCACCGTTGGGCCAAAGATCAAATAATAATTAGTATCAACCCAGTCTTGTGCGTAATAAGGAATTTCTAAGATTACGTGCCAGATGATGTCACGAAGCACCATCGGAAGGAAGACGCCGCCAAAGATTATGTGTCTAATGTGCTTTGGCTTATTGATTAAGAAGAATGAGGCAATAGCGAAAATGAGTGAGATAATAGGCGCCAGATAGTTTATCGAGGTGACAAGTTCAACGTACTTGAACCCTTTATATAAATCTGGGGCGAGGAGCTTTCCATATACTGGGCTTGCGATGCTAAAAAGAGCAAAAACCATCATCAGCCTGATTCCATGAGGGAAGGTTCCTGTTGGATGGTTTTTGAAATATTTGACGCTTCCGTCTATTGAGAGGTAAATCATTCCTAAAAAGAAGAGAAGCTCAATAAAGAGTCTGACATGAAGAGGCTCTGTGAAAGAGAAAGGCACCCATGCGGCAAGAGAGACGATGCTTCTAATCGTATAGAAAGAATACATTCCATAAACCGCGGCAAAGGCGATGAATCCAATGATTCCGAATGCTTTTGTTCTTTTTCCTCTTACTTCTACTTTCATGGTTCTTATTTTATGACCTTTCTAATAGAATTTCACTACACCATGTAAAAAAGAGCGGTTGAATCTCTATAATCGATATTTAAGCAAGACTTTAATTAAAGGACTTTTTGACCTTTTATGTATTTGCTAATGATGAAAGAGTCTTCCCCGTTATAGATAAGGCGTTCAATTCTGTCTCTGATAGAGAAAGACATGCTGGATGGATCGCCTTTTAAATCATCGACTATGACGATATCGGCATCCCACCCTTCGAAGAATGAACCGACTTTTCCGAAATAGGTTCCTCCTCCTAATGTGGCTAAATAGAAGGCTTCTTCGGCAATTAAGGGTTTGTAATCCGTATCTTGCCCATAATTGATGACTTTTGATAACTGGATGGCGAGTTTGAGGTTCTTTAAGAGATTAAGGGTGCTTCCTCCTGCGACATCTGAACCAACGCCGACATGAAGACCCATATCTAAATATTTCTTAACTGGGCAGATTCCGCTAGTGGAAACGTTGGTGTTGCTTTCTGGACAATGGACGAGATAGACGTTTTTCTCTTTGAGGAGTTTAAGTTCGTCTTCGTTACAGAATATACAGTGTGCTTGGACACTGTTTTCAAGAAGACCTACTCTGTTATATGTATCGGCGTAGTGTTTTGCGTCAGGGCAAAGTTCTTTTACAAAGGCGATTTCGCTAGGATTCTCATCTAAATGAGACTGGGCTGCGACGTTATATTCTTTTCTAATCTCGCCAAGCATTTTCATCATCTCGTCGGTGCAGCTTATCGTGAAGCGTGGGGTGATTATCGGCTTAACGTGTTTGAAGTCTTTAAGCCTATTGATGAACTCGATGTTGTCTTTTCTTGCTTCTTCTACTGAATGCTTATAGAAAGGAGGAACATTTCTATCCATGTCCACTAGCCCGACATATGCATCGATTCCCGCTTTCTCTAGGAGTTTTGCAAGAATGTATGTTCCTTCTAAATGAAGGGTGGCAAAGATTACCGCTCTGGTTGTATATGTCTTTCTTAATGATTCAACAAAGACTTTATAGGCTTTTTCAGCATATTTCTCATCTTTGAACTTTGCTTCGATTGGGAAGGTGTATTTATCTAACCACTCTAAAAGAGTGACATCCATTGCGGTTCCTTTATATTCAAACTGCGAAGCATGGAGATGAAGGTCACTCATTCCTGGGATGATGAGTTTATTTGAGTGGTCGATTAATTTCTTGCTTTTGAGGGGGCTAGGAAGTTTTTTATAGACCTTTTCCACTACACCGTCTTTGATATGGAGGTAGCCATTATGGATGGTTATGAGCTCATCTTTTGTTTTTGAATAAGCGATATCCCCTTTGATGATATATTCCATAGTCTCTTTCCTCCAGTGTTCACTAGAAATGATAAAATAAGAAGAATGTTTGTGATATAGTTTTCTATATGAAAAAGCTTATTGTTTTAGCATCACACAACAAAGGGAAACTTAGGGAGTTTGAGACGATGCTCTCCCCTCTTGGCTACGAAGTCAAAAGCGTCGATTCTTTAGGACACGACGAAGAGCCAGTCGAAGATGGTTCCTCTTATAGCGAAAACGCTTATATAAAGGCGAAGTTCTATCACGATATTTTAGGATGCGCGGTCATCAGCGATGATTCAGGCGTTGAGATTGATGCGCTAGGCGATCATTTCCCTGGAATTCATAGCGCAAGATGGGCAGATTCCATCATGAAGGAGTGTGGCGAAGGCTACATTAACGTCAACAAGCATGTTTTGAAACTCTTAGAAGGAAAGACAAATAGAGACGCTAGATATGTATGCTCTATCTGTTTGGTCGATGAAGAAGGCAAGTCTTTCGTTTTCGAAGGTGTTTGCCCTGGCAAGATCTTAGAATCCATAACAGGCGACCATGGGTTTGGCTATGACCCAATCTTCTTCTCAACTGAATGCGGTGCGCCTTTTGGGGCTATTCCAGATGAGGAGAAAAACAAATATTCCCATAGAGGGAAGGCCATTAGATTATTAGTAGAGCACCTTAGTAAATAAGAATATAAATACACGGATAAAGATTTAGGGTTTGTGGATTGAATCATTATCAAAAAATAAAGAAAGCTCGGAAATACCGAGCTTTTTAGTTTTATTCGTAATGGAAGAGAATCTTTTTGTCTTCTTTTGAGACGGTGCACTTCTTCCCTAAATACAAAGGGATAAGAGGATCCATATGACCAATATCCGCGTTTAGGATGATCGGTTTATTTAATGTTCCTAGGACTTCCAGATAAACTTTATTTAGTTTCTTTTTCACTTTGTCTTGGTAGTATTTGTAATTGCGGCTACAGATGAACATCGAGACATTATCAAACCAATGGTTTTCTTTAAACGATTCAAGATTCTTCCTTAATGTTTTAGGGTTTGAGCCATCGTTATCAAGAGCGAAGATGATTCCTTCATCTTTATGTCTATTAACATAGTTAAGAGTGTTATCTAATCCCTCTTCTTCTAGTTCTTTTAAGACTTCGATGCAGCCACCTAATAAAAGACCTGTTACTGGTTTTTCATAATTGATGAATTCTATATCAGGTTTCTTTTCTTGGTTTTCCTCATTTTCCCAATAATCATATGAATGAAAATCTTTTTCTCCATTAATCATACGGAAAGTATCTTTTCTGTCTTCTTTCTCAACAAGTCTCATCCCTTTGCCGTTTTGGGCGATTATTGTTGGGATATCAAACATCGTAACAAGGGTGTATGTGAGGCAGGTGTTATCACTAAAGCCTATGAAAAGTTTGTCTTTAGTTTGGATTTTTGAAAAATCTAGGCACTTCATGGTTTTGATCATGCCTAAACCACCGCCTACGCTCCAGACGATGTCGGCGTCGCTATTAAAGGCATCGACCAAATCTTCGGCTTTGTTGATTGGTCTTGTTTTTGGGTTGCTGTTTAGATGTTTTGAAAGAGTTACTTCAAAACCGAGTTTGGTAAACTCTTCTACTGTTTTTGATAGTTTTTCTTGCCCTACTTCACCAAGTAACCAGCTAGGCGCTACGAATCTTATCTTCTTTCTCATATCACTCATATGTCTAATAGAATTTACCCCTATCATTAAGGAAAGTCAGGATATTTTGTTCTTTGCTTGAGGCTTTTATCTCAAACGGGGTGTTTTTGCTAATGAAATCCGCTACTTCTTTCCAAGGGCCGCGATGATTGAGGCAAAGGAGTTCCCCATCGCTGCTCGTTATGGTATGAAGAAACTCGTGGATTACGGTTTCGATAAAGGTTTTGTCGTTATTGATTGCTTCGTTTATCCGGATTATGAAAAAACCTTTGCTTCTATAATAGGTGGCCACGCATAAACCTAATTTACGAATATTATCTACTAAATAACCAAATCTTATAGATTTGGAAAAACGGATATTTAGCTTATCTAGGAGTTCAATGCATTCCCAAATGAGATCTTCATGATGTTTGTTCATCATGAATTTGTAATTGAACTTTGTTTTGTCCATAAGCCTTTTTACATATCGTAGAAGCCTTGGGCCCTAACTTCGGATACTTGGTCAACTGCCGGGGATTGGATAAGCATATCTCCATAACCATATAATTTGGTAGCATCACCTGTTCCGATGATGGTCATGGAATCGACTGGCGAAATAAGAGACAAGGCAATCTTGGTTGGGAAGCTCGCTTTAAGGGCGCCGCTTAAAACCTTAGGAGTTGATCTTTGGGTGGCAAGGATTAAATGAATTCCTGCCGCTCTGCTTCTTTGGGCAATTCTAACGAAACGTTCTGATGAGGTTTTGACCATTTCCTGAACATCGGCAAATTCATCTGCTAAAAGGATGATATAAGGAAGCTTTTCGCTAACACTCGCATTATATTCATCGATGTCCCTGGCATTTACTTCCATAAATTTCTCGAAGCGGGTTTCCACTTCTTTTGCTAAATCATCTAAAACCTTTTCGATATCGCATGGGTCTTTGGCGATTGGGCAATGAAGATGTGGGTCTTCTTTGTAACGGTTGAATTCCACTCTCTTTGGATCAATGAGAACTAATTTGAGTTGTTCTGGGGTGGATCTATTGATTAATGACTTGATGATCGAATGCAAAAGGATGGATTTTCCTGATCCCGTTGTTCCTGCGATTAAGATATGAGGGGCTTTTCTAATATCAAGGGTGATGAGCTTATCTTCATCTGACATACCTAAAGGTATGAGAGTTGGGTTCTTATCTTCTAAGACTGGAGATCTTAATAGTTCTTTCTTATCTTTTGAAACACTTGCCGAAAGGTATGGGCTTCCTGTTACGATTCTATTAACGATGCCGCATGGGAGTCTACTTTCAAGATTATTTAAACCTTTTTCTAACTTCCTCTTACCATAATCTAATGGCAATGAGAAAAACACTTTGACGAATGACGGTGTCTCGATTGTCTTTTCGATTTTTGCGTCTCCTGAAAATGTTTCGATTATTAATTGAGCGATTTGTTCTTTTTCCATATAAAAACCTCCTAGGTAGGGATGCATCGTTGAGTTTCTTTTATTTTAGCATTATCCCCTATATTTTTTGAGAGTGTTTCAAAGAAAAATGAATTGAAGGAATTTATGCAATAAAACCGCCTTTTTAAGGCGGTCTATAACGTTAAATGTATCAATCTACGATTACAGGGTCTGCTGTTAGATTATTCAAATCTAAATAGCAAGTGTGCGATGTGCCTAGAAGTTCTGTCATGTAATAATCTTGGAAGAATAGTTTCGTTCCTAGAAAAAGGCTATGATTGTTTTGAAATAACAGAATGTTCTAATAGTAATTTGAAAATGGAGTCCAAATTATTATCGATCACTTACGGCTATATGATGATAAGGGAAGATTACTCAAGTCATTTTGTGAGATTAAGTAAATATTAGAATAACCATAAATAAAAGAGCCCTTCGGTAGTTATCACCACTATAGGGTTCTTTTATTTTGTCCCCTTAACGGTTTTGTCGTTTACGGTAAATAAAGGTTTTTTGAATGTTCCTATTTTTCCTTCTATCTCAAATTTATCAAATTCGTAATACAAAGAATGGATGCCAAACCAAACCGTTACCGCTTTATCTAAGATATGGCGTCTAGAAGTAAGGAAATGGAAAAATATTCCAATGCAGAGATAGAACACTCTATCCCCTACTTTATATTTGATTGTTTTTGTTAATAATGATAGGACGAAGAATATACCCGCCACTATTTCTAGAAGAATGCTTCCTGCCATCAATAATGGAGATGACTCTTTCATGATCGCAAAGGCTAATAAAAGAGAAGCTAAAACTAATAAAAGAGCGGATCCTACTTTAATGTATATATGTTTGTTCCTTATTAATTTAACTTTGTTCATTTTGACCTCTATTTCGCTAACAATACACGATAAGAGTTAAAGGTCAATTATTGATTGTTAAATCTACTATTTATTTGTGATTTTTTGGAATTTCACCATTCAAAAGGTCCCATTTTCTTTTAGCATGGTGGGTTGATCATCGGTTTTAGGGGGTTTTAAGTGTTTAATATTGATACGTTAACAATCCAAGATAAAATGATTTATGTAGTCAAAAAGGAATTTGAAATGAAGATGTTAAGAAATAGTCGCTTCTATATTCTGCTTGGTTCAGCCTTTCTTGTTCTTGTAACTTTTATTCTAATCCTTACCACTAATGCAATCGTTCAAGAAACTTCTTTAGCCGGCCTTAAACTTAGTTATTATTTTTCCGCTGCTATATGTTTGCTAGGCGGAGATAGAGAAATAAAATACGTTATATCAGACGCTTCTTCAGACGCAAAAATGAATGACACAGTTATTGGTTTCAAGGACTTTTTTCTAAGCGAAGCCTCTCCTGCGCCTGCTGCCATTATTTTATTTTGTGCCCTTTTAATTCTTCTTTTTACCCATGTTTGTGCTTTATTTTTGGAAAAAAGAAACAACAAAAACCTTCGTTGGTATATTGCGATATTCATAGTCTCGTTTATCTCTATGATTTCAATCACCCTAGTTCCAACAAGTTTTTTTGAGGCTAACAAAGATGTACTTGGGCCTTCTGGAAACCTCGAATATACAACGAGCTTAGACATCGGTTGGGACGGTGCGTTACTCTCTATTGCCTATTCGTGGGTGTTTTCAATGGTCTTGCTGATAATTGGATTGATAAATGCGCATTTAAATAAAAAAAGAAACAAAAACATTAAGCAAAACGTGGCCTTAAAAGAGGAAACAGAAACAGCTCAGATCGAGAAACCCTTAGAAGAAGAAATAATAACAATCCCCGAGGAAGAATCCTATAGCGTTGCTAGTGGGGGGGAGAAAGAATTAACCATCTCTAAATTCAAAAACTTACTCGATCGCGGTGAGATCACCGAAGAAGAATTTGAAATGATAAAAGATCGTTTAAAATAGGATTGAAACATAAAGCCCACCACAGGATGGGCTTCTAAGATTTACTTATTCTCTAATTCCTTAAGAAGATAATTCATGACCGTCTTTCTGGTAACGATCCCGATAAACATATTTCTATCATCCGTAACAGGAACGAATGTCTGATTAATGATGGTCCTAGATAATTCTTCTATCTGAGTGTCAATGCAGATGCTTTTATATTCTCTTGTCTGATTTACTTCTCTGATGCTCTTTTTCATAGCCTCTTCATTATCGAAGTTATGGTCTTTAAGGTACCAAAGAATATCACCTACAGAAATGACTCCAAGATATTCTCCATTGCTCTTTAAAAGAGGGACAGCGGAGTAATGATGGAAGTCCATCATCTCGATTGCTTGTCTAACGGTTAATGTCTCATCAAGGTATTTAATAAGGACTTTAGGTGTGATGAAGAACGCTACAGTAGTATTCATACGATTATTATATCAAATTCTGGAACCTAAATCATCATTGTAGTAAAGAAAAGAGCCCATGTTTCCATAGGCTCTTTAATAACTAGTTATTAAGAATTACTTCTCTAAACCGTTTTTGGTGCTGTAGTCGACTGCTTCGTATTTTGCGTCAACTGGTGCGCCTTCTTTTTCACACATTTCGTCGATGAGTCTGAGTGCGTTTCTGACTGAGAGACCGGACTGGATTCTCATCTGGAATGGGACTTCAGCGAATTTCTTTTTAGCGCTGACGTCAACCTGGTGATATCTGTTCTGTTCGTAAGCAGCTGGATCAAGAGCAAGGCTGAGCTTGATGTGTTTGCCTGCGAATGTAATCTTTGCAAGGAGTTTTCTTCCTAAACGGTATGAATCGCATGATGCGGATACACGCTCGTGAACCTTCTTGTGGCTCTGGAGTGCGTTTCTGAGTTCGGAGTATTTAGCTCTGAGTTCTTTATCAGCATCTTTGAATTTCTTTTCGAATGATTTGGTTTTGATGGTTGGGAATTCATTGCCAGCTGCGCCTGCATCGATTTCTGGCTTTTCTTCCTCAGTCTCTTCTTCCTCTTCTTCCTCTTCGGCTTCTGGTTCTTCTTTAACCATTTCTTCGCCGTCGAGTTTGATGATGGTTGCTGTGAGTGTGTGTTCGCCTGAGACGAATTCAACTTCTTTACCAAGTTCGACTTCGCTTTGTGCTGCGTACTTGGTTGGGTCTTCTTCAAGGATTGGTTCTTCCTCTCCTTCGACCTGGTTTTCATCGAGTTCGACATATTTGCCGTCTTCGACTTTGAAGTATTTGCTTAAGACATAAGCATAGGAAGCTTCAAGGATTTCGTGAAGTTCATCTTCTGTTTCCCATGTCTTAGCGAAGTTAACTTTGTAGTAGTCTTTTGTGCCTGCAAAGTTGGAATCTTCGATTTCGTGGACTTCTTTAAGCTTGTTAGCAACATCTGCTGGGAGTCTCATAAGGACGGAGAGAGCGCCATCTTGTCCATAGATGAGTTCCATGTTGGAGTGCTGGATGTAAAGACCTTCTGGGGATCTTTCTGATTTCTTTTCTGGGTGAGTTGTTTCGACTGGGTGAGCTTCGCCTGTCATAGCAAGGACGTAGTCGATGATCATCTTCTTTGTGATGTTCATGCTTCTCTTGAATTCTTCACCGTCGAGTTCAAGAATCTTAGCTTTGAGAGCGTGTTCGCCAGAAACGAATTCGATTGTCTGACCAAGTTTGACTTCTTCCTTAGCAGCATACTTGGTTGGATCTTCGATAAGTTTTGGTTCTTCTTTCTTAGCTTCGTCAGCTTTTGGTTCTTCTTTCTTAGCTTCGTCTGCTTTTGGTTCTTCCTTAACCTTAGAAGCATCGTATTCTAAGAGATCCTGTTTGATTGTTCTCATTGCAAGTGCGGTGTAAACGATGAATGCGATCATTGTTAACATCCATGCAAGGAATGCAAAGACGCCGTGCATCTTTGTGATTTGGAGAGCTAAGAGTTCTCCTGCGTGGTCGTAAGCTTTACCTTCGAGAAGACCGAAGATACCTTTTGCTTTCCAGATTGTTGCAATCAACATAGCGCCTGCGATTGCTAATGTGAAAGGAACAAATGCGCCTTTCTTCTTTTTGATGCAGACAACGATGAGCCAGATGAAGACGCCACCGACTGCTGCAGCGATGAGGATGGCAATAAGTCTTTCTACTTTAAAGCCATCAGTGAAGATTCTGCCAATAGCTGCGAAGACGTCGCCGACCATTGCAAATGTTTCTTTAATACCAAGAGCACTGGTGACGAGGACTGCTGCGATGAATAAGCAACAGAATCCAGCTATGAGGGAGATCTTTTTGATTTTTTCCATCATATTTTGGTTTCCTCCTACAAAATACTTGCCTTTATTATGAATAATAATTTTTGAATCGCAAATAAAAAGCATCGTTTTTCGATATTTTTTTGAAAATTATTACAATTTGTCGTTTAAATGCCTACGTATTGAATTATTGAACGGGGTGTAAAAGCAAAAAATGGGGTGTTTGGCTATTTTTTAATATGCCACGTTTCCCCTGTTTTTGTTTTAACGCTCTTTTATTACCCTTTGGAGACTTCTTCTTTTAACAATTTATCGTATGTGAAGTTCATCGTTAACGACGCTAAAGGGGCGGTTATAAGTATTGAAAGAACAGATACGGAAAGGACGATAGTTCCTGCAAAAACCACTGCTTCGGCATTTGGGGAGTTACTTGCTAAAAGCTTGTTTCCCAAATCTAAAAGCCCTCCTCCGATAGAGGCTTGGACGGTTGCTTTTGGAAGATAGGAAATCACGGTAAACGCCCTTTCTTCAAAATTGAGATCTGTTTTGATTAATGAAGCGGATACCGCTAAGGATCTAGCTACTAAGGAGATTCCTAAAAGAGCCAAGGCTGGGAGGATAAATTTTGCAGCGTATTCCACTTTTATGGCTGCCCCAACTAAGAAGAAAAGGAACATCTCGGCAATAACCCAGGTTTTGGTGGCTCTAGAGGCAATTCTTGTTGCTCTATCTTTATCTTTGATTCTGACAACTAGACACATCGAGATAATGGCTAAGAGCGATGAGAACAAGAACAAGCTAGAGACAAACTCCTCAAATGCGACAAGTCCCAAAGAAAGGCCTAAGATCATAAGGAATTTCAAAGTTCTATTCATCTTTGCATCCGCTTTTTTGAAGATAAAAGACACAAGAAGTCCTAAGGCAATTCCAACCAACGTCCCTGAAATAATCGCAATGAAGATATTAGCGAACGTCATGAAGGTAATTTTTCCTCCAGACTCGATTCCGATAAAAGCCTGATAGCAAACAATCATCACAATGTCATCTATAGATGAACCTGCAAGAATTAATTGAGGTACGCCTTCTTTTGTGCCTATCTTTTTGTCCATTAAGAATGTCATCATTGGGATAACGACAGCTGGGGAAACGGCACCTAAAACTGACCCTAAGATAAATGATTCGATATAGGTGATATTAAAGAATAATGGAGCAAGTAGGCCTATCGTAACCATCTCTACTACCGCAGGAAGAAAGGACATAAGAATCGCTGGTCTTCCAACTTTCTTTAAGTCTTTTATATCCAAGGAAAGACCCGCTTTGATAAGAATAATGACAAGAGCGATTTTTCTTATAAAGGGAGATATGGAATTTAATAATGGGTCAATGGCGCCTAAGGCATTGATCAATATGCCTAAAAGAAGGTAACCGATTAATGCCGGAACCTTGATTTTTGTTGATATGAATTTTAGTAAAACACCACCAAGGATGATGATGAATAGGTCTAAGAATAATAGCATGCTCTTCCTCCGTAAAAGGTTAACCCAAAAAGAGGCGAATTAACCTAGGTAGAAGTCATCAGCTTTTCTCGCGGTTTTGTGATTTTTCACATGGAAGACATCATTTCCGAGCGATATATTAGCACTTCTTTATCCTTTTTGTTGAGAAAACGCCTAATTTTTTGACTGAAAAAGTAAATCTTTAAAAATTGTGAAAATAAAAAGTGCAAATTTAGATTTTTTGTGTGTTTATATTTTATAACAATTTTCTGGAGGTACCGAATTTATGAAAAAACTAAAATTATCAGCACTATTACTAACTTCTATTATTTGCAGCGGCTGTAGTTTCTATGAAATCGATGAGGCTACTTCCAGCATTGATGAGCTTCCGCCTGTCTCTATTCCTGCGAAGGAAAGCCCTTCAAAAAACGAAGACGATCTTGCAGGAGGTCTTAATGTCGATTGCTCTTCTTTCCCTAAGGCGTTTGGAGAATTCTCCACTACTGGGTTAGATGGTGAGCAATATGACCAGACTATGTTAAAAGGCAGAATCACCCTTATCAATATGTGGGGCACTTATTGTGGACCGTGCATCAAAGAAATGCCTCATCTAGCAAAATTGCATAAAAAGTATTATGAGATGGATTTCCAAGTTGTTGGTGTTTTAATTGATATTGGTAGACCTGGCTCTATTAACGCTCAAAAGAAATTAAAAGCAGAAGGCATCGTAGAAGATGCCGGAGTCACCTATACTAGCATTCTTCCATGCCAAGGCTTGAATAACTTCATAAACAGCACCGAGTATGTTCCTTATTCAATCTTTGTTGATCAACATGGCCACCAATTAGGCGAAGCTATCACTGGCTCGATGGATTATGCAGCTTGGGAAAAGGTTATTAAGAACACCATCTACACCTACATGTACTAAAAAATGATTAAAAACCGAATTTTTAACAAAATTATCAGTATTTCTCTAGCTGTGGTTACGGTTGTTTTAGGTTCGCTTTTTATTCTCCAAACAATAAGACTCAATAACCGTTTCACCAGGGAATTAATTGGCAGAGTCTTTATGCAGATTGTTGCCATTGTCATTCTTTGGGCGGTTATATTTGTTATTTCTTTATTTACGAAAGCTGACGAAAAAAAGAAACCTTCAAAGTTTAGATACTTCAGAAAGCAAGTCAGTGAGAAAACATATTTATTCATAAATATCGGTTATCTTGCTCTTGTTTTGGTGTGCGCAGGTTTCACCTTTGGCTATTTAGTCCAGAAGAAACATTATTCCTTTGAGTTTAATGAGAATATATTTGCTTTCCTCTACTATTTATTGCCTTTCGTCATCATTCTTCTTGTCGCTTCTTTGATTAGGGCCGCTTTTGTGGTTGCCCCTAAAAAGAAGGAAAGAAAACCCCTCGAAAAAAAGCAAATCATCATCCTCAATAGCGTTAGAGCCGGGGTTTTACTTCTTGCTATTACTCTAATTGTCATTGGGGTTATTAACAAACAGGCAGAGTCGGTTTTGATTAAAGCCACGATGATCTGCTTAGAATGCGTAGGTATTGGTTAATATGAGCAAGGTCAGAGAGTTTTTTGCAAAAATAATGCCTACAAAAAGAAGGCTGATTCAGATTTACGCGGCCCTTTTATATAACGCGAACATCAAAGGCTTTGTCACAGGAAAGATTTTCAAAGGCGATTCCAAAGCTCTTTGCGTGCCTGGGATGAACTGTTATTCCTGTCCTGGCGCGATCGGCGCTTGCCCTATTGGTTCTTTGCAGGCAGCTTTAGCTGAAAGTAACGCCACATGGCCAGCTTATGTTATTGGCATCATTCTTCTTGAAGCCGTCATTTTAGGAAGAACGATGTGCGGATGGCTTTGCCCTGCTGGCTTGCTTCAGGAACTTACATACAAAATCAAGACTCCAAAGCTTAAGAAAAGCAAAGTCACTAGAGTCCTTAGTTATTTCAAATATGTTTTATTATTCACTCTCGTAATAGGACTGCCACTGTTCTATGGGCTTTATATTAGCGCAGGCGTGCCTACGTTTTGCAAATACCTTTGCCCTATTGGGACATTTGAAGGATCCATATTCTTATTATCAAATCCTGCAAACGGGAGCTTATTGAGCAACTTAGGCGAATTATTCAGTTGGAAGTTCATGGTTATGGTTGCGATTATTGTCGCATCGATATTTATTTATCGTTTCTTCTGCCGTTTCCTTTGTCCTTTAGGAGCGTTATTTGGACTATTTAATAGATTCTCCATCTTGGGTGTCGAAGTTAACGAAGAAAAATGTAATGGCTGTGGCAAGTGCGTCAGCGATTGCAAGATGGACGTCAAACATGTTGGCGACCATGAGTGCATCATGTGCGGCGAATGCAAAAAGAGCTGCGCGGTTAATGCGATTGATTTCAAAAACATCCTAAAGCAGATTCGTGGTGAGAAAGATGCTGAATCAGAAGTTACATCTATTTCCGTTACGAAAGAAAACAAACAGTCTAGATCAATAATGAATATCATTATTCCTATTGCCATGACCGTTTTCTTGGTGGCTGTTGTCGTTGTTGTCAATTTCGTTTTATAGGAGTGATAACGCATGCAAAAAGCGTGCGTTTTTCTTTTACTTTATTCTTTTGAATACTATTATATATATGTTCCATTTGGGACACTTTTAATAGAATAGGGTCAGTTCAATGAAAGAAGCATTAAAAAAAGAAATCATTAAAGAATTCTTAGGATGCCCTCTCTTTGATGGATGTGATTCCTCTCTTATCTATAAGACTCTCGAAGAAAAAGCGTTGATTAAGACCTACTCTTCGGGCTCATTGATTATGAGTCATGGCGTTATCGAAGGAGAAAGCCTTCCTTCTATCGCTTATGTCTATGGCGGCAGATGTCTTATTACTTCTTCATCTAAAACAAACTCGGTTTTAAGAATCGCAGAAGAAAGAGATCTCATTGGTTTAGCGGGTGTCTTCTCTAAAGAAGAAATCGAGACCAAAGTCGTTGCTTACGAGAAGAAAGTGATTGTCTTATCTCTTGATATGAATGTCCTTAACCTTCTTATGGAAGAGGATGAGACCAATTCTATTAGAAATAACTTATTCACCATGCTTGCTAAGAAGATATCTTTCCTCAATAAGAAGATAGCGACTTTGACGGGTGGGTCAGCAGAGAAGAAGCTTGCAACGTTTCTTCTTGGCTTCATGAAAGGCTCTTTTGTTCTTGGACTTTCTATGAGTGAGCTTTCTAGATTGTTAGATATTGGCCGCTCATCGTTATATCGCTCAATCGAAAGTTTTGAATCGAAGAACGTTATCAGAAGAGATGGCGAGAAAATAACCATCTTAGATAGAAATTATTTAGAAAACCTTTAAGGAGAATTCATTTATGAAATTAGTTAAAAAGCTCACATTATTATTTGCTGGAGTCTCATCATTAATCGTAGTCAACGCATGCGCTACAAAAGCAAGCGATAAAGATGATTACGAAATCAAAGTTGCCGTATTAAATGGCACTACAGGATTTGGTATTGCCCCAATGATCGCGGAGCAAAAGAAAGAAGAGAAAGACTTTAATGCGAAAATCGACATTTATGCAGATGCTTCTTTAGTTTCTGCTCAAGTTATCAGTGGTTCAGTCGATATTGCCGCCGTTCCTACTAACCTTGCTGCTGTCCTTAATAAGAAGACCGAAGGCGCTATCAAAGTCTTAGCGGTCAACACTCTTGGAGTTCTCTATATCGTCGAGAATGGAAACACAGTCAATTCATTAAGGGATTTAGAGAATAAAACAGTATATATCCCAGGCCTTGGTTCTAACCCAGAATATGTCTTAAATATCATGCTTAAGAAGGCTGGCTTAGAAGGTAAAGTCACAGTCGATGGAACAACCTATGCAACACCTGACGCATTAACTGCCGCTTTGACTAGCGGAGCTGCTTCTCTTGGTTTGTTGCCTGAACCTAAAGTCACTGCCGCGATGATGAATAACAAAGACTTAAGAGTCGCTGTTGACTGCACCACCGAATGGAAAGCTCTTACTAACGTTGATTTAGTTCAGGGCTGCTTAATTGCTAGAAACCAATTCATTGTCGATCACGAAGAGTTAACAAAAGATTTCTTAAAGGGCTATAAGGCTTCCGTCGATAAAGTTAATAATGACGAAAGCGCAGCCGCTTTGATTGTCGAAGCAGGCTTAGCACCAAAAGAAGCGTTAGTTAAAGCCGCTCTTCCTAGATGCAACATCACCTATATGACTGGCAAAGCTATGGAAGATTCTTTAACTGCTTTCTGGACTTCTTTATATGAAACTGTTCCTTCTAGTGTTGGAGGAGCCGTTCCTTCTAGCGACATTTTCTATAAGGCTTAATAGATGAGGACTTTAGAACCTAAGACTTCAAAAACCCTTTCAAAAACCTCTTCTTTTTGGTTATCTGCTTTAATTTGGGCGGGAATTTCGGGGTTTTGGATACTCTTATGGTTTATTGTTTCTCTTGTTATTGGGCTTAAGGTTATCTTTCCTTCCCCTATCGATACGATTATTAGATTCTTTGAACTATTTGGAGAATCTTCTTTCTATACGGTTGTTTTTGGATCAATCCTTAGGGTTGTTATTGGGACTTTGATTGCTTTTGTTTTAGGTGTTTTATTAGCCGCTTTATCTAGTGCGTTTAAACCTATAAAGAAATTGCTATCTCCATTACTTGTTGTTATTAAGACTACACCTGTCGTCTCTTTTATCATCGTTGCCTTCCTTTGGATTGGTAACGCTTTACTTCCTTCCTTTATTTCTATTCTTATGGTCTTTCCTATTGTCTATACGAATGTTCTTGAAGGGATTGAGTCTGTTCCTAGTGAGAAGCATGATTTAGCTAAAGTATTTAATTTCAGTTTCTTTACTAAAGTAAAAGCGATTTATTACCCTAATGTTAAGGGGATGTTCTTAGCGGCTGCGAAGACGTCTATTGGTTTAGCGTGGAAGGCAGGCATTGCCGCGGAGGTTCTTGTCTGCACGCAAAAATCTATAGGTTTAGAGATTTATAATGCGAAGACTTATTTTGAGACCGTTGATTTGTTCGCATGGACTCTTGTCGTTATTTTATTAAGCATTCTTATTGAGTTTGGTTTTTCTAGGCTCTTTATGTTTTTATCTAAAGAGAAAGGAGAAAAAAGATGATTGAGATTAAGTCGCTTACTAAATCTTTTGATTCTAAGGTCGTTATTAGTGATCTAAGTATTTCTTTCCCTTCTTCTGGTATTGTTTCTTTGCTTGGGCCTTCTGGATGCGGTAAGAGCACTTTGATTAATATTCTTGCTGGGATTCTTCCTTTTGAAAAAGGAAGTGTTTCATTCTCTAATGATGAGACTATCTCTTTAGCGTTCCAATCCCCTAACCTTCTATCTTCTTTAACCGCTTTAGATAACGTGAATATTGTTAGAGGCAATAAGAAAGAAAATAAAGAAGAGGCCTATTTGCTTCTTAATCAATTAGGTATTGATGACGTTAATAAATATCCTTATGAATTATCGGGCGGCATGGCTTCAAGAGTTAATCTTGCTAGATGTTTATTTAAAGAAGCGGATGTTTATCTTCTTGATGAGCCTTTTGCGGCGTTAGACGAAATAACCGCGAAGAAAGTAATCGAGGTTGTTAAAGATAAAACTAAAGGCAAACTTGTTATTATTGTTATTCATGATGAAGATCTCGCTAAAGAGATATCTGATTATTTGATTGTGATTAAAAGAGGGCCTTTATCTGATGAAAGCGTTCAGATAATCGAAAAATAAAACCAGTTTTATAATGGCTAATCCATCGTTTTTGTAGTTTTAGATATTTCCTTAAAAAGAAAGACAATCACCATTTATAAAGACTGTCTTATAAAGTCTTTAGGTATTTTTCTACGTTTAGATAAGAAACACCGTCAAATTCAGTGTTTTCACCTCTATAAATGACGGCTTTTTTGTTTATCTTTCCGTATTTGAAGGTGATTTGTTCACATTTTTCAGCGTCGGTTAAATGTATGACTTGGCCTAGATTGACTTCAGTTGAATGCTTAATTTCATACAATTCAACCCCTCCATTAACTGGATCAAATATAACCATGTCGATTTCACCATTTGCGAACTGTAATTTGAATACATCCATATTGCGTTTAGCAAGTTTAGTTTCAAAAAGAACAATATCTTCCATCATTCTTCCTTTTATTTCGTTCAATATTCTTTCTATAACTCTTTTTCTTTCATCAAATGACAAAGAATTAAAAAGATTATCCATTGAAAGCGAGCCTATAAAAGATTTTGCTTGTGAATATCTAAGTCCTGGCTGAGTGAATACAACTTTTTTTATGATTTCGCTAGATGAGATATCTCTTATTTCAGTTTCTTGAATTAAATCTAACGCTTCAAGGTATTCTTTGATTTCGAAAACATGATCGTTATCGATTTCAACCTGCCTATTTTCTTTATTTTTGATTTCTAGCATGTCCATCAATCTTTTTGTAAAAGAAGAAATATCAATGTCATCAAGAATTGTTGATGGGTTTTTTCTATCTTTACGAAGATTCTTGCTTGATAAAGACAAGTCATTTGATTTGAAATCTTTGGTCAACACTTCGATGGTGAATCTATTGTTGATGTCTTCTACTACTCTATTGATTGCGCTTGTGAGCTCATGTTTCTCATACAAAGAGTGCAAGTGTCTAAAATGGCCTTCATAGTCATAATATCTTAAGGAATGCTGAATATTTCTAGCTATTGCGCTATCAACATATTCATCAGTGTTTTTCTTATCGATGAAAGTGCCTTGATTGTAATAAGTCCCGCTTAGACTCATGGTACCGCCGTATTGAATATATTCATCAATTCCTTTGATGCCTAGGACGTTTTCGAATTCTCTATATGGGATGAATGTTGTGTGCAAGAAAATGCAGCGATCATATAATTCATTGCTTTTTGCGAGATAAAAACCCAATGAATCCGTTCCGGATAAGACAATTTTCATTCCCGATGCTGCATATATGTCTGATAATAAAGCCGCTCCTTCTATGAAGTCCGCCATCAAAGTAACTTCATCAATAAAAACATATTTGAAGCCCCTATTTTCTAATTCTTTTAGATCCTTGTTTAGCTTTGCCAAGTCATCTTTTGCGTTGATTTGAATAAATGCCGCTTTATTGAAATCGTTGTTATTCATTTCATGGATTATTTGCTTTATTAATGTTGTTTTGCCTGTTCTTCTTAATCCATAAAGAATGAACACTTTGTTATACTCGTTTCCATAGACATAGTCAGAAATATTTTTAAATCCGTCTCTTTTTTCAAAGCCTTTAACCGATTTGACTAAATCGAGAAGATCTTCTTTGGTTCTGACGTTTGTTTTGAATGAATATGCCTCTATGGACGAAGCTTGATTTAATAGTTTTTCTAATTTTTCACGTTCTTCTATAAGAGATTTTATTTCATCGATTTCTTCATCGCTTATCCTTTTGGATTTGACGTCTTTACCTTCTCTCCATTGCAAAAAAGCATAGCTATAAGAAACTCCATTCTCTTTTTTGATTTTTTTATAAGCAATATTGCCTTTAGGCAAGACTTTTAGTCTATTTAAAATCTCTTCTTTGTCCATAACGATTGTCTTTCTTTCTCGTCAAGCGTAGTTTACTACAGTTTACTACATTTCTCAATAGTTGTAGTAAACACACCTAGGAATTAGTAAAAGACATGATAAAACACCTCTTCTCATTTAAAGAAGGAAGTGTTTCATTTACTAATGATGAAGTTATGCCGATTAATGAAGGCCCTTTGTCTAATAAAAGCGTTCAGATAATCAATAAATAAGCCCTATTTAACAAAATGTGGCTATCTTTCTATAAATAAGTCTAGTTTTGATATTTCTTTTAGTGTTTCAATTGCATCATTGTATTGAACCTTTTTGCTTAACAGAGGTAATGTTACTTTTTTGTAATCATCCATAAAGAACTCATTATCAATGAATTCCTTGATTACGTTTGTGACATTGCATCCTGGCATTGCGGATAAACAAGTCTTATTCTTTGATCTTTCTTTTCTGACCTCATCGACAAGAGTCTTAAGATTTGTCTTATCGATTGCCTCATATAGCTTATAGATGTCGTAGATATGTCTTGATTGTCTTAAAGAGGAATTGCTCATGTAATAATCACAGATTGCAAACACCTTGTCTATGAATGTTCTTTCTAGTGCCTGCGCTTTTATTTCAAATTCCCCAAGTCCTAATTCGAGCATTGTTTCCTTATTTTCCTCTGTCATCAAAGCTTCTGAAATCAAAGAGTTGATTGGCTTTAGTAGGTCTGGATATGCTTTTTGTATGAACACTAATTCAAGTTTTATATAAGGTATTAATCCATCATCTTCATGAAGCCTTGGATATTCGATTTCATAGCAGTTATAAGCGCCATGGCTATGAGTTTCTACTTTTTCACGATTTATGACAACAAAGCCTAAATCATCGCAAATAGAGAGGATTTCCTTATTGGCGTTTCTTTTGTTGCTTTGTGTAAAGTGGCTCTCATCTAATGTGAGATCGATGTCCTCTGAGAATCTGTCGATCAGTTTAAAGCATTTAGAGAGGCATGTTCCTCCTTTGAACAAGATTCCTGGGATTCTTTTGCTGATTTCTTTAAGCAAAAGAGTGACGAAGTAATCTTTTTCCACTATCGCTTCTGATACGCCTAATTTAGCCGATGTCGTTCTAACAGCTTCATCGAATGTTTCTTTGTTTTTATATAGTTCCATAGAATAAA
>JAZLMH010000037.1:0-39391 GCA_045598525.1 Bacilli bacterium | reverse complement strand
ATGCCCCAATTTACAAGAATCTAATCTTTGTTTCAACAAAATCATCTAAATTAAATAAAGCGACAACCTTATTGCAACACATTTTTAGCAAAAAGGAAAAGGACGATGCCTTTTGATGCATCGTCCTAGTCATTTAATAATGTTTTCGATTATCTATTTTGGGAGATAGCTGGAAAGAACTTTTTCAAGAGGCTTGATTGTCTTAGCAAGAACGCCAGGTTCAAATGGGACTTCTAATCCAACCTTCTTGACAAGTTCACAGAATGGATGCTTGCCACCAAGTTTGCAAAGTTTGATGTACTTCTTCCATGCGTTCTCGTGTGAACGTCTATCTTTATTAAAGAATTGGAACGCAAGAACTTGGGCAAGTGTGTAGTCAATGTAATAGAATGGCACCTCAAAGATGTGTGATTGAGTTAACCAGCGATGGCCGGTGTAGAGATATGGGCAATCCTTTTCTGCTTCAACCTTCCATGGAGTGTATTTCATTTCAAGTTCATGCCATGCTGCATCTCTTTCTGCCGGGGTTGCTTCGGGATGAGCGTATACCCAGTGTTGGAACTCATCAACAGTAACGCCATATGGTAGGAAGCAAATAGAACTTGCTAGGTGGACATAACGGTATTTATCTGGTTCATCAAAGAAGAGATCCATATATCTTTCTGCAAAGAATTCCATAGACATTGAGTGTATCTCGCATGACTCAGATGTTGGAGAACGGTATGCAGGAACTTTGATATCAGCACCTAAGAAGCCTTGGAACGCATGGCCAAATTCATGAGTAAGAACATCAACGTCCCCTGATGTTCCATTGAAATTAGAGAAAATGATTGGACAGCGATGAATCGGGAAATATGTCATATAACCACCGCTTTGTTTGCCTGGCTTCGCATCTAAGAAAAGGAGGTGCATATCATCCATGTAGCGGAAATACTTTGATGTGTCTTCTGACATATCATCATACATTTTCTTTGCTGCTTCGACTTTGTCTTCTGTGGTTCCGTTTGGCATAGGGTTTCCATCAGGGAACATAAGATTGAGATCGTGGATTTCTGGATTCTTGATTCCTAAACGCTGAATCTGTTTTTTAACAATCTTCTGAGCGACTGGCACAACGACTTCACGAATCTGATCGCGATATGCTGCAACCATTTCTGGTGTGTAGTCATATCTGCCCATCATTAAGTAGCCTAATTCAGTGTAAGATTCGAAACCCATCTCTTTTGCCATTTTTGTACGGACTTTAACAAGCTGATCATAAATGTTTTCGAGTTCGTCTTTATGGGATTCAAGGCCTTCATAATAGACTTTCGATGCTTCTTTTCTTGTTTCACGATCAACATCCTGAAGGAATTTGCCCATTTGAGGGAGGTTATATTTCTTGCCACGGAATTCAAAAGAGATTGAAGCAATCGCAGCGCTATACTGCATCGATAATTCTGCTTCTAATTGTTTTTCTTTGATAACCTTTTCATCACTCTTCTTAACTTCATATTCATACATTTTGGTTAAGAACGTACCGAGTTTTGATTCAAGATATGGAAGGTAAGGCGAAGCAAGATAGGCTTCTGTGAATTTTTGTGATTCAACTTCTAAGACAGGGAGAGCGTTATTGATTTTCTCCATTGCCTTTCTATATTTTTTGTTTCCAGTCTCTAAGCTAAATAGAACCTGAACATGGGTTATTTGGTCTCCGACAATATCATTTAAGCGAGAGACTTTTTTCCATAAGGCCAACGCTTCTTCTTGGCTTGAAGCATTCTTGAAGTTTTCTGTGAAGCCCTTTAAACGTTCGCAGACGCGGTCGAAATTAGGAACGCGGAAAGGCCAATTTTCAAACTTTTCTTCTGTCATTTTTTTCATTTTCATTCCTCCTCTGTTCTGATGACTCTGATATTCTTGCTCACAGGGATTTCTCTATCTTTCTTTTCTAATGGGCGAAGAAGCAATTTTTTGCATTCGTCAGTCATAGAAATGAAATCGTCATCCTTTAGATCTAAAAGGCCATCATTGATTAAATGATTGATACGCCCTTTGAGTCTTCTGTTTGTGATTGAAGAATAATAGCCAAACGCATTTGAATACACATATTTAAGCGTTTCAAAATCAATTACTCCGTGAAGTATCTTACATAGACCTTCAGGCGTCACTTCCACCCCTTCAAGCGAGAGAGTGTAGATAGCACGAAGTAGATTGATGTGGCTGGCTGCAATTTTCATACAATGACATTATACCTGTTTCATAAGAAAAGACTTATCGCTTTGCTTGTTTTATTAAAAATAATGTCTAAAATAATGCCGATATGGAAAACATGGATAAACAAATCGAATTCGTTCTTGAGAAAATCAGACCATTTCTCCAAAGAGAAGGTGGCGATGTTGAATTTGTCGGCTTCAAAGATGGAACCGTCTACGTCAACATGGTTGGCGCTTGCGAAGGCTGTGCTTATGCTGGTGCCGATATTTCAAACGGCATTGAAACAATTCTTGTTGAAGAAATCCCAGGCGTCATTAAATGTGAGCCTATGGCGAATGCTCCTCTTGAGATTATTGATGCTTATTTGAAACGTAAAGCAGAACAATACGAACTGCTTGATAAGCAATAAAAAATGGCGAATTTGTTCGCCTTTTTCTTTAAAATCATTTGCAAAAACGCGCTAATTTTCACTCAAGCGCGTTTTTTAAATCGTTAAGAATAATGTATCCATTATGATTATGGACATCTTCTTTGTTGTAAGAGAATTTTGTTAAATCAGGTTGAAGGAAATATCCTCCTGATTCAAAAATAAGGATATCTCCAGCAGCTGTATCCCATTCTTTAGTGCCAATATTATATCTAATTGCCATGTCAGCGTTTCCTTCTGCTATAGAACAAAACTTCAAAGAAGCGCCGCATGGAGTTATAGATTCGAAAATTTTCTTATTCTTCTCTAATAATGCTTTCTCTTTATCCGTATACCAACTGCTTGAAATCAAAATTCGAAGATTGGTCCCTACTCTGTTAGAACAGTGTATACGTTCTGGCTCTTTTCCTTCTTCTTGGCGGAACGCCCCATTTCCCTTAGATGCGAAATATAATTTCTTTTTCGCAGGAAGATTGATAACAGATGCGACAACCTCATGTTTGTGGCAAAGGGCAATGTTTGTGGCAAAGCCTCCGTTTCTTTTGACAAATTCATACGTGCCGTCAACCGGATCAACGATAAAGATCCACTCTGCTTCTAGGCGTTCTTTAGTGTCCACGCTTTCTTCTGTTAAGAATGCATGATTAGGAAATTTTTTGTGAAGATATTCTCTAATTATTTTGTCTGCTTCTTTATCAGCCTCGGTTACTGGAGAATCATCGTCCTTAAACTCTACATCAAAAGAAGACTCATACACTTCAATAATCTTCTTCTCCGCTAACAAGGCGGCTCTTTTCATTTCTTCAAGTTCTAATTCCCACACGTCTTAATTATACAAATAAAAAGGCTGGTTGATATGACCAGCCTTTGTTTGCTTTAAGAAGATTATTCGTTGATGCCGAGTTCTTCGAGGGACTCGCCGCTTCTCTTTTCTTCTTCGTCTTCGCCGAAGCCGCCTTCTTGTTCTTCTCCAAGATCCTTGTCTTCGTTTTCGTCTTGTTCTTCCTTATCGACTTCAGATTCTTCGACATCGCTATAGACATCTTTAACATCGATGTGGACTTTTTCATATGTATGACGAGAACGGAGGTCCCAGGTGTTATCGGTAAGAGCAACGAAACGACCATCAAGCGTAAGATCGGTGTAGAGAGCACCAATGCGGCTTGCTTTTTCTTCTTCTGTCATTTCAAGTTCAGCAGCAACTAAAGCATAGAGTTCTGTGAATGAAAGAGGACGGCTAGCAGTTGTTATTTCTTCAAATGCGACATCGCGCATACTTTTGATTGTTTTCATAGTTTTTGATTCTCCTTTGTTACATTTTATCTGGGGCACTTACACCCAAGAGAGCTAAGGCATTACGCAAGACGATACGGCAGCTCTTCATTAAAGCAAGTTTTGAAGCTGTTTCTTTTGGGTTGTCGCGATCGATAATCTTGGTTGCGGCATAGTACTCATGAATTAATTGAGCTAATTGATGAGTGTAGTTTGCCACTTTGTATGGGGCTCTTGCGGCTGCTGCAGCCTCTATCATACTAGGAAATTGAGCAAGTTGCTTCATAATTTCGCCTTCTTTTGGATTTGAGAGGACTGGAGTGATTGAATCATCAATCATATCTTTGCCCATTTCAAGAAGGGAAGTGCAACGAGCATGAGCATATTGGACGTAATAAACCGGGTTATCTTTGCTCTTTGAGGTTGCAAGATCCATATTGAAGTCGAGATGACTATCACCATTTCTTTCAGTGAAGAAATATCTAACTGCATCTTTGCCAACTTCTTCTACTAACTCACGGTGAGTGATAGCCTTGCCAGTACGTTTGGACATCTTAACTTCTTTGCCGTTTTTGTAGACCCTGACAATCTGGTAGATTCCAGCTTCATATGCATCAGGTGAATAGCCTTTCATCATGAGGGCCGATTTCATACGGTTGATATAACCGAAGTGATCAGCACCTAACATAACGATTAACTGATCGAATCCACGAGACATCTTTTCATAGTGGTAGCAGATGTCAGGAAGGTAATAGGTGTAACATCCATCAGATTTAATGATTGGACGATCCTTATCGTCTAAGAAGTCGCTTGTCTTAAGATACGTTGCGCCTTCGTTTTCATATACGTATCCTCTTGTTTTGAGGAATTCGATTGTATCTGGAATGGTTGTTCCTGCACGAATATCAGATTCTTTGGAGATCTTATCAAAGTGGACGCCGAAGTCCTCAAGGTCCTTCATGATTCTGGTTAAGTTTGCGTCAATGCCGTATTGGATGAAGAAGTCGTGTGATTCTTTGTTATCTTCAAGATACTTATCGCCAAATTTATCTTTGATGGTTTGGGCAATCACTTTGATCTCTGGGCCATGATAATCGTCATCGCCAAGTTCTGAAGTCTCACCGAATAGCTCATGATAACGGCATCTGACTGAGTGGCCTAAGTGTTCGACTTGGTTGCCACAGTTATTGAGATAATACTCACGGGTTACTTTATAACCGGCCTTCTCAAGAATATTGCAGACAGAATCACCAAGGGCAGCGCCTCTTGTATGACCAAGATGGAGGTTGCCTGTTGGGTTAGCACTGACGAATTCAACGTCGATGCTTTGATGTTTGTCTGCCCCGCTGCCATATGCTTCGCCTTCTTTTAAGATGGTGCTGACAATCGAGGAGAGAGATTCTTTCTTTAGGAAGAAATTGATGAATCCAGGACCGGCAATTTCAATGTGATCAACAAGGTCACTTTGAACTGCGTTTTTGATTTCGTTTGCCAAATCCAACGGCTTTTTGCCAAGGATTTTGGAATATTTTAGGGCAGCATTTGCTGCATAGTCGCCATGCGCAAGGTCTTTACTTGGGGTGATTGCAATCTCTTCTGGCTGACAATTTGCACCAAGCTTATTAAGAGCTTCTGCGACGATAACTTTTAATTGTTCTTCGTTGGTCATGGTTACTCCTTTCTGATCATTACTACGGCAATCGCCTTGATGGCCTTGCCTTCGCCTACTGCATCAAAGCCTTCGTTGGTCATTGCTTTGATTGAGACGTTTGTGACATCTGTTTCAATCAACTTTGCGATATTGCTTCGCATTTCAGGAAGAAGCTTCATAAGATGAGGCTTCTCGCATCCGATTGAGATGTCGACGTTATTTATTTCATAGCCTTGTTCTTTAACAAGGGAGAAACACTTTTTGACTATGATAGATGAGTCAAAGTCATCGTATCGTTTGTCATTTGTTGGAAAGAGCTGGCCGATGTCTCCTGCGGCTATTGTGCCTAGGAGCGCATCGCTTAGTGCGTGATACACGACGTCTGCGTCACTATGCCCGAGGAGGCCTTTCTCAAACGGGATATGAACACCCCCGAGAATAAGCTTTCTGCCTTCCACCAAAGCGTGTATATCTTCACCGTATCCAATTCTCATCATACGTTGAAACGGAAGAAGACAACATCGCCGTCTTTCATCACGTAATCCTTTCCTTCAAAACGAAGTTTACCTGCTTCTTTAACAGCAAGTTCACTTCCGTATTTTTGGAAATCTTCAAAGCTGAAGACTTCTGCTTTAATGAATCCTTTTTCAAAGTCGCTATGGATGGTGCCAGCACATTGTGGAGCGGTCATGCCATTTTTGAAAGTCCATGCTCTACATTCATCAGTACCACAGGTAAGAAATGTTGAGAGGTTAAGGAGCTTATATGAGGCTTTGACAAGACGATCAAGGCCAGATTCTTCAACACCTAACGTTTCTAAGAATTCTTTCTTTTCTTCCTCGGTTTCTAGCTGAGAGATTTCGTATTCGATGGCACAGCTAAGTGGAATGCAAACCGTGTTTTCTTCTTCTGCGATCGCTTTGACTGTTTGATAGTAAGAACAATTTTCTAAATCTGCGTAGTCACTTTCTGCAACGTTTGCGACATAGAGAATAGGTTTGAGAGAAAGAAGGAAGAAGTTCTTTCTTGCATAATCAAGTTGCTCTTGGCTCAATCCTTTAACGCTTCTGGCCGATTTGCCTTGCTCGAGGACTTCTTTGATAGCATGAAGGATTGGGAGTTCATATATTGCTGTTTTATCTTTTGCGATTCTTGCTTTGATATCAATTTTTCCAATACGGTTTGTGACTGTATCAAGGTCTGCCATGGAAAGCTCGAGGTTAATAACTTCGATATCGTTTTTTGGGTCAACAGGATCTTCGTTATAACGGAGGACATTTGCCGAATCAAAACAACGAACAACTTCAACAATTGCGTCACATTCACGGATGGCTGCAAGGAACTGGTTTCCAAGACCTTCGCCTTTTGAAGCGCCTTTGACAAGACCAGCGATGTCATAGAAATCAAATGTTGCGTTGATTTTCTTCTTTGGGTTGAAAACTTTTGTGAGGTAATCAAGCCTCTCGTCCGGAACAAGAACAACACCGTTGTTCGGGTTGATTGTAGCGAATGGGTAGTTCTCTGCTAAAACGTGAGAATTTGTGATTGCGTTGAATAATGTTGATTTGCCTACGTTTGGTAATCCGACGATTCCTGCTTTAAGTGCCATAATGTGTTTTCAGTCCTTTGTGCCTAGAGATTATATCTCTATAAACTTTTATTTTGTAGCAAAGAAAAAAGCTATTGCTTTTAGAAAATATAAATATTTAAAAAAGCCCTCTAAAGAGGGCTTAAAGTTCAAAATTAATTACAACTTGCTACTGTACTTTTTTAACATCCTTAGCGCGGAGTCCACGAGAATTGTTTTCTTCGTCGACAACGAATTCGACCTGATCACCCTGTTCGAGTGCTTTGTAATGGTCTTCGCTAATGATGGAGCTGTAGTGGACAAAGTAGTCTTGGTTGTCTTCTGCACGAATAAAACCAAAGCCCTTTTCCTTGTTGAACATCTTGACAGATCCCTTCATAACGTCCCTTCCTAGCAAGCTATTTGAATTTGCTGAAATTAATATTACATTATTAATCGCTTATCCGCCATAAAGAATCGCAAGAAAGTCCATTTATTATTTAGCCCTCTCTTAAAAAGTTTCTTCGCTTAACCCATTGAAGCATGAATAAGCAAGAACAAATTAGTCCGATAAATCCTACGAAAATTAAAGAAAGAATCGGAATTGAATCGAAAACGAAAGCCTGATTTGATTGAAAAAGACCTTTGATTAATTTGTCGACCATAATCTCCATAAATAACAAGTAAGTCGAGGAAAACACCATCCCATAAACAAGCATTAAAAGGAGATTAGCGCTCATGCTATCTGTTATTTCGCTTCTTTTTATTCCAAGAGTAAACATTAGTCTTGCTTCATTCTTATTTTCTAGTCCTGTCAAAAGCGCGATTGTGATCAACAAGAAAAGGCAAGTTACTAGAGTAATTGCGCTTGCTGCTTTAAGCGATACTTCAATGAAGCCGACAACAGAAGAAACACTTTCTTTAACCGCTTTCGAAGGATCGACAAAATGATAATTTGGATATCTTGCAGAAAGTTTATTGATTATGTCTTGGCTATCGAAATTGTCTTTTAAAGAGAAAGATACTTTGTTAACCGGCAAATAAAAACAACTCATGCCAAACACATCTCTCCAGTAGTCGATGCACCAGTAAGTTTCCCCATATAAAACATCTAATTCGTTATCCACTACTCCAACCACTTCAAGCTCACCAATTCTATAGTCTCTAACTTGATATTCTCCGTCGATGTAACTATTGACCATTCCTGAACAAAATAGGTTTTTGCTGGAGATTTTTCGTTCTAATGCACTACTAATGCATATTTCTTTCTCGTTTTTTGGCTCTCTTCCTTTGATTAGTTTTCTAAAGTCATTGGAGAAAGTTAAAGCCGTATTTCGAGGTTTGAAAACACTTCCTTGAATTACTCCTTGAGGAACTTCTATTTCGCTGGTTGAAATATCTTTTGGAATTCTTGAAAGAGCGTCGCTGGCCATTTCTATTTTCTCTTTGTCGTCGCTTAGAAAAAACGGATTAGTAAAACCTGTGGCAAGAGACCCTGCATAAAAAGAATAAGATTGCTCACCATATACCTCGGTCGATGCAAAACACTCTAACTCACTTATTTCGTTAATGGATTGATAGTCCAAATAATTGCTGTCCGAGAGATAGACATAGTATCTATTTAACTTTCCAGCTTCGTTTACGTTGTTGTGGGTTTGATCGTAAGTCGAATTTGTTCTTTCGAAAAGATAATGACTAAACTCTTTATCTTCTCTTATGGCCTTAAAGAAATCTTGGGGATTATTTGTTGTTTCTAGATAAAACGCTTTATTCATAATCCACGGAAGAGAAGTGTCCTCTTCATCTGAACTTGGGAATCTCATTTTTTCCTCAAGTATGTATTCATTCCACTTATGATCGCTATGAATAATGGAGAACGTATCCCCTTCTACGACTGCCACGACATTGAAATACTGCAGATCCCAATAACTCCAATCATTGTTTTGAACTTCTAAAAATAGACTTAGAGGATCTTCTTTCAAATACTCTCCTAGGCTATCGAAGCTTCTTTCAATTTGGAGCTCCGAACACATCTTTATCATCCTTGGATAATTTAGGCTAATGCAGATTTGATCCTGCTCAAGGCTCAATGGCATAGACGGATAAAATTTCTTTCCATAAAAACTATCTAACCAGAGAAAATCGTTAATTGATCTGATGGTGCCGCCATCGATAGTCGCGCGCCTTCCTTTCGAGGTATAATAGATGCGATTTGATTGAGGAAAAAACGACTCAAAACGGGCAATATAAGAAACCCCGTAACCAGTTAAATTGTTTTCGTAACACTCGTTAATATATTGAACTTGGTTTTCACTTGCCGATATTATCCTTCCAAATGATGGTTGCGAGCCAGCTTTCTCCATTACAAGCACGTTTTCCCCAGTCAATGAAGCGAAGGCAGAATTGATTTCTGCCCCCAAATCTCTTGAAACGTATAGAGAAAGGCCAAAAGAAAGCAAAGAGAAAACAAGTATTGAAGAAAGGAGTAAGGTTCTCCATTTCTTAGCTTTCAATAAATGGTATCCATGCTTTAACCAAACGGTAAAAGGAAACCTAACCCTCTTCTCCTTCTTTATCCCTGCTGATAAATAAGGGTCTTCTTCCTCCTCTATTTGGTTGTTCTCGACTGACAGTTTCCCATCTTCAAGCTTTATGATGCCGTTACAATATTTATTGCTTCTTTCTAAATCGTGAGAGACAAGTAATACAAGACGAGTTTTAGATATTTGAAGAAGCAATTTATAAATGCTTTCCGCATTTTGCTGATCAAGAGCCCCAGTAGGTTCGTCGGCAAGTATAAACACTGGGTCATTTACTAATGCTCTTGCCAAAGCGACTCTTTGCTTTTCTCCACCAGAAAGGGTGCTAACGAGCTGATTGTCTTTATTATGAAGTTGGCAGTTATAAAGAGCCTCTTTGACTTTCCTTTTTATAAGGCCTTTCGAGAGGCTGCCTCCATTTAGTGGTAAAGCAACATTGTCATATACGTTCTCAAGATTAAGAAGATCATAACTTTGCCTAATAAAGCCGATTTTTGTTAATCGCATTTCTGCCAATTCATTTTCAGAGTATCCATGAAGTGACCTTCCTAAAACAGAAATCTCTCCTTCGTAGTTTGTGTCAATTCCAGAAATCAGTTCTAAAAGAGTGCTTTTGCCACTGCCAGATTCGCCAACTATAGCGAATAGCCCTTTTCCTGGAAGTTCCAAAGAAACGTTATTAAGAATCGTTCTTTCGCCAAATCTTTTTGTTACGTTTTTTATTTTAATTATCTTCATTCGTCTCTTAATTCCTCCACTAATGGTTTTTTAGACGCAATCGCAAGAGGGATTGAACAACCAGCAAAAGCGATCACTAAAGCAAACAAAACAATTCCAACGATTGGTAGATAAGGAACTCCCATGAAACTTAAATACGGGATGTTAATTATTCCTGAAATCCCAATCTCCTTTTCCAAAAAAGAACTTGATATCCTTTGGATAGGGATAGAAAGAACAAGAGCGAGCAACGAGGATATCATTGCATTTAAATAGCCCTCGCCTTCATAGATAAAGGATCTATCAGACTGACTTGCGCCTAATACAGATAGAATGGCCGCCTGCTTTTTCTTCTCTACAAACAATGAATAAGAAAGCGATCCAAGGATAAAAGAGACCGATGCTACTTCGATTAAAAGGTAAGGAATTAGACATTCAGCAAAAGCCTCAGTTAGAGTCTCAAAGGTTTTGTTTATTGTGAACGCTTCATTAGAAATGGTTAATCCAGAAACAGATGTTCCTAGTGACTCAATATATTCCATCCTTTTTTCAGGGAAAAATACCAAATATGAGTAGCCAGTATATTGCGATGTGTTAGATGATTCGGTTACATAATCCACTATATTCACGGGTTTTTTCCTAGACTCTGAAATCTTTGATAATTCAGTTTTTCTTAATGCCTGCTCAAGAGCGGGAAACGAATAATACACTCTGGGGGTGTTTAAAAAAGGGAACTCATGAACGACGCCTGCAATGCGGAACGAAAAAGATAATTCGATATCGTCAAAGACTCCTCCTTCAGAGACTCGCACAGTGTTATTCACAGTTAGTTTTTTTCCTATTGCATCCTCACCAAGGTTCTTTTCAAATTCTTCGTTAACCAAAACATAATTTAGGCTGGCGCCAGATGGAGCCATTCCTTTTACCAAGAAATCTTTTTCTCTGTCTCTCAAACTCAAATCCAATATAGGCCTAAACGTGGCTGGCTCTTTTTGGAAACCATTACATTCATACGCTGTGGTGGCTGGCAAAAAGAAAGAGTAATCATTAACTATGTTAATTCCTTCAACATCTTCATAGGCCTCTACTATTTCTTTTTGAGTAGGTCTCTCTACTTGACTAAGGCTCAATGGAGACCCTTCTATCTCATACGATTTGCTCTTATAAACATTTGCGCTTGTATACAAAAGAGAAGACGACTTTTCTTCGCTTAGTTTTTGTTTTGACCCAGCATAAAATCCCAAAGATAAAAGAATAAAAAGGAAACCGATCGTACCACTTATTATCGACAAAGCGTTCTTTAATTTGTTGCCTTTATAATTTTTTGAAAGAAGGCGTCCTAAAAGGCTATAGGAAGCCTTTCTTTTCTCTGCTCTAATTTCAATTGCTTTCTGGGGATAATAGATGGGATGCGAAACTACTCTACCATCAGATAATTCAATAACTTCATCAGCGTATTTTGATATAAGTCTTTCGTGATGGGATACCATAACAACCAAGATGGTTTTTGATAGCTCTTTTAACTCATCCAACACTATCTTCTCATTTGTTTTATCTAGGGCTCCCGTAGGCTCGTCTGCAAACAAAACTTTTGGCTCAATAATTAACGCTCTGCATAGCGCTACTCTTTGTTTTTCTCCGCCACTTAATAATTTTGTTTTCTTGTTTTCAATGGCAAAAAGCCCATATTTTTTCAAAATAAGGCTAGTTTTCTCAGAAATTAACTTTTTGTTTTCGCCCCTTATGAAAAGAGGCATCTCAACACTTTCTCGGACAGTGAGTTCATCTTCCAAATTAAAATGCTGAAAGACAAAAGAGTGTTCATAGGAATGAAACCAGGTCCTATCCTTTTCTTTTAGTTTTGAGATGTCATTACCAAGATAAGAGATGCGACCCTCACTAGGTTTTTCAAGAAGCGACATTAAATTAAGAAGTGTGCTTTTCCCAGACCCACTTTTTCCTTTAATTGCCACTAGCCCTTTTTCTGGAAACGCCAGAGTGACATTTCTAAGCGCCCATTTTTCGCCGTACTTTTTTCCAACATTACTTAATAGATACATAAAAGCCCCTCACTTTCTTATAGAGGGGCAATTCGATTTTTATTCAAATTTTTTTATTTTATTTCTTCGGTATGCTTGGCTATGACTTTTTTGATTCGGCTATTGAACTTATCTCGATCAATCATAATAACGTTGCCACAGCCAAGGCATTTAACTTTGATGTCAGCACCAACACGAACTATTTGGAATCTTTTTGAACGTGCGTTGCATGGATGAGCTTTCTTGAGCTCGACTTCATCAAACAAGCCATATTCTGGAATATTCAAGGTTTCTCCTCCAACTACTCTATAAACGATTTTATGACGTGATATGCCATGGTCAAGCCTGCGGCTGATGGAACAGGCATTAATGATGCAGGAGTAACTCCTTTGACTAATGGTTCTTCTTCTGAAATTACGCATTTGAAAGCGCTAAGAGGAAGCCCTTCTTTCTTGGCCGCAAATCTAAGTGCTTTTGCCAATGGGTCTCCCGTTGTCTGATTAAGACCAACAACTTTCAATTTGTTTGGATTAAGACGGTTGCCCATTCCTAGGCAAATTATCAAAGGGATGTTTTTCTCAAGAGAGAATTTCATAAGTGCGATTTTCGCTTTTATGTCGTCAACGCAATCAAGAAGATAATCGCAATCTTCATATCCTTTTTCTTTGAGAGTTTCTTCTGAAACTGAGTAGTTTTCTGGAAGAACTTCAACGTCTTGTCTTATGAGTTTGCTCCTAACGAATGCGCATAGGGCTTTTTGGGCGCCTACTTGATCACTTGTGTAGAGCATTTGACGATTGAGGTTGGAACTAGAAACCGTATCTCTATCAACGGCGTAAATCCTTCCTATGCCTGTTCTTACCAAAGCCTCAAAAGCGGTTCCGCCAACTCCACCTAAGCCAAAAACAGCTACCGTTTTTGTCTTAAGCAAATCAACATTGTCTTCGCCTAACAGCATTTTGCTTCTGGTATCAATTGTCTCGCTCATTTTTGATTACCTCCAAAATCTCTTCCAGAGAAGAAACTTCATGAACTGGGAACTGATGTCTAAAAAATGTTTCTTGTCGTTTAACGTAGTGTCGGGTATCCAATTTCACTGCTTCTATTGTTTCTTCAAGAGTGCATTCTCCTTTCATGAAAGGGACAAACTCTTTGACGCCTATTGCCCTAAAAGCAGGTGCGCTCTCTCCGTATTTCTTAATCAAGGTTGTGACTTCTTCTTCTATGCCCATCTCAACCATTTTTTCTACTCTCTTATCGATTCTTGAATATAACTCTTCTCTGTCCTTCTTCAAAACGAAGAAAAGAGTTTTTTCAATCGGTTCATGGTTTTGTTTTGAAAGAAGTTCAGATTTGGATGTGCCGCTTGCTAAACAAATAGCAATAGCCCTAAGGACCCTCACTCTATTTTGATAAGGGATTTTCGTAGACTCTTGAGGATCAAGTTTTTTGAGTTCCTCATGAAGCTCTTCGTTTGTCCAATTTTCGTACTTTGAAAGATCTACATTTGAAGTGTCTAAAGATAGGTCGTAATCATATAAAGCGGCGCGAATATAAAGACCGCTTCCACCAACAAATATTGGGGTTTTGCCAGCAATTTTTAAATTATTAATGACATTTCTCGCATCTTTTTGATAAACGTGAATGTCATATCCATCAGTCAAAGGAATATAAGAATAGAGATGATGGGGCACCTCTTTTTTCATCTCGTCACTAGGGGCAGCTGTTGCGATTTTTAATTCTTCGTATGCCTGAAAAGCATCGGCATTAACAATCTCGCCATTAAGTGTTTTGGCAAGATTAATTGCTAGTTCACTTTTCCCTGTTCCGGTTGCTCCAGTTAATACGATGATCATTTCAAGATGTCTCTGATTTCTAAAAGTTCTGCTTCTACTGCTTCATGCAATGAATCACGGTTAAGAAGCAATGGGTGGTTTTGTATTTTGTTTAAAAGTTCTTCGTATGAGGCTTTCTTCTCTTTGTGGTCTTCTTTGCCCATGGATAAAGCAAGTTCTTTCTTACATAAAGCTAGACGTTCTCCCATATCTTTTATTTCTGGGTCGTTTAGAATTTCCTCGTTTAAGCGTGAATATTCTTTGAGCAATCTATCGTGGCTCATATGGAATGCAACATCTCTTGCTTTTTCGACCAACGGGTCTTCCACCATTTCACCTCTAAGTGAATAGACATGCGACTCAAGAACTTTTACTTTAACGAAGCAACCAGTTAAGTAAGCTGGACCATTAAAGTTAACAAGCTTTCCGTTTCTAGCATAGCCGGAGAGAACATTTGGGTCTCTCTTAGATGGGCCTTCTACTAATACTTCATATGTATTTCCGATCATCGTATCACTATGAGCGGCGGTTAAATCATCCACTAATGATTTGAGTCTATTAAATCTTTCGTGTGAGACCTCAGGAGGGACTTGCTCCATATTAGCAGCAGGTGTTCCTGGGCGTGGCGAATAAATGAAGGTAAAACAACTTGAATAACCGACCTCTTTCGCAAGAGAGAGCGTATCAAGGAATTCTTCCTCAGTCTCGCCAGGGAAGCCAACAATAATATCGGTTGTCAAAGCGATATCTGGCATCTTTTCTTTAATCTTGTTTGCGCGCTCGAGATATTCTTCGCGAGTATATCTTCTTGCCATTCTTCTTAAGCAAGATGAAGAACCGCTTTGAACCGGGAAATGAAGCCAGTGGTCAATGTTTTCATATTTTGCCATTACATCAATCATCTCATCACTGAATTGGCTTGGGTATGATGTTAAGAAACGGAGTCTTGGAATTCCTGTTTCTGCGACCGCAGATAAGAGTTTTGCGAAATCAGTTCCGTCTTTCAAATCTAAGCCATAACTATTGACGTTCTGGCCCAAAAGGGCAATTTGCTTATACCCTTCTTCAACAAGGCTCTTACATTCAGCAACAATGTCCTCAAGGTGGCGGCTTCTTTCGCGGCCACGGGTAAATGGAACGATGCAGTAAGTACAGAATTTGTCACAACCATAAGAAATATTAACAAACGCTTGGTTGTTGTCTAAGCGAACTGATGGGAGGTTCTCAACGATCTCACTTGAGAAAGAGTGAACATTAATAATTGATTTTCTTTCCTTAATAACTTCGGCAAGAAGATCGTTTATTTTTGCAACATCATGAGTGCCGATAACGAGGCTAATAAATGGATACGTTTCTATGAGTTTTTCGCCAATTCCATCTTCTCCCATGACACAACCAGCTAAAACAAGCATGAAGTCTGGATTCTTCTTTTTATTGGCTTTAAAGTTGCCGATTTCACCATAAATTTTGTCTTCGGCATTTTCTCTTACAGCACATGTGTTGATAATAGCGACGTCTGCTAAAGACGCGTCCTCAGTCCTGGCAAAACCAGCTTCAGTTAAAAAGCCTGCCATGATTTCTTCATCGCGCACGTTTCCTTGGCAGCCATAGGTGCGGATATAGAAGTAACGGCCTTTGGCGAATTCTTTTAAAATCTCAGGAGTTTTGCGATTTGCCAAAACTCTTTCAACTGCTGGACGCTTTGCTGCGTCTTTCTGACAAGGTTTCTGAAGGATCTTTATCTTAGCCATATTACTTCTCCACAAATTGTACGATTGGGGTTATTGAGGTTGCTTTGCAAGTAATCTCATCTACATCAATGAGAACTGCGTTTATTGCCATTCTTGCATCTTCGTTTAATTCAAAGCGACCTTCTCCATAAACTACTTTGCCAATCACGCTTTCTTTTTCAAATCCGATGACTCCGTCAGGGTCTCCACACATTCCAACATCAGACATAAAAGCAGTGCCTTCTTCCAATATATGGGCATCGTTGGTTGCAATGTGGGTATGAGTTCCAAGAACCGCGGTTACTCGACCATCAAAGTAATGGCCAAATATTGCTTTTTCGCTTGTTGACTCAGCATGGAAATCAACAATATGGATGCATAAACCAGTTTCTTCTAGTAAGGCGTCCATGCTCTTAATCGGATCATCTACTTCCTCTGCCATAAAGCCTTGGCCAAGAACATTAGTAACACGCACTTCTATGCTGTTCACGGTATACGAAGCGCTTCCTGCTCCTAATGCATAGTTCTTGATGTTTAGTGGCCTAACTAAGTTATCAGCATCTTGAATGTAATAATCGATCTGTTGTTTAGAATGCCAATGATTTCCAAGAGTAACGCAATCAACGCCTGAATCTAAAAGGAAATGGTAGTTTGATTCGGTTAAACCTTTTCCGTGAGATACGTTTTCGCCATTAGCGATGACAAAATCAACGCCATATTTTTTGATTAATTTAGGCAAAGAAAGATGGACCGCATTACGGCCCACCTTACCAACGATGTCTCCAAAGAAAAGGATTCTCATCTTTGCTTATTATTTTGCTAACTCATTAGCACGGTATTCGCGGATGACAGAAACCTTGATCTGGCCTGGATAGGTCATAGTGGTTTCAATCTGTTCGCGCATTTGCTGTGCCATTCTTACTGCGTCTGCGTCGCTGACTCTTTCAGGGACGACCATAACGCGGATTTCACGGCCTGCCTGCATTGCGTAAGCTGCCTGAACGCCTTCATAGCTCTTAGCGATTTCTTCAAGCTGAGTGATACGTTTTGTGTATGACTCAAGGGTTTCACTGCGTGAGCCTGGACGTGCTGCTGAGAGGGTGTCTCCTGCAACAACGAGGTGAGCAATGACACTCTTAAGCGCAACATCGCCGTGGTGACCTTCGATCGAATTGACAACAACGTCTGGTTCACCAAATTTTCTTGCTAACTCAGCACCAAGGGAAGCGTGTGAGCCATCTTGTTCAAAATCGATAGCTTTACCGATATCGTGTAGAAGTCCTGCGCGACGAGCAAGGTTCTGATCAAGGCCAAGTTCTGCAGCCATGATGCCAGTGAGGTAGCCAACTTCAATTGAGTGTTTAAGGACGTTCTGTCCGTATGATGTACGGTATTTAAGCTTACCAAGGATGGCAAGGAGTTCACGGTTGATACGTGGGAGTCCGAGCTTGTTAGCGGCATCAATACCGGCTTTCTGGCAATCGTTTTCAACCTCTTCTTTGAATTTATTAGCCATTTCTTCAATGCGCCCTGGCTGGATACGTCCATCTTTAACAAGGGCTTCAAGGGTGCGACGTGCAATTTCACGTCTGATTGGGTTGAAGCAGCTAATTGTGATGACTTCTGGTGTATCGTCAATAACAAGATCAACACCGAGTGTGCTTTCTAAGACACGGATGTTTCTACCTTCACGTCCGATGATGCGGCCTTTAAGCTCATCTGTTGGAAGGGCGATGACTGCAACACTGTGTTCGGTAATGACGTCTTGTGCATATTTGTCACAAGCAAGAGCAAGCAAGTCTTTTGCTTTAGCTTCAGCCGTGTCTTTGGCTTCGTCTTCAGCGTTCTTGATGTAGGTTGCAATTTCAACAGACATCTTGCTTTCGACTCTCTTCATGATTTCGTCATGAGCCTCTTTGACTGACATGCCTGAGACTTTTTCAAGTTCTGTGATAATGGCGTCAATCTTCTTTTCGAGTTCTTCTGACTTTTTGTCATTTGCCTCGATTTTTTGAGTAAGAATGTCGTTCTTTCTATCAAGAGCGGTTTCTTTCTGAAGGATTGCTTTGTCACGAGCATCAATTGCATCTTCACGAGCATCTAATTTGTTCTGTTGAAGCTGGACTTCCTGCTTCATTTGGCGAATCTCGTTCTGTGCCTGTTGCTTCATTTCGAAAGCTGTTTGTTTTGCGTCGATTTCAGCGTTTTTTGTGATTCGTTCTGCTTTAACTTCAGCATCACGAACAATCTGCTTTGAGCTCTTCTCTGCTGTTTTAACTTTATTATTAAAAATAAAGTTCACAAGGAAGTACGCAATAGCAGCCCCGATTAAAAACGCGACAATAATCAGGATGATAGCTAATACTAAATCCATATCTATATACTCCTAAAAGGTTTAGCAACAAAAGATAAACCAACCCTCTATATAAAAACTGAAAGATTATGTTCCTTTGATATGTGTATCTTACGGGTATAATTCCCGAAACGTAACCCAAGCCAATCTATATATAATTGGTGGCGGACCATTTGGTACCACATAAATTATATTAACTACAGTTAAAAAACTCTATAGCAAAGAAAGAAGTTTTGCTGAAATAACATCATAAAAGCCAAAAATCATCAGCAAAACCGCATTGTTTTCGAAAAAGAAAAAGCCCACAAATTTTTATGTGGACTTTTCTTAAGCAATTAGAGAACTTCGCCGTCTTCGGTGATTTCAGGAGCTTCTTCAGCTGCCTTAGAGAATGATGCACGAATCTTTTCTTCGATCTCAAGAGCGACCTTTTCGTTCTGGTGGAGGAACTCTTTTGAAGCCTCTCTGCCATTACCGATCTTTTCGCCATCAATGACGTACCAGTTGCCTGTTTTTTGGATGAATCCTTTTTCGACACCGACATCAAGAAGTTCACCTTCTTTGGAAATGCCTTTACCGAAGAGGATGTCAACGGAGCAGGTCTTGAAAGGTGGAGCAACTTTGTTTTTAACGACTTTGACTTTGACACTGTTACCAATGATGTCGCTTCCGGCTTTGATTGCGTCTTGTCTTCTTAAATCGATACGGATCGAAGAATAGAACTTAAGTGCACGTCCGCCTGTGGTGGTTTCTGGGTTGCCATAGAAGACGCCAACTTTTTCACGAAGCTGGTTGATGAAGATGACTAAACAATTGGTCTTGTTAAGAACGCCTGCGAGCTTACGCATTGCCTTAGACATCAAGCGTGCTTGGAGACCAACTTGGTTGTCACTCATAACGCCGTCAAGTTCCTGTTGTGGTACAAGGGCTGCGACTGAGTCAACGATGATGATGTCAATTGCGCCAGAGCTTGCAAGCATCTCAACGATTTCAAGTGCCTGTTCGCCGTTGTCTGGCTGGGAAAGGATAAGTTCATCGATATCAACACCGAGCTTCTGAGCATAATCTGGATCGATTGCATGCTCAGCATCAACATAGGCAGCTCTGCCGCCTTTCATTTGAGCTTGAGCGACTGCTTCAAGAGCTAATGTGGTTTTACCACTTGATTCAGGACCGAAAATCTCAATGATACGTCCTTTTGGGTATCCTCCAACACCAAGCGTGTTGTCGATGAGGAGAGATCCGGAAGGGATAACATCAACACTGACGTGTGGACGATCCCCAAGTTTCATGACTGCACCTTTGCCATAAGCCTTTTCAATATTTTTAATTGCTTGGGCTAATGCGTCATCTCTGTTTGTTGCGGCTAAATTTTCTTTTGTAGTTTTTGCCATGGTTTTTCCTCCACTTACTTATAGAGAGCAAATTCGATTTTTTTCTAAAAATTTTTAAGAATTTCTTCAATCATTGCATCAACGCATGCTTCTCGTAATAAATTACGAGGTAGATTGAAATCTTTTGTTAAGCCAATCGCATTTTCATTGATGACTAAACACATTTCGACTCTTCCTACTGGAGCATCACCAGGTTCTCTTGTAGGACCAGCGTTACCCGTGAACGAAACACAGATATCGACGTCGAGTCTTTTTTGGCCTTTAGTAGCCATTTCTTTCGCAACCTCTTTTGAAACTACTCCATAATCATCGATTACTTTTGGATCGATTCCTAGAAGCGCGACTTTCTCGCTTGCTGAGTATGTCACTAATCCTCCTTTAAATGTTTTGCTGGCGCCTGGAACGCCGCAAACGGTCGAGGAGAAGAGACCACCGGTAAGCGATTCGACAGAACCTAGAGTCAACCCTTTTTTGGTAAGGAGTTCCACTAATTTCTGCGCGTTCTCTAAATTAATCATTTTTCTTGTCTTCTTTCAGGATGTGCCAGTTCTGGGCAAGGTAAATAATTAACGATAAGAGAGACATTGCTGTAGCGATGTAAATTGCAATGTTACAAATACGGAAGTAACCCCAATTTGCATCAAAATATGCGAATGGCCAGCTGTTAAGAAGGACCATAGGGATAGCAATCATTTGGAAGATGGTTTTCAGTTTACCAAATACGTTTGCGGCTAAAACCGCTCCTTTGGTAGCTGCGCTTAATCTAAACGCATCAATAATTAAGTCTCTTGCAATCATAAGGATTACACAGAAGAGAGGTATGACAGCCTGGTTGGAGCCAAAATGAGGAAGAGCAAGGTAAATTAGAACTGAGTTAACAAGAATCTTGTCAGCGACTGGATCAAGGAATTTTCCTAAATCAGTAACTTGGTTGTTTTTTCTTGCAAGATAACCATCAAGCATGTCAGTCAAAGATGCGACGGCAAACACAACTAGTGCAATAAGGTAAATAAGATTAACTGGCCCAAGCATTGGAACAGAAAGGATTCCGGCATCGAAAAGGCCATCACAAACGAAAAGTCCAACTAGCAGGAGAATGGCTAGAGCAATTCTTGCAACTGTTAACTTTGTAGGTAAGTTCATTTGTGTCTCTCTTTCTTTGTTTAGTGAGTTTCCGACCCGATAAGCCATGTTCTGTCGAGGGCGATAATTAATCTCAGATTACTCTGGAAGAATTTGATTCGGTTCTCTCCTTCTTCTTCCCCTACCAAATTTGGGTTTCTCGCTTGTGGGGTTTACCAACGTTTCATCTTGCCATCGCTAGCAAGCTCGTCTCTGTGGCACTTTAAGGAATCCCATCTACGTGAGATGTTCATCCGCCGTCACGTACTCCTACGTGCCTAGGCTTATTTATTGGCCTAGCGCAATCACTACGCCCATCACAGGGCGTGCGAGCATGGACTTTCCTCTAGTTGCCTAGTAGTCGCCTGGGTCGGAATAGTTTTTATTTGTTCCTCAGCTTGAGGGTTTCTGGGTTATATCCCATCTGATGGATAAAGTCTTCGTACCTATGAATCTTCTGAATGAGTTCAAGATTCTCAGAATTAACTTCTTCTCCAGGTTTGATGTTTCCAAATCTGTTTTTGAATGAAGCATTTTCAACTTCCAATTCTTTAATCCTTTGGTCTTGTTCAGCAAGCCTTCTTAGTAAGGCCGTGGAGTTTCCAGTGTTTGAGTTAACACGTTGATCAAGGTCATGAATGATCTTCTCTTTTTCCGCTAAGAGCTTTTCGTAAGCGCCATAGTCTTGGATGATCATGTCTAAGAAGGCATCAACCTCATCAGGGTTATAACCTTTGACATCTTTTTCAAATTGGCGATTATAAATTTCGTCGATTGTTAACTTAACATTCTTTTCCATCGTGCTTAAATTATATTTAAGAATTCATTCGTATTCAATAACAGAGAATAAGAAAATTACAACCTGTTTGGAAGATTTGTACAAAATGTTTTATAATTCTTCTGCTTTCAAAATCTACTGCAAATTACGCATATTTTGGCTTTTGCAACCAAAAGTTGCGTAACTGCAAACCAGACTTGGTAGTACGCAACCACGCTACTAGATAATCTTATTGGCGTCGGAGGACAAAACTATGAATATTGAAATCGCAAACAGACTCGTTGAGCTCAGAAAGAAGATGGGCTTATCGCAAGAAGAATTGGCAGATAAGTTAGGCTTATCAAGACAGGCAGTATCTAAATGGGAACGTGCAGAGGCATCGCCTGATACAGATAATTTAATTTGCCTTGCCAAGTTATATGGAGTTTCACTTGATGCTCTTCTTGACACAGAGCAGTCAGTTGAAGACATTGCACGCAACGTAAAAGAAAAGGAAGAGAGCATATCTTCAATGGACGGAATTCATCTTGTTGATAGTGAAAACTGCGAAGAGGTCATCATCAACAAAAAAGGCATTCACGCATATAAAGATGGAAAAGAGGTTAAGAAAGAAGAACTTGATAACGAACCACGCGGATGGAAGATCGCTAAATCTATTACGTTTGGTGTTCTCATGGGCGCAGCAATAGTTTCATACATTCTCCTTGGAACGTATGTAAAATTAGGATGGGCTGCATTATGGGTCGTGTTCCTTGTTCCAATGATTGTTGATTCAATTCTTAGCGCAATTTGTCACAAAAACCCTGAAAAATTTGCTATTGCTCTTCTTGCGGTAGCTGTCTACATCCCTCTTGGTTTCTATCTTGGGTTATGGCACCCGTTATGGGTTATCTTCTTAGCCATTCCTGTCTATCATGGGGCGGTTGCACCATTCGCTAAACACGATGATGAAGACGACGAACAAAAACACGTTCACAGACATCATCGCCATTAATTAAGACGCTGGCTAAAAAGTCAGTGTTTTTTAAATGCCTATTGATAGGTATTTAGTGTTATTATTTCTTCATGAAAATTCTTGACCGAAAGCTCCGTAACAAACGCTGTTTAGTATTCGTAGACCTTGAAGGCACCGGATACAGCCATGAAATGATTGAAATCGGTGCATATTTAACCACACTTGATGAGAATGGCTATATCAAAAAAGTAGCCAAACCTTTTAAGCGCTACGTTTTGGCTCATCACCCTATTGGGCACTTCGTTGAGAATATGACAGGCATCAACGAGAAGCTCCTTCAGAAGGAAGGAAAGCCTTATCCTGACGTTCTAAAAGAATTCCGCAAGTACGTTGGCAAATGGTGGGAAGACTGTTTGTTCGTCACTTTTGGAAACCATGACCTTGTTATCTTTAACAGAAGCTTTGAAGAGAGCAAAGGCTTTGCTAGTGAAATTTTCACCAAACAGATTAACCGTAACAACTTGGACTTCAGCGCTTTCTTAGCACCATATGTCCAAGATATGAATGGCAATCCTCTTTCGCTTGCCAATTATCTCAAAGCCTTTGATGTCAAGTTTGAAGGAAAGGCGCACGACGCAGTCAATGATGCATATAACCTTTTATTGCTTTATAAGGCGGTTCTCAATAGGCCTGACATTTTAAAAGACGAATACAAAAAAGCTCTTACCCACTACCACCACGCACCTCAGCCAGTTGCGAAAATGATAAAGAAACTTACCGAAGGAGAGACGGTTTCGCCTGAACAATGGGAAATCATGGTTGGAGAAACATTTGAATAATGGCAATTAAGTATCCTGCTGGAGTTATTCCTCCAAAGGCAAGCACAGCCACAAAAAAGAGACCAAGCACAAAAAAAGGCGAGAAACGTCATATTTTAAGTGCTGCAAACCGTGGCATGGTGCTTGAAAATGAGCTTAACGATTCATGCCTTTACTATAGAGAAAAAGGGATGGCCATCATTTATAAAAGGCCTACTCCTATTAACATCGTCAAAGTTGATTATTCAAAAGGCGCGATTATCACTCAGGCATATTTCGAAACACAATCAACAACCGACTACAACGGCGTATATAAAGGTCGTTATTTAGACTTTGAAGCCAAAGGAACCAAATCGAAAACATCTTTCCCACTAAGTAACATCGCCCCTCAGCAAGTAGACCATCTTGAAGCGGTTATGAAGCAAGGCGGTCTAGCTTTCTTTATTATTTCAATTGATCCACTCCGCGAAGTCTATTTACTAGACGCCAAATATATCTGCAAGTTTTATAGAGAAAAACCTCGCATGTCTATTCCGGTAAGTGAAATTCAAGAGCACGGATTATTAATCAAAGAAGGATATCATCCACGTTTAGATTTCTTGCCTTTAGTTGATGAGCTTTTAAAAAATGAGCAATAACCCTGTAACGGGCAGCCTACGCAATCAGGGTTTTGGGCAAAACATTTGTTTCTTCCGAAAGCAATAATCGAATGATGTACAAAAGCGTGTTCCTCTAGAGGGAACGCTTTTTCTAATTTCTTTTCTATAGTTACAAAATCATCACCATCTTTTGCAAATCCAAGACGAATTGAGATTCTTCTAACATGGGTATCTACCGGAATTACTTGTAGTCCCCTTCTTTCTAAAAGGAACACTCCGGCTGTTTTGATGCCAACTCCAGGAAGGCTTGTCAGTGTTTTCCTATCTTCTGGAATAATGCCACCATACTCTTTGGTCATAACCTCACCAAGGTTCTTAATGCTTTTGGCTTTGTTATGGTATAGCCCGATTGTCTTTATGTCTTTTTCAATATCCTCAATCTTTGCGTTTCCTAAGGCTTCAAAATCTGGGAAATGGCTAAAAAGGTTTGGACTGATTCGGTTTACACTTTTATCTGTTGTTTGTGCAGACAAAATAATGGCTACAAGACATTGATAGTCGTTATCAAAATTCAATCCAGCAAAGGCGTTCACAAAATCTTTATGCAAATAAGACAACACGTCTTGGGTTTTTTTACTTATCATTACTTGCCCCAAAGATCTTTTGCAATCGCAATAGTCTCTTCTATGTCTTTGTCCCAGTTGTCGCTCACTGCCGAGCTTCCTTCCTTGAGAATGTCTTTTTCTTTTCTAGCGTTCTTGAGGGTATTCTTGACTGCCCTTATGGATTTCTTCCCTGTCCTAAGGGTGTCTAAAAGAGCGTTTTTGATTTCATCGACTGAATACCTGGCATCAAGCCATTCATTTAATGTGCTCGATTCAAGCGGAGTTAAAGTCCTATTAAGACGGCCTTCATAGAATGAATAAAGTTCGCTTAAGGCTTCTTCTCTTCCTTTATCGGTTATCTTTGTTTGCTCACGGTCCATCATTTCCTTGAAAGAATCATAAGCTTTCTCTTTGAGGTTATTGATTGAAACGGTTAGTTTTCCTTTAACCGTATCGTAAGTAATGTAATTCTTTTTAACCAAATCAGTCATGATCTTATCGATCTCGCTTGGTGTAAGGTTCATCTTCAATGAGAGCATGTCGCTATTGATGAAAGAGTTGCCTTGTTCAATAAGGTGGTCAATCATCAAAACCGTGACCATCTCTTCTTCGGTGAGGCCAACTTTTTTATAGCAATCGAGGAGGACGTAACGGAAGTCCACCGCATTCATATATGGATTTTTCATAATGTTCCTTTCCATCCTTTCCTTTGTTCTTCTTTTAATTTTTCGGGATTCATCTTTTCTAGCAAATAACGCATTTCTGCAAGAGATTTTTTAGTATTTTCTTCAATTTCGAAGCCTAACACTGAAGCGAATCTCTCTGCCCTGCAGATCCTTAATGGGTCTTCTTCAATGCGTTTCATCGGATCCCCAATAAAACGTATTACTTTCTTCTTTAGGTCTTCTTGCCCGCTCACAAAGTCTAATACTTCATATTCCTCGTCAAGGTATAAGGCGTTTACCGTAAAATCGCGTCTTACATAATCAAGTTTAGGGTCTTTCACAAACTTAACCGACGAAGGGTGGCGAGAGTCATTATACTGCCCTTCTTCGCGGAGGGTAGTGATATCTATATGTTTTCCTTCAAATGGAAATCTAATTGCTCCGTACTTTTTAAAAGTGTAATTAGCTTCAGGAAGGAACTTCTCTTCGTCTTCTGGTGTGGCGTCTGTAACAAAATCTAAATCCGTTAATGGAAGGCCTAATAAATAATCTCTAACAGTCCCTCCTACTACATACAGGCGGAAGCCGTGACTATTAAAAATTGTTTTAAGATAATCAAACGCCTCAATTGTCATACTTGATATTGTATCGCACTATTTCCTTTTCTAAAGAAAAAAGATGGCCCGTAGACCATCTTAATTTCCTAAAGACAAACTTAGTTGAGTTTTTCTTTGAAGGCTTTAGAGACCTTGAATGCAACAGTGTTTGATGCTGGGATCTTGATCTTTTCCTGGTTGGATGGGTTTGTGCCTTCACGTTCTGCACGGGATTTCTTTGAGAAGATACCGAAACCAGAAAGTTTAACTTCTTCGCCTTTTACGACAGCGCCGATAACGACTTCGAGAACTGCATCAACTGCAGCTTCTGCATCTCTCTTTGAGAGTTCTGCTCTTTCAGCAATTGCTTCGACTAATTCAGCTTTGTTCATTGGGAAATTCCTCCTTATGCTAAATTGACACAAAAAATTTAACACTAGAAAAAAAGTATGTAAAGAACAAAAAAGAATAGACGCCATCGAATTTTCCTCGTATTCAATACTAGTTATGTAAGGGCTTTCATAGGTGTCTAAAAGTAAAAACAAGACGCCATCGAAGTTTTTTGGCCATTTTCGCCTTAAAACACGCGTGGCGTCTATATTTTGTTTTTTTAGTTGCTTCTAATACAATTTTTTATTTTTTCGCTCTGTAAATGATGTTTACTGGGGTTCCGTCAAAGTCAAACGCCGCCCTGATTTGGTTTTCTAAATATCTCGTGTATGAGAAGTGCGCGGATTTTGGCTGGTTGCAGAAAAAGACAAATGTCGGAGGGCAAACTGCACTTTGATTTGCAAAGCTGATTTTTAATCTGGCATGGTTGAATTCTGGAGCTGGATTGAGATCCTGAGCGTCGCGAATAATATTGTTTAAAACAGCTGTAGGAATACGGCGGTTGAAAGCCTCATGGACATCGAGAATCTTTGGAAGGATATCTTGGCATCCAAGACCTGATTTAGCGCTCGTGAAAAGAATTGGGGCGTACTCAAGGAACTTAAACTGCTTGCGAATCTCTTTTGTGAACTCTTCTTTTGTTAAGCCTTTTTTCTTTCCTTCATCCCATTTATTAACGATTACGACGATTGCTTTATGGGCCTCAACGGCATAACCAACAACGTGCTTATCTTGTTCGATAATTCCTTCTTCTGCGTTAATAAGAAGTAATACGATCTCGCTTCTTTCAATCGAAGCAAGAGCTCTAAGAGCTGCATATTTATCAATCGCTTCAAAGATTTTTCCGCGTTTCACTAAACCTGCTGTATCAATAACAACATAGTTCTGTCCATCTCTTTCAAACGGAGTGTCGATAGAATCTCGTGTTGTTCCTGCAATATTTGAAACAAGCGTTCTTTCGCTTGCTAATAAGCGGTTCGAAAGGCTTGATTTACCAACGTTAGGACGCCCAATCAAACAGAATGTGATTGCGTCTCCGTAGTTAGGGATTTCTTTTTCCGGAAGTTGTTTGACGATGCTATCAAGAAGATCGCCAATACCAATACCATGGACGCCGGAAACAGCCACAGGATCGCCAAGACCAAGGGCGTAGAATTCACCTGTGTTGCCAAACTCAAGAATGTTATCGATCTTGTTTACAACAAGGACAACTGGCTTTTTGCTCATTCTGAGCATCCTTGCGATATATTTGTCGTCTGCGGTTAAGCCTTTGTTGCCATCGACAACAAAACAAATTAAATCCGCTTCCTGAATAGCCACTTCTGCTTGTGCCTTGATAAGATCTTGGAAAGGAACGTTAAAAGACGTGAGACCGCCAGTATCGATGACTGTAAACTCTTTGGTTAGCCAAACACCTTTGCCATAGATTCGGTCGCGAGTTACGCCTGGAGTTGGCTCAACAATCGACTTACGTTCACCGACGATTCGGTTAAATATTGTGCTCTTTCCTGCTGATGGAGCACCTACTAATGCAACTACGCCTAATGACATGGAACCTCGATTCCTGTTTTCTCTGCGATGATTTTTAAGACCGCCTCAACAGACTGATCAATATCCATATCAGATGTATCGAGATGGATAGCATCTTCGGCTTCTCTAAGAGGAGCGAAATCACGATGAGAATCAATATAATCACGTTTTCTAACTGATTCTTCAATCTCTTCGAGGGTTGTATTGATGCCCTTTTCGAGATTTTCAATATAGCGACGTTTTGCTCTACATTCGACGGATGCTGTCTGGAAGATCTTAACGTCTGCGTTTGGTAAAACATATGTGCCAATATCACGGCCATCTAAGATGACGTTTTTGGATGCTGCTAAGATGCGTTGCATATCAACAAGAGCTAAACGGATTGGCTTCATTGCAGCGATGTAGCTAACTTTACTTGAAACCACTGGTTCACGAATGACTTTAGTAACATCCTCTCCATTGCAAAGAACTGTTCCATCTTCCTTGAGGTCGATGGTGAGACCAGGAAGGACCTTGACCGACTGTTCTTCGTTTTCTGGATCAAGACCCGCTTTCTCAACTGCATAAGTGACAGCACGGTACATAGCTCCAGTGTCAAGGTATGTGTAATTTAAAATCTTTGCGACTTTTTTGGCGATTGTGCTTTTGCCTGCGGCTGCAGGTCCATCAATTGCTACGGTGATAAAATCTTTCATGCTGTTACCTCGCTACCCAAACAAACCAAACAATAACAAACGCAATAACTACAACAGCTGCTACTGATAACTTAGCGATAAGCGCATTGCGTTTGCGTCTAGCATACTCTTCATAGTACGTGTACTTTTTGCCGGTGATTGTTCCTTCTGCTGCGGTTGCTTGTTTGATTGTGGCCATATCAGATGAAGACGCCATTTGGGCAAAATCCTTCCTTTTTGGGAATTTGTCTTCTGGTGTTTTTCTGATCTGGGCCCTATATCTGGCCCACTTCTTCATCCTGGTTTTCATAATGGCCTTCAATATTTTACTATTGAAAGGGTTCTTAAGAAACACCATTAGTGCTTTTTCTTTAAAATCAACAAACACAAAAAACAATTGTTTATAACAATTAATTCGATTGCCGGCCTTTTTATGTGTTGACTTTACGGACTCACAATATACAATTAGGCCATACACTAAAGGAGTCAATCCCAATGAAAAAAATCAAAGTCAACAAAGAAGGTTGCATCGGTTGCGGTCTTTGCATCGGTATGCATCCAGAGGCATTAGCATTTGATGATGAATCAAAGTGCGAAGTCATCGCCGAAATGGAAGATGATGCTGCTGACGAAGTCGTCGCAAGCTGCCCAGTTGCTGCTCTCGAAGCTGAATAAGCGATAACAAATTAAAAGGATGGCAAATCGCCATCCTTTTTTTGTTCCTTGAGTTGAATTAGATTGCCTGTTCTTTAGATTCTTCTGTTTCCCAACGAAGAGTTTTGTGAACGCCTCTATAGATAACGAATGTGACAGCGATAACAATCGCGTCTTTGATGAGGTTGAGAGGCAAAACAGCCAAGAACGCATATGACCAATCAATATTTGTGATACTTGGATTGGCTTTCTGACACATACCTAAAATCATCTCTTCAGTCATACCCATAACCTGAATATAGAATGGAAGGATTGCATAGACGTTCATAACCATTGCGACAACAACCTGAAGAACGATGGAGATGCCAAGCCCAATGAAGACACCTTTGAGATTTCTGATCTTCTTATAAACAAATGTTGCTGGAAGAACAAATGTGCAGGAGAAAAGGAAGTCTGCAAGCTCGCCAACAGCAAGGGTGCTGGTGAATGGTAATTTGATGATTGTCTTAACAAGGATAACAATCAATGCCGCATATGGGCCATAGGCATAGCCTGCGATGAATGCAGGGATCTCATCAAAGTGAAGCGCCAAGAACGGTGGCAAGAATGGAAGATGAACTTCGAACACCTTAACGATGTAAAGAATTGTTGATAACGCACTGAATATAGCTACACGTGCAATGAATCTTATCCATGAGAAATTTGCCTTCTTCACAAATCGTGAATAGATAAGAACAAAGGCGATAGCCACTATTAAGGTTGCGCCAAGAACAATCCAGCTGATTTGGTCTTTGGTCATAAATAAAAAAACCTCCTAATAATGGCATCAGGGGGCTACAGTCATTACTTAGCTAAAATAATGACAGCTTCTTGTATCCGGACTTTACCGTTGGCACTGGAATCACACCAGTTCATGCAGAGATATCCTCCACTCGCGGGCTTTACCGCCAGTCGACTTACTTGTCGCCCTGAAGCACTACTATCGTATACCTATTGGGGAATAAATCAATCACTTAAGAACTTTTTTATGAATTCTTCTTTTTCTTCGACCGTAGCGAATTCAAACGTAACTGACGTTGGTTTAACTTTTACGTCTTGCGATTCACTTTTTGTTATTAAAGCAATCTCTTGCTCATAATCTTTATCTTTATAGTGATAGCGATTGACCATGGCTTCTGTTTCTCTAACAGAAAGTTTCTTATCATGTATCGCCTGAACAGCACCTAAAATCTCTGCTGGTTCTAATGAAAGAAGTGCTCTAGCATGCCCATAAGAAAGAGCACCCATAACAACTTCTTTTAGTACTTTGTCAGGAAGGGAAAGAAGCCTCATTGTGTTTGTGACCTGGCTTCTTGATTGGTGAGAAAGGTTTCCTAAAGTGGCTTGCGAATAATTAAACTTCTTCACGAGCGCATTATAAATGTAGGCCATCTCAACCTTGTTCCCTTCTCGCTCGTCACGAGTATCTGCCAAGAGCATTAACAGCGTTTCTTCGTCGCCGACGTTTTTTATGATGACAGGCACCTCTTCGAAACCTGCTTTTTGCGCTCCGAAATATCTCTTTCTTCCGAGAATTAACTCATATCTATCATCTTTTGGACGGACAACTAGAGGATTGAAAAAACCTTTTTCTGCAAGAGATTTTCCCAGCAAATTGACTATTTTTTTAGTAAATACGACTTTGTTAACAAACGAATTATCGTCGATTTTATTGAGTGGAATGTTAATGGCTGCGACGTTTTGATATTCCTTCTCCATTTGAAGGATAACGTCATCTTGAGAGAACCTTTCTATGAGCTCGCTTAAGTTAGAAACATTCTCATTACTCATGCTTAAGAACCTCACGGGCAAGAGCCAAATAAGCCGCTGCCCCAGATGATGATGGACGATAATCGATGACGGATTGTCCATGAGCGCTAGATTCAGGAATCGAAACGTTTCGAGGAATCATTGTTACGAATGTGTTTTCGTCAAAGAGGCTTCTGATCTGGCCAACGATTTCATTGCTCATTGAAGTCTTTGATTCATACATGGTCATAAGGAACCCTTCGATCTTTAAACTTGGATTATAGTTTTTCTGAACGCGGTTAATGATGTTTAACATCGCTGCCACCGCTTCCATGGCAAAGAATTCGCACTGCACCGGAACGATGACATTAGTCGATACGACTAAAGCATTAAGACTAAGGATGCCCAAAGATGGAGGACAATCGATAACAATGTAATCGTAATTGTATTTTAGGTTTGCTAAAGCTTCCGCAAGAACCGAGAAAGGATTTCTAACGGCATGAGACTGAAGATAAGCTTCTAGATTTGCTAAACGCAGGTTACTAGGAGCACAATCAACATTCTTGCTGCTCGTTGGACGAATAACAGAATTAATGTCAGCCTCTTTTGTACAGACATCATAAATAGTCAAAGGAAGAGTCGTGTGATCAATGCCAAGACCCCTAGTTGAGTTGCCTTGAGAATCGAAATCAATTAAAAGAACGCTTTTGCCATAGCTGCCTAAAGCTGCTGAAAGGTTAATTGCGGTTGTAGTTTTTCCAACCCCGCCCTTTTGATTTGCGACGCTAATTATTTTTCCCATAATTCAATTATCTTTGATTATGTGCCACGTTATAAAGGCTTTTTCTGAATTTCTCCCCAAGTACGTGGGTATTTATTAGGAGTTTTTTGTTCTTTCTTGAAGAAGATGTTATAACGCTTTGATTCTTCTTCAGGAAGGGATGCTTCTTCCATTTTGATAACTTTTAAAGAAAGGCGTTGAATTGCATTTCTCGACTTTTCGAGCTCTTCTTGAGCTTTGGCGCCCTTCATAGCGATCATCAATCCCTTTTCTTTGACAAGAGGAACGCAGACTTCAAGAAGGATGTTTAAAGGCGCGACAGCACGAGCTGTGACAATATCAAAATGCTCACGGCTCTTCATATCTTCTCCGCGAGAGTTGATTACAATGACATTTGTTAAATTAAGTTTGCTGACAACTTCATTAAGGAACTGGCATTTTTTACCTGTTGCATCTACTAAGGTAACAACAGATTTAGGATAAGCGATTGCCCAAACCATGCCTGGGAATCCTGCTCCTGTTCCAAGATCACAGACTAAGCGATCATCAAGCAAGTCGTGGTCAGTCGGAAGAAGGCAATCATAAAAATGCTTTTCAACTATTTCAGGCTCGTCTGTAATAGCGGTGAGATTCATTTTCTCATTCCATTCTTTGAGGGTCGCGGCATAAATCTTAAAACGCTCAATAGTTTTCTCATTGAGTTCAAGACCGCGGTTTCTCAAAAGTTCAGCCATCTCTTCGTAGGTCATAAAAGCCCTCTCTTCTTCATAGTCAAAATGATAATAGAAATGTCCGCTGGGTTCACCCCTGGAATGCGTGAGGCCTGCCCTATAGTCGCAGGGTTAACTTTCATAAGTTTCTCTCTTGCTTCAAGCCTAAGCCCATCCCAGGATCTATAGTCTTCTCCAACAGGCATCTTAATGTTTTCTAATTTTCTGTTGCTAGCAGCGTCTTTATTTTCTTGAGTGATGTAGCCTTCATATTTGACTTTAGTCTCAAGAGATAATGCGGTTGCATCATCAAAGTCCATGTAGTTTTCCATCTCAGGCATATAGCTCATTATCTCTCTAAGATGGAGACCTGGGCGCTTTAAGAGCTCAAATCCTCTATGTCCGATATCGGTATCGGTGTAGTTGTTAGCTAAAAGATAATTCTTAAGGCCTTCTTTATCGCTTACGATTGTATCTTTGAGGATTTGTAGTGCTTCAGCGATTCTTCTGACTTTGGTACGGTATTTCTCAATGCGTTCTTCGGAGGCAAGGCCGATTCCATATCCTTTTTCTGTCAAACGCTCATCAGCGTTGTCATGTCTAAGAAGCAAACGATATTCAGCACGCGAAGACATTAAACGATACGGCTCATCAACGCCTTTGGTTGTTAAGTCATCAATCATAACACCGATATATGATTCATCGCGTCCAAGGACAAATGGAGTTTCTCCTTTGATTGCTCTCACGGCATTGATGCCTGCCATAAGACCAAGGGCAGCCGCCTCTTCATACCCTGAAGTTCCACAAATCTGACCAGCAATATATAAGCCGTCGTATTTCTTGATTTTTAATGTTGAATCAAATTGGAATGAAGCGATTGCGTCGTATTCAATTTGATAGGCATATTTAAGGATTTCTGCTTTTTCTAAACCTGGAAGCGTATGAACAAGCTTCTCTTGTAATTCGTGAGGGAAACCAGTGCTGAACCCCTGAAGATAAATTGATTCCCCGTTCTCTGTTTCAGGTTCTAAGAATAACTGGTGGCGTTCTTTGTCAGCAAAACGTACTACCTTTGATTCAATTGATGGGCAGTAACGAGGACCGATGCCTGTGATAACGCCGTTAAAGACAGCAGATTCGTTCAAGTGATCCTGGATGAGTTTAATTGTGTCGTTTGATGTATAGATTAAATAGCAAGGAAGCTGCTTATCTAAAGGCGTGAATTCGTTAGTTAAATATGAGAAGGCGAGCTCTCCATCCATGCCTGGCTGGATTGAAGCGTTAGAGAAATTAATTGTGCTCTTCTTAATACGTGGAGGGGTTCCAGTTTTTAATCGGAAAATTTCCACTCCCATCTTTTGGAGACAAGCAGATAAACCGTGAGAAGCGTCTTCTCCATCTGGTCCTTCTTCTTTAACGATAGTCCCGGAGATGATGGTACTTTCCATATAGGTGCCAGTAGTTAAAATAACTGCTTTTCCTGATATACGTTCTCCATCTTTTGTAATAACGCCGGTAACTTCGCTTTCGTCATATATGAGCTCGGTAACTTGGCATTCTTTTATTGAAAGATTATCAATTGTGTCCAACACAGACTGAACATATGCTGGATAACCATATTTATCGACTTGCGCTCGTAGGCATTGGACACCTGGGCCTTTACCGGTATTAAGCATTTTGATTTGAAGTGGGTGATGGTCTGCGAATAAACCCATCATTCCACCTAAAGCATCGATCTCTCTAACGACGATGCCTTTAGCGGATCCGCCGATATGAGGATTACATGGAGTGTTAGCAATCATCTTCTTGTTGAGAGTGCACAAAAGAGTGCGCATTCCAAGGTGCGCTGCAGCACAAGCCGCTTCTACTCCGGCGTGTCCTCCGCCAACGACAATTACATCAAAATCCACAGCAAATCCCTAACCAACTGAATCAGACATGTCTAATTTAATGAGACGATTGAGCTCGATTGCGTATTCCATTGGGAGCTCTTTTGAGAATGGTTCGATAAAGCCCATGACGATCATGTTTGTTGCGTCTTCTTCACTAATGCCACGGCTCATAAGATAGAAGAGTTGCTCTTCGTTGATCTTTGAAACTGTAGCTTCATGCTCGATATAAGAAGTTGCGTTCATGATCTCATTCTTTGGGTATGTGTCTGAACGTGATTCTCCATCAAGAATGAGAGTATCGCATTCAACGTGTGAATGAGCGTTTTCTGCTCCTGGCATCATACGAACTGTGCCACGGTAATTAGCTACGCCTCCATGTGAGCAGATCGATTTAGAAATGATTGTCGATGATGTGTTCTTGCCATAATGGATCATTCTTGCACCATTATCTTGGAACTGATTTCTTCCTCCGACAGCAATAGAGATGACTGTTCCTTTTGCGCCGTCTCCTTTGAGGATACAGGCAGGATACTTCATGTTACGGAGAGAGCCGATGTTACCATCAACCCATTCCATAAGACCGTCTTCTTCAACAAGTGCGCGCTGGGTGACCAAGTTAACAATGTTATTAGACCAGTTCTGGACTGTTGTGTAACGGCATCTAGCGCCTTTAAGAACGACGATTTCAACAACTGCAGCGTGTAATGATTCTTTGCTATAGATTGGAGCTGTGCATCCTTCAACATAATTGATGGAGCTACCTTCATCACAAATGATTAAGCTTCTTTCAAACTGACCGCTCTTTTCGTTATTGATGCGGAAATAAGATTGAAGAGGTTTATCGAGTTTGACTCCTTTTGGAACGTAGATAAAAGATCCACCACTCCAAACCGCTCCATTGAGGGCGGCAAATTTGTTGTCGCCAATTGGGACAACCGAGCCAAAGTATTTTTTAAATAATTCTGGGTATAGCTTAAGACCCATGTCAGTAGAAAGGAAAACGACGCCTTTCTTTTCTGCTTCCTCAAGCATATTGTGATAAACAACTTCTGATTCGAATTGAGTCGTTGCACCACTTAAATATTTTTGCTCGGCTTCTGGAATGCCAAGTTTATCGAATGTGTTTTTGACTGCTTCTGGAACGTCTTCCCAGGAAGTTGCTTCGCTGTTGGATACTCTTGTGTAGTAGTTATAGGAATCAAACTCAAGGAAATTAAGATCTGGGCCATAGCCAGGAAGAGGGTATTTCTCAAAAGTCTTAAGAGCTTTGAGACGATATTCAAGCATCCATTCAGGCTCTTCTTTTATTTTTGAAATAGCTCTAACAACATCTTCATTGATGCCTTTGCCGGTTGTAAAAACGGTTTTGGCGTCTGTCTTAAAGTCGTACTTATAATTTTCATCAAGGAACTCGGTGTCTGCCATCTTAGTTTCCTTTCTTCTCATCTTCTTCAAGCAAGTCTTTCATCGCTGTCCAACCCATGGTTGCACAGTGGATTCTCGAAGCTTGGTTATGAGTGTTCATAAATACAATTGCCTCATCAAGAACGCTGTCATCATATGGCTTTTCATCAAGCATGTTTAAATATTGCTCAATCATGTAAAGAGCGTCTTTGTGATTTTTGCCAATTGCCTGGTCGCAAACAATATCGGTTGAGGCTGTGCTGATTGTACAAGCAACGCCCTCCCACATAGCGTCTACGACTTTATCGCCTTCGACTTTAACGAAAACATCAATGTCGTCAATGCAGTTTTCTGCGCTTGAATGAAGTTTTTTGTATTCTTCTCCAGAAGGGCTTCCTTTGTGTCGTGGATTTGAATAGTGATCCATGATGATCTCACGCATCATCTGTGGTGTGATTTCAAATGAAATAGGCATCTAAGAACTCCTTTCCGTGTTTGACTGCTTCAACTAAAGCGTCAATCTCTTCCTTTGTTGTATAGAAATAAAAGCTGGCGCGAATGGTTGCTGGCGTTCCAAGGAAGTCATTGAGAATCTTTGCGCAGTGATTTCCAGAACGGCATGCAATGCCTTTGCTATTTAGGAATGTCGCACCATCTTGGGCAAATACGTCTTTGATGTTGAATGTGACGATTCCTGCTTCTGAATCTTTGTTATAAATAATAGCGTTCCCGGTCTTTTCTAATTGTTCAACCGCATACTTTTTAAGTTCTTCTTCGCGAGCGCGGATATTATCGAGACCAATATTCATAAGGTATTTGGCCGCTGCTTCGAGACCGATAATGCCTTCAAGATTAAGTGTCCCTGCTTCAAACTTAACAGGTGCTTCGAGATAAGAAACCTCGCCGCACATATTGAATTTGGCGTTCATTCCTCCGCCCGTCATAAATGGATCAGTTTTCTGGAGCAATTCGAATTTGCCATAGAGGACACCGACGCCAGTTGGACCACACATCTTATGACCACTCATTGCAAAGAAATCACAATCCATGTTTTTAACATCGATAGCCATGTGTGGAACTGATTGAGCTCCATCAACAACAATTATCGCTCCATACTTATGGGCAACTTCTGCTAATTCCTTGATTGGTGTTAAGTATCCAAGAACATTTGTAACTTGAGCTACAGAAACGATTTTTGTTTTATTAGATATGGTGTTCTCAAGATTTTCTGGTGTAAGTCTCCCTTCTTTTGTAAGAGGGATAAACTTAATAACCGCGCCTGTCATTTCAGCAACTTTATACCAAGGAAGAACGTTTGATGCATGTTCAGCTTCGGTGAGAAGGATCTCGTCTCCTTCTTTAAGATATTTTGCACCGTAGCCAAAGGCTACAAGGTTAAGAGACATCGTTGTTCCAGACGTGAAAGCGACTTCGGTTGGATCGCAGTGAAGTAACTGCGCCATAGTTTTTCTAGCAGAAAGGACTTTCATGTCCATGTTGTAACAAAGGTCATAGTCTCCACGGTGTGAATTAGACGTGATATTGGTGTAATACTCTGTGACCGCATTTAAAACACAGTCAGGCTTGAATGTTGTTGAAGAATTATCTAACCAGACAAGCGGCTTACCCTGCATTTCAATGCCATTCCTAAGCATTGGGAAGTCATTTCTAATCGCTTTGAAATCCATGCTTAGAATGCTCCTTCTATTGCAGAATCGATCTGATTTCTCACATTTTCATCAGCAAATCCCGCCTCAATTGGCTTTAAGTAACCTAAGGCAATGAGTCGTTTTGCCTCACTTAATGAGATACCACGACTCTGTAAATAATAAAGATGTTGTTCGTTAAGACGGCCAACAACTGCTGCGTGTGATGCGCTTGTATCATTGTCATCAATAACTAAAGACGGGGATGCAACACCGTCGCTATTTGGATCAAAGACAATAATCTTTGCAACTTGCTTTGTGATTGTTTTGACTGAACCCTTTTCTATAGTGCTGACACCTTTGAAAATGATTCTGCTTTCATCACGGGCAATACCGTAGTTATTCATTGATGCATTTGTATGAGCAGCGTGATGAATTACGGATGTGTTGAATTCTTTTTTCGAGTCAGATGTGCTCATTGAAGAAAGATGCCAATTGCATTCAGCTCCTTCTTCCATAAGCTCGACATTCAAATCGATCTTTCCTTTGAGGTTTGAGAAATCAGCCATAAAGCCTTCAAAAGTTGCATTTTTATATACCTTCACCGAGATTTTTGAATCTTTAAGCTCGTTAAAAGATGCGACGCTGAGCGTCAAAAGGCCATCTTCAGGAACAACTAATTCAAGAGTCTCTGGCAGGTTATCTATGTAAACCAACTTATTCTCACTTCTCATTTTTTGTTGCTTCTCTTGTTGCGCAAGCGCCAATGGAGACCTGGCTCATTGGTGCGTTTATTTCTTTCTTTGTTTCAATACCGAGTTCTGTCTTGATCCATTCGTAACCCTCGGTATCAACTTTCTTGATTAATGATGCGTCACCATCAACAACAATGCGGCCATTCAAAAGAATAACTGCTCTTGTTGGTTTGACGAGATCAAGAATACGAGCATAGTGGGAAATTATGAGTAACCCAGCTCCTCTTTCGTGTTCTTTTCTTAAGACTTCAGCGACAACATTGATGGCATCAACGTCGAGGCCTGAGTCAATTTCATCTAACATTCCAATTTTTGGTTGGAGCAAACGCATTTGAAGAATTTCGTTGCGCTTCTTTTCGCCGCCAGAGAAACCTTCGTTGAGATTACGGGTGTTCATTTCAAACGGGATGCCAACATCTTTATATGCCGCTTCAAGAAGACGGTAATACTGGAATAACGCCAATGGTTTTTCACGGTGGGCATTCATTGCGGCTTTATAGAAATCTGAGCTGTTTAAGCCTGGGATTTCCGAAGGATATTGCATTGCTAAGAAAAGACCTAATTGACTGCGTTTATCTGGCGAAAGTGAAAGGACATCTTGTCCATCAAATTCAATCGAACCACTATCGATAGTGTATTTTGGATCGCCCATGATGGCTCCAAAAAGCGTGCTCTTACCATGTCCGTTTGGACCAAGGAGCGCAACGGTCTCGCCTTCATTAACTTCCAAATTTAATCCACGAAGGATAGAAGTTCCTTTGACTGAGACGCGCAAATCTTTAATAACTAACTTTCCCATAGCAACCTCCTAAAAGGCGTGTTTATTCTAAAGCCCTTTGAGGTTTGCTTCAATTAAAGCGATAAATATTGTTGCTTTTTCTTGAGAAAATGCCGTTTTTGAACGGTTTTTTGAAATAATCGTTAAATAGTCGAAAATTGGGTGTTGCACCAATTCTCTTAAGAGAATAGACTTATCTAGCATCGTTTGTGCAAGGAGGAACGAGTCCACGCTTATGAAGAAAACGAAATGTGCTCTCGGCCTGGTTGCGCTTGCAACCTCTATAATGGCCCTTACCGGCTGTTCTAGAGTTAACGCAAGTAAAGATGGCGCCATATTGACCTATACAGACGCCAACGGTATCCGCACCAGCTATACTGCCGAAGACCTGCTTCAGAACTATCAATCGTACAGTAGTTCTTTAAGCACTGAATTTGACAAGATCTATGAAGTTCTTGTTCGTCATTACTATGACAAGTACGAAGAAACCCACAATGATGGTGGCGCTAAGCTCAACTCACTTAAGACAG
>JAZLMH010000036.1:0-10956 GCA_045598525.1 Bacilli bacterium | reverse complement strand
TTCTTCGCTGATGGAGTTGATAAGACCACCTTTGATGTGCTGTTCAGCGCATGGGCAGTAGCAGATAACAAGGGATGGACCGTTGTATGATTCTGCGTCTTTGAGAGCCTGGATAGCTTTCATTGGGTTAGCGCCAAGAGCGATCTGTGCGACATAGACATGTCCATAGGACATAGCGATGAGAGCAAGGTTCTTTTTAGCTTCTTTCTTACCAGATGCGGTGAATTTGTTGATAGAACCTGTCTGTGATGATTTGGAAGCCTGACCACCTGTGTTGGAATAGACTTCTGTATCGAGAACGAGGATGTTAACGTCTGCTTCATTTGCGATAACGTGGTCGAGACCGCCGTAACCGATATCGAAAGCCCATCCGTCACCACCGATGATCCAGCATGACTTGTCGATGAGGTCACGGTAGTATTTCTGGAGTTCTTTGACATCTTCGCACTTGGAAGCGTCAACAGCCTTCTTAAGATCGTTAACAAGAGCACGCTGTGTCTTACGATCTTTGCCTTCGAGAGCAGCGATATATTTAGCAGCGAGGTCTTTGAGTTCTTCTTCAGCACATTCGCAAGCAACAGCTTTCTTTAAGATACGGATAACCTGGTTGATTTGGTAATCAGCAGCGATTCTCATACCGAAGCCGTATTCTGCGTTGTCTTCGAAGAGTGAGTTAGCCCAAGCAACACCTTCGCCATTTTCGTCTTTGACGAATGGGGTAAGTGGGGTTGAGCCACAGTAGATGGAAGAGCAGCCTGTAGCGTTAGCAACGAGCATGTCCTTACCAAAGAGTTGGGAGAGTAAGCGGTAGTATGGTGCTTCACCGCAACCTGCACAAGCGCCGGAGACTTCCATGTATGGACGGAGGAAGCTGACACCTTTAACCATGCTTGTTGGGAAGATTTCACCCTTATCAGCGCAGTGATAGTAGAGATAGTCTGCACCAGCTTGCTGAGCGAACTGGCCTTTTGCGTCGACCATGGTAAGAGCGTGCTTGCCGGTCTTGTTAGCCATACATTCAGCAACACAGAGGCCACAACCAACACAGTTCATGGTTGAGACTTGTAAGCGGTATTTGAGTGACTGGTCAGCAGTCTTTGGAAGACCGATGACTGGTTTGACTGATTCTTTAACGATTTCTGGAGCAGCAGCGAGTTCAGCCTCGTTGATGAGGTATGGACGGATTGTTGCGTGTGGACAGACGAATGCACACTGGTTACATTCGATACAGTCAGCAGCGTTCCAGAGTGGGACTCTATCAGCGATGCCTCTCTTGGTACGGAATGTGATGTTTTCATTCATTGTGCCATCGAGAAGTTCATATTTCATGAATTCGCTGGTTGGGAGTTCGTCGCCATCGAGACGGTCGATGACGCTGATGTATTCATCATAGTATGTGTCGCCGGAATCTTCTGGTTTTGCTTTTTCGATTGGAAGAGCAAGCCATTCATCTTTGATAGCAACTTTACGGAGGCCTTTTGTACCTGCGTCAATTGCGTTCCAGTTCTTTTCGACAACATCCATACCCTTCTTTTCGTAGGTCTTCTGAGCGAATTTCTTCATCCACTTTTCAGCTTCTTCATATGACATGATGTCTGGTGAAAGTTTGAAGAAAGCAGCCTGGAGGGTTGTGTTGGTGTGACGGCCCATGCCACATTCTGCAGCTAATTTGTTAGCGTCGATAACGTAGAAGTTAGCTTTCTTTTCAGCAAGGAGACGCTTCATGCGGTTTGGCATTGCTCTTTCAAGAGCTTCGTCATCCATGTTTGTGTTAAGAAGGAATGTACCACCAACTTTGAGGTTGTTGATGATGTCGAATTTTAAGATGTATGTATCAAGTGAGCAGGAGATGAAGTCTGCGTTCTTGACGTAGTATTCAGCGCGGATTGGTGTGTTACCGAAACGGAGGTGTGAACGTGTTGTACCACCAGCTTTACGGGAGTCGTACTGGAAGTATGCTTGTGCATATTTGCCAGTTGCTTCACCAATGATCTTGACTGATGACTTATTAGCGGAGACGGTGCCATCGGAACCTAAACCGTAGAATAAGCATTCTGTGCAATCGCTTTCGATGTTGAAGCTGTTGTCAACTGGGATGGAAAGATGGGTGACATCATCGTGGATACCAACGGTGAAGCCTGTCCAGGTCTTTTCTGCATCAAGGAAGTCATAAACTGCTTTGACATCTTTTGGCTGTGTATCTTTTGAGGATAAGCCATAACGACCACCGATGACTTTTTCGATGTGGCGGCCTTCTTGAGCAAGAGCTGCGACGACATCGAGATAGAGAGGTTCGCCTTCTGCGCCATCTTCTTTTGTTCTGTCTAAGACAGCGATCTTCTTGACGGAAGCTGGGATTGCTTCAACGAGAAGCTTGGTGCTGAATGGGCGGTATAAGTGAACTTTGACGAGACCGACTTTTTCGCCTTTTGCCATTAATGCATCGACGACTTCGCTTGCGGTTTCGGTGACGCTACCCATAGCGATGATGACTTTTTCAGCATCTTTTGCGCCATAGTAGACGAATGGAGCATATTCACGTCCGGTAAGACGGGAAGCTTCTTTTAAGTATTTTTCAACGACTGGAAGGATTTCAGCAAAGTGGGTGTTCTGAGCTTCACGAGCTTGGAAGTAGATATCATCGTTTTCTGCACCACCACGTGTAACTGGGTGGGTGTGTGGGTTAAGAGCGCGTGCTTTGTAAGCCTCGACCTTATCCATAGGAAGGAGTTTCTTCCATTCTTCCTTGTCGACGAATTCGACGTTCTGGACTTCGTGTGAAGTACGGAAACCATCGAAGAAGTGTAAGACTGGGGTTGATGCGTCAATTGCAGTTAAGTGTGCAACTGGTGCTAAGTCAGCGATTTCCTGAACGCTGCCAGAGCAGAGCATTGTCATGCCGGTCTGACGGCATGCATAGATGTCAGCGTGATCACCAAAGATTGAAAGAGCTCTTGTTGCTAAGCTACGTGCGGAGACGTGAAGGACAGCTGGGAGAAGCTCACCAACCCATTTGTAGAGGTTTGGGATCATGAGGAGCAAGCCTTGGGAAGCGGTGTATGTTGTTGATAATGCACCAGCCTGAAGGGCTCCGTGAACGGCGCCAGATGCGCCAGCTTCACTCTGCATCTCGACGACTTTGACTGTTGAATCAAAGAAGTTTAATTCGCCTTTAGCTGACATTGCGTCAACGTTTTCGGCCATTGGAGATGAAGGAGTGATAGGGAAAATAGCGGCTACTTCGGTGAAGTAGTAGCTTTCAATAGAAGCAGCAGTGTTGCCGTCTACTGATTTAAAAGTCTTTTTGATTTGTTCAGACATTTTACAGGTACTCTCCTTTGTGTACCCAATAAGTATAATTACTTATTTAATAAGTACCAAAGGAAATCTAAAAGTTGGCAGTCCCTTATAGGGACAATATTTTCGAAAATAATGCGTTTTTGCTAAAGAAAAAACCGGTTTTTGCCGGTTATTATTTCTTTTTTGTTATTTTCTTCTTTTTTGGCTTTGCTAAGGCTTTTTTGCGTCTTGCCTGCTCTTCTTTAACGAGTCTAGCAAGAATCGCCAAATCCTGATCGCTTAGAGATGTGCTTGGAGAGACAAGTCCCCCTGCCCCTGCCATTTTCTTATACACAAAGTCGCCGATGGAAACGTAATCAAGAAGATCTTTCTTCTTTGCGGTAACTCTTTTTGGCTTTGGCTCTTGGCTTTCTTCTTTCTTATCTTCTGCTAAGTACTCTTCAATAGCGGGAACCAAATCATTCATATTGATGGAAGGATCCATACGGACAAGAGGCTCAAAGAAAACAAGATCATCTGCAAGGACATCTGGATAGACCCCAACCCATTTTGAAAGCATGTCGAGAGTGACATATTTCTTGTTCTTTTTCTTTAAAGCAGAAAGAGCGCGTTTAATGCGGTAAGTGTCTAATTTCTTTTCCATATTTAATATTGTATAGGCAATGAAGGCTCGTTTCTACTGGAAAGGAGAGTAACCGGTTTTGCTTATTACCGATTGGCCCTGCGGGCTTTTTATCCAATCAATTACTTTTTTGGTGTTTCCAGTTGGTTCCCCTATCGTTATTGCATAGAATTTTGCGACATATGGATAGTTGTCATTTATGATGTTTTCCGATGTTGGGGCTATTCCGTTGATGCTTAGAAATTTTGTGTCAGGATTAGGGTTCATCGTGGTTGCAAAGAATTTATATGAGTAACCTAAAGCAGGCTGCACCCCTTTATATTCGACGGTCATCTGCTTCATCAATGAATTTGTGCCTATTATATCCATGTTTGGGGCTGGTTGAGGGGCTTCTATTGGAAGACCTTTCATAATCTTTTGGAGGGTTGATTGGCTTCCTGATCCTTCAGGACGCTGGAACTTAATCATTTTGCCTCCTTCTTTCCATCCAAGGGTGTTCCACATAGACGTTTTTCCTGAATAAATGTTTCTTATTTGCTGAGTCGAAAGATTTTCTACTGGATTTGATTTAGGGACAATGAAGCAAAAAGCTTCTTTTCCAATTGGGGTGAAGACCAATTTTTTGCCTTCTTTTTTGGCGTGTTCCATTTGTTTCTCTGATGGATAAGCGCTAAAAAAGATATCAACATCTCCGCTAACCAAAGAATTGAAACCTCTTATGGTGTTTGTGAACCTTACTTCGTCGGTGTAGTTGGCCTTGTTATATGTTGCTTGGGCAACCGCACTATAAACCGGATATAAAGCTAAAGCGCCATCCATTACTGGCATATCACTATCTATAGTTAAAGTTGATGGCTCATCTAACTTTACCGCTTTAGTGTTTTCTTTAAATGGCTCATAAACCGAAATATCCCCATCAGAACCAACGGATTTAATCTCTTTCCCAAAAAACCAATTATTTCTAAGAGAATTTGGGAATAAGGCGCTAGAAATAATAATCCAACTGGCCATAACAATAGGGAAATATATCTTTTCTTTCTTGATTGGGATCCAAAACAAAAGGAGAGAAGAAGTCGTAAAAACAATCAACAACACCAGAGGAACCATTCCTAGGGGATTATCGACTGCGTGTAAATTGCCTATATACTCAAACCTTATTAACAAAAAGATGTCTAGCCCTAAAACCGCCAAACTTAAAAAGATACGTAATGCGATAAACAATAGTTTCTTAAGAGATTTGCTACTCATGGTGTTTTAAAGAAATATATTCTAAATTGTAAGGCAAGAAAGAAAACTAAAATAGGGCCAAGCAAAGAAAGAACAGTGTTCAAAATTATCAAACGATAAGAATATGCAATATGCCGCTATTAATAAGGTGATGCCTACTCCAATCATTAGTGAATCAAACAATGCGGTTTTTGCTGTAGCTTTAAATATTTTTAGTGTTACTAATTTTGCTCATGCGATACTGATGCTTACATGAATCTAATAACCACTACACCTGTACTTAAAAGGATGGTGATTGTGGCGATTACGATTATAGGTAAGACGGCATTAATAATATTAATTACTAAATATCTTGTCTTCTTATTTTTATTTGCTTTGTCGAAGTGATTTGCAATTCCACATATCCCCAAAGTGATACCGAGAAAAGGAAGCAAAAGAGGTATTAAACCTAAAACAGGAAAAAGAATAGTCATGAAAACTATTATGTTAAAAAACGGAAGGCAAACAGCTATAAAAATCAAATTTAGGATCAATCCTGCTATGCCAAATCTTGCTATTACTTTTTCTGAAGCGTTTGTTTTTTCCATATGTTTTCTCCTACAAAAAGTATATGGCCTTTATATATTCTGTCAAATTTGACACTAAAAAAGGCCTGACATCAAGTCAAGCCAATTCACCGATTTGGTGATCCCTGAGGGACTCGAACCCGCGACCCGCTGATTAAGAGTCAGCTGCTCTACCAACTGAGCTAAGGGACCAGCGAGGGCTATAATATACCAATACTTGCTTTGCTTCAAGTGAATATTAATAAGAGAACTTATCTTTTATTAATTATTTATTCGTTATTTCCTTCGAGATAATCTTTAGATTTTTAAAACATTTTTACATTTTTACTATTATTTGTATGATTTTTTGTTTTTCCCGTTTATAATTCGTATTGAAACAAGAAACGGAAATAAAGTTATGATCGATTTAACAAAAGGACAAACCCTTCTCTACATCTATAACAAATTAGAATCGGAGAAAGTTATCATCAAAGCAGAAATCATGGATGAATGTGGATTAACCGATATCACTTTCAAGAGATATATCGCTGAAATCAGAGCATACATCAAGAATTTCGAAAGCCACCATGAGATTAAATATGTCAGAAAGAAAGACATCTATCTTTTGGTTAAAGCCGGAAAATAAGGTTGCTTAAAAAATAAAGCCAGGATTGCCTGGCTTTTTTATTCTTCCTTTGTAAGAACGACTTTTGGTTGCCCTTCTATTTCGCTTATTAAGAGTTTAGGGTTCCCTTTCTCATCAAGGTCATTCTCGGCGAGATATTCCGCTCTATCAATAATGCTTTTGAACACTACGGATTTACGGTCATCAACAACAATGGTATGGCTGACTTTCTCGTGGATGTTCTGCCTATTTCTCCCAAGGACCATAAACATGAAGCTTGAGATGGCGGATAAAAAGTATAATCCAAAGCCGAAAATCGTATTAGGAATAAGAAGCAAGGCGAAATGGAGAGAAACTAAAAGAGGCCTGACGATTCTTTGGGTCCAGTTCATGTAGAAACCTCGTTCGTCAACGACTGAGACTTTGAATATTAATTTTCCAAGAGTTTGGCCTTTTTTGGAACAAAGAGGAATGATAAAGAAGAATGCGAGTCCAAATGGTGCGAAGCATACCATGTTCGTAAGCCAAAGAGACATGGTCTGCTTATTAAGTTCTTGATAGTAATAAGTCTGAACTGATGATTCTGTGTAATATGATCCTTCCATGTTGAGAAGCGCTTCATAATATAGGCCAGAATAATTTCCGTTTTCTTCGTTATAGAAATATTTAAGAAGGGCATTTAACGCGGTTTCATCTGAAATATCCACTTTTTGCTGATAATTTTCATTTAATACAGGCTTTGCGGTGTAATCTATAACCCCTGCTTCGCTTTTATATATGAAATATGGGTTATCGCCACATGTGTCATTTGTGAATCCAAAGATTCTCTCATATGCGTGCTTATAATAATCTTCTAAAGAATAGCCTTCTCTTCCTACCACACGCTCATCAGGGTTCTTTTCGACATTAAGGAATTCGGTGTAGTAATACCAAACTTTATCTAAATATGCTTCATACCCTTTTTCGCCGTTTGGGGTTGAAACGTATCCGTTTTTCTCGTCCTCTGTTCCTTCTGCATTATAAACAAAGATGGAAGGCGAGGCTTCTTTGTCTGATTTTCTGTACGTCAGGCCGCTATCGATAGCAAATGACGAGATGTTTTTTGCGGCCTCTTTTCCTCCAAAAACGTCATCTAGGACATTAAGTCCCAAAGTTGCAAAAATGATAATCCCTATGATCGTTGTCAATAAGACATCTACTGCGTATGAGAATATGCGCTTATATGATTGTGGCTCTACTAAAAATTTATTCATCGCGATAACTATAAAAGATATTTCTTGAATAAGAAATAGAGGGAGTCAAAAATTAATACAATTCCACGCACGGAGGAAAGACTATTATGGATGAAAAGAAACAAGTAAGAATCCAAGACGATCTCTATCAGTTCGTCAACAGAAATTGGATTGAAAAAGCAGAAATTCCAGGCGACCGTTCATCAATCGGAAGCTTCGGCATTCTTGATTTAGAATTAGAGAAGCTCTTGATGAACGAGTTTAAAGAGATGGCGGAAGGAAAGAAAGAAATTCCTAATGAAAACATGAAGAAAGCCATCACTATCTATAAAGCGGGTTTAGATACCGCAAGAAGAGACAAAGATGGCGTTACACCACTTCTAAAGCATCTTCATCTTCTTGATGACGTAAAGACTTTAAATGATTTCATGGAAAGGGTCAGCGAATTAGACGAAGACGGATTCGCCCTTCCATTTAATTACGGCGTTGAAGTTGATATGCAAGATTCCTTGAAGCACGCTTTTGCCATCACCGGCCCTTCTATCATCCTTCCAGATACAACCTACTATGCCGAAGGAAATGAAAAAGCTGCCAAGCTCTTAGGAGTTTGGAAAGAGATGGCTTTAAAGATCCTTTCTTATGGTGATTTATCAAAAGAAGACCAACTTGCTTATGTCGAAGGCGCTCTTGCCTACGATAAAGAAATCGCAAAGCACGTTAAGAGCCAACTCGAATGGGCTGATTATGTCAAATCATATAACCCAATGTCTCTTGATGAAGTCGATGGGCAAATGGTCAATTTCGACCTTAAGAAATTCCTCACTTCTATATATAAGGATAAAGTGCCTCAGACAATCATTGTCTCTGATCCACGCGCTTTAAAAGAATTTGGCAATTATTGGAACGAAGAGATTTTCGATAACTTCAAAAAATGGGCCTATGTAAGACGCATGATCGGAGGTTGTGGAAGATTAACCGAAGAACTCCGTGAAATCGCTAACATGTATCGCCAAGCAATAACTGGCAACCCAAAAATTGCATCGACAGAAAAACATGCGTTTGGCGTTGCCGAAGGTTCTTTCTCAGAAGTCGTTGGCATTTATTACGGTGAGAAATATTTCGGCGAAGAGGCCAAAAAAGACGTCGTCGAGATGGTTAAGAAGATCATTGAGACATATAAATCTAGAATTAAGGCGAGCACTTTCTTAAAAGAAGAAACAAAAGAGAAAGCTATCCTTAAATTGAGCACCATGAAAATAAAGATGGGCTATCCTGATAAATGGGATAAGTTCTATGACACATTGGAAGTTGATCCAGAGGCTTCATATTATGAAATGCTCCACAAGATTGCTAACCAGGGAGGCCATCACAACTTAGAGCAGCTCTATAAACCAGTTGACCACAATGAATGGGCAATGCCAGGCCATCTTGTTAACGCTTGCTACGATCCAACATCCAACGACATAACCTTCCCTGCCGCCATCCTTCAAAAGCCGTTCTATAGCCTTTCTCAGAAGCCCGAAGAAAACCTTGGAGGAATTGGTGCAGTCATCGGCCACGAAATTAGCCATGCCTTTGATAACGATGGCGCCCAATGTGACGAAAACGGCAACCTCAATAATTGGTGGACGGAAGATGACTATAACCATTTCCAGGAATTAACCAAAGACATGATTGCCGAATTTGATGGAATAGAAATCAATGGCGGAAAAGTTAATGGCGAGCTCGTTGTCAGCGAAAACATTGCAGATAACGGAGGCATGGCGGTCACTCTTGAAATCATGAGCCATATGGAAAACGCCGACTATCAAGCTTACTTCAAGAACTGGGCAAGAGTATGGTGCATCAAAGCCCGTCCTGAATATCTCAATCTCTTATTAAGCACGGACGTCCATTCCCCTGCCGTCTTACGCGCAAACATGCAGCCTCGAAATTTCCCAGAATGGTATAAAGCCTTCGATGTTAAGGAAACTGACGAGATGTATATTGCTCCAGAAAAGAGAATCATTATCTGGTAATAGCAAAATACAATTTAGAAAGGGTTCTGATTGAACCCTTTTCTTTTGCACAAAAAAGACCCCCGATAAACGGAGGTCTAGTTTTGAATCTTTAGATCCTCACTAAATTAGTGAAGGATTTCGGAAACTGTACCTGAACCAACGGTTCTGCCACCTTCACGGATGGAGAACTTTGTGCCAGCTTCAAGAGCGATTGGGTTGATGAGCTGGACGGTGAAGGTAACGTTGTCACCAGGCATAACCATCTGGACGTCTGCTGGGAGTGTGATTGAACCAGTGATGTCTGTGGTACGGAAGAAGAACTGTGGTCTGTAACCATTTAAGAATGCTGTGTGACGGCCACCTTCTTCTTTGGTGAGGACGTAGACTGTTGCGGAGAACTTGTCGTGTGGGACGATTGATCCTGGCTTTGCAAGGACCTGGCCACGTTCGACCTGGTCACGTGTGATACCACGGAGAAGTGCACCGACGTTGTCACCTGCTGCTGCGTAGTCAAGCTGTTTACGGAACATTTCAAGACCGGTAACAACTGTTTTCTGTGTAGCTTTGATACCAACGATTTCAGCTTCGTCGTTGATCTTGATCTGGCCACGTTCGACACGGCCGGTAACAACTGTACCACGGCCAGAGATTGTCATAACGTCTTCGATTGGGAGAAGGAATGGCTTGTCATCTGAACGAGCTGGATCTGGGATGTATGTGTCAAGAACGTTAAGGAGTTCGAGGACGCATGCAGCTGCTGGATCTGTGCTTGCTGATGTTTCGCAAGCTTTGAGAGCTGAACCACGGACGACTGGGATGTCATCGCCTGGGAATTCGTATTTGCTGAGAAGGTCGCGGACGTCCATTTCGACGAGGTCGATAAGTTCTGGGTCGTCAACCATATCACATTTGTTTAAGAAGACGATAAGCTGTGGAACGCCAACCTGACGAGCAAGAAGGACGTGTTCACGGGTCTGTGGCATAACGCCGTCAGCTGCGGAGACAACAAGGATACCTGCGTCCATCTGAGCTGCGCCTGTAATCATGTTTTTGATGTAGTCAGCGTGCCCTGGGCAGTCGACGTGAGCGTAGTGACGCTTTTCGGTTTCGTATTCTTCGTGAGCAGAGTTGATGGTGATACCACGAGCTCTTTCTTCTGGTGTGCTGTCAATGCCGCCGTAACCGACGTCTTGAGCATTACCTTTTGCACCGCCTGTTTCTTTGCCGACTAAGCTAAGAACGTGGCAGATAGCTGCGGTAAGGGTTGTCTTACCGTGGTCGATGTGGCCGACTGTACCAACGTTAACGTGGACACGGTCACGATTGAATTTCTGTTTTGCCATTATTTTTTTCCTCCAAAAATGGTTTTCTAGAAAAGTAGCAAATTAATCATAGAGCAATGGAT
>JAZLMH010000035.1:0-31332 GCA_045598525.1 Bacilli bacterium | reverse complement strand
ATGCCCCAATTTACAAGAATCTAATCTTTGTTTCAACAAAATCATCTAAATTAAATAAAGCGACAACCTTATTGCAACACATTTTTAGCAAAAAGGAAAAGGACGATGCCTTTTGATGCATCGTCCTAGTCATTTAATATTCTAGTTTTTAAAACTAAATATATTTATTTAGAGAATGGATTTTCTGTTGGATATTTGTCGCTTTCTGGTTTGTTATAGCCAATGTTTTCGACATTGAGATATTTGAAAACTTCAAATAAAGCTTTTCCATAATTGCCAAAGGCAACCGCACCATGGTGAGGGAATCCATTTTCCACTAAGACATGGCGGTAGAATCTTCCCATTTCATGGATCGCAAAGACACCGATGCTGCCAAATGATCTTGTTGCGACAGGCAATACTTCACCTTCTGCGACATAAGCTAATAAATGATTGTCGCTTGTTGACTGTAAACGGTAGAAAGTGATCTGACCTGGCTTGATGTCTCCTTCAAGAGTGCCGTTTGTAACTTCAACCGGTAAGCTTCTTGCCATGATGAGTTGGTATTTCATTTCAGGCTTGCAAAGCAATTTGCTGCATGTGTTGCCACAGTGGAAGCCCATGAAGGTATCTGTGAACTTATAATCGAACTTGCCTTTAATATCGCTAAGATACATATCTTCAGGGACTGTATTGTTGATGTCTAATAAAGTAACGACGTCTTCAGAAACGCATGTTCCAATAAATTCGGATAAACAGCCATAGATATCAACTTCGCATGATACTGGGATGCCCATGCCTGTTAATCTTGAGTTAACGAAGCAAGGGACAAACCCAAACTGTGTTTGGAATGCTGGCCAGCACTTGCCTGCGATAGCGACAAATTCTTTGCTTCCTTTATGTGCTTCAACCCAATCAAGGAGAGTTAATTCATATTGTGCCAATTTGGCAAGAATCTCAGGCTTTTTATTGCCGACGCCGAGTTCTTTTTCCATATCTTTGACAACGGAAGCAATTCTTTCATCGTCAGCGTGTTTATTGAATGACTCAAATAAATCGAGCTCTGAATTCTCTTCAATCTCGACGCCTAAGTTATAGAGCTGTTTGATTGGAGCGTTGCAAGCAAAGAAGTTCTGTGGGCGAGGGCCAAAAGAAATGATCTTCAAATTCTTGATGCCATAAAGCGCTCTAGCAATAGGAACAAATTCCTTGATTAACTTAGCGCAGTATTCTGCATTCCCTACTGGATATTCTGGAATGTAGGCTTTTACGTTTCTAAGTTTGAGGTTATATGAAGCATTGAGCATACCACAATATGCGTCGCCTCTGCCTTGGATTAAATTGTCTCCTCTTTCTTCTGCGGCTGCGCAAAACATCACAGGGCCGTCAAACTGCTGAGCAAGCATGGTTTCGGCGATTTCAGGGCCGAAGTTTCCTAAATAAACGCATAAAGCGTTGCATCCATGCTCTTTGATGTCGGCAAGAGCTTGTTTCATATGGATTTCGCTTTCGACGATTGTGATTGGGCATTCATAGATGTCAGAAGCGTCATAAGCTTCTTTATAGGCTTCTACGAGGGCTTTTCTTCTGTTAGCGGATAAACTCTCAGGGAAGCAGTCGCGAGACACTGCGACAATACCGATTTTCATTTTTGGTAAGTTGATCATAATTTTCTCCTTTTTTATGCGTTATTGATCATCTCTATCCTCTGCTCTGATTTCTTTGGATGGGACGTTTTCTTTTCTGTTTTTGTTATTGTTATAGACGATGATTGAGCCTGCTCCTCCAACAGTAAGAAGACCTGCTGTCGTTAATGTGACGGCCGTAGGGTCTAAGTCATTGTCATTTGTTTTTGTTTCTACTGTTTCTTCTTTTGAAGAAGACGCTTCCTCTATTGGCGAATTTAAGGCAACGCTTAGTGAGAAAAGGGAAGGAAGAAACAAAGTGAGAAGAGGGTTAACCACGATTATTCACCTCTAAATGTGACTTCTTTGCCAAATCCAAAAATTCCTACCATGCCTGGTCCGGTCGTGATTCCGACTACAGGACCGACATTGAATAAATGGATTTCCTTGCAAACAAGGCCTTTTTGCAAGAGTGTTTCTCTCATTTCTGAAGTGGTTTTCTCATCATCTCCATGGATGATGTAGATATCTTGTTTTTCTGGGTTTTCGACATTTTCCATAAATTTGTCGATGACAGCGTTTATGCTGTTTGCTCTTCCTTTTACCGAACCAAGGCTTGTTTGTCTACCATCGGCATCAGAGATAAGGATTGGCTTAATGCCAAGCATATTTCCTAACATTGCGCTTCTAGCGTTGATTTTGTTTGCTTTTGAAAGGTATATGAGGTTCTCAACGGTCGCAAACTGAAGAACGTTGTTTCTACACTTGTTTGTCTCTTCGACAATCTCATCGACAGTTTTCCCCTCGTCACGTAAATCGCAAGCCTTAAGAGTGACCATCATTTGACCGACTGACGCATTTAAAGAATCGATGATTTCAATTCTCACGTCTTCGTTTTCTTTCATCAATAACGAGGCAATTCTTTTGGCTTTTGTGATTGTTCTTGATTGCTTTTCACAAGCCGCGACATAGATGATGTCAAAATCATTCATGTATTTTTTGAACTTGGTTTTGATTTCGTATTCAGTTGCAGGAAGGGTGAAGGCTCTTTCTCCACCTCTCATGCCATCATAAAGTTCCTTTGGAGAAACTTCTTTCCATGGGTCTCCGCTGATCTCTTTGCCCCTATAGAAAATAGTGAAGTCAATAGAGACAATATCACGTTCTTTTCTAACGTCTTCCGTTAAATCAGAACATGTGTCGCAGAAGATTTTGATTGGTTTTTTGCTCATTGTCTATCCTCCTTATTTTCCGATGTTGTTTTCGCTAACTTCAGCATTTACGCCTAGTTCCTTTTGCTCATCCAAGAATTCTTTAGAGGCCTTTTTCTCAGAAAGCGTAGCTTTCTTTGAATCTTCTTCTAAATAAGACATCGTGACCTGTGGGAATGGGATGTTGATGTTATTCTTACCAAAGAGGATAAAGATTTCTCTATTGAGGTCGCGAGCGAGTTGAAGTCTGTTCTTTTCAGTACACTGGGCGACGATCTTAAGAACAACACCGCTTTCGCCAAGTTCGCTGACACCCTTGTAGAATGGGCCATCCATGATTTCTGGAAGTCTCTTCTTGATCTTTGGGAATTCATCTTTAAGTACTTTTTCGACTCTTTCAATGGATTCGCCATATTCGATAGAGACATCTATAGCGGCGAACGAAGCCTCTTTTGTCATGTTGACGACACCGGAGATCGAGGAGTTATTGAAGATTTTGATGTTTCTTGCGGTGTCTTCGATCTTGGTCGTACGTAAGCCGATTTCGAGAACGGTTCCTCTGAAACCGCCAATTGTGACGATATCGCCAACTTGGAATTCGCCTTCGAAGACAATGAAGATACCGGCGATGATGTCGCTGATTAAGGATTGAGCACCAAGACCAATGACGATGGATAAGATGCCTGCTGAAGCTAGGAGCGAACCGGTATTGAAACCGAATAAGTATAAACAGTAGAACAAGCCACCTATGACCCCGCCATATCTAAGGACGGAGACAATAAGGTTACCGGTTGTTTCGATTCTAGCACCAAGCGTGCCACAGAATGATCTGACCGCAGCCTGAGCAAGTCTTGTGACGGTAATAAGGATGATCATGATCATCAAGGACTCGGTTATAGCAAAGATATTGAATCCTTTCTCCCAAACGCCAGAGAAGATGTACTTGAAGATTGAGTCTTGATTTGGGTTTGTTAACGCAACGATTAGTGAGACGAGAATCAAGATTGATGCGATTGTCATATAGCCCATAAGCAAGACGGAGAGTTTTTCTTCTGGGGTCTTCTTTGACCAAACGGTTCTAGAAAATCTAGAAATCGCGGATGTTGTCTTTCTCTTTTTGCCTGAAGGTGCTGCTAAGACGAATGCATCTTTGCCTTCTTCATGACCTGCTTCCTTGTATCTGATGGTATTGCAGTAATCCTTATCTGCTTTATCGCTTGAAACTGTGAAGAATGTGGAAGACAAGATGATAAACACGCCACTAAATAAGAGGGTATACCAAGAAATTGAATTTCTTGCTTCGTAGATGCTTGCTGTAGGGATTGCGGTTGCGATGTAATAATCCCCCATTAAGACAACGGTCTGATAATATTCTTCGCCGTTAAGTTTCTGGAAGCCGTTATATGTGCCGTTCATCATGAAGACGCTCTCGGAAATGCCTAAAGATGCGGCTTTCTTTCCAATCATTGCTTCATATGGTGAATATGTGCAGATATGATCTTCTGAAGCGTCGAAGGTGATGAAGAATGACTTATCGCCATAAACGTGCATGTTGCTTAAGACATATGACATTTCTGTCGTGCCATATAATCCTCTGATTGAAGACTGGTCTACGCCGATTTGAATCATCGATCTGTGTTTCATTATGTCGCCTTCTGTCCAGGTTCCAGCTTTGAATGATTCGTAGTCTGTTTTGCTTGCTAAGACGACGTTATTTGTTGTGTCTAAATAGGTGTAATAGAAGAATTCTGTACCGATGTATTTATCCATTTCACCGGTGATTTCCCCTTCTCTTTCTTCCTGAATGTAATAATCGACTTTGTCATCGAGGATGTCGTTGAATGGGTATGATTGGTCTTCTTTGTTTTTGGAGATTTCGAAATACCAAAGATCTGTGCTTGTAGCCATGACTTTACCATCATCGGCGTAAACGTAGATTGCTTTGATGCCATTATTGTCTGCAAATTCTTTAAGCGTTGGAGAGTTGGAGACTGCATATCTAGGAGCGGTTGGATAATCCTCGTGGAAGAGAGGGATGTTCTTTCCGTTTTCGTCTTTTTCTATGACTCTATGGATATTGTCTTCCCCTGCGTTAAGTGAAATGACTTCTGGAGTCTCTTCTAACATATAGGAGATGAGTCTTGCCTTAGAAAGGAACTCATTATCAACATAGTTTTGGATGGTGCTTGTGTTTTCTGTGTTCGATTCAAGGGTAAGAACAATATCGTTAAGGCTTCTGGTTGAGACTGATGTTGCGTCATTTAAACCAAGAAGAGTCTGAGAGAAGAACGAGATGAAGAAGATGGCGATTAAGCCAACAACGATGACCGCTGACATTCTCCCAAAGACATATGATGAGAAGTAGTTCTGTTTTCCTTTAGCGTTTCTAACGCCGATATTTCTTCTCTTAAGTTTCTTGTCTTTTCCGCTTTCGATTTGGGTTTCGATATAGATTTTTGTTCTTTCGTCGATTTCTTCGTCTGTGAATTTATGCAATCCGTCTGCTGTCTCTTCTTTGAGTTCGCCTCTATGTTTTTCTTCGACTGAAAGGATGTGGTTAGCGATGTCTCTTCTTAAGATTAGGCCATAGCTAGATGTGATTGCCGCAACCATGATGAACGCGATCATCGAGAAGATGATGGTTAGAACGTTTTTCATCAAGATTTCTTCTTGGCTGACAACCGCTGCGATAACGGTGAATTCGCCATACGTGCTTGATTTGAAGTCTTTTGCAACGCAGTAGTAAGTTGTCCCTTTGATTGTTTGATAGCCTGCATACTGGCCTTTTGCGGCTGCGCTTGTCATGCCGTATTCGGAATACTGCTCGCCTGTTAAGACATTATGTCCATCATCGAAATAATTGAATGTGCCTGTTTGTGTGTCAACGGAGAATAAGAAACCGTTTTTGCCGACTGTGAAACTATCTAAGACGGAACCAATATTTTTAAGACCGCTTAATTCAGCGTCGATGATTGCTGATCTAGCGTATGTTAAGAGGAAGTATTTCTCCCCGTTTTGTTCTCCGAAATATGTTGAATAGATGTATACGCCTGTACCTTGGTAATCCATAAAGACCGGGGAATAATGTGTTTCTCCATCTTCAACGTAAAATGTACCGTTTTTGGTTTCTTCCCCTTCTTGGTTAACGGCATATTTAAGAAGACTGTCATTTTCGTTTAATGAAGAAATGTTTTGATTCATAAAAGAAACATCGCTTCCAAGAACTACTTCACCGTTTTCTTTTACGATGAGGATTCCTTCAACCGAGATATTGTTACAAATATTTTTAAGCTCGCCAGTTGTCTCAACGATAGCATCTGATAATTCTTGTTCCGTCATAGAAGCGGCGTTTGAAAGAGGCCCCATGACGTCAATGTATTCAACGTATTTTCCAAGAGTGCTTAAAGTTGTTTGGTTGATTTTGTTATATTCGTCGAAAATTGCATTAACTGTTTCATCGTTATCTCTTAAAGTGATGGAAACCTCATCAAGAATTCTTTCGGAACTTCTCTTTTGAGTTCTTTCCGCGCTGACGTTTTGGATAACAGCAAGGAAACCACATAAAACTAAAACACCAATAGCAAGCAAGCTAAAAGTGATTATGTTTTTTATGATTATGTTGAGTCTGCTTTTCTTTAATTGAGCACTTGATTTCATAAAAACACCTCTCTTGGAAGGAATAATTAAAATTATTCTAGCATAATGGCGAAGAGACTCAATTGGAGACCAACAATTTATTTAAAATTGTTTTATCTAAGAGCTTGCCACCTTCGTTTGCGCACTATATTGATACTTAGCATCAATTAATGATTTTGGCGTTCTTTTCAAAAAAATACCGCGTTTTTGCACGCGAAATTCATCTTTTTTTAATGCACTAAAGCAAAAATAAAAAACGGCTCACACTAGAACCGTTAGTTATTATTTGGCAGGGGCTGAAGGAATCGAACCCTCCTCAGTAGTTTTGGAGACTATTATTCTGCCGATGAACTAAGCCCCTATTTGCCTTATTAGGCGAGCGTTATTATAAACCCCAACCATAAGATGAAGCAAGATATTAGTTAAATGCTTTCGCTTTCTTCTTATTCTTTCTCCAAGTAATGATTGGGTCTGCCATCAAACGTTTTCCAGCAAAAATGACTGGTAAGATTTCAAGACGGCCGAAGAACATGCCAAATACCATGATCCAAGTTAAGACCGGATAAGCAAGAGGCTCTGCTATTTTATAGGCCATGTAATCAAGGTGATTGATGCCTTCTGATGTGAAAGCGTTCATGAATTCCCAGAAGCCTCTTTCAAACCAATCGGCGTTATGCATATCTGAAGGAGCTGGCAAGAATGAAATCGCTAAAACTCCAAGGGTAAAGAAGATTGCGACAAGAACAAGGTAGTTTCTTGCTTCAGAGACTTGGCTTTCTTCCACTTCTTTCACTTCACCTAAACGTCTAACCGTATGAGGATTCAGTGTACGGGTTGATTTGTCTTTGTATTTGAGGCCCCAACCAAATTCCTTTGTTAAGACAGATACACGGAAAAGTTTAAGACCGCCTGCCGTTGAACCCATACATCCGCCGATTGTGATTAAGATCCAGCCAACAAAAACACAGACAGGGCCCATCATCAGCATGTGTGGGAAGTTTGTGAATCCGCTTGTGGTCAAGGTTGTTACAGTAAAATATGCGCCATATCTTAAGGAAGTAAGGAAATCTAAGTTTCCAACGCCTCCATCATAGTAAGTTAAGCAAGAGAGTGTGCAAAGCACTGTGCCAATCAAAAGAAGATAGGCCATTGCCTTCATTTCGATATCGCCAAAGAAGTCTTTCCAACGTCCTCTGATGAAGAATGTGTGGAGCAAGAAATTTGTAGCGCCTGCAATCATGAGAATGCATGAAACAATTTCAATGCCTATAGCATTGTTAACTGAATAAACAAGATTGCTTACCTGTCCTAAAGGCATATTGAGCGAATACCAATAGATTGATGACGCTCTTGTTGAGAAACCACCAGTTGCTAAACATGCCATAGAATGGCAGATTGCCTCAAATGGAGGCATTCCTGTTAGCCAGAAAGCTATGGTTCCAAATAAAACCCAGCCTGAATAGACAGCAAAGATTAACTTAGCGCTTTTAGCGAGGTTAGGAACGATCTGATCATTATGCCCTTCAGCGAAATAGAGCTTGAAGTTATTTTTTGAGCTAATGACCGATGTGACGATGAGCACCAAACCGACGCCACCGATATACTGCATGAAAGCGCGATGGAATAAGAACATATGTGCAAATCCATATGTTGAACATGAGTCAATTCCGTTTGGTGAGCTGATTGTTCCATCAAGGAAAGCCTTTTCTGGAAGAAGGGATAAACCCGTTGTGTTGAAACCTGAGGTCGCTTCAAAGAACGATTCAGAAAAAGTCATCCCTAAATTAATCTCCGTATTTCCGAAGTTTAAGAGTGGGAACTGAGTGAGGAAGAATGGAAGAGCGCCGATTAAAATGGCGGAAATCCAAAGAAGCACTAAAAGGACAGCGTCTTCCCCTGTTCCAAGCCTTCCTTTCTCTCTTTTAGCAATAAGGCCTTGATATAAGCCAAACCCAATGCCGCCGCTAACAACTGCAGGAATTATGAAGTCGAGCATTGATTGCCATTCCTGAGGATAGAAAGCGAGCATGATTAAAGGAACGAGAGTGAGAACACTTTCGAAGATCGTAAAGAGGCCAAGATAGCCAAATATTAATCGAAATCCTTTAGCAGGCTTCTGCATACTTCACCTTTACTTGTTGTTTCCCTCGGTTTTTTGCTCAGCAACTCTTTCTTTTTGTTTCTTAAGATATTCAAGAACTTTCTTCTCGTTCTCCTTAGCACAAGCGACCATAAGGGTGTCAGATGGCTTAAGAACAACTTCACCATGAGGGATTAAGAAGTTGTAGTTACGAACGATATAAGCAATGGATGCGATTTTTGGGAAGCCGATGTTTTTGATGGCTTGATCACAAATGAAATGTTTTTCTGAAATGGTCGCCTCGATCATGACAATCTTCTCATTATCGAGAGAAAGCGATTTGATGAGGGATTCTGCGTTAGATTCGTTTTTGATGTTTTTGGCAAGAAGATAGGTTGCGGAAATGCAACTATCAAGGCCAAGTTTCTTATAGAGGTCAACGTTCGAAGGGTCGTTGACAACGCAGATGCATCTTTTTACGTGGAATGTTCTTTTTGCAAGCATGCAGGCCGCAAAATTATCGGTGTCTTTTTCAGAAAGCGAGACAAATAAATCTGCATCGTAGATTTCTGCGGCTTCAAGAACGTTATTGACCCAAGGGTCGCCAACAGTGACGGCAATGTGTTTACGTTCCATAAGAGTCTTTGCAATCTCTGCGGAACTATTAATGACGGTGAGGTCATTTTCTTTGGTGTTGAACATATCGATGATGTAGGCTGCTGCGGAATCACCGTTTGCGATAACGATATTCATGATTATCTGCCCTCCTCATCTTCCATTTCGTCAATCTTGTTTAAAGAAAGCTCAAATGGATAAACAGCTTTAACGTTAGCAAGACCTTCGATAAGGTCGCTTCTATCTGGGTCATTAAAACGGACGAAAATTTTTGGGACACCATAAACGACTGAACAAACATGGGCTAAGAAAAGATTAACGTTGTCATCGCCCGTGACGATGATAACTTCCTCTGCTCTTTTGACATCACAGTTATGCTCAAGTGTATACATGTCTGTAGCATCTCCGGTAACTTTGAACCCGGAGAAAGTGTCGTCTAAACGGAAGAACGCCGATGAAGATGGATCAATGACGATGACATCTTTTCCTTCGTTGCTGGCTCTATTAGCAAGACCGGTTCCAAGTCTTCCTGTTCCGATTATTAAGGTTTTATTTCTAATTGCCATAGGTCTAGATTATAACCCTTCTTTTAGAAGAGGCAAGTTTTCGAAGATTTGAAGAGCCTCGAAAACCTTTGTCTTAGGATGTTTTTCCTCGATTTCTTTATAACGTTTCTTGGTATTTTTCTTTTTTAGATTTTTCCATCCGTTTTCAGCATATTCCGCTAGACACCAGTGAATAAATTCCTTTGTAGTGTCGGTCATGTAATAGACTTTCGAATGGGCTTCAAAATAGTGAAGCGTCGTATCGCTTTTGAAGTTTTTTGGATCATATGTCTTTGATGCGCTTAATGTGTCCGCGACAAATTCTAATGCATATTTGTATGGCATATTTTTTGCCACTATTCTTCCTTTAATGAAGTCAGTCCAATATTCCCAATGGTGTTTGTTTCTCTTTGTATGGTGCTGGCACTGCTTTGAAAAATAACCGTTTGAAAGACGCTCTTCATAGACTGGGGAATGCGTTCCGATAAAATAACGAGAGGCGTTATTAAACTCGACCGGAGAGAATTTGCTAAGATCGTGTTTCAGGCAATGCCAAAAAATACCAAGATGCGAACCATTCCTGATTACCTGGTGACGATGTTTGAGAATTATACAAAAATGCTTAAATGGATGTCCCATGTGAAAGATTATAAACTCTTTGTAAAAGAGAAATGAGCATCAATTTATTTACTATACGAAAAAACATTGAAAAAATGCTTATTCCTTGTTGCAAAAACAAATCCACTTTATTATCATAATCAAGCGCTCTTGAGCGTAATGCCTTCTTAGCTCAGTTGGTTAGAGCGCCTGACTGTTAATCAGGATGTCGGAGGTTCAAGTCCTCTAGAAGGCGCCAAGCCGTGGCCTGTTGGAGAAGCGGCTTAACTCACATGCCTTTCACGCATGCATTCATGGGTTCGAATCCCGTACAGGTCACCATCTAGTAAAATTCCCGCTCATTGTGAGCGGGTTTTTTATATCTTCCATAAAGCGTTTATCCGCAATACATATATAATTAAATTAATTATTGACATATATCTATTCACTCCTAAACTTACGGAATAACAAGGAGGAAGACTTATGAATAAAAAACAATTATTGTTAGCCTTATCTGCCTCTTTTGTTCTTACGGGATGCAAACAAGACACCCGTGTTGAGGCAGATCCAAGCGAAGCCCAAGATTCTGCTGCTACTTCTTTAAATAAAGAATCGAGTCAGACTTTGGGTGAGCCATCAGTAGAACATTGGAGCGAATCAACCGTAGGTGTATTAAGCGAGGGACTCAATAGCGGAACAAAAATCGACGAATATTTAGGAAACGGAGTTAACGTATTAAAAAATGGCGTTTCTATAAATGAAGTCACTTTCCCAAACGGCTACGCTTTCCGTAACCAACCTAGTTTCATTGCATTCACAAATAAGCTTCACGTTTTTGGAAGCGAAATTATTGAGAAGCTTCTTAGAGGAAGCGAAACCAACACATGTGTTTCTTTCTTCTCTATCATTTCTGTCGTTACCATGCTTACAGAATGTTCTGGAGACGATGTCAGAGCGCTGATCCTTAACAAATTAGACATGACCATCGAAGACATGAGAACAAACATGATCAAACTTATAAAGTTGGTCTCACCATCTAATTCTTATTGCGATTATGTCTTAGACGTCTGCAATTCAATCTGGATAAGAAATAACGCTCAGTACAGTCAGGAATGTGTGAATAATTTGGCATCATACTTTGCCGCCACAACTTTTGGCTTTACTGATTCAGCCGCTGCCGAAGCAGCTATAAGCGCATACATTTCCGCAAACACCAACGGTTTAATCAACCCAACCATACAAATCGACGACAGCGTTCAGTTCGTTATTATGAACGTTCTTTATCTAAAAGATTCGTGGTACTTAGACCCTAATTGGGAATTGTCGGAAACAGAAACAACTTATGATTTCTTTAATGCGAATGGAACGATCAAAACAACCAAGCTTCTTAAAGGATTCTATTGTGATGGAAGAGTTGCCAATTTCCCAACCTATAAGCAATTCTATATTAACACTTATAACTATGTTAAATTGACATTCATGGTTCCAAATGAAGGCGTTAGGTTAGATGAAATCATGACAAAAGAAAACATCGAAACCGCTAGAAACACCAGATACATAACAACCGACCGCGAATTAAAGGAAGATTATCACACCAATTGCATATTCCCAGAATTCGAAGCCGATTATAGTGGTCAAATACTTGACGCAGTCAAAGAATCAATTGGAATTGAGAACAGATGGTATTTAGATTCTCTTTCTATAAAAGAAAACACGGTTCCTGTCATCGCGATAGATCACCAGGCAAAACTTATTGTTGATGCCAAAGGCATTGTCGGTGCCGCTGCTACAGAAATGTATGCAGGAGCAGGCTTAGTAACTAATCGACAGGTATACGAAACATTAGAAGTAACCAGAGCGTTTGGGTTTCTTGTCACAATTGGTGACGTCAACATATTTACTGGCAAAGTCAATGCAATCTAAAGCAAAAGCAGCAGGTTGAACCCGCTGCTTTTTCTTTTTTTGTTCTTATCTTTGCTTACCCATGAAGAATAAGGCAACTGTTCCTGGACCAGTATGAGCGCCGATTGTCGTACCGATTGAGAACACTTCAACTTTACCTTTGAGATTTGGAAAGTTGTTTTCGATGTGTTTTAAGACACCTTCGACAAAATTTGGGCAATTTGAATGAGAAATATAGCAGATGCCATCATAGTCTTTTCCGCCATCAGCGTTTTGAATCATTCTATCAACGATGACTTTCTGGACCTTCTTTTCCGAAATGATTTTTTCTCTTGGGATTAAACGTCCTTCATTGCTGACGTTAAGGAGAGGACAGATATGAAGGATGCTTCCAATAAATCCACTGGCCTTAGAGATTCTTCCGCCTCTAACGTAATATTTTAAATCGGTTGAGAAGAACCAGTGATTGACGTTGAGTTTAATTTCTTCAGCATATTTGGCGCATTCTTCGATGTTTGCCCCTTCCGCTCTCTTTTTAGAAAGCATGGCCATGAATAAACCAAAGCCTGACGATGCCGCAAGAGAGTCAATGATGATGATCTTTCTTTCAGGATATTTTTCTTTAAGAGCGTTAGCGGCGATTGTAGCAGATTGAATTGTTCCGCTTAAACCACTTGATAACGTGCAGTGAAGAATATCTTTTCCTTGGGAAAGGAACTGTTCGAAATAGTCGGTGTATTGTCCAATGGAAAGTTGGCTTGTCTTTGTCATCGCACCTTTTTCCATGTCGTTATAGAACTTTTCGAATGGATATGATTTTCCTAAATCATCTGGATATTCGACGTCGTCGACTGAGAAGTGAAATTGACAGAATTTAACATCTAACTCATCAAACTTTTCCTGGGTTAAGTCTGCTGTTGAACAGCAGCTAAGAATGTAATTGGTCATTTATGATACCTCGTTAACACTTTTATTTTACACTAAAAAAGTGAAACTAGTAATAAAAACTAGATGCAATTGTTTCTTATGCTTAAAAAGCTACAAAACACCTTTAAAAAAGAAAGACTAAAATCACGGTTTTTCTTTAATTCTCATTTTAATGAGACTAGAATACTCAACTGTTTGGTAAGTATATGATTATCGCTTTATCAATTGTGGCAATATTAGGGATGATGGGATTAACCATCTTCTATCCAACACTGCACGTAAAGAACTTCAAATTTAATACGTTCTATTTGCCTCTCCTCTTTATTGCGATCGTATTTCTTGCTTTCCCATTATTCGACAAGACTGAATTATTTGAGTCTTTATTCACGGACACCCCCATCAATCCGTTAAAGATTCTTGTTTTGTTCCTTTCTATTTCAGTCTTGTCCATCGCTTTAGATTTATCCGGTTTCTTTGTCTTCTTATCTTCATGGGCAATCAAAAGGTTTCATAATTCTCAATACGCTTTATTCTTCTCGTTGTTTGTTTTAGTCTCACTAACAACAATCTTCACATCTAATGATATTGTTATTTTGACTTTCACACCTTTTATCATTTATTTAGCAAGGCATGGCAAAATCAGCGCAACCCCATACTTGGTTATGGAGTTTGTTGCAGGTAACACGTTCTCCATGCTCCTTGAAATAGGAAATCCAACAAACATCTATCTTTCCACCGCTTTCGGAATCACTTTTGTTGATTATGTAAAGGTGATGGCAATACCTACTTTGATTATTGGACTCTTTTCTATTGGAGCGCTTCTTCTTTTATTTAGAAAAAGACTATCAAAACCAATCGAACATTTTGATTTGGAAACCAAGAAAATTGAAGACCCGTTCCTTATGTGGGTTTCGTTGATTCATCTTGTTCTTACGATTATCTTCCTTGCTTTATCAAATTTCCTTCATTTCGAGATGTGGATAATCACCTTAGCGTTTGCCGCTTCGTTAACAATTATCTTATTTGTCTATTCTTTCATAGCAAAAAAGCACGAAGTAAGAATGGTTTATAAAAGGCTTCCTTATTCATTGGCGCCTTTTATCGTATCGATGTTCGTAATCATTATGGCAGTCGACTCTACTGGTCTATTCCAGCAAGCAGGATCTTTAATGAGTTCCATTAACAATGGGGTTTTGCAGGGAATTTCTTATTTAGTAAGTTCGACGATTATGTGTAATTTGGTTAACAACATCCCAATGTCTTTGATGTTTTCAAGAATTCTAGATGGAAGTAATCTTGTTTCTGTATATTCAACGATTATCGGCTCTAACCTTGGAGCGCTTCTTTCCCCTATTGGCGCCTTGGCAGGAATAATGTGGATGAGTATTTTAAAAGAAAAAGGAGTTAACTTCTCTTTTGGAAGATTCATGAAATATGGGGCAAAGATAACTGGGATAATGATTGTTGGAGCGATAATCGGAATATCGATTCTTCCGTTGTTTATACAATAAAAACCGCTAGCACTAACTAGCGGTTTTCTTTCAATGATTGTTGTTCGATTAGAATTTTTTCTCGATTGATGCAAAGAGGTCGCCAACGGTCTGGATTCCGCCTAATTCATCTGGGCTAAATTCAATACCGAATTTGTCTTCTAATTCAAGACACATCTCAACGATATCAAGGCTATCAAGACCTAAGTCTTTAAGAGCTTTGCTCTCGTCAGCTACTTCGACATTTGTTCTTTCGCAGAAAAGTTTGCGAACTTCATTCATTTGGATTGCGCTCATAAAATAAACCTCACTTGATGAATTATAATGGCGCAAATCGATAACCGCAATACACTAAAGTGTAACTGAGGTTTTTGCTGGCATGTTATAAGTAACGCTGCCATTGCCATCGATTGTAATTTGCTTATTGACGTTTTCCGCATTAGCTTTGAAGCTTGGAATCAAGATTCCGATAATGGCACCGAAAGCGGCAAGAACCAAAGTCATACCGAGAAGCTGAGCTTTAATTTCAGACATTTATTCACCTCCTTTCTAATCGACATATCCAAGCATGACGCTCCTTTCAATATGGAGTTTCATGTTTGAAGAAGAAATAATTATTGGGGTGTATTCTTTATAAAGAACAAACTCATATATTTCGCCTATTTGAGACACTTTTGTTAAAGGCTGAATAAACGCATATATTTTGTCTTTTGCGTATTCTTCAGCCCTAGCGGTGATGCCGCCGTCAATAGCAATCATATGCCCAATTGTCGTGGCGACGCTTTCCATGGAGCTATAAATGAATTGAAGAGATGCGATATCGCCAACGTAAGCGACTATTTGAACGCAAAAGAATAAAGATAATAAGAAACCCAGGCTAGATCCCATAAGTTAACCTCCCCATTATTACAACTATCGCTACGATTATTAGACCGATTGTCAAAGCGCTGTCGGCAAGTGGGAGGAAGTTCATACTATCCAGGCTTCCTGAATACTTGTTGATTTCCGCCTTTCTTTTTTCATCGGACAAAGAAGCGAAAACGCTTTCGAATTGCATTGCGTATTGAGAAGAAGGCCCTTCATTGGACATTTTGAAAATACTTATCATAACTTGTCTTATCTCTAAGCTTTTAAAATGCTCTGAAAAGGCTAAATATGGCTTAACGGTTTTGTCTTTATCAACGTTAAGAAGAAGATCTTCAAGAAGATCCGCCATATCCTTGGAGGAATATCTAATACAGTCTTCCAATGCGTTATATACCGGCCTCCCATTGTTAACAAATACTTTAAAGTAGGAAAATACATGAACAAATTCGGATTCCATTTTTTCATTTTTTTCCTTATTCAGCCTGTCTGCTTTTCCAATGAGATAGTAATCACCCACTATTGTAATAAGGACTATTGAAAGCGATGCAATTAACATTCCGGTAGAGAAATAGGCATAAATGGCAATAGCTAAAAGAAGAATGTCCGCAAATATGATTGTGAATATTTCTTTTTTCGGGTTTAGTCCTGCTTCCACCATTTTTACGCTAAAGCGACGGTTCGTTTTCTCGTTCTTTTCCATATGATTCTTTCCTTTCTAAAGATTGTTTTTCTCTTGTAAATACCCTTGCATAAACATAGAAGGATGCGATTGCTATTAAAAAATAAGTGCTAGCCGTCAAAAGGTATGGAATGTTTGTAGTCAAAGTGTCATAAAAATTAGCTAAGCCAAACCTTAAGAAGGCAAGGATTAAAGTGGAAAGAAACCACATAGATGAGAATTGGATGATTGACTTCTTCTCCAATCCTTCCATCGCATTTTGTTTTTCCTCATTTTTTGTAGCTTCTGTCAAAAGCGTTGATGACATTTCGAGAAGATCTCCACCCTCTTCCTGGAATAGCGTTACGATAGATAAGAAAACTTGATACAAATCACTTTCAAAATACTGTTTGAGATAAGTTAACTTATCTGATGTTGTCATCATGTCTATACTTTCCACCACTTCTTTGAATTCGCCTTTAATATCGATGACCGAATCATTGAAAGCTTGATCAATAGATAAAGTTACCGCCAAAGAAATGATGAAATGATTAACGAAATGAAATAACTCATGCCCTTTTCTTTTTTTCGTGGAGTATCTCTTTGTAAGAGGATTCACCATAAACGCTAAAACCAAGAAGAAAATTATGAAAACTGCCAGAGCTATAAAAATGTTATCCGTCGTTACAAAACTAATTGCCCCGAAATATAGGGAAAGAGCGAGAAAAAGCAATAACGTGTTCATTGTTGTTTCCTCCTTTCATAAATTAAGTTCATTTTTCCTGTCGACTCATCTAATCGACCTATTTCTTTTATGAACCTGTTAACAACCCCATCCGTTCCTATTTCTTTTTCCACATAGACGTAGTACTTAAGGTGATGTGATATGTCATCAAGAAGCTCATCTTTTCCTAACCTCTGATTTCCTAACATAGCTAATCTTGCAATGCGGTCAGGCATGGCTGCGATATCTTGAGCGTGAATAGTTGTAATGATCGGATGACCGCTCATAGCACTAATTAATCCATCGAGCATTTCTTCCCCTCTGGATTCTGCTACGACTATGTAATCTGGATTGTTTCTTAAAGCGTTCTTGATGAGTCCTGAAAACGAGGCATCTTTGACTTGCTCGCTAACCATCCATGTCGTTAGGTCGACATTTGGGTTTTCCACCATATCAAGTTCTTCGACGTTGTCGATGACTATGATCCTTGTATTAGGGTTCATATTTTGAAGAAGCCACTTCTCAAGTTCTGTTTTTCCGCTAGATGTCTTCCCTCCAATCACAATTGACTCTTGGGACATGACCAAGGATTTAAGAATCCTCATTGATTGTTCATCAAAGAAAGATGAATCATCCTTTATTCGGCACTCTCCACTTTCGATTCGTATGGAAAATGTATATGTTTTCTTATTTTTCTTCCTTGCCAAAGAACTATTTACAGCGTTTACTCTATATCTTCCAAAACTCACATCAAGGATTGGGGATTGGACGCTAAACTGCTTCTCGGTCAAATTAGCTAGTTGCCTAAGAAATGATGAAACATCATCTTCACTAAGCGGGGTTTCAAACCTCTGCCTTCCTTTATTGTTTGAGACATAAAACAGTTCTTCGCCGTTATATGAGATATCTGTCACGTCTTGGTCAACTAGCAATGGAGCGATAAAAGAAGCTTCTAAATACTGAGATGGATCAACCTTCATACGTCTTTCCTACCTCGATAGTAAACATTTTCTTCTGGGTGAAAGTCGCAAAACCTAAATAGCGGCAATTTATAGCGAATCCCGCCATATAAAATTTCGAAGGGTCAGTCTTTGTACCGCTTAGATTACCAGCGTCTCCAGAAAAGAAGAAATCAATACCCCATTTGTCGAAAGGCGTTAGATAGCGTTTTAGGTTCTTTTCCAAATAGCGATGGACCTTCTCGGTAAAAAGACTTTCGCTAAAATACGGGGCCTCACCTTTGTTCATGGGAACAACAACACATGATTGAGCCGCTATAAAATCAAAGGAATCGACACAACTAGTAATACCGCTTGTTACAAAGGTAAAGCGGCAAATGGTGATACATGAGACAAAGACGGCTGAAAATACGAGAATATTAAGCATCGAGAATCTCCCTTACGAAAAAATCGCTATTGTATTTCGATCCGTAGGCATTCGCTGTTCTTTCAACCTTAAAAGAATGGACAAATTGATCTATGCAGCATTCCCCAGTATCATTCATGACTACACGAAATTCATACTTTTTGCTCTCAAATCCTTTTAACGGCGGAAGAATAATCTGTTTCGTCTCGTACCAACCATCTTCTGATTTGTGGTCCTTGCTGGTCTGGAACCTTAAATCAGACTTCACATATAAAGGATCTTTTGATCTAAGGTAGGCATAATTCCTCTCGTGGACGAGTTCAAGAGGGATGGAACGATATTTCCTTCTTTTGATTGGATCTTGCTTAATTTCTCCTATATCAAAATCATCAATGTAATTTAAGATTTGTAGTTCTCCACTGCTCATCGATAGTTTGTCGCTCAATATCGAATAATAAGTAGGCGTGAAATGCATTTCATTCAGAGGGACTACGCCTAAATGATTTGAGAGATATTCGTCTTTAAATCCAGTGCCGTCAAATATGTAATATCTATCTTCCGAAAGCAATCCTTTACCACCAAAAAACGACGCATACGTTTTCTCTCTGTCTCTTTTGAAAGGAAACATCTTTGGGTTAATAGTCATAGGAGTAATAGAGCCTGCCCTAAAATCGTAAGAAAAGAATTCAAAATCGTCTGGTTCCACTCTTCCCCAGGGTTCGAAAAAGCAAAAGAAGGAAAACTCGGTTTCGTCGCCCAAGGAAAACCATTCCTTCTTTAGAGTCAAGGTATAAGGCAGGACTGTTCCTGCGGTGTAATAGGTTTTTCCATATCTTTCAGGTAGTTGATCGGTAAACTGATAATGTCTGCGATTTAGGCCGTTTATCGCAGTTACGCTAAGATTTATCCAATAGTTATAGTCTTTTTTTATCTTTATATAAGTTTTAATGACCCTGTCTTTTCCAGCATATGGTTCTAAACAAAAATCACCAACTTCAATATAATAAGCAGCCCTATAAGGAAGAATGACTGCGGACGATGAAAACATTGCCATAAGGAGAGCGGCGGCAAAATATCTTTTCTTTATTCTGCGAGAAGGTATTTGATTCTTGGTTTTAATTTGCATTCTAGTTTCCTCCTTTCCTTATTGATGAAATCTTCGTTGCCATAATCGAGCCACCAGAATTGGTAATTCTTATCTTTTTCTAAATAATCATTTACGAAGATCATTCCTTGTAGGTATGAAAGAGAAGAGAAAAACCTCTTAACTCTAGTAAGGAAGACGGTCTCTTTTTGTGCCTGCTTCTTCTCTAAAAAAGTTAGATTGATGTCATATACGTGCGTGTTTGTCGGATACCCGCTTTTGATTAAGGAGCGGTTATATCTTTTTGACATGATAAACATGTAATCGCGATTGACTTCGGTAGCTTTTTTCTTTGTTCTATTATTTTTCATAGGATTGCCCTCAATTACTCATAGGGGAGCAAAACCAATTTTTTTCAAAATATTTTCTAAAAATTCAAAAAAGCTAGTAACCATCGAATAAAAAATTTTTTTAAATTTGCAAAGAAAGATAAATGATAATTAGTTTATAATGTTTGTATGATCATTTTGGTAGGCGCTAGCGCCAGTGGAAAAACGGAAGTTGCCCGTGCTTTAAAGCGTGAGTATGGAATAACAAAAGCCGTTACCCATACAACCAGATCTCCTAGAAAAGGAGAGAAGGATGGGGTCGACTATTTTTTCGTGACGGAAGAAGGGTTTGAATCTCTAAAAAAGAGGGGCATGTTTGTTGAAACAACTACATATAACGACCATCACTATGGGACGTCAAAAAGACAAATTGATGATGATAAGGTTCTTATCATCGATCCAAATGGTCTGAAATCATTTCTTTCTTTAAATGATAAATCTATCGTTGCGTTTAATCTTACGGCCACAAAAAAGACTCGAATCTCGCGTATGCAAGAACGTGGTGACGCTCAAAAAGACATCGAAACCAGAATAAAGTGCGACGAAGTTGACTTCGCACCAGAAAAAGTATCCATGGCCCATTTTAGGATTAGCACAGAGAAAAAGAACATCTCTCAGGTAGCTGAAGAAGTATACGAAAAGTATGTCGAAGAGCTATCAAAAAGAGGAATCAAACCAAACTTGTTGATAATTTAAAGTTACTCGTCTTCGATAACGGGTTTCTTTTTATTCCAACGGACTTCAGCTTCGGTAACAGTAAATTGATTACACTTTGTGACAACAAGCCTTATAGGGCCATTGGTAACCATATCGCCTTTTTTAGCAAACCTACCAAGCTTGTCGACAACCCATCCACTGACGGTCGTGAAATCATCCTCTAAAAGACGGTCAGGATCAAGGTCGAAATAATTATAGAAATCATCAATGTTCGTATCGCCTTTAACGATATACGTATTGCGTTTTTTTGTCTTTATAATCGATGTTGAAGGATTGTCATTTTCATCCCACATTTCCCCTACTAATTCCTCAAGAATATCTTCAAGAGTAACAATGCCTTCGGTTCCGCCAAATTCATCTCTAACAAGAACGATATGATGCCTATTTTCTTTCATAAGCTCAACAACACTAGAGACCATCATCGTGCGAGGAACACTAACTATTGGCATAAGCAATGATTTATAGCCATCGAGTTTCCCCATGACCATTTGACGAAGGAGGGTCTTAACAGGAAGATAGCCGACAACATGGTCCATGTCGCCTTTATAAACAACGATTCTTGAATAATCGAAAACGCCAGGCTTTTTAAGGAATTCTTCAAATGAAGAATCTATGTCATAGCCAGAGACTTTAACTCTAGGCGTCATAACCTCATAGCAGCTTGTTTCTTTGAAATCTAAAGAGCGAATTAAAAGCTCAGATTGATCTTCGTCTATTAAGCCTTCATCTTCGATGGCGTTTACCATGGCTTCAAGCTCTTCGTCGCTTGCTACCTGTTTCTCTTTTCCAGCCTTCTCTAAGAAAGGCGAAGAAACAAACTCAGCAAATTTATTTGATGGCCAGACAATCGGGAAAAATAAGTATTCAAGAGCACTTACATACCCGCTAAAGAATTTCGAAAGTCTAAACGAGTGGATTTTTGCAAGGGCCTTTGGGGTGATTTCACCAAAAAGAAGCAAACAGAAAAGAAGGATTAATGAACCTATGGTCTCTGCAAAGTTCTCTGCATCTGTACCTTTCAAAAGATCAAAGAAAAGCAATGCGTTCAAAGAGGAAGCAAGAACATTGACGAAATCATTGCCGAAGAGAATCGTAGCAATCGTCCTATCGTAGTCTTTTGCGAGTTTTAAGGCTCTTCTAGCGCTTTTCTTGCCTTCTTTTGCTTCTTTATCAAGGCGAGAGGTTGAAACGCTGCAGTAAGCCATGTCAGCAGCTGAAAAGGTTGCGCTAAACAAAAGGCAAAGAATGATAATTCCTAAATAGACGTAATCTACTGGTTTCATTTCGTCTCACCTCCAACTAGAGGTTCCTTTTCTCCGATTGGCCCTACAAGTTCTTCAAGAACATCTTCCATCGTGACCATGCCGACAAGCACTTCTTTCTTATATACCAAAGCGCTTTGGGTGTGGTTAGTTCTAAAACCGTCTGTAAGATCATCGATTTTTATGCTTGGGGAAACTATATATGGTTTTTCGATTGATTTATTTATGTCGAAATTTTTGTTTTTTAGATACATTGAAAGGAATTTCTTCACTATAAGAACGCCCATTACTTCATTAGGTTCGTTTTTATAGACTGGAATTCTTGAATATCTTGTCGCGCAGACTATCTTTGCAACGTCTTCATTCTTTAACCCATCAAGATCGATCATGAACATCTTTCTTCTAGAGGTGAGGACTTCTTTGACTGCGGTATCAGAGAAATCGATTGAATTGAGAATGACGTCTGATTCTCCTTCTTCTAAAAGACCTTTCTTCTCATTTAATTCAACCAGCGAAGCAAAATCTTCTTCCGTTACTTCTGGCTCTTCTTTTGTCGGGAAAAGTTTCTTTGCTATCCAGGAGATGCCAGTAAAAACAAGGGATATAGGATAGAGCAAGACAAAGATGATCAAAAGAGGATAGACACAAACCGATGCGACTTTGTTTGGTATTTTCTTCCCAATCTGCTTTGGTATTGTTTCGCCAAAAATGTATAAGACAACAGTCATGACCAAAGTAGAAACAATTGATGAAATAGATTCATCAACATTAGGCATGATTGACCTGGTGAATAATATCGTGCTAATAACTGAAAGGAAGACGCTTGCTATATTGGTTCCGATGAGGACCGTAACGAGTGTTGTGTCAAACTTATCAGCAATCCAAAGTACTGCTTTAGCAGTCTTTGATCCGTGATCTTTTTTTACTTGGAAACGATATTTGTTAATGCAAGAAAAAGCCGTCTCTGTTAACGCAAAGTAAGCGGCCATTATAATGAAGACAAATATGAGAATTAAATAAAGTAAACTTAGAGGGTCCAATGAATGCCGAACTCCTTTTCGGCTTAATGATATTACCATATCAATAAGAAAAACTCTATAAACACAAAGAAAAAAGGCGAGTAACCAACTCGCCTAATTCGTTTGTTTTAGATATTATTCTGCGTCTTTTTCGCCTTCGCCATCTTCTTCGACGACGACAGCGTTCTTAACTTCTGAAGCATAGTCGACATAGTCGAGGATTTTGCCACCGGTTAAGCCATCTTTGCCACAGACATCATCAATGAGCTGTTTAGCACGCTTGACTGAAAGTCCGCTCTTAACTTTGAAGCAAAGAGGGATTTCCTTATAAAGGTTCTTGCTAGAAACATCTTTTACTGGGATTGTTGAATCCTTGTAATCTGCTGGGTTGAGAGCGAAATAGAGCTTAAGACCTTTGCCAACCATACCAATACGTAAGTATGTCTTGGTGTGGAGACGGAAGGAGTCACCTCCGCTTGAGAGACGGCTCTTTAAGCCATATCCAAGAGCGTATGCTTTGAGTTCATTGTAATTATCCATCTGATCCTGATCTGCTTTTGCCATCTTTTCAGCGAATGTAAGACGGATTACTTGTGTAGGTTTTTCTTCTTCTGGCTCAGGTTGTGGTTCTTCTTCCTTTGCCTCAGGTTCAGGTTGTGGTTCTTCTTCTGACTTAGGAGCTGGTTCTTCTTCCTTTTCAGCTTCTGGTTCAGGCTCTGGCTCTGGAGCTGGCTCTTCTTCTTTTTCAGCCTCAGGCTGTGGTTCTTCTTTTGGCTCTTCCTTTGCCTCAGGTTCAGGTTGTGGTTCTTCCTCAGGTTTTGGAGTTGGCTCTTCTTTTGGCTCTTCCTCTTTTGGAGCGTCTTGCATTAATGCTGCTTTACCAAAGAATTTGCGGAGTTCTTCTGCAACGATTCTTTGCATAGCTTCTTCGAATTTTGTTTCAGCGATTGCTGCTGCGGTTTCTTCTCTAACGAGGTTATGAAGATCTTCGGAAGTCATCATATCGCCATCGGTCTCTGCTTCGCCTTGGTTAAGGGCAGCGAGTTCTTCGCGGACGATTTTACGGAGTTCTTCTGAAGAGACAGCTTTATCTTCGCCGTTGATAATGTTTTGAATAACAACAGGTTTTTTCATATCTTCTTCTCCTTCTTCCTCTTCGTTTTCGGAATCATTTTTCTTTGCTAAGGCTTCGCCTTTCTTGGTGAGATCCTTCATTGATCTGATAATAGAAATCAAACCAAGGATAAATGCTGCTAAGCTTCCTAATGTGAATACGGAACCAAGAATTGCAACCATTGCGTTGCTGTTAAATGCGGTACCGAGGAAGCCAAAGAAATCATGATAGCTTGTGCCTTCGATTGTGCCTTCATAGATAAGGCCTTTTCCTTCTCCTACATATGCGAATGAGAAAAGAAGGAATGCGGTTGAGATGGCTCCGACAATGAACCAAAGAAGGTTAACAGAAAGAGCATCATCGCGCTTTTTGGTTAATAAGAGGATGAGGTGTGCAATCCATGTTCCAATAAAGCCAAGGAACACTACCATTAAGGCAATGTCATAAATCATGACTAAAGAGGATTCGCTTGCGTCTGTTAGGGAGAACACAGCGCCAAGGGATTCAATATAACGAGAGAATGAATTCATGACGCCGCCACCGATGTTTTGACCACCGAGGCTGATAGCGAATTTAAAACCAAAGAATGCAAGCACCAACAAACCGATAGAAATCAATAAGAGAGTGAAATAATTACGTTTAGTCTTTTTCATCGTTTTTTCCTTTCGTACATAAATTTTAATCACAAAAACGTGCAAAACAACCAAATAATGCGTTTTTGCAAGGGATTTTAGTCAAAAACGTGGCTTCATCGAAAGAAAAAGGGCCACATTTTTTGTGACCCTAATTTTTAATAGAAAGGTATTTGTTGCTATTCGAGAGCAAAGATGAGCGGATAAATTGTCTGATTTCCTTCAATCTCAACCATTTCTAACATTGGGAACGAGACTCCGATGAGCTGTTGGAGGTCGTCTCTAAGTTCTTGAGTTGCGTCTTTTCCATAGAAGACTGTGAGAACTGACTTTTCCTCAAGTTCAGGAACTTTATTTAAAAGTTCCTCGATTGTTTCGATTATGTTTTTTGAAGAGGAGACAATGTTGTGCTGAAGAATGCCCATATAGTCGCCTTCTTTAATAGAGATGCCGTTGTTTTGGGAATCACGGACCGCCGGAGAGATCTCTGCTGAAACGACCCCTTCAATGCAATCTTTCATTCCTTCGACCGCTTCTTCAACACTTACTTCGTCAAAGCTTGCCATTGATAAAGCGCTATAGGCTTCAACAACACTCTTAGACTTAAGGACAATAACGTTGCTCTTTTCGTAGAGCTTTGCGGATTGCTCTGCAGTAAGGATAATGTTGCTGTTATTTGGGAAGACAATGACGTTGTCTGCGTTAGCTGCGTCAAATGCTTTGATGAAGTCATCTGCGCTTGGGTTCATGGTCTGACCACCAGAGATGATCTGGCTGACACCCATTTCTAAGAATAATTTTGTGATTTCTGCGCTTGGCGAAACGGCGACGATTGCTGTTTCAACGTGCTTTTCGTTCTGGGCGATGTGTTCAGCGCTTTCTTCGATTGGCATTTCTTTGAGAAGCTTCTCGTTGTGCTGAATTGACATGTTTTCCATCTTGAAGGTCACGAATTCACCAAATTGCTGAGCGAACTGGATTGCTTTCCAAGGTTCTTTTGTGTGAACGTGAACTTTGACAATTGATTTCTGCTTGATTGCGACGATTGAATCGCCGATTGTCTCAAGGAATGAGATCATTGTCTTAAGATCAAAAGCAGCTGGATCGCACTTCGAGACTAATAACTGAAGAATGAATTCAGTGCAGTAGCCATAATCAAGGACAGAATTTTCATCAAACGGGATATCGCCATCTGTTGATACCGCGGTCTGAGGTCCGTTATATGCAGTATCTTCAAGACTTTCTCCCAAGAGATGCTTGTGCATGCCTTCCATCGTGTAGACAAGGCCAGCACCGCCACTATCAATAACACCTGCTTCTTTTAAAACTGGAAGAAGGTCTGGTGTTTTTTCTAATGAGATTCTCATTTCGCGAAGAAGAACTTCGAATAACGTTTCAAAGTCTTCGATTTCGCCAAGATGATCATTAACGTACTGGGTGCCTTCACGGCAAACAGTGAGAACCGTGCCCTCAACTGGGTGAACGACTGCGTCATAAGCTTTTGCAGTTCCTGATTTTAAAGCTTCTGCGAATTGCTGAACGGTTGCGGTTTCGAGTCCGCTTAAACCTTCGCTTAAGCCTTGGAAGAACTGAGAGACGATGACGCCGCTGTTTCCACGAGCGCCAAGGAGCATGCCGCCTGCTAATTGTTCAGCGACGTTGCCGATGGTTTCGTTTTCAGCGTTCTTGACTGCTTTGACACCGCCGTTTAATGTGGCAGCGATGTTTGTTCCTGTGTCTCCGTCTGGGACTGGGAATACGTTTAAGTTGTTGACTTCTTCAAAATGGAGTTTAAGGTCACGATAACCATTGGCGGCCATTTCGGAGAATATTTTTCCGGTAATAATATTCATTGTTTTAAATAGTCGAATTATTTAGCTTCTGGTGCGTTAGCGGTAACTTCTTTTCCATAGAAGTAAGCTGAGACGGTGCCAGGGCCAACTGAACCACCAAGGATTGGTCCGATGAGGCCGATGTAGATTTCTTTTGGTTTGCAGACCTTAAGGATTTCCTGCTTAAGAAGTTCTGCGCCCTGAGGATCAACAACGTGTCCGATATAGACAACTTGGTTTTCGATATCTTCGCCAAGTTCTGCGACCATACGTGCGACTTCTTTAATAGATGGGAGACGACCTTTGACTTTCTTTGAAGCGTAGTTGTGTCCGATTGCATCACTGATAAGAATTGGCTTAACACCAAAGAGGTTACCAAAGAATGCACTAGCTGCCGTGACACGGCCTGCCATCTTTAAATATTTAAGTGTTTCGCATGAAGCAACTTGGTTGTATTTTAAACGGGTCGCAGTTATGACTTCTGCGATTTCATCAACGCTCTTTCCTTCGTTAGCGAGTTCTCTAGCTTTGATGGCCATCGATCCTTGTGCGTAGCCAGAAATTAACGAGTCAACACAAACGACTTTGCAGTCTGTATATTTTGCATTAAGTCTCTCTGCGACTTGGGTAGCAACATTGATAGATGCACTAAGACCGCTTGAACAGGAAATGTAAAGAACATCACGTCCTTGTTCTAAGTATTTGGTGAACTTTTCTTCATATTCCTGAACAGTAACGGCTGAAGTATAGATTCTTCTGCCCTCTCTAAGGACCTGATAAAGTTCATCTGGTGAAACCCCTGCATCCCAGTCTAATGATGCGACAATTTCCTTATCATCATAGCTGATATGCATGGCGCAATAATCATCAATTTCATGTTTTCTGCGAAGCTCAAGATTGAGATCGCCAGTTGAGTCAATAAGAATAGCAAGCTTGCTCATTGTAAATCCTCCGATTTCTTTGACTAGAACATTATCTACTATAAATATATAAAAGGAAGAGGCAATTTTTTGGGCTTTTTAAAATTAAATATAGAGTTTAAGCGATAAACATATGCGACTTTATTTCGAATTATTAATTTTTTACCGATAAACACTGGATATTTTGATTAATACTTCATCTTGTTAATAAAACATTATAGGCGGTATTTTTTGGTGAAAATTGTCCGAATTTAAGCGATTTTTTACAATTCGTTTTATGAATATTTACAATTAGTTATAATCGGCATTTCCTGACTAAGAGAATTTTTACAATATATTTTTCAAGTTACTTTTTGCTTTCTTGAATTTTTTCTACTATAATTTCGATGGAGGATTGATATGTTGAAAGAACGTACCTATGAGTTAAATAGGATCCGCTCCTTCTTAAGCAAATCTAAGCTTGGCGGATTATTGATTTATGGTAAAGAAAATACGGGTAAAAGCAGCTTAGTCCACACTGCTTGCAAAGACTCATTAGCAAAGAAGGTTTTCTTGAATATAGGAAATGAAAATAAAGAGGTAATTTTAGCCAATATTAAAGCAAGATGTGCCGAAGCCTTTCCAGGCATCGAACAATCCCCTACTACTGATGTCTCACAGAGCTTAAAGTTTTTGTTTGAACAATCAGTCAATCAAAAAATTATTTTAGTCATTGATGACATTCATCTTTTATATAGAATTGCTCCAGAAATTACCGTCTTCTTTGAAAGCTTTAAAAGCCGCTTCAAGTCATATGGAAACATAAAAGTAATTTGTGTTTCTTCCTGCCCTCAAACAAAGGTAGATTATGAAAATCCTAAACTGAAAATTAAGCAATTGTTTGATGATTATATTGAGATAGAGTCCTTTGATTACGCGAAGGCTTCTTCTTTCTATTCAAGAGCCTCTTTGGAAGATCGCCTTAGTTATTACGCAGTATTTGGAGGTTCACCTTTTTACAATTCTTTAATCAACCCATCAAAGGGGTTCGAAACCAATTTGAAAGAACTTCTTTTATATCGCGATTCACCCCTTAGAAACAAAATTGAGAATGATCTTAATAGGGCTCTTTCGAAAAAATATGAAGCTGATGGACTTCTTGCCATTTTAGGAACCAAACAATTCTCAAAATATGGCGAACTTAAAACGGAGTTCAAATCAAGAGGCTTAACAGGTGACTTTGACTATATCCTTAATAAGATGATTGAGTTAGGCATCGTAACTAAAAAGACGCCTCTCCATTATGAAAACGACAAAAAGAAGTTCTTCTACATGTTCGCTGATCCGTTATACGACTTCTTCTATTCTCATGTCTTTTGGAATACCGAAACCGATATTCTCCCTGAAGAGATAGATAAAAAATATGAAAATGTGATAAAAGATGAATTCGAGGATGTCTATTTACCTAGGCGGCTTGTCTCTATAACAAGAGAGTTCTTAAAGAAGGAAGGAGAAAAAGGGAAATTCAAAGAACAAGTGATGAATGTTGAGCCTTACTTCCCTAATCCTATCACTCTTGAGTTTGACGGAACGCTTGTAGTCGAGACACTCTCTGGGAATTATTACGTTTTGATTAATACATCCAAAAAGCAACTAGACAGAAAAAGAGTCGAGGAATTTGCTTATTCTTTATACGAGAAACAAAAACCTTTCAAGAACCTTATACTCGTCTCAAGAGGGATGTTCGCAACCAATATCAACAGAACAAAATACATCACGTACCGTATGGCTGCGCTGTATTCCAAAATCTAAGGAGAGACAAAATGAAAGTAGCAGTTTTTCTTGGGGCACAGAACCCAAAACTATCGATTTATGCGGATATTGTCAGGAAAATCGGAGAAATGATCGGCAAAAAAGGCCATACCTTAGTGTTTGGTGCATCTAGCTCTGGTCTTATGAAAACGGTGTGCGATTCCGCAAAAGACAATGGTGCCCATGTAATTGGCATCGCTCCAGAATTCTTTAAAGATATTGCAAACACTAGATGTGATGAACTCGAAGTAGTCCCAACGATGGGAATTAGAAAACAAAGAATGGCAGAACTTAGCGACATATTCGTTATTGCTCCTGGCGGTTTTGGAACTTTAGAGGAAGCCGCAGATGTTATGTCATGGAAAAGAATGGGCATAATCAAAGGAAAAACGGTATTCATCAATCACGATGGTTTTTATGAACCAATAAAGCAAATCATGAAAAGAATGATTGAAGATGAGTTCATTAAAGATACAGTATTGCAAGATGTCTTATTTGTAGACACCGTCGAAGAACTAGAGAACTACATCTAATAAAGCTTCTTTCTATGATAAATAGAAAAGCGTAGAATATAAGGCAATCGAACAGATTAGCAGAAAAGGACACTTTTTATGGATAAAAAGAAAGTATTAATAATCGGAGCTGGCCCAGCAGGCTTAACAGCAGCATATGAGCTCCTTAAACGTAGCGACATCAAGCCAGTGATTCTTGAAACAGAAAAATTCGTTGGCGGCATCTCACGTACAGTTGAATATCATGGCAATCACATCGATATCGGCGGTCACCGTTTCTTCACAAAAGACAAAAGAGTTGATTCGCTTTGGGATGAACTTATGCCAATCCAGGGACAGCCAAGTTACGATGATAAAATCCTTGGAACAGAAAAAATCTTTGCAGAAGGCGGCCCAGACCCAGAAAAAGAAGACAATGTCATGCTTCTTCGTCACCGCGTTTCCCGTATCTACTTCTTAAAGAAATTCTTCGATTACCCAGTTTCTCTTAAATTCTCCACCATCAAGAATATGGGTTTCTTCCGCACAATGAAATGCGGTTTTGGTTATCTTGGTTCATGCATGCACAAGAGAAAAGAAGATTCCCTTGAAAACTTCTATATCAACCGTTTCGGTAAGCCTCTTTACGAGCTATTCTTTGAAAGCTACACAACAAAACTCTGGGGTGTTTCTCCAAAACAATTAAGCGCTTCATGGGGCGCTCAGCGTGTCAAAGGCCTCTCTTTATGGAAAACTTTAGCGGCTGCGATAACAAAACCTTTCAAGAAGAAAGATTCAAAAGTTGAAACTTCACTTATTGAACAATTTAAATATCCAAAGCTTGGCCCAGGACAGTTCTATACAAAACTTGCTAGCGATGTTGTTGCAAAAGGCGGCGAGATTATCTACGAAAGAGAAGTTGTTAAAGTTAATCTAGACGAAAACAAGAACATCAAATCCTTAGAAACAAAGGATGGCTCTGTCTATGAATGCGATGCCGTATTCTCAACGATGCCAATCAAAGATTTAGCTTTCGCTCTTGGAGAAGATGTTATGGGCAAAGAGGCATTTGAAATTGCCACAACCCTCCCATATCGTGACTTCATCACCGTTGGACTTCTTTTAAATGGCCTCAAAATCAAAAACAAAACCAAGATCAAGACACTCAATAATCTTGTTCCTGATAACTGGATTTACGTTCAGGAACGCGATGTCACAATGGGACGCATCCAAATCTTCAACAACTGGTCTCCATACATGGTCGACGATCCAGAGAAGCATGTCTGGATGGGTCTTGAATACTTCTGCGACGAAGGTGATCAAATGTGGGAAGCAAAAGATGAAGACTTCATCAATATGGCAATCGATGAGCTCGTTTCCATGAGCATCATTGAAAAGAAAGAAGATGTCATTGATTCCACACGTATCCGCGTCAAAAAAGCATATCCTGCATACTTTGGATCATATGATAACTTCAATGTCGTTCAGGATTACTTAAACACAATTCCAAATCTCTACTGCATTGGAAGAAACGGACAACACCGTTATAACAACATGGATCATTCCATGTTATGTGGCATGACCGCTGTCGATGTCTTCCTTTCCGGAAATGAAGACAAATCCTCAATTTGGAACGTCAACACCGAACAGTCTTATCACGAAGAAGACAAGAAAGAAGAGAAATAATAATTTGTTATTAAAAACGCAGCCAACAATGAATGAAGTGAACCCATTATGTTGGACTGAAATGTTTCAACAATCATATCACTTCTAAATAGACTGTTGAAGGGGCTGAGTCCTATATTGAACTGGGCTCAGTCCTTTTAATTTTGTCTTGATTCGTTTGTTGTTATACCAATA
>JAZLMH010000034.1:0-42158 GCA_045598525.1 Bacilli bacterium | reverse complement strand
AAAGATAACCTAAAAGGCCTTCTGGGAAGAGCTTCGCTTCGGAGCTCTTGATTGCGCTAGAAAAGAATTTCGCGTTTAAAAAACCTTTTCCGCTTTTATTTTCAGCCATTATTAGAACCTCCTATAAATTCTAATGATTGGTTTAATAATAATGCGTGAGCGCGTGATTGACTATAGGCAAGTAATTAAATAGTTAAAAATTTACATTAAACCAACGCTAAACAAAGATAAAAGACATCCTTATTTAATAAGGGTATTTTTATAAACCTCTGATTCCGCTATTTTGACGCATTGAGCCAGGACGGTTTCTTTATTGAATCTACAGCCGTCCAAAACCCAAATTCTGAAGACCCCTACTTCCGCTTGAATTAGCGAGGTGACCAAGAAAGTATTCTCATCGGTGATTTTGTTTCTTTTCATCGGCTTCAAAGTTATCAGTTGTTTTTTGAAAAGATTTTCTATTTTGCGATTAAACCTGAAGGTAGATGCCCTTAACACCGCTTTAAAAAGTTCCTTATTATTCGAACAATAATTGAAAATGATTTGGAAGAAATCTTCGATGGAATGTCGATTTGGAAGCGAATAGATGGCAGAAGAAACACCGGAAATAAGATCGTCTTCTAAAGCCGAAACAAGTTGATCCAACGACTGATAATGAAGATAGAAAGTGGATTTGTTTATATCAGCCTCGTTGACCATGTTTTCTAAAGTTAATGACTCAGGATCGTTTTCTTGGAGAAGATTGACCATCGCCTTATAAATTGTTTTCTCTGTTCTTACGTAACGTCTATCAAAGTTTCTCATTGCACTAAAACTATAACTCAGAAGGTCAATTTTTCATATACTTTTGTCTATTAATAGACTTTTGTTTATTATTTATAACGATATTATCTATCTTTTTTTAATTTAGTATATTTTTATCATTTTAGATGAAAAGAGCAAAAATATCATTTTTAGTATCATTTTCTGTTACTTTTCAAAGTCCCCATGTTTCTGAAGGATTGTCCACTAGGGAAAAGAAAAGGGGTGACTTTGAAAATCACCCTATTTTTACTCATTTTTGGCGAGTCCAAGGAGATTTGAACTCCTAACCTCAGGCTTCGGAGGCCTGTACTCTATCCAGTTGAGCTATGGACTCTGCAATTATGTGGTGCGCTGGACGAGACTTGAACTCGTACGGGTTGCCCCACCGGCTTCTGAGACCGGAGCGTATACCGTTTCGCCACCAGCGCATCCTTAATATTATTACCTTATTTAGAGTAAAAGCCAAATATCGTTGACCACACTTTATCATTCTCTTTGGTTGCTTTTTCTATATCCATGGATAAGCCTTCTGGAGAATTCAAATTGCCCAAGCCTTTTTTAAGTAACGATCCAACGTAGGCTTCAGACTCAGCGGTTCTAAAAACGCTATGGCCAACATTTTTTACTTCTAGGAAATGCACACGCCGTTCGTTCTTGAACTCTTTGTTAAGCAAATTAAAACCAATGTCTTTTGTGACAAGTTTATCCTTTTCACCATAAATATAAAGAACTTCTGCAGATGACGATTTTATTTCGTCAACCGCAGATTTGTTAGAGTCATTTTTAACAAGGTTTTTTATCGTCAATTTAATCGCGTTTTTAATGTATGAATTACATCTCTTTCCACATCTTGCAACAACTACATCAACGGTCTTACAAAAGCCTGCCATTGATACGCATTTCTCTATCTTGTATTCAGGCTTGCAAGACATCATTGCCCCAAAGCCTCCCCATGAGTGTCCTATGGAATAACGCTTAAGACCTTTTGAGTCTTCGTCAGATTCAAGGAATTTAAAGAACGCTTTCTGGTCTTTTAATGTTTGGTCGAAAGATATAATTGAGTTTCCTTCGCTTTCCATACAACCAATGTTGTCATAGGCGTAAACTAGATAGCCTTCTTTTACCAAGAGCGAAATCTCTTTTATATATGAGGCTCTTCCATCACCTAAACCATGAAAAAATATTACTAAGGCTTTTGGCTTAGAACCTTTAACGAAGTATTTAGACCCTCTTAATTTCCATTTGCCTGACGTGAATGAGAAGCGTTTCTCTTCAACGCCAAAATCCTCGCATCTCCAATAAGGAAAAGACGGGGATCCGTCATAACGAACCCCAAAAAATGGTTTCAAAGAACGTTTTATAAATAAAGAAGATAAGAACATTTTATTTTTCGAATGGATAAACAAGATTCATTTGCTTGCGGCATTCATCCATGATGGACATGACATCAAGGGTTGCTTTATGAGGTATATACTCGCTTTCAAGCTTTCCTTCTTTGATTTCTTTTGCAACTGTATCAAATTCATTGACATAAGTTCCTTCGCCTTTAACAACTATTTTTCCATCTTTGTTATTAAGGGTTGCGCGTTTTGCTTTATGAGCTTCTTTGTCGACGGTAATTTGGCCATTTTCTCCGTCAAAAACAGCTTTATTTACATATAAAAGACTGTTGATGCGAGCGTTTGCGAAAGCGCTGAAACCATCATAAACCATTTCAACTCGCTCTTGGTGATCAACGCCATCTTTGACTATGCCATCACACTTGATAGCTTTAGGCATTCCAAACATCCTATACATATAAGTAATTGGGTAAACGCCTAAGTCCAAAAGAGCGCCTCCAGCAGTCATTGGATTCTTAACACGAGGGTTAAATTTGTTATACACATTGAAATAGGCTTCGGCTTTTTTTAGTTTTCCTATTTTCTCAGCCTTAATCCATTCCATTGCCGTTCTCATTGGAGAAGGGAAGAACGTCCACATTGCCTCACAGATATATAGGCTTTTTTCTTTGGCAAGGTTAATCACTTCCTCAGCGTCTTTGTAATTGGCCGTAAATGACTTCTCTACAAGAACAGGCTTACCAAGCTTTAAAGCTAATTTGGCATATTCTGCGTGATTGCTATGAGGAGTAACCACATAAACAGCATCAACATTTGGGGCATTAATTGCTTCTTCGGCGCTTTTATACGCCACTGAATCGTACTTTTTAGCCCATTCCTTAGATTTTTCATAATTTCTTCTATAACAGGAGACGATTTTATGACGCCCTGTAGAAAGAATCTGCTTAGCGACGGTGTTGGCTAAACCACCTACGCCAATAAAACACCAATTAAATTTTTCCATATGGAAAGTATAACAAAAAACGAGCCTTGCGACTCGTTTAATTTCAATCTGGTGGATCTTAAGAGGCTCGAACTCTCGACCTCCTCCATGCCATGGAGGCGCTCTCCCAGCTGAGCTAAAGACCCAGGGACTGTTGCGCTATAGCGCCTAATTACAATAGAGAAGCGTAGGCTTGTTGTCAATAATTTCCTACTAGTTAAATAACTTTTCCTATGGAAACGGCTATTTTTAAGTCATAATAGCGGGGTTATGAAACTATTGATTATTAGACACGGCGATCCTATCTATGATCCTGACACTTTGACTGAAAAAGGCAAAAAAGAGGCAAAGATACTCGCTAAGTACTTAAAGAAACAATTCCCAGATGTTAAAGACTTCTATATTTCTCCAATGGGAAGGGCTCAGCTAACTGCAAAGCCTATCCTCGAGGAGTATAAAAAAGAAGGCGAGACATTGCCTTGGCTAAAGGAATTTGGACCTTTCCCAGGATTCCAAAGAGGAACAATCCCCTCAACTTATGGATGCTGGGATTATCTTCCAGAAGATTTAGATAAAGATAAGGGACTATTAACCGATAAATGGAACGAAACGGATACTGTTATTAATAGCCTTATCCCAAAAGTTTATAAAGAAACAACTGACGGCGTTGATGCTTTATTAACCAAATATGGTTACAAGAAAAAGGGAACATATTTTAGTGTCGAGAAAGGTTCGCATGACTTAGTCGTCCTTATTTGTCACTTTGGCATTGAAAGCGTTATTCTTTCTTATTTGCTTAATGCGTCTCCATGGGTTTTCCTTCAAGGAACTTGCGCTCCAACATCTAGTTTCACATATCTTGTAACTGAAGAAAGAAGAAAAGGCGTTGTATCCTTTAGACTTCAGCAATACGGAGACATAACCCATTTAAGAGAGGCTGGCGAAGAACCTTCATTTAGCGGAAGATATGTCGAATGTTTCGAAGACGAAGGACGTCACTAACAAGCAATCATTAACAAAATAACCTGCAAATTGCAGGTTTTTTTTGTTGTTTTGGCGTCCCTGGTAGGAATCGAACCTACGACCTACCGCTTAGGAGGCGGTCGCTCTATCCACTGAGCTACAGAGACGTGTTATTGGTCGGAACGGTGAGATTCGAACTCATGACCTTCTGCTCCCGAAGCAGACGCACTACCAAGCTGTGCTACGTCCCGGACCACACGAATATAACACTATCGACTAGAAACTGAAAGAGAATAGGTCAAGTTGGTTACTTTCACTCATCCCTTCAAGAGAACCAACTTCCCTTAAAGCTTCGATTGTGGAGTTGCCGATATTCGCTCTATCCTTTAAGTCCTGAATAGAAATGAACTCGCCATTCTTACGCGCGTCCTCAATGCCTTTTGCCGCTTTGATGCCAAAGTTAGGGATCGAAGTAAATGGAGGGATGATTGTTAAACCATCTTCGCTGATTGTCCATTCTGAACTATTGCTCTTCATAAGATCGACTTTGCCAACTTTAAGTCCTCTTGCAGTTAATTCACATGCCGCTAAAAGGGCTTTTAATTTCTCTTCATCCGAAGCGTTTGCAGTCTTATTATCGCGTCTCTTTTGATAGTCTTGAATGGCTGCAACCATTTCGTCAATGGAAGATGTCATTGCCTTAATATCGTAAGAGTCGCAACGAGTGCCTAAATAGACGGCATAGAAGGCTGCTGGTTTATAGATTTTATACCAAGCGACACGGATAGCTCCCATGACGTAAGCGGTAGCGTGAGCGCGAGGGAAAAGATACTGAATCTTACGGCAAGAATTAATGTACCACTCTGGGACATTTGCTTCTTTGAGAGCAGGAAGATATTTATCCTGGGTCTTAGGGAACTTGCCTTTACGGACGTCTTCCATCATCTTGAACGCGAGGCTATTATCAACGCCCATGCCGATAAGATAGTTCATAATATCGTCACGACATCCAATGACGTCTTTAAGTTCAAGACCTTGCTTCATGATGAGATCTTGAGCGTTGTTATTCCAAACGTCTGTACCATGCGAAAGGCCAGAGATGATAAGAAGGTCATCAAATGTTTTAGGTTTTGCTTGCTTGATTAAGCCCTGAACGAAAGGCGTACCGAATTCAGGAAGGGCAATGGAACCTGTTTTATAAGTGTCTTTGATGAAATCCCATGTATCTTTATTTCCGCATTCCTTAATGCCTAATGCTTTGTTTGTGGTGAATAAGGAAAGGACTTTCTTGTCATTCATAGGAAGGGTTTTAAAATCGATTCCTGTCATGTCTTTCATCTTTCTTAAAGCAAGAGGGTCAACGTGACCAAGTTCATCGAGTTTTAAAACACAGTCGTGCATGCTTGCGAATTCGAAATGGGTTGTTAACCATCCTACTGATTCATCATCTGCTGGGTACTGATATGGAGTGAAGTCAAAGATATCCATATCTGCTGGAATGACAACGATGCCACCTGGATGCTGGCCAGTTGTTTTCTTAACGCCTGTGCAGCGTGAAGCGATGTACTTTATATACGCATTATCTTTGGCCTGAACAGGTCTCTTTAGATAATCTTCATAATATGATTTGACATAGCCGATAGCGTTTTTCTCTTCAGAACAGCTAATAGTTCCAGCACGGATAACGTGAGGTGAATCAACTGTTTCACCAGCTTTATAAAGCCTATTTTCTTCCGCTGTAGAAAGAAGCTCACGAGTGTAGGCGTGGGCTCTTGATTGATAATCGGCGTCAAAGTTAAGATCGATATCAGGAACCTTTTCCGCGCTGAATCCTAAGAACGTCTGGAATGGGATGGATTGTCCTGCTTGGACTAATGGTTCGCCACACTCTGGGCATTTCTTTGGAGGCAAATCGTAACCGCTCTTAAAGGACTTATCTTCAGCCCATTCAAGGTGATGACATTTAGGACAAATGTAGTGAGGAGCAAGAGGGTTAACCTCAGTAATATCAGCCATGTGGGCAGCAAAAGAAGAACCGACAGATCCGCGGCTACCAACGAAGAAGCCGTCATCAGCAGCCTTCTTAACAAGAAGATGGGCAATGTAATATGTAACGGAATAGCCGTTGTTGATAATACCGTCTAATTCTTGGATTAAACGAGCTTTAATGATGCCTTTTGGGCTATCGCTTGGGTATTCGCTATCTCTATCAATATCGTAGCGTTTCTTTAAATTTCCCCAGCAAATCTCCTCTAATTTCTCTTTTGAGCCTGGAAGGTTTGCATCCGGTGTATATAGTCTTGTTTTAAGAATGTCGCATGGTTCGACTTGTTCGGCGATCTTGTTTGTGTTTGTTATAACAATTTCGAAAGCCTTCTCCTCTGGGAGCCACTGCTTGAACTCATCAAGCATTTCTTTTGTGCTTCTGAAATGCTGATCAGGGTTTGGGAACTTTTCAGGATTGTTCTTACGCCTATAACTCATAAGAGGGTGCGTTCCGCCACCTAATGCTTTTGCAGAGACATAAATATCACGCGTAATCTTATCTTCTGGGTTGACGTAATGGACGTCGCCAGTAGCGCATACTGGTTTCCCTAATTTATCTGCTTTCTCGACGATTGAACCAAGGACGCTTTGAAGTCTTTCTTTGCTTAGTTCGCCCATGTTAACTAACCATGAATAGTTTTCTCTTGGCTGGATTTCGATGTAGTCAAAGAACTTCATCGATTCCTCTAAAGTATCGTCGCTTCTAAGCATGGCATTTTGGAAAACACATCCATTGAAGCAAGCACTTCCAATAAGGAGGTTTTCTCTTTCTTTTTCGATCTCTTCATAAGGAATCTTAGGAACGCTTCCTAAAGCCATATATTTGGTTTCACTATAGCTAACGAGCTTATAAAGGGATTTAATACCTTCTTTGTTTTTTGCGATTGCAACAATGTGTTCTGTCTTAAGATGCTTATACATCTTTTTATCTTTGCAAACGAGTTTGTCGAGGTCTCTATGCGTTATACACCCATCCTTCTCTAAAAGAGGAATAATTGTTTGCCAAACCGAGTTTAAAGCCTCCGCGTCAAAGTCCGCACGGTGGGCTTCGTCCTCATCATAGACATCGAGTTTTAAGTTACGGGAAAGGGCGCCTAAAGAGTGTCTGGCCGCGCCTGGGAAGAGATAGTGAGATAACGCCAATGTATCGATTACAGGATGTGTATCTTTTGGAAGACCGGCTGTCTTTCTAAGAGCGTCAAGGAAGCCGACGTCGAAGTTTGCGTTGTGTGAAACGAGGATGCAGCCTTCTGCGAATTTCTCAATTTCAAAAGCGGCTTCTTTTTCGGTTAAGCCATCTTTGATCATCTCATCAGTAATCTTGGTTTTCTTTTGGATATTTTCAGGAATATGAACACCTGCGTTGATGAAGAAGTCTTTTCTATCAACAATGCGTCCATCCTCGATTAAAACGGCACCGAACTCGGTTGTTTTATCGTACTTGCAGGAAAGACCAGTGGTTTCAAAGTCGAATACGCAATAACGGGCTTTTTGAAGTGGGGTGTCAACGTAATTCCAACCATATCTAGGTTTTGGGAATGCGTAGAATTCCACACCATAGAGGATCTTAAATTTATCTTCAGGTTTCTCAATTGATTTATTGATGTCAGCACAAGCTCTTTCTGCTTCAGGGAAGGATTGCATAACGCCATGGTCGGTAAGCGCTAAAGCTTTCATTCCCATATTATGGGCAAGTTTGACATAATTACCCATTTCGCCTAAGCCATCCATAGCGCTCATCTTTGAGTGAAGATGAAGCTCGACACGCTTTGATTCTTCTGGGTCTTCTCTTAAAGGCTTGGATGCCAATTTTTCAATATAATGGGCAAAGACTTGGAATTGTTCATCGGCAATGCCTTGGCGGAATTCGCGAACAAACGCGCCTTTGACACGAAGTTGCATTCCATCTTTGAGGCTCGAAAGTAAATCCGCAGATAATTCTTCTCCGCCTTCCACTGCTCTAATGTTGATTGCGCTACGATCATCGCCTAGGCCAAAAGTGGCCATCAGTCTGGTGCCGTTTCTAATAGAACGTTTGTCATAACCGAAAACGGTGCCTGTAATTTCAAAATTACCGCCTCTCATGTCATAGATTTCTTCAATGTTCTCGAGCTGTAGATAATTGCCTTTACGATATTTTGCAGAGCTATCTCTAGAATAAGACATAGCTTCTTCCGCTGCTTTGTTAGCCTCGTAATCAACGTATGCCTCTTCGAGCTCTTTCTGGTGGGCGATCATATCTTGATCTACTTCATCATATTCCTCTTCGACTGGTTCTTCTGCTTCTTGCTCAGCGGCGTTTTCTTGAACTGGCTCAGAAACTTCTACAATTGGTTTTTCGACGATTTCCTCACCAAATTCTTTTACATCGACTCGGATGACCTTTGCGCCATAGCCAATAAACTCCATGAGATCGTTGAAATCGTTAATGATATCTCCGCTGGTTTCTTCTATTTCAGGGACCATATAACATCCCTTTTCTTGCTTCATCGGAATCTCTTTTACGATGCGGTATTTGTTGAAGCAGAAGCTTTGGAAAAGAGATTCAACATCGTCAAATTCAGGCTTTTGTGTATAAGCAAAACGAATAATAGCGTTGAAGTTAATTCTTTGGGTGATTTCTAAAAACTCCATTAGGATTTCATAGTCCCATGGTATTTCTTTTGTGAAATAAAGATAGAAGAGGTTCTTATCTTCTTGGTCTCTTTTGACTGTTAAATCTAAATCAAACATCTCAACGTTCTCAACGCCGAGAGATTCAAGGAAACGTACGATTTGTGGCTTAGACTGTTTCATTAGAAGAGCCTCACAATATCACGGAAAATAATAAACACGGAGAAGGAAAGAAGAAGTCCTAAACCAACAAGGGAAATGGCGCCTTTTACCTTTTCTGGTATTTGCTTGCGGAACACGGTCTCGATCAAGACAACAAGAAGTTGATATCCATCAAGGCCCGGGAATGGGAGAAGGTTAAATAACGCTAAGTTAAGAGCAAGGAATCCGCCATAGAAGAAGAATGTCTGGATCCAGCCTATTTCATTAGAAATGGAGCTGACCATGCTACCAGCCGCAACAACCGAACCAACGTTTTCAAGATGGCCGGTGAAAATGGATCTAAAACCTTCTCCAATGGCAACGAAGAGCGATTTGAATTGGCTGCATCCGTTAAGCATTCTCTGTCCGAAAGGTTGCCAGTATTGATGGCAACGAACCGTAATCGCGCTATCAGAAACAAGCTTTCCTTTCTCGTCTACGGTGATGTTGATTGTTTGCTCATTATCTTTAAAATTCGCGAACTCTTGTCTTGTTGGATTGTTGTCCTTGTTTGCGGTTTCGATAAATGTAGGCGTCATTACAATCGTATCGCCTGCTTTAGGTTTATAAGCACCGTTTGCTGTCATTGGCTTTGCATCTAAACGAAGGGCTTTTTGCAAGGAATTTTGATAATAAGCCGTTCTTACTGGATAAAATTCTGTGAGGGTAACCAAATCATTTCCGTTAACAATGCTTTTGAGATTGAAGACAGCGACAAATTGTTCTCCGTTGATTTCGGTATTGCAGTCAACGATATAACCAAAAGCGTTTCCTTCGTCATTATATGCGTAGTCAGGAGCGTATAAGCGTGACTTTCCATACTCTACGACATATGTTCCAGCCTCTCCTTCGCACCAAAACGAAAAAGCTCTAGCTGTCTCTTCGCCTTTTATTGTTGAAACAACGGCTTCTTTATTGATTCCGGTGTCAAAGTAACTGCAAGTGTAATATGAAGGGAAACAAGTAGCGTATGTGAATGAGAAAAGGATGGCGGTTAAAAGGTTAACAGAAATGCCCGCTAACATGACCAAACATCTCTTCCACCATTTAATTCCCTGGAGAGATCTTTCTCTTCCAACAATTTCTCCTTCAGGTAGCTCAACGCCTTCGCCATACATAGAAACAAATCCGCCAAGAGGCAAAGCGCGGATAGAAAAAGTTGTTTCTCCGCCTTTTTTCTTTCGTTTGAAGATAACCGGCCCCATACCAATCGAATATTCGAGGCAATACACGTTATATGCTTTTGCAACGAGTAAATGGCCAAGTTCGTGGGTGGAAATGAGGATTCCAAGCATGACGATCATGACAAGTATAGTTGTGATAACTTGCATCTTAGATGCCCTCCTTTCCTAATGTGTCTCGCACGAAAAGACGTGCTTCTTTATCCATTCTCACCATATCGGTGAGAGTAGGATTTATTATATTGTCAAAGTGATTTAAGGCAATCTCGTTTACTTTGACAATGTCCGAGAATTTAATTTTTCCTTCGAGAAAGAGTCGTATTGCTTCTTCGTTCGCCCCATTTAAGACGGCGGTAGATGTTCCGCCTCTTTTAAGAGCTTCTAGACACAACGGAACGGCAGGGTATCTCTTTTCATCAAATTCATGAAAATGATATGGGCCAAAATCCTCTAAACGCTTCACTTTATAGACATCAAAAGATACTTTCCCTTCATATAAAGCATAGGCAATTGGGCCGTGCATATCCGGTTTGCTGACATCGCCAACGATGGTTCCGTCTTTTAACAAGAGGGCGGAGTGAAGATGGCTTTCGTCATGGAGCACAACCTGGACTTTATCAGTGCTTACTCTAAACAAGTGATGGGCTTCTATTACTTCAAACCCCTTGTTCATCATTGTATCGCTGTCAATTGTGATTTTTGCGCCCATTTTCCAAGTCGGGTGATTTAGAGCCATATCAGGCGTAACGTCATCAAGCTGATCTAAAGTAAGATTTCTAAAAGCTCCGCCACTGCCTGTGATAATAATTTTTTCAACGTCGTCAGGATTTACTCTAGATAGACATTTGGCTATAGCGACGTGTTCAGAATCGATAGGCCACATTTTGCCATGGCCTTCATCAAGAAGCTTGTTAATAAGATCGCCAGCGACGACAAGGCTTTCTTTATTTGCCAAGCAAAGGATTTTATTTTCCTCTAACGCTGTAATCGATGGAATGAGCCCAGAGAAGCCGACAAGAGCGTTCTCAACCATGTCACACGGTGAATCTTTAATTAACTCAGAAAGACCATTATCTCCGCTGAATACATGAAGATTTTGGTGCTTCTCTTTTAGTTTCTTTGCGAATTCTTGATCGATGCAATAGACCCCAACTATAGAAGGGAATCTTTTAAGTATGTCTTCGATTACTTCGGTTTGCTTGCCAACTGAAATACCCACGAGTTCAAAAGATTCGTGGTCACGCTCAAAAATATGGAGTGATTGAACACCTATATTCCCCGAAGCACCCAAGAGCAAAACTTTACGCATATTAGATTAAGAAATTCCAACCGTTTCTGATTAAAACAATGATCATAACAACGCCGATAACCGAGAAGATGATGGAGTCAACGCGATCAAGGATGCCGCCGTGTCCCCTAAGAATGTTGCCATAATCTTTAATTTCGTAATAACGTTTGATGAGACTAAAAGTAAGGTCTCCAATGTTTGCAAAAAGAGGGTTAACTAAAGCAATAAGAAGGATCCAATACCATCTATCGAAAGTTAAAAAAGGCAATACAGGAAGTCCAGCAGACGCCATTCCTAACCCAAAGGCAGCAGCTAAGAGGAAGCCTCCAGCCCAGCCAAAGAAGAATCCTTCCCATGTTTTCTTTGGGGAAACTCTTTCGTTTAACTTATGCTTTCCGAAATAAATGCCGCCGAAGTAAGCAAAAATGTCGTTAAATATCGGTCCTAAAACAACAAAGATGATAAGCTCACATGAACCTAAGAATTTAAATCCGCGGAAAGAAGTCAAACTATCGTCGAAATGCTGCGCCCCCCATGCAACAGAAGCAAATGTTCCGCTATGAGCGACAGAAGAGGAGAAGAATCTAAGGAAGTAGATAGCCTGGAACCCAATGCCAACAAGCAATGTCATAAGAACAAAATATGCAACATCTGCATATGTGAAGTTCTTGTCCACGATGCCTTCAAAGCAATAAACAAACAAAGATGCAGCAATGCCAAATATTGAAATTTCAAAATTTGAACAATAGTTCTCTAAAGAGAATTTGTAATCAGTAGGATTGCTGATATAACCAGCCATATTTTCTTTGAAGAACATCCAATAGACGTAAGAAAGGACAATCATGTATGTAAATACATAAACGGTCCAGTTGTATTGTTTTCTTGGGGCTCTAATAACTTCGGCTATTGCAATAAGCAAAAAACCCATTATGCCAAAGAAAAAATACCATCCGCCAAGAATTAATATTGGGACGACAATAGCAATTAATACTAAAGCAACAAGAACACGACTTTTAAGAGATTTCTTATATCCCTCTGGAGGTGTATTGACTTCAATGTTTCCGATTTTACTCATTCTTAAGTCCTCCATATCTACGATTTCTGTTCTGATATTCTTTCAAGCATTCGATAAATGCTTTTCTACGGAAATCAGGCCATTTAACATCGGTGAAAACGAATTCAGCATATGCGTTCTCATAGAGGAGGTAGTTTGAAAGTCTTTGTTCACCACTTGTTCTAATCATCAAATCGATATCAGGCATAATTGGCTGCCATAAATATTGTTTGAATGTCTCATCGTTTAAACTGTCTAAATCGACTTTGCCGTTTTTATAGGCTTCTGCAAATTTTTTGGTAGCTCTAACGATTTCGTCACGTCCACCATAATTAAGGCAAATATTGAAAAGGAAGCCATCATTGTTTTTTGTAACTTCCATTGCGTCATAACAGACTTTACGGGTTTTTTCTCTGATTCTTCCTAAATCACCAGAAATTAAAATTCTTCCATTGGTCTTGATGACATAATCAATTTCACGAGCAAAGAAATCTTCAAGGTAATCCATCAAATGATCTATTTCATCTTGTGGACGATTCCAGTTTTCTGTTGAGAACGCATAAAAGCTTGCGTACTTGATTTTGAATTCACGGCATAAGTCGTAAATCTCGATTAATCTTTTGCAGGCTTCTTTATGACCTAAGTGGCGTGGGAGACCGCGTAAATTCGCCCATCTGCCGTTTCCGTCCATAATAAATGCAACGTGGTCTAACTTCTTTTTTAAAACAAATTCTTCACTCATGGAGTGAATTATAAACCAAAAACCGATTCGTTAGAATATGTCCGGAGGACTTTTCTAAAAGTTTTTCCAAAAATCTCAAAAAGTGTTTATGTGCACAAGTTACCAAAAATGAGTAAAATAGTGAGTAATCATGGAAGAAACAGAACTCAAAAAAGAACCAGAATTCATTGAAGAAAATCCAAAAAACATCAGCAAAACCCCAACGAATCTGCAAAGAAAGGCTCCTAACGAAAAGATAGGAACCATAATTATTGGAGCTATCGCTGGTCTTTTGATTTTGTCATTTGTTGGCACTTTTATTGGTGCTTCTATTTATGAAAACCAGGAGAAAAATCAGACAACCGTTCCAACGTTTACTTGGAGCACCGATCGCTTTGGCTTCTATGACAAAGACGGAAAATTCTTAGGTGACGGCGGATCATATAAATTTGCAGATAAGCAGGACTCAGCTGATCGTAAATATCTCCAAATCACTTCAATCGAGGCGTATAAAGATTCTTACACATATGTTTTCCCTTCTTTCTTCAATAACAAAATGGAAGATGGAAAAGTGGAAACAAGCCCAATATATGCCGTCGGAAGAGAAATTGTTTATAGCGAAGATTTCGAAACAAATTTTGCTAGCATCAAAAAGAACGTATTCGGTTTTCCTGAGACCAACAAGCAAATCGGTCAAATCTATTTCCAATCGCTCTATAAAGAAATAGGCAATTATGCTTTCTATGAATGTGAAGGCCTAGAGAGAGTTGAATTTAGAAGCTTTGCCGCAGGCAAACAAATAATTGGTGAAAAGGCTTTTGCTGAATGCGGAAAGCTAAAAGACATTGTGTTTTCCGAAAACCTCACAACCATTGGTGAGAAAGCCTTTGAAAACGACCTTTCCCTTACGACTATTAATCTCCCAAACAGTTTATTGACGATTGGCCCTTCCGCTTTTAAAGGAACATCAATAACAACCATCAATTTTAAAGGGACCGAGTCTGAGTGGAATAAAATCAACAAGGCTCTAGATTGGTCTGAAGGATTATCTAATTGTTCTCTACGTTTCTTAAACGAAGAAGGAAACAGCACAATATTAATCGACTAAAAATCAAAAAAGCCGCCCAAACGGGTGGCTTCATTTGATTTATTGACTAGATGGTCATGATATCTTTTTCTTTGGCGGCATAAGCTTCATCAACAGCTTTGATCATTTCGCCAGAGACTTTTTCGAGATCCTTCTCGATACGTTCACGGAAATCATCTGAATATGAATCATCTTCTTTGATCATGGAGAGATAATCACGACGGATGTTTCTGATAGCGACCTTTGCGTCTTCTGTAAGGCCTTTAGCCTGCTTAACAGTCTGTTTACGAGTGTCTTCTGTCATTGGTGGGAAGATAAGACGGATGCAGTCTGCTTCAACCTGTGGGTTGATTCCGATGTTTGCCTGTGTGATAGCGGCAGCGATTGTTTTGACATCTTCATTAGAATATGGCTTAACAACGAGCTGACGCGGTTCTGGACGTGTGATAGCGGATAATTCATTGATGTTCATTAATTCGCCATAGTAGTCGCATTTGATGCCAGCAAGGACCTGTGGGTTTGCCTGTGCGCTTCTTAATTTGCCATAGTTTTCGCGGAGGTTAGCAACGGTTTTCTGCATTTGCTCCTGCATTTCGGTGATAATTGGTTCCATAAATTACTCCTCTGAGATAAGACTTCCGACTTCTTCGCCGTTAAGAATTTTAATAACGTTTTCTGGCTCTGCCATGTTGAAGACGTGAATTTTGACTTTGGTGTGCTCAAGTTGAGCCACGGCTGTTAAGTCCATGACACCGAGTTGTTTTTCAACAGCATCCTGATAAGAGAGCTTCTTAAGCAACTTGGCATCTTTATTAATGCGTGGATCGGAATCGAAGACGCCTTCAACGCCGTTCTTGCCCATTAAGATTGCATCCGCATCAGTATCGAGTGCCTTAAGGGCTGCATTAGAATCTGTTGTGAAGAATGGGTTTCCTGTGCCACCTGCGAAAATAACGATTCTGCCGTTTTCCATGTGATGGATTGCTTTACGGCGAATATAAGGTTCGCAGACCTGAGGAACGTTGATCGCACTTGCGACTCTTGTAGGAATGCCTTTTTCTTCGAGTGCGCTTTGGATGGCCAAGCCATTCATGATTGTACCGAGCATGCCCATGTAGTCGCCGGTTGACTGTTCAATTCCGACGCTAGCTGCAAGTTTGCCACGCCAGACGTTTCCGGCACCAACAACGATGCCGATTTGAACGCCAGTCTCATAAACTTCTTTGATAGCGGTAGCAACAGCAACTAATTTAGCTTTGTCGTAAATTGCATGGTTCTCTTGGTCAGCTAATGCTTCTCCAGAGATTTTGAGAATGATTCTTTTGTATATAGGTTTCATATTGCTTTTATTATACAAGAACGATTCTTGTAATAGGACTAATATTTTTAGAAAAAAGACCCTCACTTTCGTAAGGGTCTAATTTTCAATTTTTAACTATTCAGCTGCTGGCTGTGCTTCAACGCCGTCACCAACCTGGTAACGGACGAATTTGACAACGTTGTTGCCTTTTTCGCTGAGGAGCTGACCAACTGTCTTGCTTCCGTCGAGTAACCATTCCTGGAATGTTAAACAATCTTTGGAAAGGACTTTGTCGACTTTACGCTGAGCAATCTGAGCTTTGATTGCGTCTGGTTTGTTTGTAAGTTTTGGATCAGTTGCGACTTCGCTATCAGCAATAGCTTGTTCTCTTTCTCTGATCTCTGCTGGAACATCAGCGAGTTCTTTGTAGATAGGGGCGTTTGCAGCGATGTGCATAGCCATCTGGAGTGCTAATTCGTCATCTGCTTTTTCAAGGACAACGACGACACCGATCTTGCCACCCATGTGGATGTAAGAACCGAAGCCTTGTCCTGGTTCTTTTGTGATGACTTCGAAACGGCGGAAGACTGTCTTCTCACCAGTTGCGAGTGCTGTGTCATCCTGAAGCTGTTTTGTTGCTTCGACAGCAGCTTCGATGGTTTCTGGATTGTTCTTGATGACATATTCAAGAACGCCTTCGCCATAAGCGTGGAATTTTTCGGTTGCGCTAACGAAGTCAGTTTCGCAGTTGACTTCAACGATAGCAGCTTTGCAGCATTCGTTGCATGTTTTGACTAATGCTAAGCCTTCAGCAGCAGTTCTTCCTGCACGCTTTGCGGCTTTGACGATGCCTTTCTGACGGAGGACATCGATAGCTTTTTCGACATCGTAGTCATTTTCTTCGAGGGCACGTTTGCAATCCATCATGCCTGCACCGGTACGGTCTTTGAGGGCTTTGATGGCTTCAATCTTATTAACTTCTGCCATTGTAATGGTCTCCTTAAATTAATTAGGCTTTTGCTTCTTCAGCTTTTGGAGCTTCTGCTGGTTTTTCTTCAGCTTTTGGAGCTTCAGCAGCTTTTGCAGCGTCACGCTTTGCAGCGAAACGTGCTGCTCTTTCAGCCTGCATCTTCTTGAAACGTTCTTCACGTTCTGCGCGTTGTGCACGGATTGCAGCTTTACGAGCTTCGTTTGCAGCATCAGCGCTTCTGATAGCGTCTTTCATGGTAGCTTCTTCGCCTTCTTCTTTGATGTAGGCGTATTCTGTGATGCCACCTTTTGCTTCGACAACAGCGTCTGCCATGGTCTCGATTAAGAGCTTAAGTGCGTTGCTGCCATCGTTGTTTGATGGGATTGGGTAGTCGACAACTTCTGGATCGTCGTTGGTGTCAACGATTGCGAATGTTGGGATGCCAAGTTTCTTAGCTTCTGCGATTGCGTTGTGTTCGAGTGTTGGATCATCGATAACGATAGCCTGTGGAGCGCGTCTCATTTCTTTGATGCCTTCGAGGTTACGAGCAAGTTTCTCTAATTCTTTGCGAAGGACAGCGACTTCTTTCTTAGGAAGTTTTTCGAATGAGCCGTCTGCTTCCATAGCCTGGAGATCCTTTAACCTCTTTGCGCGGCCAAGGATTGTACGGAAGTTTGTGAGTGTACCACCGAGCCAACGGTTGTTGATGTAGAAGGATCCTGAACGGAGAGCTGCATCGAGAACGACCTGTTTAGCGTTTTCTTTGGTACCGACGAAGAGGACTTTGCCACCTTCTTCGACGATGCTCTTTAATTTTTTGTAAGCGACATTGACTTGTTCAACGGTCTTGGAAAGATCGATGATGTAGATGCCATTTCTTGCGCCGTAGATGAATCTGCCCATTTTTGGGTTCCAGCGGCGGGTTTGGTGACCAAAGTGGACACCAGCTTCAAGCAATTTCTTGACAGTGATGATTGGAGCGTTTGGATCGCGGACAATTTCTGCCATTGTTGGTTCTGCAGCAGCTGCTTGGACTTCTGCTTCAACCTTGATTTCGTCACTCATGTTTGTGACCTCCATTTGTTTTTGCCTCCCTCGCTTCTAAGAGCTGACCACCCTAACGCTTTTTAAACTGCTTCGTCCGTAAGGGAACACGGTGCTCGATCCACGAGGTGTGTATTTTAGCTCTTTTCTAAGAAAAGCGCCGAGTGAGATTATACAAAAAGAAAAAGTCGCTTACAAGGAAGAAAGCAACTTTATAAATTATCATTACTCTTTTTAAAAAGAGAATAATTGGAAGATAGTGCGTTTTTGCCGGGGATTATTTCTTTTGGCGCGGGAAATGCGCCAGATATTCTTTTTTCATCGCTTTCTTTGAAACGTGGGTGTAAACCTGGGTCGTATCTAGTGATTCGTGGCCAAGAAGTTCCTGAATGAGGCGAAGATCCGCTCCATTATCAAGAAGATGAGTGGCAAAGGAATGCCTAAGCTCATGAGGGTGAAGGCCATATCTACAGCCAGTCTTTATTTCGATTTGTTTCAATATGTATTCAAGGCCCCTGACCGTCATGTTCTCTCCCCTGTTTGAAAGAAAGAACGCGTCTTGAGCTTTTGAACTCGTTCTTTTGTCTGCAATCAGCGGTCTGCTTTTTCTAGCGTATTCAAGCATGACGTCACCAGCGCTCTTGTTAAAAGGAACGATTCTTTCTTTTTTGCCTTTGCCGAATACTTTGATTGTTCTGCTTCTAAAATCGATGTCACGGAAATGGATGGATATCAATTCGCTAGCACGAACACCGGAGGCATACATAAGTTCGAGAAGAGCCTGGTCGCGCAGCATCATCTCATCACTTCTTTTCGAGTTTTCTTCTAATAGCGTAGAAATCTGTTCTTTGCTTAAAGCGGTTGGGTATCTAATGCCTTTTTTAGGCGCTGTGACTAATAAAAATGGATTTGTGCCTATCATATCCTCATCAACCAAATAAGCATAAAACCTTCTTAATGCTGTCATTCTTCTCTGACAAGAACGAGCGGTGACACCTCTACTAAGCTCCTCGCTTAAGAAATTACGGATGTGCATCTTGCTAACCTGATCAAAAAGACACCCTTCTTTATTGAGGTAAACGAAAAAATGATCGATGTCTCTTTTATAAGAATCGATGGTGTGTTCGCTATAGCGACTGATCTTTAGCGATTCTAAAAAATCTTTCTCCGGCTTATTCATTAACGCTTACCCAATAAGATTCTATATCCTCAAGGGCTCTAGAGATAGATTGTTCACGTTTTTCTTTTGCGCTTTCTGGGACGATCGCCCAGTTTGCATTCATAGGCTCAAATTTTTTGCCTGATGCATGAAGAATGTAATCAAGAAGTGATCCAATAACAGAATATCTTGGAGTCATAACAAATTCTTTTGCTTCCTCTTTTCTCCAAAGGTTAATAGCAGCGATGATGCCGGTTGCCGCGCTTTCGACATAACCTTCAACTCCTGAAAGTTGCCCTGCAATATATATGTTTTGGGCGTTTTTCAAAGAAAGATCGTCATTTAAAGCTTTCGGAGCGTTTATATATGAGTTTCTATGCATTAAGCCATAACGAAGGAATCTAGCATTTTCTAAGCCAGGAATCATCCTGAAAACTCTCTTTTGCTCAGGGTAGGTAAGATTGGTTTGGAAGCCTACTAAGTTATAGTAATCACCAAGTTTTGTGTCTTGGCGAAGTTGGGCAATGGCATAGGCTCTAGGGTGTTCTTCTGTCCAAAGGCCAAACGGCTTAAGAGGACCGTGCCTTAAAGTCTCAAAACCACGGCTGGCGATGACCTCAACAGGCAAACATCCCTCGAAATATTGGGTATCGAAAGAATGGACCAACGCTTTCTCTGCGTTAAGAAGCTCGTTAATGAAATTTGTGTATTCTTCTTTTGAGAATGGGCAGTTGATGTAAGCACCGTCGTCTTGCTCGAACCTTGATTTGAAGTATGCTTTTTCAAAGTCGATGCTGTCTTTCTCGATGATTGGTGCGCTGGCGTCAAAGAAAGAAAGGTTCTTCTCCCCTATTACGTTTCCTAACACTTCCATTAAGGACTGACTTGTCAAAGGCCCTGTTGCAATGATTGTAGGTCCATCTGGCAAAGTAGTAATTTCTTCTCTATGTAACACTAAATTTGGAAAAGAAGTGAGTTCTGCAGTGATTTTTGCTGCAAAAATGTCGCGGTCTACTGCTAAAGCATTGCCTCCAGGGACCTGAGCCTCAGCCGCCGCTTTCATTGTGATCGAGTCCATTTTTCTCATTTCTTCTTTAAGAAGTCCACAAGCATTATCAAGTCTCCAGCTTTTTAAAGAATTTGAACAAACAAGCTCACCGAAAGCATCGGTGGCATGGGCACCATCGTCTACTAAAGGACGTCGTTCGTACAAATGAACTTTATAGCCCTTCTTTAGAAGGAAGAAGGCGGCCTCGCTTCCAGCAAGTCCCGCCCCAACAATAGTTACTTCTTTCATTTCTTCTCCGGTGTAAGCCATTCTTTATAACGGCACTTAGGGAAGTTTGTGCATGCTAAGAAATCAACTTTCTTTCCATGCTTCATTACTAAATGTCCTGTTTTGCATTTTGGACATGGTTTTATGTAATCGGCTGGTGAAAATTTTGTTTTTGTTTTTGGCGTGATTGTTCCATCGATGTTCTTAACGAACTTGCAGTTAGGGAAGCCTGAACATGCGATAAACTCCTTACCTTTCTTATCTTTTCTAAAGACGAGTGGCTTTCCGCATTCAGGACATAACTCACCTGTTTCTTTGGCTGCGACTTTGTTTTCCTTTTTGACATAGTGGCAGGTTGGGTAATTTGAACATGCGATAAATCTGCCATAACGTCCATCTTTATAGACAAGCGGCGAGCCACAATCTGGGCAAAGATCTCCAGTTTCTTCATCTGGGTCTTCGTACATCAGCTCAGCCACTTTTATGTATTTTTCCATGAACGGTCCATAGAACTCATCCATCGCTGACTTCTTTGAAAGGATTCCTTCTTCGATTTCGTCTAACTCGCTTTCCATTCTTGCTGTGTATTCGGTTGCGACGATTTCTGGGAAGTATTTTTTAAGAACCTGGGTTGTTCTTGTACCTGTATCGGTTGGTGTTAAGACACCCGATTTTGATGTGACATAACCACGTTCGACAAGAATCTTGATAGTTGATGCGTAGGTTGATGGACGGCCAATGCCTTTTTCTTCCATCATCTTAACAACACGAGCTTCTGTGTAACGTGCAGGAGCTTTCGTGAACTTCTGCTCGTTCTTTAATGATTTACGTTTGTAGACCGCATTCTCTTCGATAAGAGGCAAGAGCTTACTTTCGTTTTCTTCATCGTTATAAAGAGCTTCATAACCTTTGAATAAGGTTCTGCTTCCGGTCGCTTTGAAAGTTAATCCGTTTTCTTCAAAGATAGCGGTTGTTACTTCTTCAACCTTATCCGACATCATGGAAGCAAGAGCACGCTCATAAATAAGTTTATAAAGCTTAGCTTCTCTATCAGAAAGATATTGGGCAACCATTTCTGGTGTGCGGTGTGTTCCGGTTGGACGAATAGCTTCGTGAGCATCTTGAATCTTTTCTTTGCTCTTTCCAGCTTTGATATAGCCAAGATAATCGTTACCGAAAGTTTCTAAAATATAAGGTTTAGCGTGTTTGAAATAGAAGTTCTCGCTGATACGGGTTGAGTCGGTACGCATATAAGTAATGAGACCGACGTGTTCGCCGTCGACATCAAGACCTTCGTATAAACGCTGGGCAATTGATTGTGTGACAGATGTACTAAACTTGAAGCGGTTATATGCTTCTTGCTGCATTGTTGATGTTGTGAAAGGAAGCTTGGATGGGATACGTTTTTTAACTTTGGTTAAAGAAGCAACATGGTACTCGCTTGCAAGACGTGCGACGATTGCCTCTGCTTCTTCTTTTGTTTTAATCTCAACGGTCTTTCCATCTACTTTATCCAATGAAGCTGTGACTTTGGTTCCGTTAACATCTAAAACGATGTCGATGGTCCAATATTCTTCAGGCTTGAAGCTCTTAATCTCTTCGTCGTTTTCAACAATCATCCTAAGAGTGACCGACTGAACGCGGCCTGCGGATTTAGAACCCATGTTTTTCTGGAGTAAGCTGGATAATTTGAAACCGATGATACGGTCATACATACGTCTTGTTTCCTGAGAGTTAACAAGATCCATATTAATAAGACCTGGGTGCTCAATCGCATCCAAGATTGCTGGTTTTGTGATTTCGTGGAATTGGAGGCGTTTCGTGGTTGCTAAATCAAGACCTAAAACTTGAGCAAGATGCCATGAAATAGCCTCACCTTCGCGGTCAGGGTCTGTTGCAAGAATGACTTCTTCAGCCTTCTTTGCAGTCTTTTGGAGATCGGAAACGATCTTCTGTTTGCCTTCGGAGATTACGAAGTCAGGTTTGAAGCCTTCTTCGACATTGATGCCAAGGCCACCTTTACCGCGTGTTGAAAGGTCGCGGATATGACCTTGGCTTGCCATGACTTTATAGTCATGACCAAGATATCTTCCGATGGTATCGCATTTTTTTGGTGATTCTACAATAACTAACTTCATGCTTTGGCCTTTCGACGCTTAAGCAATATATAAGATTTCAAAACGCCTTGTCAAACAGGTTTTTTCCTTTTCCTTATATATAAATAAATAGATTATTTATAGAAATTTTGTAAATTTTTAGGCTATTTTTTCGCCTCTTGAGTCACCGATCATAAGCAAAACATCCTCCGCTGATTCAATCACAAAAGCACCTTCCTTGATTAGTCTATTGCACGCGCTATCTTCGTCCGCATGGAAAGGAACGCAGCCAACATCTTTGCTGCTTCCGAGCGCGAAATTTACCGTTATTAGGGTGCCGCTTCTCTTTGATGCTTCACCTACTACTACCCCGGTAGATAAAGCTGCGATGATTCTGTTTCTAAATGGGAATGATTCGTGTGTAGGTTTCGTTTGCCCAGGATACTCGCTGATGACAAGGCCCTCACGTTTGAGTCTTTCATAAAGGTCCTTGTTTTCGCTTGGGTAACAGTAATCAATTCCGTTACCAAGAACCGCGACCGCTTTTCCTTTGGCATCTAAAGCGCCTAGAGTGGCCGCTGTATCGATTCCGCGAGCAAGACCACTTACTATGCTATATCCATATGAAACAAGCCCAGCGCAGATGTTTTTGGCCATCTGGTTTCCGTATGGAGATGATTCCCTTGAGCCAACATAGCCAATGCAGTTCTTCATCGAGCTGATAATTGTGATATCGCCATAATAGAAAAGCACTAAAGGCGGTTTGCACATGTTCTTGAACGCTTCTGGGTAATTCGGATCAAGGATGGTGATGTGTTTGCTGTGATTTGTTTTAAGAAGCTCAGCATATTCTTCTTCATCAGGTCTTTCTTTGTTTCTGATGCTTTGATTCATCTTGTCCCAGTCGCCCCCGTGTTTAAGGGCAAGGTAGACAAGAATATCGTCTGGTGTGAATGACATAATAAAAACTCCTCCATTTTCTTATAGAGGAGAATTTCGGAAATTTTTCAAAAAAGTTTTAATTGCTTATCAAAGAAGGCTCGTATTGGGGCAAAAGACTTTCTATGGATATGCTCAATCGGGCCATATTTCTCTAAAGCTTCCATGTGTGCTTTGGTACCATAGCCTTTATGTTTGGCAAACCCATATTCTGGGTATTGCTTATCAAGCTCTTCCATATAATGGTCGCGACTTACCTTGGCTAGTATTGAGGCGGCTGCAACATTCATGCATTGAGCATCGCCTTTGATCATGGCAATAACGTTTTTGCCTTCTATTTTCAAAGGCATGGCGTCGGTAATGATGAGATCATAATCAACGCCTATTTGCTCTATTGCTCTTCTCATTGCAATCTTCGTTGCCTCATAGATGTTATATTTATCTATTTCGTCTGCGGATACGGATGCGATTCCATACGAAAGCGCCTTTTCCTTTATTAAAGAGAAGAGGGCTTCACGTTTCTTTTCTGTCAGTTTCTTTGAATCGTCTATTAACTCATCTTCAAAGGACGAATCAAAAACAGCTGCGGCGGCATATACAGGGCCCGCTAAAGGACCACGCCCCGCTTCATCCACGCCAACAATTAGCTTTACGGATGATGAAAGGAATTCTTTTTCTTTGTTAAGCATTAAGGACGCTCCAGACTGATAGATCCAAAATAGCCTTCTTGGAGATCTTTGAATATCGATGATGTGGCTTTATTTAAATCATATGCCCCATCTTTTAAGAGATAACCGCGTTTCTTTGCGACCTCTTCAAGTACTTTTTCTGCATCATAATCGTTAAGGTCAGAGATTTCATAGCGGTTTTGCATGCAGTTTTTATAGTTATCGCGAAGGAACATGAACAAGAAACGATATAAATCATCTAATGGAAGTATGTCTTCTTTGATGGAACCAAGAATCGCTAATCGTCTAGCGCATAATGGTTCTGTGTAGTTCATTGGCAAAATACCAGGAGTGTCTAGAAGAACGAAGTCTCCAGATAATTTGACCCATTGCTCGCTTCTAGTAACGCCAGGAGTGTTAGCGGCTTTTGCCACACGTCTTCCCGCTAAATTATTTATAAGGGTGCTTTTACCTACGTTAGGAATGCCGACAATTAAAAGCTTGAGAGGTTGTTTCTTCATTCCAAGTTTCTTTTCTTTCTCGCGTTTCTTTTCGACAAGCTTCTCGCTCATCTTCGTCAAAACGTTTAACACTTTCTCGCCTCTAAGGTTGCTAGCAAAACAGGTAATTCCTTTTTCATTAAAATAAGAAACCCATTTAGAGGTCATAATAGGGTCGGCCTTATCGTTCTTCGAAAGGACAATGAGATGTGGTTTTTGACCAATCAAATCATTAAGCATTCCGTTTCTTGTAGAGAATGGAGACCTAGCGTCAGCGACCTCTACGACGATGTCTGCGGCTTTGACAAAAGGAGCCATCTCACGGAGGGCTTTAGCCATATGGCCAGGGAAATAATGTACGTTCTTCTGCTGTGCGTTATTCATGGTCTCTTACCTTATTAAAGTATAAATAAATTATTTATATAAACAAAATAAAACCGCCCAATTGTTTTGGGCGGTTCCAGTCACTTCTTAACAAATTACTTAGCTGGTTTCTTGGTTGCTTCTTTGATACGAGCAGCTTTGCCGCTAAGACCACGCATGTAGTGGATACGTGCACGACGGACTTTACCATAGCGGACGACTTCGACTTTTGCGATGCTTGGTGAGTTGACAGGGAATGTTCTTTCAACGCCAATACCACTGGACATCTTTCTGACGACGAAGGTTTCGCTGACGCCGTGACCGCGACGCTGGATGACAACACCTTCATAAACCTGAATACGTTCTTTCTTGTTTTCGATGATACGGCAGTAAACCTTGACTGTGTCACCACTGGAGAAAGCTGGGATGTCTTCGCGAAGCTGTCTGGCTGTGATCTCATTAACTAAATTGTTGTTCATGATATCTTTCCTCCTTACTTGAATTAAACTCTTCAGGTTCACATCTAGTGACAGATGGCGGAGCCTGCGTAGCGCTTTAACGCGAGCATTATGTTACACGCATATAAGGAATCCCGCAAGAAAAAATTTATGCTGTAAGGTATTTTTACTTGACACCACTACTTTCAATGCCTAAGATTATGCTCGGAAAAGGAGAACAAGTATTATGGTTAAAATCAGATTAGCCCGTATCGGACGTCATAAAGATCCATTCTACCGTGTTGTCGCTGCTGACTCCCGTTTCTCCAGAGATGGCCGTTACATCGAACAAATCGGTACCTATGACCCAGCTCTTGGCGAAGCAGCTGCTACAATCAACGAAGAACTCGCTCTTAAGTGGCTCAAGAATGGTGCTGTCCCATCAGACAGTGTCCGTGCTATGTTCAGCCGTAAAGGCATCATGGCAAAATTTGCTGAAAGCAAAGCTAAAAAGGAGACCAAATAATGGATTACGAGAAAGTAATCCACGGTCTTGTCGATCCCCTCATCGAACATCCTGAATCAATCATGGTCAGGGAGCTTCCTGGAAGCACCGAAAAAGATGTCGCTTTACTTATTGTCGCTGAAGACGATGATACAGCACGCCTTATCGGTAAGCATGGCGCGATCGCAAACGCATTACGTGAAGTTATTGGTGTTGCAGGCAAAGCCGACAATTCCAACAAGAGAATTCATTTGAAATTCGAAAGCTTCAATGAAGGTAAAAACGAGGACGCCGAATAAAAGGCGTCCTTTCTTTTTAAAATTATGGAATACATTACACTTGGTTACATTCTTAAGCCTTTTGGGCTCAAAGGTGAGGTGCGCTGCAAATCCCTCACTTCTTTCGGCAGCATAAGATTTAAGAAAGGAACCACCGTTTCCTTACATAACGAGAAAACTGACGAGAGAATTGACGTCACGATTGCAAAATATCGCGACTCAGGAGATTACTATTTCCTAGCTTTTGTAGAATTCCCGGATATCAATTTAGTCGAAAAATATAAAGGCTTCGCGATTGAAATGGACAAATCATTGGCCACGATTCCTGATGGATTCTACCGTTACGACGATCTTATCGGATGCAAAGTTATTGATTATCTAGACGAAAACAGAATCATCGGCAACGTCATCGACGTCGTCAAATATAGTGTCACCATGAATCTTGTCGTCGAGACCGAAGACAAAAAGAATGTATACGTTCCTTTTAAAAAAGAACTTTTCATCAAAAATGTCGATTTAGAAAATAAGGTTATTTCCATTAATGTCATGGAGGGTCTTTTATGAAGATAACAGTCCTCACATTATTCCCAGAAATGTTTACTGGTGTTACCGAGAATTCAATCATTAAGCGCGCTATAGCTAAAGGCGTTTGTAAAATCGAGATTGTCCAGATAAGGGACTATACAAAAGACAAATACGGAAGGGTCGACACTCCACCTATTGGAGGAGGCGCTGGGTTGATTCAGAAATGCCAACCTATCGTTGATGCGTTAAAAGCGGTCACAAACGAGAACTCCCATATCGCTTTATTCTCTCCAAGAGGAAAAACATATAACGAGAAAATAGCAAAATCCTATGCAAAACTTGAACATTTGGTTCTTGTTTGCGGACATTATGAAGGGATTGATGAAAGGGTTAACGATTATGTCGATGAACTTCTTTCTATTGGCGATTATGTCTTAACAGGAGGCGAAATACCTTCTATGGCTGTCATTGACTCAGTTGTCAGACTTCTTGATGGAGCGATTACAGCAGATTCGCTAAAAGACGAATCATTCAATGAACCAATCCTTGAATATCCTCAATACACAGAGCCATATGATTTCGAAGGAAAGACGGTTCCTGATCTCTTATATAGCGGAAATCATGAGGCCATAAACAAATGGAGAAGAAAGCAGGCTCTTCTTCTTACCAAAGAACACCGTCCTGACTTATTCAAACAACTAGAACTTACAAAGCAGGACAAAAAGCTTCTTGCCGAAGCAGAAAGCAAAGAAACGCCTGCTTGGGAAAAAACAGCTTTAGAGAAAGGCCATAAATTTATTAAATAATGGGTTCACTTCAATATTGATGCCCATTATTTTTAACATTTTAAGTTCGTGTGCAATGAAGCCTATATTTGCGTTAATCAAACGTCAACGGTTCCGCCAAGAAGATTGTAGAATGTAACAGGACCCGGGTACACAAATTCGCTAGGTTCAAAATAAAACGCCGCTCTCCCGAAATTTGTGGAATCCTTACCGGCTCCCCTTATTCCCTCCGAGTACTGCTCCAATGTTATCTTTTCGTTGTACCCATCCTCTTTCATATAAGTTCTAAATTGGTAATTATCATTGCTGCTACTTAGAACGCTGACGCCAACCACCTCAGACAAGTCATCTGAATAGATAGGTATCCCGGAACGTATGAATGCCGAAATCGCGTTTGGCCAGCAATAAATGGTGTTGAGGTCGAGGAACACCATCATCGCGTCCCAAGCCCCATATCTCTGAATTTGCTCGAAAAAGTTCTCACTTGCCGGAACATCTAACCCATCTTTTAAATCTGAAACCCAAAACGTCTCTGTGGTAGGGCGTGTCAAAAACAGCTGGTACCGCAAGTTCCAAACGTCATCTTCGGTCCCCTTGTGGTGGAAAAATCCGCATTCTCTAGCCTCACTGACGGTCATAAGCTTTTTTTGCTTTGTCGTGAACTTTTCAATTTCGTTTGAATTAATTGTTCCTTTTGCGAAAACGTCTAAATCGCCAAAGCGGAAGGAATATATCGTTGAACTGGAATAAAGATCTTCCCAAAGAGATTTTGCGAATTTAGTGGAACCAATCATCGGCAAGAACGTATATTTCATCCCCATGCTGCAAAAATCGTCTAGAGACATGCCGAGGTACGATTTCTCAACATCAAAAGCCTCGGCCTCATCAGGAGAGTAATAGCATAAATAGATTTCCGGCATGCTTTGGCCTAAGGGCTCGCTCGACTGTTCGGATTTGGAGAAAGATGATGATATCACTCCTTCTGGAACGCTGTCGGAAGAGACTTCGTTTTTGGAGCACGAAACAACGGCCATCGTCACAACGAATGAAAATGAAATCAAAAGCTTCTTAGTCTTTCTCATGCCGCACACACCTCAAAATAGCCAATGACCGACGTAAGGTCGAAAGGCCGTTCCGAATAATTGCTTCCGCAAATGACAGATCCGTCGCCGAAGAAGCCGAAGGTCACGTCCAGGCACAGGCCGTGGGCAGCGGTCATCAGAAGGCTCTCGTCCACGAGGAAGCCGGTGAAGTCGTGCATAACGGTCACGAGCCCGAAAGGGGTCTGCACGTCTCTGTAGTACGCCCTGACCTTGCACTTCGAGCTGAGATGCCCGAGCTTCGGGCCTATCTGTGAGTCGCTTTTCATAACGCCGTTTTCGTAATATCTCGAAGTGTCTAAGATTCTATGTTCATAATCGCTTTTCTCTTCCAAATAGAGGTGGTTGTCTATCACATATTCTTCGGTCAGGTTCCAATCGACGAAGGAGGCCTCCCTGCTTCTTATGCCGAATCTGACGAACCCGTCCCGATTGATTGAGGCTTGGACCGGCGAACCGTCGCCTTTCGGGCTGCTTTGCGCGTAGAAGCCGGAGAAAAACGCCTGCTCCTCGGTTGTGGATGAATCATATCCAGAGACGCGAAAAGAATTGCTAACTAAAGAGGATGAACTAATTAATAACGATAGAAAAAACCTAAAAAACGTTTATTCATAAGATAATATTACGATTTTTATATACGTTTTCCATTTCTTTATTTCAAACAACAAACAAATGAGAATTTGAAAATGGAATATAAAACCTATGTTGTCTTTCCTATAATTTATAATCCTATTAAATTGTACGCGAACGATTGTTCTTGAACACAGCGGATATCCTAAGCATATTTCAAGAGTGGTTTTACCACGTCCTAATGAATCAGTGCCGACAAAAAAAGGTCTCTTACAAAGAGGCCTTTTGTTATTAAATGTCTTCCTAGAAGAATAAACCTTCTGAACGTTCTCTGATAGCCTGGCTTGTTGAGAATGGAATACGTGTTGTGTAGCCCTGTTTTGCCGCGACAAATTTCTTTGCCCAGAGGCTGAAGATTTCGGAGTTCCAACGAGCGACTGTGTCGTTATAGACTTCACGAGCTGCGGTGATTTCCTGCTGGAGGTATGAGTTTTGCTGCATGACCTGAGCGATTTCCTGGTGAGCTTTGAGGTCTGGATATCTTTCAAGAGCGATGTTGATGTTCTTTTCGATGTGGTCGAGTTGGGTCTGCATTTCGTTACGAGCTGCGTCTGGATCAAGTCCTGCACGAGCCTGAGCGACTTTGACGAATGTGTCTTTGTCTAAATCGATTGCCTTATCAAGAAGTTTTGCAGCGTTTTGAAGGATACTGACACGCTGGACCATGTAGTTGTCGATTGTGGAAGCATCGTGCTGAAGCTTCTGTTCGAGCTGCATGAAGTATGTTTTTGCCTTTGATTTCTTAACTGCATAAACGATTCCGCCGATAACGAAACCATAGAACCAGATACCTACATTAACGAATTTGTCCATGCCATCAAGTGTGACTGGGACTCTTTTTTCAATAACGTGAACTGCACGGCCTTCTTTGTTAAAAGTGCTCTCATCCAATTCGTCTAACATGTTTGCCATAAATAATTCTCCTTTTATGAACTTGTTATTATATTAGCATTCTAGGAATGCAAATACACTAAATCTAGTCCTTGAAGAGTTCCACTAACGAGCTGTTAATGTCCTCAAGGTATTCTTCGTCCCCTTCGAAAATAGCAAGGAGGCCACGCTGGAAGGCCGTACGGATTGAGCTAATGCTGCCGCCGAAATCATCTTTGCATTTCTCTAAGTATTTCTCGCGGGTGCCATTAACTTGTCCGATGCCCATATTTGATTGCTTATGAACTTCATCATATTTGATCCAATGGACTGGGACTAAATGGCTTCTGCCATCTCCGCCCATCTTTGGAACGTATTCGACCATTGGAGTCTCGATAAATGATAAAGCGTCAATTCTGACTGAGTCTCCATTTCCTCTTCTTGCGGCTTCTTTTGCTTTAAGAATGAGTGGGATGTTATTTGATGCTTCTTTTGGTTTGAAGAGCCCTGCGTCTAAGCTATTTGCAAGGACTTCTTGCTCAAATGAAGAAAGATTTGAACGATATTGATTCTCGTAAATATATTCGACAGGCTTATGCATCTGATAGAGAGGAACGGAGATGATTGGAGCCAAATCGAAGAATAAATTCTTGATGAAATCGTCGCAGTAATTAACAAACTTCTCTTTCATCTTTGAGACGTCATAGCCAAAGAATGTTGATGGAGTTGATGAATAATCAAATTTTTGGGAGTGCTCACTTTGGACGACCGTGACCATTCCATCTTTTTTAAGATAGAAATCGTCGCCGAATGGTGATTTGTCTTTAAGAAGCTCCAAAGTGTTTCTTTGAGCAAGAGGCGTGTAAAGAAGACGGAACTGAATCTCGTTATCACGGTCAAACGCACCAAATAAAGCGTCAAATTCATCGTTTCCAAGTTTGGTGAAGTTCTCGCTTCTTCCTAAGTCTTTTGCTTCTTTGGTGTCAAGTTTCTTGATTGTTTTGCTAATGTACTTTTCTCTTTCTTTGTCATCCATCTTTTCAGCGTGGATTGGTTTTCTAGAGAAGTGAAGATTTGGGGCCGCTTCGCTTCCAAAGGCTAGTTGAGTTAAGGTCTTATAAGATGGGGCAGGTCTATATATGCTTGCCACTAAGGTTTGGGAATGGTGTCTAGTATGGGTGCCATTCTTATCACGATATGTTGTTGTCCAGTGAATGGTTAAGCTTCCTGAATATTTCTTATCTACGATCGAACAATCTAAAATCTTTTGCAAAACGAAAGGATTTCCTTGGATGTTGCCACTTAAAACCTCAAGAACGGACTGCTTTGGGCTAATGACTTCGCGGAAACCGTATTTTTCAATGAGGTATTGGAGTCTTTCACCTTTGAATACAGGATCAAGATCAATGATTGGAGTCGTTTTCTCCATGAGCTCCTGAGGAATGCCCCAGTCATAGACACGGTTAAGCGGCTCAACGTTTTTTAGAACAGCGGCATAGGCTTTTTCCATCAGTTCTTTTGCTTCGTTGGTTTTCTTTTGCTGGAGGGCTTTGGATTTCTTTATTTTTGTCGCTAAAAGGACGATGAATAAGATAACAAGGGCTAAAGAAACGCCAAAGGTAATGAAGAAAGCAGGTGCGTATTCAGCGTTTCCTTCGGTTGCAACCATTATCCCTATAATCAAAGCAAAAATAGCGACGATTCCAAAAATTACTGTGAAAGTGATTAAGAACCCTTTCCAGAATTTGATTTTATCAAGAGCCTTTTTCTCTTTTTCGTAATTGGCTTTCGCCCCTTCATATTTTTTTACCAAAAGAGCGTTTTCTTGCTCGCTCACGCCTGATTTTGTGATGAGCTCGTTGAAATATGCTAAGGCAGTATCGTGATACTGCTTCTTTAGCATTCGGTCGTACATGTCTTTTGGTTTATAGAGTATTTCTTTCTCTTCTGGCATTATCTAAAACCTCCGCCCATACCTCCGCCAAATCCTGGTGGGATTCTTCCGGATTTCGAATATTGCTTCATTTGCTTCATGAGCTCTTTTGACTGTTCCCATTTGCGGATGACTCTATTGATGTCTGCGTTTGTTTTGCCTGAGCCTTTGGCGATGCGGTTCTTTTGGGAGAATTTGAGGACTTCAGGGTGCTTTCTTTCGTATGGGGTCATACTCTGGATTATCGCTTCGAAGGTCTTCATTTCCTTTTCGCCTTTTTCACGTTGCTCATCAGTGATTTTTGGCATGCCTGGGATCAAGCGTGCGATTGCGCCTAAATTGCCCATTTTCTGAACCATCTTCATTTGCTTAAGAAGGTCTTCAAGGGTGAAATCGCCATCAAGCATCTTTTTGCTATCGCGTTCTGCCTGTTTCTCATCAAAGACTTCTTGAGCTTTCTCGACAAGAGTGACAACGTCACCCATGCCAAGGATTCTATCTGCCATACGGTCTGGATAAAAAATGTCGAGGTCGTTTAATTTTTCACCGACACCAGCGAACTTAACTGGAAGACCGGTCATGTATTTGATCGAAAGAGCGGCACCGCCTTTAGCGTCGCCATCGAGTTTAGACATGATGACGCCTGTTAAGCGGAGTTCTTGGTTGAATGTGTTTGTGACGTTGACTGCGTCTTGACCTGCCATGGCATCGACAAGAAGAAGGACTTCATCAGGATGGACTGCTTTATTGATTTCCTTAAGCTCATCCATGAGTTTCTCATCGATCTGGAGTCGGCCAGCGGTGTCGAGAATGAGAACGTCATACCCTTCTTTGGATGCTTTCTCGACTGCTTTTTTAGCTACGTCGATTGGGTTTGCGTTTACGCCCATGTTAAAGAAGTCGACACCGATTTGATTTGCAATGACTCCTAATTGGTCAATAGCAGCTGGACGATAGACGTCAAGACCTGCTAAAAGAGGCTTCTTTCCGAGCTTGCTCTTCTCTAAGAGAGCGAGTTTGCCAGCGCTTGTTGTTTTACCTGCGCCTTGAAGACCAACGAGCATGATGATTGTGAGACCAGTTTTGTATTTAATCTCACTATTATCCTGGCCAAGGAGTTGAACTAACTCATCATGGCAGATTTTGATTAACTGCTGGGAAGGGTTGACTTTAAGGAGGACTTCGTGGCCTAAGGCTTTTTCTCTGACATCTTCAGTGAAAGCCTTGACGACTTTGTAGTTAACGTCAGCTTCTAAAAGAGCGACGCGAATTTCTCTAATTGCGCTTTCAACATTCTCTGGGGTGAGTTTGTCTTCTTTACGCATCTTCTTGAAGAGTGCGCTGAATTTATCTGTCAGTGATTCAAATGCCATCGATGTACTCCTTTAATGCCTCTAAGGCTTCTTCTTTTTCTTCTGCTGTTTTTGCTTTATTAAGCAAGCTAACGAGGGATTTTATTTGCTTTTTCATTTTAAGAACCCCTACTTTTGCTTCGTATTCTTCGAATTTCGCTAAAGTCTTCTTAAGCGAATCGTTAACTGCGCTTCTAGTGATTTCTTGTTCCTCTGCAATCTCGCTTAACGAGAGATCATAGAGATAATATTCTTCGAATATCTTCTTTTGCTTATCGGTTAATAGCTCTCCATAAGCGTCGAAGAGGTCATTTATCAGTTCGCGTTCTTTTAGGATTTCGTTTTTCATTTTTTCTCGTTTCCTACAAGTAACGCATGGAGGTATTCATCAAGGTCAAATTCAGCAAGGTCATTCATTGCTTCGCCTAAACCGATGAAACGGACAGGTACGCCAAGCTCATCTCGGATAGAAAGGATGATGCCGCCTTTTGATGTGCCGTCCATCTTGGTGATGACGATGCCTGAAATGTCATTGACTTCTTTGAACGCTTTGGCCTGGGATACGCCATTTTGACCGGTTGTCGCGTCGATGATTAAGAATGTCTCATGTGGAGCGCCTGGGATTTCGCGTTCGATGACGCGTTTCATTTTTCCAAGCTCTGCCATGAGGTTTGATTTATTATGCAAACGTCCCGCTGTATCGACGATCATGAGGTCTACTTTATTTGCGACTGCGTATCTGGCGCCGTCATAGCAAACCGATGCAGGATCGCCATTTTCTAAGCCTGAAACGATTGGGCAGCCTAAACGATCAGCCCAAATTTTTAATTGGGAGACTGCACCTGCTCTAAAGGTATCAGCGGCAACAAGCATGACCTTCTTGCCTTTGTCCATGTATCTACGGGCAAGTTTTGCGATTGATGTTGTTTTTCCAACTCCATTTACGCCTTCGACAAGAAGAACGGTTGGGCCTTCTTTTGCGAATTGAATTTCGTTTGTGATGCTTTCTCCGCCTTCAACGTAGCTCACGAACATTTCATCGATGAGTTCTTCGTTAATTAATTTTGGTTCGGTTATATTTTCTTTTTGGGACTTGGTTAAAAGGTTGTCGATGAGTTTGAGAGTGAGGTTCACTCCAACGTCAGACTCGATAAGAATCTGCTCTAACTCTTCGAAATACTCGTTATTAACCTTTTGGTAACGTTTGGAAAGATCTTCTAATCTATCAGCAAAAGCGGCACGGCTTTTTGCCAAGCCTTTTTCGTAGGTCTTAGAAGTTTCTTTTTTGGAGAATTTACTTTTGAGATATGCAAATAAGCCCATAGTCGTTATTCCTTTTGCGCGAATGTGACGAACGCTCTTTTCTTGAGCGCGTCTTCTGCGGCTGCTGTTTCAGCCTCTTTCTTTGAACGGCCTGAACCTCTGCCAAGCTCGATGTCCATAAGGTATACACCAATGACATATTGCTTGTTATTAGATGGGCCTTCTTCTTTGATGGTTTTGTATGTGACCGTGTCTTTCGTGTCTGCCTGGATGGCTTCTTGAAGCTCGCTCTTTGGATTCTTCTCAAAACGGATCTCGCCATATTTGATTGGATTCTCAAAAAGCTCATAGACGAACTTATATGTGAATTCCATTCCCTGATCGAGGAATAAAGCCCCGATGAATGATTCAAATACGTCTTCAAGCATTGAAAGGTTGTCTCCGATATGACCGTAGAAGGATGGTCCTACACGGAGGTATTGATCTAGGCCAAGTTCAAGGGCAAAGCTTGCTTCAGACTCGGTTCTGATGAATTGGCTTTTTAAGACTGAAAGGTCGCCTTGTTGCATCTCTGGGTGATAGCGATAGCAAAGCTCTCCTGTGACTAAACCCACTACTGAATCGCCTAAGAACTCAAGTCTTTCATAATCTTGATGTTTCTTGCTTGAGACGGCGTTGAAAGAGCTATGTGTCAAAGCGACATCATAGACGTCTTTGTTTTTGGCCTTTATTCCAAGTTTTTCAAAAAGCGGGTCTAAACGGTCCATTATTCTGCCTTTTCTTCAACGAAAGTTGCTTTGATTTGGTTGACTGTGTCGCCTTCGACGATGCGGTAGAGAACTTCCATAGCACTTGCGAAGGACTTGTCGGTGCTGTTGCCATGGGCTTTAACGACTGCGCCGTTAACGCCTAAGAGCATTGCGCCACCGATATTTGATGGGTCGAGCTTGTCTGTAAGTAATTTGACTGCTGGTTTAGCGAAAAGGTAACCAATCTTGCAGCGAAGCTTGGACATGAAGCCTTTCTTTAAAAGCTTGCCCATTCCTTTAGCGGTTCCTTCGGTTGTCTTAAGCATGACGTTGCCTGTGAAACCATCGCTAACGACGACGTCTGCTAAACCTTTGAGGAGCTTATCGCCTTCGATGTTTCCTTCGAAGTTGATGTTTTTCATTTCAGCAAGGAGGTGATATGCCTCTTTGCCAACCGGTGAGCCTTTTCCTTCTTCTGAGCCATTGCTAAGAAGTCGGACTCTTGGATTTTCGATTTTATAGACCGCTCTGCTATAGAGAGTTCCCATATAAGCAAACTGTGCTAATTCTTCTGGGGTGTTGACGTTAGAAGCACCAACGTCAAGAAGGGTTGTGTATCCATCGCTTTCAATGTTTGGGAAAGCTGTGACTAAGGCAGGGCGCTGGACGCCAGGGATTTTCTTAAGCATGAGTGTACACGCGCTAAGGAATGCGCCTGTTGCGCCTGCAGAGATGATGCCATCGGCATTCTCGCTTTTCATTGTATTGATGGCGACGACCATTGATGATTCTTTGCGGCGGATAACTTCAAGAGCGCCGCAAGTCATCTCAACAACGTCGGTTGCGTTTACGATTTTTGATGCAAATTTGATGTCCTTAAGTTCATCTTCTTTGCCGACTAAAATAAGTTCGACATCTGGGTGTTTAGCGTGGAAAATCTCAACCGCACCTTTTGTTGCAGCGGTTCCAAGATCGCTTCCCATCATGTCTACGACAATTTTTTTCATAGTAAAACCTCTTATTCGATAGTTAGTATAACTATCTACCAAGAGTTTGACTAGGAGATTCGGAAGGAGATAAGAGACTTTCTTACCTCTTCGATTATTGGCTGGTTATCAATTAAGCGTTTGTTTTTAAGTATTTCGGTTGCGTCATCTCTAGCACATTCAAAGATTTTGAAGTCGTTAATGATGTTTGCGACAAGGAAGGATGGGAGACCCGATTGCTTGGTTCCCATGATCTCCCCAGGGCCACGGAGTTTAAGATCCATCTCAGCGATTTCAAAACCATCGTTGCTGCTAAGAAGGACGGATAGTTTTTCATTGTCTTCCGCTGGCTCGTTTGAAAGCAAAACGCAGGTGGCTGGAGAGCCATCTCTACCAATGCGTCCGCGAAGCTGATGAAGGCTAGATAAAGAGAAGCTTGTTGGCGAATAGATAATCATCAAATCTGCTGGTTTGACGTCAATCCCTACTTCTATTAAAGAAGTAGCAACAAGGATTGGACATATTCCTGATTTAAATGCGGCAATGGCTAATTCCTTGTCTTCCTCACTCATTTGGCCATGCATCATGATGGCCTTATCGCCATAGTATTTTGAGTAGTTTTCAAAGACTTGTTTTACGGATGTCGAATCCTTGTCTTCCCCTCCTTCGATTTGAGGGACGACGACATAGATTCGCTTATTGTTTGTCAAAGATTTTTCGATTAATCTTCCGACTTTTTTATCGTGTTTTTTAACCAAAATCGTGCTTACATCTCTTGCTCCGTTAGGGAATTCCGTGAGGGTTGAGACATCAAGATCTCCATAGATTGTCATGGTGAGCGTTCTAGGGATCGGAGTTGCACTCATAAGCAGAAGATCAGCGTGCTCGCCTTTGTCTAAAAGAAGGGTTCTTTGGTTGACCCCGAATTTATGTTGTTCATCTATGATTGCTAACCCTAGATAAGCATATTGGACACTTTTTGAGAATAAAGCGTGCGTTCCTACGACGATGTCTATTGTTCCATCTGCTATGTCATCAAGAATGGCGCGTTTATCACTTGGAGTCATATGACCAACAAGGAGCCCGACATTCACATGCGTGTTTTCGAACATCTTCTTTAGATTCTCATAATGCTGCCTTGCTAAAGAATCGGTTGGCGCAAGAAGAGCGGTCTGCTCGCTTCTTGTGTAATTGGCGTATCCGCATAAAGCGGCAACAAGGGTTTTTCCAGTTCCGACATCACCTTGAAGGAGACGATACATGACACTTCTTTGGTCCATGTCATTAACGCATTCATCTAAGGCTTTTTTTTGATCGCCTGAAAGGGCGTATGGAAGTTCTTTGATGAAGGCTTCTAACTTATCTTTGTTGATTTGTCTTCTTTTGTCTTTCTGAAGGGCTTTGTTATCGGCGCGGACTTGTTGGTTTTTGATTTCAAACATCAAGGCTTCCTGATACTTAAGCGTCCTCATCCCCTGATGAATATCAGAGTGATTTCTTGGAGCGTGCAAAAGTTTATAAGTGTCCATTAACGAAAGAAGGCGATATTTCTCTTTATATTTGCTAGGGACGATATCTTCTAGCTTGCCTTCTTCTTCAATAAGGGCTTTCTTGACAAGCCTAACGAAGGCTGCGTTTTGAATATCATTAGGAAGGGCGTAAATTGGCTTAAGAGCCTCTTCCACAGGAATTTCCCCGGTTAAGATGTTTATAAGCGAAATTGAGTGCCTAGATTTGTCGTAATTGCCAATAAGAGTGTATGTCACACCTGGCTTAAGGAGTTTTCCTAAATACAAACGGTTCCACGCTTCGACAAGGAAGACGTAGCCAGAAGGCGTTTCTATATAAAAACGATAAAGAGTCCTTTTGGCAAATCTCATAGGGTGAGGAGCGCCTCCCCTGATCTTTCCTTTGATTACGAGTCTTTCTTTATCTTCGTATGTTACTTTTTCTTCGGTGTATGTGTAATCCTCATAACGGCGAGGAAGATGGCTTAAAACATCGGCATATGTGAAAATGCCCATATTTGCTAAAGCCATGTTCATGTTTTTCGAGGAAGATAGTTTCATCTTCTTATTTTAGCATATTCATCTTATAGCGGTTCTATGAGAAGAAAGAAAAAACCCGAATTTAATCGGGTTTTAATTAATTAGCCTTCGTTAAATTGATTGTGGCGGTCACTCCATCATCGGTTTCGTTGATGGTGACATCGAACTGCCAGCCAAGATAATCATTGCAGTTAAGCTCGTTGCCATGGACGAATTGTTTGTTGTAGCGTGACATATTGAAGAGCGATCCATCTCCAAACAGATCGTTGTTAGAGACATTTGTTCCGTATCTTGTCTTATATGTCGCGCTTGTATCGTTCTTGATTAGCTGAAGAAGATTATAGTCTGCGTAGGACTGTCCAAGAACACTTCCATAAGAAGCGAATGCGCTTGGGTTACGTGAGCTATAAGAAGTATTGGTCTGCATCAAGTAACATCCATCGATTGTCGGATCTGTTAATGGGGTGCTTGAGAAGGTGACTGATGAGCCGTTTAATAACACTCTTCCTTTAACGAGTCTAGAGTCAACATGCCAAACACGAATGCCTGGCTCGCTTGGACCTTGTGGATATTGATTCCTATAGGAATAGGTCGCATCAAGCTCATTAAGCCCTGTTGGAGTGTATAACTCAAGGAGGATATATTCATCAAATGGTGAATTATCGCCATTCCATGCATTGGTAAGCAGGATAAGATCATGGCCTTCATCTTGGAAAGGGTTGATGGTCAAGATCATCGATTCATTTGGAAGAATTGGATCAACCCAACCTGCCGCCATTGCGCTATATGGATCATGGGAGCCAACGTTTTCATCCTGCATCGAGAATCCGCCAGCAGGATTGTATTGCTGGGAATAATCGTAGTAGTCATTAAAGCCAAGCAAGTGTCCGGTTTCATGGATAAAAGTGTGGGCATCGATTTCCACGTGGCTGGTGTCACCACCGCCATAATAGCGAACGCCTGTGCGTTCATAACCTTTACTTCTATCGTACATGAAGTCATATGAGGCCCATAAGAATGCGTTTGCTGTTGGGTTTTCGATGTTGCTTCTTCCTTGGGACCATGAGCAATAAGCCCATAAGTTGTCATATCCGCTATTATTCGAGCTATCCCAGTCATAATAGAGAGATTGATGATCTGGGGCGCCATAGATAAGTGTGACAGCATCAAGATAACCGTCGCCATCAAGATCAAAGCTCGTGCGAGGTTCTGCATCAGGCAAAGAGAAATACCAGTCGACTGCGTTATTAAGAAGGGTGAGGGTTGCGTTTTGGCTTGCTCCAGCCGTTTGGGAGCTCATGCCGCTTTCCCACCACTCGGTGACAAGGCCATTGAACTCAAGCCTTCCATCAGAGAGAGTCTCATAATAGGACTTAACGCTATTCCAGCCCGTTTCCTCTTTTGTTCCAAAGAAGGCTGCTTCGATATCGCTTCTGACATCTTCTTTGTGCGATTCCTCGATCGCATAGCTTGAAGTGTCTGTAAACCAGACAGGGATGACTAAAAGCTTAGGCGAGCCAAGAGATGGGCAATAGCTGAAATTTGCAAGATTATGTTGCCCATAATCGTGGTAGTTTGATGATAATTGCCTCTTTAAAAGATCTTTAGGGCCTTTTGGTTCTTCAGAAGAATCTTCTATAGAAGACTCTAGCTTAATTGGCAAAGAAGATGTTTCCTCTTTGCTGGCTATTGGCGATGATTCGCTTTTTATTGAGAAATTGAAATTGAAAGAGCATGAGGTCGCGAAGAAAAGAGAAGAAACGAGTGTCAAAAAACGTACTAGTCTTTTCTTAGGGTTCATTTTCTTTCCTTTCTAGGGGTTTATTCAACACCGACGAGGAAGCTATAAACTGGCTGTCCGCCTTTGCGGATAGTGATATCAAGATTCTCGTAGGTTGAGGTCATGTATTCGTTGATGGCTGCTTCATCTTCATCAGTGCAGTCTGCGCCGATATAGATGCTAAGAGCGAATGATTCTTCGTTAACAAGTGAAGCAACGAGTTCTTTAAGGGCAACGATTTTGTCTTTGACGCAGGAAACGATTTCCTTGTCGTCTTTCATGCCCATGTAATAGTCTTTTGTGACATGGACGCCATTGATGTCGGTGTCTTTGATGGAATAGGTGACCGAACCGCTCTTGACCATGCCTAAGGCTTCTTTCATGCCTTCGACTATTTCTTCTTGATCAAGTTCAGCTGAGTATTGCATTAAGGATGTTAATCCCTGTGGGATTGTCTTTGATGGAATGACGTGAACTTTGACGCCTTCAGTATCAATGACTTCTGCTGCCTGGTTTGCCGCCATGACGATGTTTCCATTATTAGGGAGGATGAAGACATTGTGTGCGTGGAGTTCTTCGACTGCCTTAACGAAATCCTGTGTGCTTGGGTTCATGGTCTGGCCACCGCTGACGATATAGTCTGCGCCAAGTTCTTTGAAGATTTCATTTAAGCCTTCACCAGAGCTAACTGCGATAACAGCGTTTTCGATCCATGGTTTTTCTTCTGCTTTAGCAGCTCTATTACGTTCAATATTGCTTGCCATATCGGTTGCAATGTTGCCGTGTTCGATATTGTGGTGTTCTTCGCTCATGTTCTCGATGGTGATTGTTAAGAATTCACCATAGTTTTGAGCGTAGTTAAGCATAGTTCCTGGAGTTAATGTGTGGACATGAACTTTGACGATGTCGTCATCACGAACGAGAACTAAGCTGTTGCCGTGGTTGGTTAAGAATTTCTGGAAGTTCTTTTCGACGAATGGCTTCTTGCCGTCTTCAGGTTTTCCTAAACGGAGAATGAACTGGGTGCAATAGCCATAACCTTCTTCACCTTCGCTAAGCTGAGCGCCTGCATAAGCGTCAGGCGAGATGATTGGGGATGAGGATTCGCCTTCTGCCATGTTGGTGTTTCTTTCGACGAATTGGCCGTGTGCCGCTTTTGCCATGCCTTCGAAGACGATGGTTAGACCTGCACCTCCGCTATCGACGACGCCAACCTGTTTTAAGACAGGAAGTAAATCTGGTGTGTGATCAAGGGATTTCTTTGATTCTTCAAGAAGAATATCAAGAACCTGTTCGATGCTGTGATGTGGTTTGACCCTGTCAACAAGAGCAGCGCTCGCTTCTCTTATGACTGTTAAGATTGTTCCTTCAACTGGGCGCATGACTGCTTTATAAGCCGTTTCTTTTGCGCTAAGGAAGGCGCTTGCAAATTCCATTGCGGTAAGTTTTTCTTTGCCTTGGCAAGCATTTGAGAACCCTTTGAAGATCTGGGAGGTGATAACACCGCTATTGCCACGAGCGCCCATCAATAAGCCACGGCTGAATGATGCGCTGATGATCTCTGCGGAAACGTCGTTTTTGTTCTGGATTTCCTTTGCGCCACTTGTAAGTGTAAGGTTCATGTTCATGCCAGTATCGCCATCTGGAACTGGGAAAACATTAAGTCTGTCGACTTCTGGATAATGGTTATAAAGGTTATTTGCACCAGAGAGGAATAATTCTTTTAATTCCTGACCGTTGATAGTTTTCATAATTAATTAATCTCACGAATGTCCTGGACATAAATATTGACTTCAAGGAACGAACACCCGAAGGCTTTCTTTAAGTCGTAGGCCACTTTCTTTTGAACGCCACGAAGGACCTCGGTGATTTTTACACCATAGGCCACAATAATATGGACATCAACTTCATAGCCGTCTTTTTTCTTGCGGCAATAAACGCCCTTCTCGTAGTCTTCCTGCTTGAGAAGTTCAGCAATACCTTCTCTGATGTTATTGCGATCAGCAAGTCCAATAACACCATAGCATGTAGCGGCAGCCTCACCTGCAACGCTAGCTACGACATCGGTTGAAATGTTAATTTTGCCAAAAGGCGTTTTTTTATCGATAACCATATTCTCTAACCCTTTCTTTATAGAAAGGCACTATATTCTCGCATTAAATCGGAGAAATTTCAAACACCGAGATTTTAAGCAAAAAAGGACCACCTTAAGGTGGTCCTTAATTGTTAGTTTTTATACTCCTTTATTAATTGACAAAGTCGTTGCAACAAATATGTTATTCTTTATTTGGGTTCCTTTGCTTCCAGGAAGGAGGGTATTTT
>JAZLMH010000033.1:0-10613 GCA_045598525.1 Bacilli bacterium | reverse complement strand
CATCTTCTTGGCAAACCTGGTTTCTAAACTTATTAAAAATAAGAGGTAATAAATATGTATTCCAAAAATGCATGGGAAAAATATGATGAAGCCCAATTAAAAGAAGTCATGGCTCTTGCTGATGACTATAAAGAATTCATCTCCAAAGCCAAAATCGAAAGAGAGCAAGTCACCGAAAGTGTTCTTCTCTTAGAGAAAGCTGGCTATAAGCCATTTGAATATGGAAAGAAATACGCTGCTGGTGACAAGGTCTATTTCGTAAACAAGAAAAAGAATGTCTTAGCATTCAAGATCGGTACCGCCCCATTAACAAAAGGCTTAAGAGTCTTAGGCGCTCATATCGATTCACCAAGATTAGACGTCAAACAAAATCCACTTTATGAAAGCTCAAACCTTGCTTTCCTTGATACCCACTACTATGGTGGCATCAAAAAATACCAGTGGACCGCTACCCCTCTTGCTATTCATGGTGTTGTCGCTAAGAAAGACGGCACAGTCGTTGATGTTGTTATCGGCGAAGATGAAGCTGATCCAATCCTTGGTATCAACGAATTATTAATCCACTTATCAGCAACCCAGATGCAAAAACCTGGTTCAACTGTTGTTGAAGGCGAAGATCTTGATTTAACAATGGGTTCCCGTCCAACTAAAAAAGATGGCAAAGACTCCGTTAAAGAAACAGTCTTAGCAATCTTAAAAGAAAAATACGGTATGGAGGAAGAAGACTTCGTTTCTGCTGAACTCGAAGTTGTCCCAGCTGGCAAAGCTAGAGACTTTGGTTTAGATAGATCCATGATCGCTGGTTATGGTCACGACGATAAGTGCTGCGCTTACACATCATTAAGAGCGTTACTCGATATCGATACTGTCCCTACCTACACATCATGTGTCGCTCTTGTTGATAAAGAGGAAGTCGGTTCCAATGGCGCAACAGGCGCTCATTCAAGATTCTTTGAGAATTCTATTGCCGAACTCGTTGAAGCTACAGGCGAGCCATTATCAAGAGTGAAAGACGCATTATCAAATTCATATATGCTTTCTAGCGACGTTTCCGCTGGATATGATCCACTTTACGCATACACCATGGAAACAAGAAACGCTTGCTATATGGGTAATGGCGTTGTCTTTAACAAATATACAGGCGCTAGAGGTAAATCAGGCTGCAATGACGCTAACGCAGAGCTTATTGCTTGGTTAAGAAGAGTCATGGATGACGCTAAGGTCAATTTCCAGACCGCAGAACTTGGTAAGGTCGATCAAGGCGGCGGAGGCACAATCGCTTATATTCTTGCAAACCTTAACATGAACGTTATTGATGCAGGTATGCCAGTCCTTAATATGCATGCTCCAATGGAAGTTATTTCCAAAGCGGACTTATACGAGTCATATCAGGCTTATAAGGCATTCATCAAAGCAGAATTCTAATTAAGAGAAAAGAAAAGAGTGGCAAATTGCCACTCTTTTTAATGTTTTGACTTACAATGCAATACTTGAGAGATCTTGGAATTCACTAAGGTTTGGTTTTTTGAAATCAGCTTTGCCATAGGTTACTGAATATGTTTCTGTAGCCTCTTTGGTTGTGACTTCTAAGCGAGTTAATAAATTGTCTTTAATCACTAAGTTAAGGGTTTCACCGTCATCGCCTGTTGCTTCGATTGTGAGGTTACCTTTGCCACTTGTCTTAAATTTGATGGTATTGATTCCTTCAGTTTCATCAACGAAGTCTTTTTCAGTTTTTGCTTTTGAAAGTTCTTCTAATAATTCATCTTGTAATGAGACAAATGTTGTAGGTGTGTAGCTTGGTGACCATTCTCTTGTTTTGGTGTAGTACTTAAGGGTTTCACTGTCACTCGTGACGCTCATGGCTTTGATATTTTCTTCGCCTTCTTTGTATGACCATTCTTCCATGACGCCTTCAGTTGTTTTACTTGTTGCATCATTTACTTCAATTGCTTCCATCTTTGAATAGAAGTAACTGTTATCCATATCACAGATAAATGAGATCTTTGCTTCGCCTTTGTCTTTTATCTTGGTGTATAACTCACCTGTTGCCTTTGTTGGGGTTTTGAAGTTTTCATCTTTTGTTGCTTCAAGAATTTCAGAAGCGGCTTCTTTCGCTTGGTCGAATGCGACCTCTTTTTCACCTGCGCCACAGCTTACGAGAAGAATGCTGGAGGCGAGTGCGAACACTAACTTATTTTTGCTCATTTTGTAGTCTCCTTTAAAAACTTCATAATACTAATCTCGTATGAGGCGTAACGCAATAAATTAAAAAATTAAAGAGTGGCTATGTGCCGTTTTTCTAATCTAGACAATCCTCGTCCTCAAAAGCAAAGAAAAAAGACCTTGTTATCAAGGTCTAATTCTCGATGTTGGTGCCGGAGACCGGACTCGAACCGGTACGCTTTTGAGGGCGAGGGATTTTAAGTCCCTTGCGTCTACCATTCCGCCACTCCGGCAGAACTGTCATTTCGAGATCCCAAGTAAAGAAATAGGTTCCCGCCATGGGAACCGACTATTAGAATTGGTCCCCCGTGTGAGGCTCGAACTCACGACCCCTTGATTAAAAGTCAAGTGCTCTACCACTGAGCTAACGGAGGAGTCATGGCTGGGGTGGCTGGGATCGAACCAGCGAAATGACAGAGTCAAAGTCTGTTGCCTTACCACTTGGCTACACCCCAAGAAATTGGTGGGTGAAGATGGATTTGAACCACCGAACCCTAAGGAGCTGATTTACAGTCAGCCGCGTTTGGCCACTTCGCTATTCACCCACAAATGTTAAGGACAACACGTTTCGTTGCTTACTTTGGTGGATGCTACAGGTTTCGAACCTGTGACCCTCGCCTTGTAAGGGCGATGCTCTCCCGCTGAGCTAAGCATCCAGCCGAGGCCGCCTAAACGTGCTTTAGTAATATATCATTAGGAAAGAGGTTAGTCAAACCATTTTGATTACTTTAATTTAATTAAAAAAACCGCCGATGGCGGCGGTGTATTTTTCGGGGTTTCTATTCCTTGATAAATAAAGATTCGCAACAAGCTAAGGCTTCTTCTTTTATGCTTTCGATCGTAACGCCGATAAGAGAACCATTTAGTGTTTCATAAAGGACCGCGAAGATTCCGCCTAAAACGATGATGGACCTGGTGGCGTTGACTTTCTTTCCGCCTCTTCTTAACGATAAACCGAATGATTTGCTTATTTTGCCAATCGCTTTCTCGATTATGACTGGAGCTTCTCTATCTCTAAAGATAAGTTGGATGTCTTGTTCTAATGTTTCGATAAAATCGAAAAGCTGAACGAAGAATTTCTCGACGTCTTCTGGGCAATAGACTACTTCAGGGATGAACGATTCAATTTTCTCGTAGAAAAGAGAAATGATTGAGTCTTCGATATCAAAGATATCCTTATAATGGATATAGAAGGTTGAGCGTTGGATGCCTGCTTCGGCACATAGTTCTTTGACTGTTATGTTGCTTGCTGATTCACGTTCTTTAACGAGCTTAAAGAAAGCGTTTTTGATCTTTGCTTTTGTGTTTAAAGAACTTTTGTTAGCGTCTTTGACTCTGAATGTCATATCTATAATTGTAAAATCATTATAACTACATTATCTGATTAAAGAAAAGATGTTTGTTGGTCGTTTCTAGATATTGATATGCTTCTTGATATTGATATTAATTTATTAATATTAATGCTAATATTTACTAGAATACGAGGAGCAGGTCATGAAAGAGAAGATTAAGGCGTTCTTTCTTAAATATCATCCATATATCATCTCTTTGTCTCTTGTTTTAGTTTGCGCGGTCATTCCGATGCTTCTTCAGGGTTTGATGTGCAATGATGAGCTTATTTCTCATCTATGGGCTAATAACAGGTCTTTTAGTGAGTTTTTCGAGCAATATTTCCATGAGCAGGTCGATCTAAAGGGACGTCCTTTGTCATCGCTTATCTATCCTCTTGCGATGTGGGTTGGTTTCTTAGGGAATGACACTGTTGTTTTCCGTATCATCCAGGTTTTGGTGATTTTAGGGTGCATTGTTAGCTTTGGGATTCTTATCCATTCTTTGTTTAAGAGCAAGGCTTTCTCTATCTTCACATGCGTATTTATCCTTGCTTATATACCAATCACTTTTGAGCATACGACCCCTAATGCGTTTAACACGATTTATAATTTCGCTTTCATGATGCTCATGATTTCGCTTCTTCTTTATATCAATTGGTTAAGGGAGAAGAGGGCGTTATTCTTGATTATCTCGATGCCTTTGTTCTTCATCGCTTGCATCAGTTATGAGTGTTTCGTTGCTTTTGTTCTTGTCTATTTGCTTCTTTCTTTTGTTGAATCAAAGGAAGAGAAGATGTGGAAGAGGGCGTTAACCGCGGTCACTCCATTCTCTGTCGCTATTATCTATTTGGCTTTATATATCATTTTAGGAAATATCTTCCAATCTCAATACCAAGGCAACCAGGTTACGGATTTCGATTTATTGAAGACTCTTTCTATTATTGGGAACCTCTTCCTTTCCGCCCTTCCTGGTTTCTTTGTCTTTAACCGCAGATACCAATATATCACCAACATGTATAATGACTGGTCTTACCTCAATATCATGAGGGTTGCGATCATAACTATCGCCGCGGCTATCGTGGTTACTTCCTTGCAGAAACACGCGAAGGGCAAGTTTGATTGGAAGAAGCTTATCTTTGTTGTTGTTGGTTGTTCGGTTATCTCTATACTTCCTTCTATCCCTGTTTCCGTTGCTTCTGGATATCAGGATGCGGTTGGGGGAGATAATAACTTGGCTTTACCTGTCACTTTCTATAGTTTCTTCCCTTCTTGTTTAGCGGTTTGCTATCTCTTATGGGAGGGATGGAAGTCTTTCTCTAATAAGTATTTAAGAGCCTTATTGGTTGTTTTGAGTGTCGCGCTCATTGCCCCTATCCAATATATGAACGGCGTCATTTCCGATGAGCAAAATAGAAATTATTCTCGTTTACGCCTAATCGAGGATTTTGTTTCTTCGGAAACAATGAGGAAGTTTGATGGAAAGACGTTCTTCGCAAAAGACTTGTTCGAATCTAGAAACGCTTTAACTATCAACGATGGTTATTGGTGTGATTACGCAAAGTTTAATGGGCTTAATGTCGTTATTGCTAACGGTGATGTCGATGTTCCTTCCTATAACTACATCTTCTTCGTTAATGATTCTTACTTTGTAACATGGGTTGATGACCAGGTTGTTGTCTCTTCTAAGGACGAAATCAATCAGGTCATATCGGTTAAAGATAAGACAACAGATGATTATTACCACGCAGATTGCACAGAACCATATAAAGACAAGACCGGTTTCTATTCATACGTCTTCGCCCATGAGGACGATAAGTTCATCAAATCCACCTTTGATGAGGATATCGGAACCGATTACGCAAGCGCCGCTAAAAAGTATGGCTGGTATGACGATAACTGGGTTGAGCAAGAAAGCGCATTTAGAATCCGCACAAAAGAATCTGGAACTATCTATCTCACTCTCTTCACTCCAAATGAATTAACTGGCCAAGAGATGGGCGAAATCTATTTGAATAATAATTTATACACTTCCTTCGCGTTTAATCAGAATGAAATGCAGATCTATATCCAAGCAAGCCCTAATAGCCTTGCCACAATCAAGATCAAGCTTAACTTCCTTTCTGTTGTCTCTCCTGGCGAATACCGTCCTTTAAGCGCGGTTATGAGCCACTTCGAGAGCTTGTAAGGTCTTTTTGACCTATACGCGCGTAGCACGTATAATTATTAGCGGTTAATATTACGATATAGGCGATAAAGCCTAATGATTGGAGTGTTTCTATGGAAAAAGAACTTAAGTTCGACAAGGGTTATTTAAAGCGTACCCTTTGGATTGGCATGGCCTTCTTTGGCATCCTTCTTGTTTGGCAGCTTTATAACTCATACTGCTCGCCTATGCTTTCATTCTTGTTCGCAAACGCGATGTTTAGTGACAAGATTGAGGCCGCAAGAGCCGCTTGGGGCGCACCTGGCCCTACAGGCTTTGCCACATTGGGCGAAGCGTTTAACATGACCAATATCTTGCGCGCTGGTTATTTATCTGAGGCTGAATTCTTAGATGTCCAGTGGGCTGTTGGTATCGTCATGGCTCTTGATAACATTGCCGCTTTATTCATCATGCCTATATTTGGCACATTATCAGATAAAACCAGAACGAAGATTGGCAAACGTATGCCATATGTCATCATCGGTTCTACTGTTACCGCGATTGTCATGCCCTTCATCCCATTCTTCTTCAACTCAGGAATGGCCGCTATCGCAGCTGCTGGTGGCGCTATCGGATTTACTGTTGGCATGATCGCTATGATGATTCTTATCATCATTTTCATGATGAGCTACCGCTCACCTGCTGTCGCTTTGATGCCAGACTTAACACCAAAACCTCTTAGAAGCCGCGCTAATGGCTGGATTAACATCATTGGCTATGTCGGTGGCTTCATCGGTTCAATCTTTGCTATCATCTTCCCTCTTACAACTTATATCAATGGTGGCGCTAAAGACCTCTTGATGCTTGAAATCCCATTCATCGCATCTTCTTTGGTCCTTGTTGCTTCCACTGTCGTCCTTTACTTCAAAGTCAACGAGAACAAACTTGCCGAAGAGCTTCATGACGATATTGTCCGTGGCGAAGCTATGGGCGAATCTGCTGAACAGGTCATAGATAATGGCAAGCTTTCAAAAACAAATAAACGCAACCTCATCCTCATCTTGGTGGCTGAAGTCTTATGGTTCATGGCTATCAATGCGATTGAGACATTCCAAGCCAACTACTTCATGTTCCACCTTAATACCACTTCCGCAGGCGGTGTCATCATGACGATTGTCTCAGGTGCCGCTTCTATTGTCGGTTTCATTACTGCTGGCATCGTCGCTGATAAGATTGGCCGTAAATGGACTATTCTTCTTGGTATTGGGGCTGCCTCTCTTTGCTACCTTGCAATGTCTTTCGTTCCAAGCGCTGTTGAGGTTGTGGGAGGCGTTAAGCAATATACGTTTGAAGTTGCTGCTCCTGCCTTCTATTTCTTCATCATCAACTTCATCCTTGGACTTGGCGTTTCATTCATCCATATTTGTTCTTTCCCTCTTGTTATCGACTACTGCACCGCTGATAAGCTTGGAAGATTCACATCCCTTTATTACAGCGCATCAATGGGCGCTCAATCAATTACCCCTATCCTAATCGGTTGGATCCTTAACTTAACGATGTTGTGGAACGTCCTTCCTATCTACTCAACCGTCCTTATGGTTGCTGCAGGCGTGGTCTTCTTCTTTGTCAAAGCTCCTCGTTATAAAGACAAAGCAGAGAACGCCCATGGTATTGAGGCTTTTGGAGCTGAAGACTAATGCCAGCCTTACAGACTCATTACACTTTTGTTAAGACTGCTGCAGTCAATAAAGATAGAAAGCATTTTGGTGCGGTTGTTCTTGGCTCACAAGGGCCTGACCCACTCTTTTTCGTTGGGCAGCTTCCTTGGGTAAAAAGAAAAAATGCGAAATCTGCCAATGTTTTTGGCTCTTCATTGCATCATAGAGACTTTAGTGAGCTTTATGTCGCGATGATTGATTACGCATTAAAGAGCGAGCATAAGGAACTTCTTTTAGATTTCATCGAAGGCATTCTTATGCATTACGTCCTTGATAGGAATTGCCATCCATATGTCTTCAGTGTCACAGGCTTTGATTTGCCTAGTGATGAAAAGGTCGTTGGTAAATATTACATGTCTTATCACACGCGCATCGAGTCAGCGATAGATATGATTTATGCAGGCGAGAATGGCTTATATAAGAAAGACAATAGAGATAGCCTTGCCACTGTTAGTGATGCCGAATTAATGGAAATCAGCAAGATGTGGTATTTCGCTAACGAAGCCACATTTAAATATGAAAACATTGAGCCTAATACGTTCTATTTAGGAGTTAAGGATTATTTATCTGTCATGAAGTTCTTGAATCATGCGAGATGGTTTAAGCGCTTCTTTGTTAAGACTTTTGTAGGTGAATATTCTTCTGCTTACGCCCTTATCTATCCAAAAGATTTAAAGAAACGCTATGGCGAGATTGATTTCATGAACGAGAAGAAAGCTTCTTGGCCTGATCCTGTTACGGGCGAGGAAAGAAATGAATCATTCATGGAGCTTGTTGAAAAGGCTAAGAAAGAATATCTAGACTTAGTGCTTCCTCTTCTAGAGAAGGCTAAAAACGGCGTGGATGTATTAGAAGAAATGCACGCCTTCTATAATGGGCTTGATCATGATGGCTCTCCTAATAGTGAGCAAAAGAAATACATGAAGCCTTTCTTCCCATACACCAAATAATTTTAGAATCCGTATTAGAGGCTATTTAATCTTTAAGAAAGAAGGAATTTCTTTAGAGGCACGACATTAATTGTTTTGCCTCTTTTTTCGATTACCCTCTCCTCATCATAAGTCACAATAGTAAGGATCGATTCTTTTTCAGAACGATTTGCAAACTCAAGCAGGTTATTAACTTCGCGGTCATATACTTCCTGGTCATCTAAAGACATAGCAACTTGGATTGCGGTATTCGAACTAGAAATATAGAAATCGATATCAGTCTTATCACCTTTTAGGTAATAAAGGTTTTCTTTATGGTTCCTATATAGTTTCAAGGCAACGATGTTTTCTAGAAGAGAGCTTTTCTTGTCGTCTATAAAAAGGTTTAAGATTCCATTATCCATGAAGTAATACTTTGAGTTGCTATTTCGATCTAGGAATGAAGCATAGTAATTCTCAAGCGTGAAGAATAGGAATGCGTCTTTGCAGTATCCAGAGTAATCAATAATTATATCTTTTGATATCTTGTATCCGATTCCTGTAATAAGATTTTGAATTCTAGAGAAAGATAGGTCTTGTTTGATTGATTCGGCGATTTTTTTAATCATCAATTTGACACCGTTCTCGTTTCTTATTTGGTTATGGACAATTATGTCGTTATACAAGACTTTCTGGTAAACGTTTGAAATGTATTCCCTCTTATTTTTAAACCAAATAGTTTCAGGGAGTCCGCCGTTTATAAAATAATCTTCTAATAAAGAATTTACTCTGGCCGTATCCTTAGTGGAAAAGTTTGTAGTGACGCATTCGTTAGCCCTAAGATATTCCTCAAAGGAAAATGGTGTTACTTCTTTAGAAATGTATCGGCCACCAAGCTTTGCTTCAACTTCTTTTGAAAGCATTTTGGCATTGCTGCCTGTGATATCAACTTTATAATTTTGGTTGGCAAGTCGTATTGCGAACTTTTCCCAACCTTCGATTTCTTGAATTTCGTCAAAATAAAAATAATGCTTCTCTGAAGATAATTCGTCTGCAACAAGCATTATGTCATCAAAATCTTCGACTTTAAAATTAAGCAGTCTTTCATCATCAAAATTGATGTAAATGATCTGATTCCATTCAACACCGTCCTTGATTAAATCCTGCGCTCTTTTGTATAACAAAGTGGATTTGCCAGCTCTTCTTAATCCTACAAGCACATAGTTAGCGTCTTTTTCTAATTCTATGTCCCTGTCCACTATAACTGCATTTTTGATTACTTGGTGCTGGTCAGCTATAACTCTTTTTAAGACGTCGTGATTCATTGCTAGTCCTCCTTTGTCGAGTATAGTCTACATTGTCTTTATGTTTTTGTCGAGTATAGTCGACAGAATATGCCACTTTTTGTCGAGTATAGTCGACAGAAAACAGTTCATCAATAACGATGACGTCATTCTTATCGCACCATATGTGGCGTTTTATATATAAAAACTATGCTTTTATAATTCGCAGCGTTGGTTATGATCGAATATCCAGTCATAGACATTCTTCATTAAGATCTTAAGGTCTTTAAGATAGGAATTGATTATCTGAGCGTTAAGCAAGGTTCTGCCATACATCGCGCTTTTGGTTGAGTCGATATGGACTTGGTTACGGATTTTTCTAAGAGTGTTCAAATTATCGATGTCTAAGCCTCTAAGCATGCCATCAACTTCCGCGGCATCAAGAAGGTCTTTGAATCCAAGCTCATCGGTTGAGCACGTCCTAACGTGGCCATTTCTTTCTACAAGCTTCTTTGTGGCGAAAGGACAAGTCTCTGTGCCGCCTCTATAGCAATGGGTTTCGCACCAAGCGAGCTTTTGAGAATAGCACCCTCTAATAAGGGCCTCTATAAGAGAAGCAACAAGGATCAGGTAATTCTGACAGAAGGAATGCTGAAGATCGACTGTAAGGGCCCAATTATCGTATATACGGCCCATAAACTGAATATAGTTAAGACGGTTATAGATGTCTTCGACAAATAATTGGTTGGAGAAAACAACTCCTAAATGGAAAGCTTTTTCTAAATGCGCTTTAGTGTACGCGTAATTCTCTGGTAAAGGTAATGCCATAACGTTAATTATGATAATAGAAAAAAGACCCAGAGTTAATAACTTTGGGTCTAATTTAATCAATAAGGATTTTTGTTTTTTTATTCGAAGCACATCTCGTAGAGATCGAGTTTGCCTTTACCTTCGAATACGAGGTAGATTGGGTGGACACCTGGGACCATCTTGAGTTCGGTCTT
>JAZLMH010000032.1:0-14728 GCA_045598525.1 Bacilli bacterium | reverse complement strand
CCAAGAGTAATGAAAAAATACAACATCGATTCTTTAGAAAACATAATTGGAGGTAGAAAGTAATTATGGCAAAAGACGTTATTATTGCTTGCGATTTTGAAAGCAAGGAAAAGACATTGGCCTTCTTAGACAAGTTCACAGAAAGAAAACCATATGTCAAAATCGGCATGGAACTCTACTACGCTGGTGGACCAGAAATCGTTAGAGAAATCAAAGCTAGAGGACACAAGATTTTCCTCGATTTAAAACTTCACGACATCCCAAATACAGTTAAGAAAGCAATGGCAGTTCTTTCAAAGCTTGATGTTGATATGTGCAACCTTCACGCAAGCGGTACAAAGCCAATGATGGAAGCAGCCCTTGTCGGTTTAACAAGAGAAGATGGCACACGCCCTCTCTTAATCGCTGTTACCCAGCTCACATCAACCGATCAGGAAGCAATGGAAAGAGACCTCCTCATCCATGAGCCAATCGACAAAGTTGTTATGCACTATGCTAAAAACGCTCAAGAATGTGGCTTAGACGGCGTTGTCTGCTCACCTCTTGAAGCAGGCAAAGTTCATGACGTCTGCGGACAAAATTTCTTAACAGTCACTCCAGGCGTTAGATTTGCTGATGGTGACAAAGGCGACCAGAAACGTGTCATGACACCAGCAGAAGCAAGAAAAATTGGCAGCGATTACATTGTCGTTGGCCGTCCAATCACAGCAGCTGAAGATCCAGTTGCAGCATACGAAAGATGCGTTAAAGAATTCTTAGGAGAATAAAAAATGGAAAACATCGAACAATTAATTGCAAAAGACTTATTGAGCATCAAAGCAGTCTTCTTTAGTCCAAACAAGCCATTTACATGGGCAAGCGGCATTAAGTCACCTGTTTACTGCGACAACCGTTTAACATTAACTGCTCCAGCAGTCAGAAACGACGTTGAAAACGCATTAGCGGAAACAATCAAAGCTAACTATCCAGGCGTTGAAGTCCTTATGGGCACATCAACTGCAGGTATTGCTCACGCTGCAATCGTCGGTCATCTTACAGGCCTCCCAATGGGTTATGTCAGAAGCGGCGCTAAAGACCACGGCAGACAGAACCAGATTGAAGGCAAACTTCTCCCAGGACAGAAGGTAGTCGTCGTTGAGGATTTAATTTCAACAGGCGGTTCTGTCATCGAAGTCGTCAACGTTCTCAGAGAAGCAGGGGCAGAAGTTCTTGGCGTTGTCTCAATCTTCACTTACGGCATGAAAAAAGGCTTAGTCAGATTAGAAGAAGCTAATGTCAAAAACATCTCATTAACAAACTTCGACGTCATTGCAGAAGTTGCGGCTGAAGAAGGCTATATCGAAAAAGCAGACATCGAAAGACTTATCAAATTCAGAAACAATCCTAGCGACGAAAGCTGGATCAAAGGTGAATAAAGATGCGTAGCGTCATTGATATTGTTGATTTATCAGTCGAAGAGATTAATGAGCTCTGCGAAACTTCCTTAGACATTATTGCTCACCCAGAAAAGTACGCTGAAGCATGCAAAGGAAAGAAGCTTGCAACTCTTTTCTACGAACCATCAACCAGAACACGTTTATCATTCACGGCCGCTATGATGGAACTTGGCGGTAATGTTCTTGGCTTTGCTGGTGCTTCTAATTCAAGCGCAGCTAAAGGCGAAAGCTTTGCAGACACTGCTAAAACAGTTTCTTGCTATGCTGACATCATTGCCATGAGAACAACTCAGGAAGGCGCTGCTTTAGTTTGTTCTAGAGCCGGTTCTATCCCAGTCATCAATGCTGGTGATGGAAGACACTGCCATCCAACCCAGACCTTAGCAGATTTGCTTACTATCTATAGAGAGAAAGGAACATTTGATAATTTAACAGTTGGCTTCTGTGGCGACCTTAAATATGGAAGAACAGTTCATTCATTAATCGCCGCACTTTCTAGATACAAGAACATCAAAGTCGTTCTTATCTCACCAAAAGAATTAATGGTCCCTGAATATGTCAAAGAAGACATTCTTGAACCTAACCATATGGAATACGTAGAAGTTACTTCTCTTGAAGAAGCAATGCCTATGCTCGACATTCTTTATATGACACGCGTTCAAAGAGAAAGATTTGATGATCCGGAAGAATACGAGAGACTTAAGAATAACTACATCTTAACGGTTGATAAGCTTGAAACCGCTAAGAAAGACATGTGCATTCTTCACCCTCTTCCAAGAGTCAACGAGATCTCGGTCAAAGTTGATGATGACCCAAGGGCGTGCTACTTCAAGCAGGTTCTTAACGGCAAATACATGAGAATGGCGTTAATCCTCAAACTCTTAGAAGAAGCTAAAAAGAACCCAGTTAGAGAAGATGTATTTGAAGGAAAAGGCTACGAATTCAATAAACACGTTTGTAACAACCCAAAATGCGTTTCCGCTAACGAACAAGAACTAGACCAAGTTTTTAAGACAATCGATCACGAAGGTCATAAGAGATGTGTCTGGTGCGATATTGGCGAACCAAAAGAGTAAAACAAAAAGGAGGCCTATGAACGGCTTCCTTTTTGTTTGCTATAATGTCTTTATATGAGGTATTTATTATGATTAATATCGCTGTGTTTGATTCAAAGAGTTATGACATCGAATCCTTCAAGGCTCTTGCTCCTGAAACTATTAAATTTAAATTTTTTGAAAGTAAATTAACTGCAGATAATGCTTCTCTTATTAAAGGGTTTGATGGCGTCTGCGTATTTGTTAACGACAGAATAGATCGTGAAGTAATTGATGCGTTAGTGGAGAATGGTGTTAAGGCTATCTTCCTTAGGTGCGCAGGCTTTAATAACGTTGATGTTTCTTACTGTTACGGGAAGATTCATTGCTATAGAGTTCCTGCATATTCTCCTTATGCCGTTGCTGAATTTGCCTTCTCTCTTCTTTTAACTCTTAATAGACGCATTCATAAAGCGTTCATTAGAACACGTGACTACAACTTCTCGTTAGAAGGTCTTACAGGCAGTGATTTGCATGGAAAAACAATCGGTGTTGTTGGGACAGGAAAAATCGGCCAAGTGTTTATTAATATTGCTAAAGGTTTTGGAATGAACGTTCTTGCTTATGACCCATATCCAAATCCAAACCTCGATGTCAAATATGTGACCCTTGAAGAGATGTATAAAGAAAGCGACTATATCTCTCTTCATTGCCCATTAACAGAACAAAATAAGTGCATGATCAATAAAGATACCATCAAGCTTATGAAGAAAGGCGTAAACATCATCAATACATCAAGGGGTGCATTGATTAACGCAGAGGATTTATTAGAAGGAATTAAGAGCCGTCAAATCGGAAGCGCGGGTCTTGATGTCTACCAGGAAGAAACCGACATATTCTTCAATGACAAATCAAACCACATTCTTGACGACGATATTCTTTCAAGGCTTCTTGGCATGCCTAACGTCATAATTTCATCGCATCAGGCCTTCTTAACGAATGAAGCTCTTAGCAACATTGCTCAAACAACAATTGACAACATCAATAATTTCTTTGACAAAGGAGAATGTTCGGGCAATGAACTTTGTTACCACTGTGGAAGAGAACAGAATTGCCGTAAATCTAGAAATAAGAAGTGCTTCTAGCGTTTTATTCTTGGACGATAATGAAATAGGGGCCACGACGGTTCCTATTTTTTGTTAAAAAGTAGTAAAATCTTTCTCGTGTTTAAACTAATTATATTTGTCATCACTATGCTTCTTGCCATTGCAGGAGCGTGCATCCTCTTGAGAAAAAAGGTAAAAGAGGAGAAAACAAAAAGAATTGCTCTTCTTGTTTGTTCAATCGTTACTGTCCTTGTCCATTATTCTTCTATCCTTTATCACTTCATTGCCGAAGGTGATGCAACAACAGTAATAATTCATAACCCTCAGTATCTTCTCCCGATATATCCGTGCAACGTCGTTATGTGGCTTTGCGTGATTGTTGCCTTGATCAAAGACAACAAGTCAAAAGCGTTTATCATTCTTTCAGAATTCATAACGTTCTTCGGTATTTTTTCTGGAATATTAGGAATGTCGCTGAATTTTGATTTCATTGCGAACCCGACCTTTTTAGATTATGACGTAACAAAAGGGATGTTCTCACACTCGTTTATGATTCTCAATTGCTGCCTCTTCCCGGTTTTTGGCTATATAAAGATAAGCACCCCAAGGAATATGGTTTCGGTATTAGTTGGGGTTGTCCTTCTTTGGTTAATCGGCTCATATAACAACCTGACTTTTGAGTTGCTCACTTTGTATAGCCCGCAATCAATTAATTCTATGTTCCTTATTACCGCCCCATTTGAAGGCGCACCATGGCTAACTTTCTTCCCGATAGTAGGCATGATGTTGGTACTATACCTCATCTTCTTTAACGTTTATGAACTTATAGCCTATAGGAAGGGCAATAGATGGTTCGATAAGATCAAATTTAAAGGTAAATAAAGAAAAATCCCCGAGTTTTGCAGGGATTTTTAATGTCCTGAGTATATTTTCTTATTTTTTGATGTGCCTTTTTAAGGCGTCAAAAGTCTCCTCTGAAAGCTCGTGCTCTATCTTGCAAGCATCTTCTTCGGCGATTTCCTTGGATACCCCAAGATTAATAAGAAGAGAAGTGATTACTTCATGTCTTTCGTACACGCGCACAGCTATTTCTTTTCCTTCATCAGTAAGAGCTAAATAACCATTTTCGTCGACGGTAATCATTCCAGCTTCTCTGAGTTTCTTTAATGCAATAGAAACGCTAGGTTTCGAATATCCCATTGATTTTGCAATATCGATTGCACGAACCCTATTTCCGTTCTTTTGGAGCATAAGGACTCTTTCTAAATAATCTTCGCGTGACTCTAAGATGTTCATACTTAAATTATAAGTTACTTTGCGTTTCTTGCAAAAGCAGTTTGACTCTTTTTAAAATGGGTGTAAACTATTTTTGGTTAGTTATGACAAACTACATGGCTAGCCTATTTATTTTAAAGATAAGGTTAGTAGCAACTAACTAAAGCCAATCATCATGCATAGAAAGGAAGGAATTTATGTTGAAACGATTAAATGAACTCAACATTGGCGAGACTGGCCAAGTAATAAAAGTTGAGGGTGAAGGAAAAGTTAAAAGAAGGCTTTTCGACATGGGGGTAACTCCAGGAACTAGCATTTACTTAAGAAAGAAAGCCCCTCTTGGCGACCCTTTAGAAGTCACGGTTCGCGGTTATGAACTTACTTTAAGAAAAGACGATGCGCGCAACATCGTCTTAGAAATGAAGGAGGGCAAATAAATGATTCGTGTTGCATTAGCGGGCAATCCAAACTGCGGAAAGACGACATTGTTTAACTCTCTAACCGGTTCAACTGCGCGTGTTGGAAACTGGCCTGGGGTAACCGTTGATAAGAAAGATGGATTATATAAGAAATGCCCTGAACCAATTGCGGTTGTTGATTTGCCAGGCATTTATTCGTTGTCCCCATACACAAATGAGGAAGTTATTGCAAGAAACTACATAATTGAAGAAAAGCCAGACTGCATCATCAATGTTGTCGATGCATCTAATTTAGAAAGAAACCTTTATTTATCTACTCAGATTCTTGAGATGGACCTCCCTATTGTTATCGCGCTCAACTTCATGGACGTTGTTATTAGGAACGGTGAAAAAATAGACGTCGAAAAACTATCTAAGAAATTAGGGGTGCCAATTATTCCTGTCTCTGCCTTAAACGAAGAGAACTTAGACAAGTTAATGGATGTTGTATATAAAACTTCAAAAAGCGATCGTTCCGGGGTCTCGGTATTAGATAAGTCTCCTATTGTACATCTGATTAAAGACTGCGAAATTGCCTTTGAAGCACTTGGGGTGAAACACCCTTTGTTCCATTCGGTCAAGCTCGTTGAACTTGATGATCTTGAAATTAAAGATCATCCAGAACTCGTTAAAATTGTTGAAAGTTATAAGAGACACAACAAAGAAGAAATGAACGAATTGTTTGGCGATGATTACGCTGCAATGATTGCAGATGCTCGTTATAACTTTATTACAAAAGAATTCAAAAAAGTAAAAACAACAGTCGTTGAAATGACCGAAGAAGAATTAGAAGAAAGAAAAAAGAAAGGTACCGTTTCTGACAAAATTGACAAGATTATTACGAATAAATGGTTGGGCATACCTCTTTTCCTTGTGATAATGCTTCTAATTTTCCATTTCACATTTTCGGAGAATTTATTTTGGCTTGGCGGTCTTATCCAAACAGACTTTTTAGGGAATGCCGTGGAAGGAAGCTTTGCACATTTTTTCACTGGAGTCATTTGGCATGAAGGCGGAATCAACTCGCTAGGTGTTATGCTTCAAAGTTTTGTCGTTGGCTTAACAGATTTCTTTTCATCGCTTGTGGCCTCTTGGCTTACCGATGCAGAGCCTTGGGTAACCGGCCTTGTGTGTGACGGTATTTTAGGTGGAGTATTTTCGGTATTAAGTTTCTTGCCACAGATTCTCTTATTGTTCCTTTTCTTCTCAATTTTGGAAGACTCAGGATATATGTCTCGTGTTGCATTCATTCTTGATAGAGCCCTTAGAAAATTTGGTTTAAGCGGAAGAGCCGTGATGCCTATGATCATGGGTTTTGGCTGTAGTGTCCCTGCAATGATCAATACAAGAACTCTTGCTTCAGAAGAAGAAAAAGTCGCGACGATTAGAGTGATTCCTTTCTTCTCTTGTGGTGCAAAACTTCCAATATTAACCGCAATCGCAGGTGGCATTATCACATATTTTGGCGTTGGGAATCCTGATCTTATCACATACTCAATGTATTTAACCGGCATTATCGCCGCTATTGTCTGCGTCATTCTTATGAGAAACACAACCATGAGAGGTAAAGAAACTCCATTCATCATGGAACTTCCTGCCTATCACATGCCTCAATTCAAGTCTACGATGGCCCACTTATGGGATAAGGTTAAACACTTCATCCAGAAAGCGTTCACAATCATTATGGCCTCGACAATCATTATCTGGGTATTGACTCATCTTGGTTGGAATCCTGATACTTCATCGTTTGGCTTCCTTGAAGATGAGATGATTAACACATCGCTTCTAGGGTACGTTGGAAGAGGTTTGCAGTGGATTTTTACCCCTGTTGGGTTTGGTTCACAATTAAACGACAATGGATGGGTTTTCGTTCTTTCTTCAATCACTGGATTAATTGCTAAAGAGAATGTCATTGCTACATTCGGGACGTTAGGAACTTGTCTAAATGCCTCGTTTATTGCAGATGAAGGGCTTGAAGGTATTGATGCCGCAGTTCAAATGATTCAGGCTACAGGGATTGGAATTCCTGGACTCCTATCATTCGTAGCGTTCAACATGACTACGATTCCTTGTTTTTCGGCAGTGGCCACAGCAAGAGGGGAATTAACTAAAAAGAAATTTTGGACAACCATTTTATTCTGGCTTGTGACTTCATACGCAGTCGGAGCAATTATCTACACTGTTGGCGAATTCGTTTGGCCTGTTGCTATTTGGGCAGTTGGATTTGCCTGCATGTTCCTAGGAATATATTTGTGGAACAAAAAGCACCCTATTAAAAATTAGTATTCACAGAAAGGAGAGCCTTATGAGCGAAGTATTGCAAGCAATCACTTTTGTGGCTGCGGTAAGTGGGTTCACTAGCCTATTAAAAAGCTTAGTGAAGAAGGTTAAGTAACTATGGGTCCTATTGAAGTAACGACAATTATCTTAGTATCCACGTTTGTGGCCATAATTATTGGAAAATACATCTATAAAAAGGTTAAGGGAATCCCAAGTGGAGGGTGTTCAGAATGCCATAGCTTAACTGGGAATAAATTAGTTAAACAATATCACAAAGCATATTGCAGTTGCGGTTGCAAAACCAAAGGCCGCAGAAACAATTAAATATTGAAAGGTCCTCTTATGGAGGTCCTTTTCTTTTTTGTTTTGTAAAAATTTGTTAAATACAAAAACCCTAGCAAAAACACGTTATTTTTATAAAAAATACAGGATAAATCGAATTCAAAAATATTAAGTCATTTATCACAACTAGTGATAACTGTATAATGTTAGCACTATGAACAAACTTATATCGAAACTCCGCTTAGCTTTATTTGTAATTTATCTCATCGAATTGGCAGTCATAGTTGGCTGCATCCTCCTTTGGTTTAACAACGTTTTTGATGTCCAAAACAAAGAGAACGTAAGACTCATTTTCATTGGTATTCTTTCCGCGTTTATCCTGATTGACGCTTTGACAATTTGGATTGGAATCATCCGCATTGGAAAAAAGAGACATGCCAATGACAGAGAGGCCGCATCTCTTATTGGCGGGGACGTTCAGTCGGCATACAATTTTGCAAAAATCGGTTTAGCTGTTGTTGACAATGATGGAATTGTTATTTGGGCTAACGGCATTTTCAAAGAAATGCAGGTCGATATTATTGACACTAATATTTTTGAATTAGATTCTTCGCTAAAAGATCTTGTTAATGGAGCTCCAGGGAAGAAGATAAAAATTATTATCAAATCAATGACATATGAGGTTTTTTATCTCTCACAACCAAAAATGTTTGTTTTCATGGACAGATCAGAACAGGCTAGTTTGGAAAAATATAACCGCGAGTTTGCCACGGTTCTGGGCATTCTTATGATCGATAATTACAATGATGTTTCTTCAGATACCGACGGTCTTGCTGACTCCACTCTTAAAGTTCGTGGCGCTATAGCTGATTACTGTCGTGATTATGGCGTTCTTCTCCGCCGTGTTAAATCAGATACATATTTTATGGTCTGCAACTACAAATCTTTATCTCACATGGAAAAAGACCAGTTCTCCATCCTTGAAACTGTTCGCGCCTGCAGCGAAAAAGGTGAAACTCCTCTCACTCTTTCGATTGGTATCGCGCATGACTTCCCTGATATTGCTAAGCTCAATGAGATGGCTAGTGATGCAATCGACGTTGCTCTTTCACGTGGTGGCGATCAGGTTGTCGTTTCACACTATGGCCAAGAACTTGCTTTCTATGGTGGTAAATCGGCAGCGTTAGAAAATACTTCTAAAGTCAAAGTTCGCTCTATGGCCGATTCTGTTTCAACAATCATCCGCGGCTCTAGCAACGTATTTATCATGGGCCACTCTGACATGGACATGGATTCCCTTGGCGCGGCCTTAGGTATGATGGCAATTTGTGATCATTTAAAAGTTCCAAGTAAAATTGTTTACACCCCAAAACGCGCCGAAAAGAAAACACGCCTTGCTTTCCAAAGCGCATTTTCACGTGATGTTTATGAAAAGATGACAATATCTCCTGAAGAAGCGGCCTCCCAAATAAGAGAAACAACCCTTCTAGTTATGGTCGATATTTCGGTCCCTGAAATCACAATGGCCCCACACTTATTGGATCTCTCGAGCAAGACTATGGTCATCGATCATCATAGACGCGGCGAGTCCTTCCCAGAGAAACCGGTTCTTTCATACATTGATCCTAGCGCTTCCTCGGCAACAGAACTTATTGCTGAAATGATTAAGTACTCCAATGCCAACCCACGTATTGAGATTAAGCCTTCCTTTGCAACAATAATGCTCTCAGGCATTTTCATGGATACCTCATTTTTTAAGAGCAAATCGGTTGGCATGAGAACCTTCGAGGCGGCATCAACCCTTAAGAGTTATGGCGCAGATAACGGTCTTGCTGACGATTATTTGAAGGAAGAATATGAAGAGTATTCACTTATCAACAAAATCATCGCAACAATGCAGACACCATATTATGGTGTTGTCTATTGTGTTTCCGATGACAAAGATATTATTGAAAGAACAACCCTTGCTAAGGTTGCCAATACATTACTTCAGCTAAAAGGCGTTAACGCTTGTTTCGTCATCGGAAGAACCAGCGATAAAGTAGTCCGAGTTTCAGGCAGAAGTGATGGATCGGTTAACGTCCAGCTTATTTGCGAAAAGCTTGGTGGTGGGGGTCACTTCACGGCCTCTGCAACAGCTATTCCTGACTTACCAACAGATAGAGTTGTTTCAATGCTTCTATCAACATTGAATCAGTATCTTGATAGCGCAAGAAATTTCAACAAAGAAGGAGATTAACAATGAAGATTATTTTACTTAAAGACGTCAAAGGCGTCGGCAAAAAAGGCGATACAGTCGAAGTTAACGACGGATACGCTAGCAACTTTTTAATCCCTCGTGGACTCGCTTGCGTTTCTACAAAAGGCAGCCAAGCCCAATTACAAAAAGATAATGCCGAGGAAGCTGCTCGTCATAGAGCTATGAAGGCAGAAGCGGAAGAACTTGCAAAGAGGCTTGAGCACATCAACGTTGAGTTTAAAGCTAAATGTGGTTCAGATGGCAGAATGTTTGGAACTATCTCACCAAAAGAAATCGAAGAAGGGATGTTAAAACAATGGGGAATCGTTATAGATAAACGCAAATTCCTCGACAAATATCCTGCAAACGCTTTTGGTTACACTAAATTAAGAATCGAATTATACAAAGGACAAGCTGGACAAGTTGTCGGCACAGTATCTGTCCATATCAGCGAGGACAAGTAATGGCAAATATTAAATTACCTTCAAACGTCGAAGCTGAGCGCGCTGTTTTGGGCGCAATTTTGGTTAATTCCGAGCTCGTTCTTAGCACTCTTTCATCTTTGACAGAAAAAGATTTTTCAAAAGATGAGAAAAGAAATCTTTTAGTGTTTAAAGCCATGAAGGAATTAGATGCGCACAATCACCCTATTGATGTTGAAAGCGTGATTGACCAACTTATCCTTTCAAAAACATTTAACGATGCAGGCGGTTCTGATTATATTTATGAACTTTTGAACACCCCAGTTAACTACGAGAACATTGATCACTATGTCACTATGCTTAGAAATTTGGGTGTGTTCCGTGAATATCTAGATAAACTTGACAAGATACAGACGGCCTATGCAACTGGCAAAGTAACAGATGTTAGTGAATTCATGTCTATAAATACACAACAGCTATCAGAGATTGCATCAAAAAGACAAATTGCCGCATTCAAAACTGCTGAGAACGTATCAAATGAAACAAGAGAACGCATCAGGAAAGAATCTAAGCGTAATCACACAAACGGTGTCACAGGCATCGATACAGGATTCACTGGCTTAAATACATATACACATGGATGGCAGCCAGGAAATTTAATTATTCTTGCTGCTCGTCCAGGTATGGGCAAAACTGCTTTGATGCTTAACTTTGCATATAACGCTTCTAAAAACACAGGAAAAACCGTTGCTATCTTCTCTTGTGAAATGGCTAATGACCTTATCATGAAACGTATGGTTGCAAGTCAGGCAATGGTTAACATTTCTGAGCTTGAAACAGGCGGCATGAGCAGCCGCGATATGGCAAAGGTTGAGTCAACTCTTGCTGAAATTGGCAGAACAAAAATCTATTTTGATGACACTCCAAACCAAGCATTAGGAGATATTGTTTCTAAATCCCATAAGCTCAAGAATGATAATCCAGATCTTTGTATGATCTTTATTGACTATATCAATATTATTGATGCTCAGGCAAAATACGATAATCGTTCCCTTGAGATTGGTGTTATCACCAAAACCCTTAAGCAGCTTTCGCGTCAGCTAAATGTTCCTGTTATGGCGCTTGCACAGGTTAGCCGTGATGCTGATAAGAATGAGAACCATACACCAAGCTTATCCAATCTTAAAGAGTCAGGAAGCATTGAGCAGGATGCTGACCTTGTCTTACTTCTTTATCGTTCAAACTACTATAAGAACCAGGGGCTGGATACAAAGGAAAAGAACTCACGTACAACCGAAGCTCTTAAACAGCAAGTTGATGCCGAAAACTCTACAAAAGGCGATAAAGATAGAATCGAAGTCGTCGATCTTAACGTTGCCAAAAACCGTAATGGCCAGCAAGGTAAAATTCCTCTTATGTTCACGGGTAAGTTCCAAAGATTTGATAATGCCCCAAGACCAGAAGATGGTCAGCAAGGCGGTTACCAGAAACAGCCACAACAATCTGGCGATAGAAGATTTGACGTAGGCTTCGAATAATATGATTTCTTTTATCAATGTCGGTAGTGGTTCAAAAGGAAACGCCACTCTTATTTATGATGAAAAGACGATTATCCAAATAGATATGGGTCTTACTAAGAAAAGAGTGACCGAGGCTTTAAGCACGATTGGTAAAAATATATGCAATTTGCAGGGTATTTTAGTTACTCACGAGCATACAGATCACATTAAAAACCTCTACATGTATAAAGGCAAAGTGCCTATTCATGCTTCTAGAGGAACTGTCGATTTTTTTGATGAAGAAGTTATTCCTGAAGAGTCTTTCGAGATTGGAACTTTCACGATAATCCCGTTTGAGACTAGCCACGATGCATCTAACCCTGTTGGATATGTAATATTCTCTGGAGAAACAAAACTGGTCTATATAACTGACACAGGTTATATTCCTGAAACTTCTTTAGATTATCTCAAGAACGCTGATTACTATATTGTGGAGTCTAATCACGACCTAAAGATGCTTATGGACAGCCATCGTCCAGCTTGTTTAAAAAGAAGAATTAAAGGGGACGTAGGCCATCTTTCTAATATTGATAGTGCGATTTATATGTCTGAATGCATAAGCGAGAAAACCAAAGCAATATATCTTGCTCATCTTTCTGAAGAATGCAATCTTCCTGAAATCGCTTTAGAGTCATATAGAAAGACTTTCAAAAGAAAAAAAGTGGAGCTTAATATTCCAGTTATTTGCCTTAAGCAGCATGAAATGGTTAAAGGAGGAGACGAATGAAAATAAGAGTATTGGCTGTTGGTCATCTTAAAGAGCAGTATTGGAGAGATGCTCAAAACGAATACATTAAGCGTCTCCAACCATATGCAAAAGTGGAATTAGAGGAAATAGATGACCTTCCTTCTGCGAAAAATGCTTCTGATGCTGAGATGGAAGAAGTGAAAATCAAAGAGAACGCTAAGCTTCTTGCGAAGATTAAACCAAATGAATTTGTTGTTCTTTTAGATTTAGGAAAGGAACAACACGACTCTGTACAATTATCCAAAGATTTAGATAAATGGATGAGGGATGGAGGCTCCAACGTCACATTTATTATTGGGGGTTCTTTGGGTCTATCTGAAGAAATGAGAAAAAGAGGGAATGCAGTTTTGACTCTTTCAAAACTCACATTCACTCACCAGATGGTTAGGGTCATTCTGCTCGAACAGATTTATCGTTCTTTCAAAATTCTTCACAACGAGCCTTATCACAAATAGAATATTGATTATGATTTATCCAGAGTTTGAAAAGTACACACCTTACGTTGATAAAGAAAACCCTTTATGCAACGCATATACCACAAAAGAAGGACACATCTTCTTTGTTGAGCCATGGTTCTATGTAGGCTTAACAGGTTTCAAAGAAAAGAGAGCGGAACGCTTCAATGAATTAATGAATGCCCTCGATGAAGTTGTTAACAAATATGAAAAGGTTATCTTCTGCGGAAACTTTGAGACGCCGTTCGTCAATAAAGAAGGATACATATATAGGGAAATCCATGACCTTAGTGATCCTCTAAATATCTACGTCGAAGATAAGAGCCGCGGAAGCGATTACGGAGACTAAAAAACGCCTCAGAATGAAGCGAACCCATTATGTTGGACTGAAATGTTTCAACAATCATATCACTTCTAAATAGACTGTTGAAGGGGCTGAGTCCTATATTGAACTGGGCTCAGTCCTTTTAATTTTGTCTTGATTCGTTTGTTGTTATACCAATAGATATATTTATCTATGGCTTTCTTGAATTGCCCATAATCACCAAATTCAAACTGATGACCGAAGAACATTTCTTTTTTCATCAACCCGAAGAAATTCTCCATTACCGAGTTGTCTAGGCAATTCCCTTTCCTGGACATGCTTTGTATTATCCCTAGCTCAGACAGCCGCTTCTGGTAGTCCCTCATCTGGTATTGCCAGCCCTGATCGCTATGGAGGATGAGGCCTTTGAGATTCCCGTTTCTGCTAAACGCCTTATCCAGCATATCCGTCGTCTGGGAATAAGACGGATGCTTGGAAACGCTATAGGAGATTATCTCCCCGTTGAACATGTCGAGGATCGGGGATAGGTACACCTTGCCCCAAGGGAAATGGAACTCGGTGACGTCCGTCGTCCATTTCTGGTTCGGTTTGTCCGCCTTGAAGTCGCGCTCTATGACGTTTGGGGCCACTTTGCCGACCTCTCCCTTGTAAGAACGGTATTTGCTTCTTCTGACGGGCGGGAAAAGGCCTTCCTTTTTCATGATCCTTTTCACCTTCTTATGGTTGACCGCCAAGGAATGCTCGTTTTTCAGAACCAAGGTGATGCGGCGATATCCGTATCTCTTCTTGTTTTCGAAGAAAATATCCTTTATCAGTTCTATTAAATCTCCGTTCTTTCTGTCCAAACCGTCCTTGCTTCTCGCATAGAAGAAAGTCGATCTGGGCAGCTTTGACACCTCTAGAAGGACGCTGAGCTTAAAAGATCGCCTTAGTTCCTCAAGAACCTTCACTTTTTCTTCTGTTCTTGGGCCTTCCTCTGTTGAACTAAGGCAGCCAATTTTTTTAGGTAAGCATTCTCCGCCTCCAAATACTCCAGCCTTTTCCTTAGCTCGACTATCTCTTCCGCTTGAGGCCTGCCTTCAGATGGTTTGACCGGTTTATTTCCCATT
>JAZLMH010000031.1:0-14992 GCA_045598525.1 Bacilli bacterium | reverse complement strand
TCCGTTGTTAACCATTGAACCTTTTGCAGCGACAACAGCTTTGACAGTGCCTGCAGCAGGTGATTTGATTTCGTTTTCGAGCTTCATAGCTTCGAGGATGACGATTGTGTCGCCTTTAGCAACTTTCTGGCCGACTGCGACTTTGACGTCGAGGATTTTGCCAGCCATAGGAGCTGGAACTTTTTCGCCACCAGCGGTTGGTGCTGGAGCTGAAGCAGCAGCTGCAGCTGGTGCAGCGATTGAACCTGCTTGTTCTTTGACTTCTTCGAGTTCAACCTCGTAGACTTTGCCGTTAACTTTAACTTTGTAGATTTTCATAATAATCCCTTTCTTATTTAAGTTCTCTTGCAGAGACAACTCTGACGTCGCCTTTGCATTCTTTTCTGTAATCGATGGTAGCAACAAGAACCGCGGCCATCATATCGTCGTCAGCGATGACGACTTCCTTTGATGCTGGAGCAGCGACTGCAGCTGGTGCAGCAGCTTCTTTCTTAGCAGCGTCAAGCTCAGCCTTCATGGCGAATAAGCCAGTGAGTTTGAAGACGAGGGTTGTGATACCGATGATGATGAGAAGGATGGCGAAGACCATTGCAATAGCGACGATTGAATAAAGTGCGCCTTGGCCGACATCGATGATATCGCCTTTATTGATGGTTTCTGCTAATACTGTGTTTGGCATTACTAGTTACCTCCTAAGACGACATTGAATTCTTCAACTTCGTCTTCTTCAGCAACGGCTGCTGGTGCGTTTCTCTTCTCTAAGAATTCAAGCGCGACTTTTTCGAAGAGGGCGATTGACAATACATCTTCGTCACTTTTAGCAACGTCTTTGTATTTTTCTTTGAGAGCTTCGAATTCAGGAGCAAGTAAATCAGCTGGACGGCAGGTGATGACCTCTTCGTCGCCGATGATTTTGTGTCTGATTTCTTCGTTTATTGGGGCAGGAGCCTCACCATATTTGCCATGGAGATAATCCTTGATTTCTTTTGGAACGAGCTTATAACGTTCGCCAGCAAGGATGTTCATGACTGCCTGTGTGCCAACCATCTGGGAAAGAGGGGTAACAAGTGGTGGATAGCCCATGTCTTTTCTGACTTCAGGAACTTCGTTGAGGACTGCTTCTAATTTATCGCCTGCGCCTTGACCCTGGAGTTGGGAAATGAGGTTTGAAAGCATGCCGCCTGGGACCTGATATTTAAGAATATTTGGATTGAAGGAAAGGACTTTTGGATTGAGTGTGCCGTTTGCAAGGTATTTAGCTTTGACTTTTGCTAAAGCCGCAGCAGCCTTATCAAGACATTCTGTGTTGAGCTTTGGATCGTACTCTGTTCCTCTTAAAGCGTAGTTAAGAGATTCGGTGCATGGCTGTGATGTACCACCTGCGAGAGGTGATAAAGCACAGTCGACGATATCGACGCCTGCTTCGACAGCCTTAAGCACTGTCATTTCGGCAATACCGCCAGTGCAGTGGGTGTGGAGTTCGATTGGGAGCTTTGTGTTCTTCTTAAGAGCGCTGATTAATTCATAAGCGTCGCCTGGAAGAAGGACGCCCGCCATATCTTTGATACAAATAGAATCTGCGCCAAGGGCTTCGATCTTCTTTGCAAGTTCGACATAGTAAGGGACAGTGTGGACTGGAGAAGTTGTGTAGCTTAATGCAATTTGGCATTCTCCGCCATACTTTTTGGTTGCTTTGACTGCGCATTCGAGGTTTCTGATGTCGTTAAGAGCATCAAAGATACGAATGACGTCAATACCATTTTCAATTGATTTTTGGACAAATTTTTCAACTACGTCATCAGCGTAGTGACGGTAACCAAGAATGTTTTGGCCTCTGAAGAGCATCTGGAGCTTTGTGTTCTTGCAAAGAGCTTTTGCTTTGCGAAGTCTCTCCCATGGATCCTCATTCAAGAAGCGAAGGCATGCGTCAAAAGTGGCGCCGCCCCAAACTTCGATTGCATGGTAACCGGCATTGTCCATTTCCTTGATAACGGAAAGAACCTCTTCGGTGTTCATTCTTGTAGCGAAGAGTGATTGATGTCCGTCTCTAAGGGATGTATCGACAATTTTAACCGCCATTTTATTCTCCTTAAATTGTTTAGCAGCTTTTTAGCTACGTCGCCTTAACTCGATAACTAAGCCAAGGGACGCGACCATCATTCATAAGAAAGTGGCCTTTGTGTGCCGGAATCTCAATAAAACTTAACTTCTATCGATAACCGACTGATCAAGAACGCGTTGATTTCACACTTGGCCAATCCATAAGCCTCGCGCTTGCCATGACAGCAGGAATTCTGTCATAGAATAGTCAACTTCGTTCGTTGATTTTTGCTTCGTGGAAGCACTTGGGAAACCCCAAATCCCTTCACATTTTTGATTGAAATTTTTTGATAGTTTTTTGTCCTTCCTTTATAAGTTTTAGGAAAATTTACCAAATTTTTCCCATGTTACCATACTACTCCTTTTAGGAGTCAAATGCACATGGAAAAATAATAAATTTTGTCCTTTTTTCTTAATTAAAGGTGACATGACTGGATTTTGTTTCTTTTTTCGCTCAAAACTAGACAATTAGTATCAATAACAAGGTTATGGAAATGTAAACTTTAAGTTTGTATAATATGAAAAACAAAAAATAAATCGTGGAGGAAAGGACCACTTTATTTTATGAAGAAAAAGAACAATCTATTAATCGCTGCATTTGGGATTTTGGCTTTGACCGCTTGTGGCACACCAACACAGTCTGGTTCCAAGGGTCCAGTCAAACCAAATCTTCCAGAAATGGATGCAGAAGAAGCTGCTGCATATATCGCTCCATTAGAAGTTAAGGACGCAAAAGCAGTTAGAGGCAACATCTATCTTCCAGAAGAACTCGAAGACGGCGCAACAGTTACTTGGTATTCAAGCGACAAAGCGGTTGTCACCGACGTCGAAACAAACGGCATGGCAGCAGGTGTTGTTGAACGTGATGGTCAAGACCATGACATCAAGCTCACAGCAACAGTCACAAAAGATGGCAAGTATTGCCAAATCGAACAAGACATCAAAGTCCTCGCAACCGACGGCGGACCAAGCGAAGATGATTATGTTGGCTATCTCCTCGTCACATTCACAGGCGAAGGAAGCGCAAACGGCGAACAAGTCTACATGTCTCTTGCTGACGAAGGCAAAGGCTTCAACTTCTCACCAGTTAACGGCAACAAAGCTGTCTTAGAATCAACAGCAAGCGAAAAAGGCGTCCGTGACCCATTCGTCTACCGTTCACCAGAAGGCGACAGATTCTTCATCATCGCAACTGACTTAAAGATCAATAACAGAAAGAACCCAGACGGTTCTAACGGCGGTTGGGCAAACACTTCACATGGTTATACCTTCCCAACAGTCAACGGCACCCACACATTAATCCTTTGGGAAACAACAGACCTTGCAGATTGGGGCGAACCAAAATACATCCCAGTCGCTGATGGTATCACAGCAGAAGCAGCAAGACTTGAAAACCCTGAACAATATCCAAATGGCGGCGCAGGCATGGCTTGGGCTCCTGAAATGACATACAACTTCGAAACAGGCGAATATGTCATCTTCTGGTCAAGCGCATACATTGACGACTTAACAAAGACAGACAATGACAAAGTCAAAGTCAAAGGCGACGCAGTCTACCGCGCAACAACCCGTGACTTCGAACACTTTGGCACACCAACCCTCTTCGTTGACAACCAGCCAAACAAAGATGGCTCAATGAGAAACATCATTGACGCAACCTGCAGAAAGATCGGCGATCACTATTACTCAATCACCAAAGATGGCGATAACCCAGATAGAGAAGGCGGCATCCTCATCATGAGAAGTGATGACATCCTCAATGTCGACGCATGGGAAAAGGTCTGTGACCTCGATGAACTTGGCCTCCCAACAAGCGGAACTGGTGTCAACTCATTTGATAACAGAACTCTTGAAGGTCCAGCATGCTTCCCATTCAACAAATGTGACTGGGAGGATGAAAGTGTCCCAGAATACTGTGTCATGGGCGACGCTTATAACACAGGCGGTGGCTATCTCCCATTCGTCACAACCGATATCGAAGACGCAACCAACGCAAACCAGTCCTGGAAGATCATGCCAAAGAGCAGTGGCGCAAATGACCTTAAGGGAAAATACAGCTGGGGAAGCGGCGGCAAACGTCACGGTTCAGTCCTCCAGCTCACATCAGACGAACTTGAAACAATCAAGACCGCTGATATCTACGGTTTAAACAAATAAGCCAAACAACAATTTAACCCAGCCTAACCGCTGGGTTTTCTTTTTGGTTTTCCTTTTATTGGTATAGAATCAAAATGATGTCTAATAAAAGCACCCTAAAAAGAACATTCATAACAATTTTGATTTCGCTTCTTTTAGCGGTTTTCTTCTCCCTTTTCGCTTCGCCTGCGATATCTCCGCTATATGGAGTTTATGAAGGATCAAATTTCACATACGACCCTCCTTTATTCAAATATGAGGCTTTAGCGATTCTTAACGGTCAAAAGCCATATATTGATCTATATGACCATAAAGGAATCTGGCATCTAGGAATTTATGTCTTAGCGGTGCTGATAAGCAAACAATACGGCTTATTCATCTTAGAAATAATTAGCGGCGCTATAACCATATATTTTTATATAGAGAGTGTTAAGGTTTTAACTTCGTCATTAACCCAAAGATTCACTGCCATATTCTTCTTTGGAATAATCCGTTTTCTTGTTGGACAAGGAGCGACTATTGGGATGTGGCTTCTTCCTTTTATCTCCATCTACTTATATTTCTATCTGAAAGCGATAAAAGAAGATAAAGATAACTTATTTATCTATGGCTCAATCTCTCTTGGCTTAGCTGTGTCTTTCGCTCTAAATTCCAGACCTGTTGATATGGCTTATGTCTGGGGTGGAGTGTTCTATTTCCTAATATATTCAATAAAGGAGAAGAAGTTCTCTCTTCTCGTTAAAAATGCAGTTGCTGCATTCGTCTCATTCATCACACCAGTTATTGTAATAACAATAATCGCTGTGGCAAACGGCTTCTTCACTGAGATGCTAGAGGCTATTTTCCTTGAGAACTTCAGATACGTTTCTAGAAGTGACGAATTACTTATAGAAGGAATTGTTTTTAGAATCCTTTCCGTTATTGTTCTTGCCCTTTATATCATCCTTTATCTCATATATAGGAAAAACGATTCAGGCAAACATCTAAACGCCTTCTTCTTGGTAATGGCTATTGCGACTTTCTTGCCTTTGGCTTTCGTGATAAAGTTCTTCTCTCATTTTTTAGGTGCAATTCCTTTTGCGGGCGCTTCATTAATCTATTTCATTGAAGCTTCGCCAAAAGAAAGCGGAATAGTCAAAAAACTTTTCTTATCTCTTAGCGGCCTCGTCGCCTTCTCCCTTTCTCTCACGCCTGTTTTGTATTACACGGTCGGAATAGGGGGTTTCTCCTATTCGATAAACGAAAAAGACATTAACGCTTTATTAAACTCAATCCCGAAAGAAGATAGGGTGAATGGAAATATCTACGCCGTAGACTGCTCTTGCCAGGTTTATCACTTTCTTGATGTTATAGGGGAGGCCAAGTATTACTGCAATCAGACCTGGTGGTCATATAGCAATCCATCAATCATGGAAGAATCCTTAACATTTGTTAAGGAAACCAAGCCAAAATATGTAATTCTTTGGAAAGACACGCTTGATGAAAGCTGGGAAAACGCTTTAGAGGAATACACTTTGATAGACGAATCTGCAGCAAGATTCTTCATCTACAAAATCAATTAATAAGCCAAATCACTTATACAAAATGTATAATCATTAAATCCAGCAAAGGAGAATCTTATGAGCAATTTAGAAAAAATGATGGGAATGCTTGAGAAATCTTATTCTCAGTTCCACGCAGTCAGAAACATCAAAGAAGAATTAATAGAAAACGGTTTTGAGGAACTATTTGAACAATCACAGTTTGATCTTGTTCCTGGACACAAATATTTCGTCACAAGAAATGACTCCAGCGTTATTGCTTTCAAATTTCCTAAAAACGCATCTAAACAATTTAAAATCACAGCAACTCACACAGATTCCCCAACCTTCAAGATCAAGCCAAATCCAATAAAGAGATATAAGAACGTCGCTTCTCTTAACTGTGAACCTTATGGCGGGGGAATCTATTACTCCTTCTTCGACAGACCTCTCACCCTTGCAGGAAGAGTGTTTGTGAAAACTGGCGAATCAGTTGAATCAAAACTTCTTTATATCGATGAGGACCTTTGCTACATCCCAAGCCTTTGCATTCATATGAATAGAAATGTTAATTCTTCATTTGAAGCAAACCCGGCAAGAGACACCATCCCAATGCTTGGTGAGCTTCCAGAAGATTTCTCGTTCAACAAATTCTTATCGGAAAAGCTTGGCAATGAAGAAGTGGTCTCGTATGACTTATATCTTGTATCAAGAGAAAAACCAACTTTAGTTGGACTTAACAAAGAATTCATATCTTCACCAAAATTAGATGACTTATCTGCGGCATATACCGCCTTATTCGGTTTCCTTAAAGCGGAAGATGAAAACGCAATAAACGTATACGCAAGCTTTGACAATGAAGAAGTGGGATCACTTACCAAACAAGGCGCCAATTCAGACTTCTTAAAACACACATTAGGAAGAATCGCCGAATCGCTTGGTTGGAAGAAAGAAGAGAAATTCCAGGCCCTTGCAAATTCAGTGATGCTTAGCATCGATAACGCTCATGCCAACCATCCAAATAGACCAGAGATGTCAGACCCAACAACCGACGTAAGACTTAACGGCGGCATCGTCATCAAATATAACGCCAACCAGTCTTACACAAGCGACGCCCTTTCCTCATCTATCGTCAAAATGCTTTGTAAGAAAAAGGACATCCCTTACCAAGAGTACACAAATAGAAACGATTTAAGAGGCGGAAGCACATTAGGGAACATCTCTAACTCCGAAGTATCATTAACGACAGTCGACATTGGCATCGCCCAACTTGCCATGCATTCTTCAAACGAAATCATGGGTGCTAAAGACGTCGATCATATGGTCAAACTCGTCGACGGTTTCTATTCTTCAAATATTCTATTTGAGGGAACGACAATCATTGTTAAATAATCAATGACTCGCCTGACAAACGGGCGAGTTTTTTGAAAGGAGAAACAAACACTAATAAAAAGCACCTCGTCATCTTGAGGCGCTTAATTTTGTCTATAGACAGATTTTACTTATGTTCTCTTTTGATTCTTTGCATCAATTCAAGCGATCTTGAAACGCTATATTCACCAAGAGGAACAATCTTTATTGCGAAATAATTTACTCGACAAGAATCTTCGACCATTTCTGCATATACGCATTCTTCACCGCCAAAATCAATTAGGAATTCTTCGAGTTCTTCCTTTGAAAGCTTGTAATATTTTTTATCGAAAGTTTTCAGTAAACGTGTTGCGTGTTTTTGAGCGGTTTCAATATCGTAACAAACGTTTAAAGCTTTGCATTTCAATTCGCCACCCATCTCATTAAGAGCAGCGTTACGTGAAATTTTTAAAACGGCATAGTACATCTTTTTCTCCTTTTCGATGAATACTCTTTAATCTAACTAAACTATAACATTACGTTTTGAGTGGTGTATACCATTTTCGAGAGGAACATTTATAAATAAAAAAGCCCGCACCTTCGCACAAGCTTATTACTTTTGAATGGAGCACCGGACGGGAATCGAACCCGCATAGTCAGCTTGGGAAGCTGATGTTCTGCCACTGAACTACCGATGCATTTTTGGCTTTAGCCACAATAACTATAGTGAACCGACCACCTTTCTTCAAGTGGCTCATTTTTACATATTAGTAAAAGCCATAAATCAATTGGTCATTAATTCACTTTCAATAAATTGACTTCTTTGCTACACTTAAATTAGATAGGAAACTATCGCAAATTAAGACACACGTTCCCAAAGGAATTCATATAAAATGACATTAAACTTATCGCAGCCAGAAAATATTATTTCGTTAATTCTCACCATCGTCCTTTTTGTTGGTGCAGATTTCTTAATCTTTAGATTCTTATCACGCAGAATCTTCTTCGTCTCAGCAGTAGGCGTTCTTGAGTTAGTTATGCTCTTCTGCCAAATCTTCGTTGGTTTTGGCTATCTTGCATTAGCAGCAGCGGTTGCGCTTATTCTCTTAATCTCCGCTTCTTTGTTTGCAAACATCAATGACTATCGAACATTACTCAGCAATTCATTTGCTAAAAAAGAACTCTTCCACCTTAAGAAAAAGGTTAATCCAGAAGTCGTTTTTGACCGTGATGAACTCTACAAATCCGTTTACAAAGCAGTCGTAAGCATGTCTATGATCAAACGTGGATGTCTCATCACATTCATGAAAAAAGACGACATTCTCGATGATTCAAAACTCGAATCGATCATCAAACAGCGCGGCGTTGACGTTAACGCTCCTGTAACACCAGAGCTTCTCGAGACAATCTTCTTTGTTGGCACACCTCTCCACGATGGAGCTGTCGTCATCAAAGATGACAAGATTGCTCGCGCAGCCGTCTTCTTTACCTCAACTTCAAAACCATTAACAGGTAAATATGGCTCCCGTCACCAGGCTGCTCTTGGTATCAGTGAAAACAGTGACTCTGTCACCATCATCGTCTCAGAAGAAACAGGACGTATCGGAATCGCTTTCCAAGGTGAAATCACACCAGTCACGCCAGATAATTTCCTTAGAGTCTTCGAAGAAGACATGGCCTACGTCGAAACTTCAAAAGAGAACTAACAAATACGCGTAAATACGCACTCAACGAGAACTCTGGTTCTCGTTTTTTAATTTTGGTGGTTCTAAGAGTGAACTTTATTGTTACAATAAATACCTGCAAGAGGAAAAGAATGCCAACACCACACATTAACGCACAAATAGGGGATATTGCTAAAGTAGTCTTGATGCCAGGAGATCCAAAAAGATCAGAATGGATAGCCAAGAACTTTTTAACTAATCCAAGATTGGTTAATGACATCAGGGGCAACCTTGCATATACCGGAACAACATCAAACGGAATTGAACTCACCGTTATGTCTAGCGGTATGGGCATGCCTTCAATCGGCATCTATTCCCATGAGCTTTATGCCCATTATGGGGTTGAAACGATCATCCGTGTTGGCACATGTGGTTCTTATCTCGATAGCATTCGCATTAGAGACTTACTTGTAGCGGAAGAAGCAATCACTGATTCTAGCTGGGCTAAAATGCATGGCCTTCCTGAAGACTATGTTGCCAAAGCAAGCGAAGAGCTCGTTAAGATAACAAAAGAAGAATCCAATGGCGAGGCTCTTATCGGACAAATGATTTCCAGTGATGCTTTCTATGATTACGATGAGAACATCTGGAAAGAATATCAGGCTAAAGGAGTCATGGGCGTTGAAATGGAAGCGTATGCTTTATATTGCAACGCTTTGCAGTTTAAAAAGAAGGCGATTGCTATTTGCACTGTAAGCGATTCATTTGTCTATAAAGATGAGATCAGCGCAGAAGAAAGAATGAGTTCATTAACCAAAATGGTCAAATTAGCGATAAAAGTCGCAGAAAGAGTGAGCGAGTAATGGCGTTTGAAGTTAAGGTAACAATATTTATTGTCACAGCCATCCTTGTCGGAGTTGCTCTCCTTTTCTGGTTCTTTTATAAACCGATTAAGCGATTCATTTTCAGAAACTCTCCAAACGAAGGCTTCTATCAAAAAATCATCAAGATAGTCCGTAATGGGGACTATTACCTCATAAACAACTTTGAAGTCGAGATCGAAAAAGGCAAGATCATGAAAATTGATCACATCATCGGCGGTAATAAATACATCTACATCATCACTGACCGCTATTTCGATGGAACGATTGTCGGTGAAGCGGTGGATGACTGGTGGCTTTATTTCACAAAAGGAAGAAAAGACGCCGTCGTTAAAACTGAAATCGTCAACCCACTAATGGAAACTAAAAATATGATTGTTCGCCTTGGCATCCAAAGAAGCCTTCCGATGGAATATGTTGTTGGCATAGTCCTCATCAATGACGACTGCTTCGTCACAGGCTTCAAGAACGTTCCTGGAGCGGTTCAATTGACAACCTACTCACAATTAGAAAAAGTCATAAACAAATACGAGAGCGAAGACATTGGAGACATCAATAGCAAAGACCTCCATAAAGCCATTCACGATTTATACGAGATTTCAGAAGAGACAAAAAATGCAAAATAAGAATTCATACATCAAAGAAGCGGGAAAAAACTATTTCAAAACGCTTAAAAAATCACTTCCGTTTTTAGGGCTATTCACCTTAGTGGTTTTAGCTCTTTGGCTTTTCCAGTTCGTCATGGCAATGTATGGATATAGCCTTGGATTCATGGGGATAATCCTTTTAGGATTACTTATCGTCCCTCTGTATTTTGCCGCTCAGGTCTGCGTTTTTATGATCAACCAAGACGGAAGAGATGTTCCATATCAGCATTTCTTGAATCTTTTCAAACTCTATTTCAAACCTAATTTCATGGGCATTTACCGTGTCATAAGAACTATTCTTCTATCAATGCTTTGGGCCCTTGTTGCGATGTTTGCATTCACAATTATTTATTTCTCGTTCGCCCAGTATTTTGATCCAGGCATCATCACCGCGATGGAGACCTTCACTTCTTATTCAAACGCCGGCGATTCAGAAGCGGCTATAAACTTCCTTGAGACCTCGGAATCCTTTATCCGTTTTGTTGACATTGTCACCTACGTTTCAAGCACAGCAGAAGCAGCGGGATTCCTCTTCTACATGGCTAGAAATAGCGCAGTCATGTATATTGGCGAAGTTGTTATGGCCCCATCTCCAAAATTTGTCGTAGACACATACAAAAACACTTTTAGGGGCCGCCATGTTCCTGACTACAACAAAGAATTCTTTAAAGGTACCTGGTTTATCTTTCTTGCCTTCTTGGTCGTGTATGTGGCAGGCACAGTAGTGGGTTTCTATCTCTTCGAAGGAAATCCTCTGCAATGGGTCTTGATGTCTAATTTAGGGCTTGGATTTTCTTTGGTCATCCTTCCATTCACCCTTCCATATTTCTTCCTTTTCTTAGCAAACCTCGTTATTGACAATAAGAAGAAGTTCTTCGAAAGCGCTTTTGAACTCATCAAATTTTCATTCCAAGAGATGAAAGCCAGAGGCATGTTCCAGAACCAGGAAGATGAAGAAAAATTCAAAGAAGGAGTGAAGTCATACGAAGAAGCCGTAAAAGAAGAAGGAAAAGAACCTTTGGACGCTGAAGCAAAAGAAAAAGACGAGAAGATTAATACAGATGATTACGGTTCAAGCGATCATCATGAATAGCAATATATAAATATATTTATAAATATAATCGCCGCGAAAAAAACGGCGATTTTTTAATGTTGACATATAAAATCTGTATTAATACAATTAGGACAGTTAATACAGCAAAGGATTAACAATGCAGATTTATTTAACAGGAACAAAACCAATCTTCGAAGAGATTAGGGACTCCATGCGTATCTACATAGACCGTGGCGTCCTTAAACCAGGCGAACGCGTGCCATCAGTACGCGAGCTTGCTATTTCTTTATCGGTCAACCCTAACACCGTCATGCGTGCATATCAGGTTTTAACCGATGAAGGGCTTTTGGTTGCTATCCCTAAGAAAGGCTTATATGTAGCAGAAAAGAAAAAAGCAGTGGATAGCCGAGAATCAAAACTTCATAGTGTGCTAACAAATCTTATAAACGAAGGTTACACGCATGAAGAAATCAAAAACACATTAAACGCAATAAAGGAGGAAAAAGATGATTAAGATTGAAAACTTAACTAAGTCTTATGACGGACACGTCGTCATCAAAGACTGTAACGCAATCATCAAAGAAGGCTCCATCAATGGTTTAATCGGTGAGAATGGCGCAGGAAAAAGTACCCTTCTCCGTTTGCTTGCAGGCGTCTTAACCCCTGATTCAGGAAGCATTACCATCGACGACCAACAAATTTACGAAAACCCAGAAGTAAAAGGAAAGATCTTCTTCTTATCTGATGAGCCTTTCTATGGAAAGACCGCATCACTAAAGAACCTTTGCACACTTTATAGCTCTTTCTTTAAAAGCTTCACAAACAAGGAATTCAAAAAACACTTAGCCCGCTATAAGGTTGATATCGATAAGCCTCTTAGCTCTTTCTCAAAGGGCATGAGAAGAAAATCTTATATCTCAGCGGCCCTTGCCTCTAAAGCAGACATTATCCTTATCGACGAAGCTTTTGACGGGCTTGATCCATATAGCCGCCAGCTATTCAAAAAAGACATCATCGACCTTATTTCTGAAAATCCAAACACAACAGTCGTAATCGCCTCGCACTCGCTACGTGAGCTTGAGGATATCTGCGATTCATATTGCCTTGTCGACAATGGCTCAATCAGCGAGGAATTCATGAGCAAACGTAATAGTGAACTCCTTAAAATTCGCTTGGCATTTGCAGAAGCAGTGGAATTTGACCCATCTTCATTAAAGCCTCTTATGCATTCTAACGACGGGCGTTTTCAAACCCTTGTCGTCGAAGCGCCAGAAGAAGATGTCAGAGCGTTCTTTGAACCGCTTAACCCTGCAATCATGGATATTGCCCCATTAAGCCTAGAAGAGGCGTTCATTTATAGCAAAGAGAGGGAAATGTTATGATCAACAAGAACTATTTGAAATACCTCTTTAAGAGCCTCTATCCATTGTTTATCGTTTGCGGCGTCATCGGTGTCATTACCCTTGGCTATTTCCCATTCCTTTCCTATAACAACGAATATGCGTGGAGCGGTTATTCCATTTCCTATATCGACCAACTACAAGGTTATTACATCATTATGGTGTTAGTCGCAATCGCCGTTCCTTTAACCATCCATTCAAGGTATTACAGCAAGAATTCCAGCGATATTTATCTCTCGCTTCCTATGAATAGGAAACAAGCCTATATCACTGAGAATATCTTTGGACTCATTATTGTCATCGCCTCGACTTTAATCGGCTTCCTCGCAGGCCTTGCCCTTACTGGAATAGCTAACCTCAGCTACTACATGGTTGAGTCATATCTAGAAGACCTGATGGCCCTTCCAATCGTTCTTATCGCGGTCGTCATCTCTTATTTGATGAGCAACTACGCGGTAAGCATCTCCAACTCAATGATCGAGGCGATAATGATGATTATCGCTATCTTTGGAATCTGCCTCATGCTTTGGGGAATCTTAGAGATATTCGTCTTCATCCATATAAAACTCCCGCATTATAATCTGCAGCTTAAATGCATAACATTTGGCCCTGGCATTCCTGGATACTTATTCAGCACTTTCACCGAATGGTCAATGACTGGCAATTATAAAACCGGTGAATATAAGATGTATGGCGAGATGCTATTAAGCCTTCTTATCAACCTCGCTATATGGTGTGGATTCTCTTATTTAGGTTACCGCCGCTTCCTTAGCCTAAAAAGTGAGCACCTTGGAACAGCGTCGATGGAGCTTCTTGCCGGACCAGATGGCCACGCGGCATTCTTTGGGCTTATCTACATCTTTGTCGGTTCAATTCTCTATGTATGGTCTCTAACTGACATGCTTGCCATCATGGCCTTATTAACCGCTTCCATAGGATACTGGGTTTCCCTCTTCGTCCTTAGAAGGAGAATTGCCTTCAGAAAAGATGACCTTATTAGATTTGCTATAGCAATAGTTGGGGGTGTCATCATTGGCATTTTGTTTAGACAATTCCTCATTGAAAACTATCCAGTAGTAAATAGCCTCCAATAACGCTATCAATGTGTAATGATATGAACATCCAAAACAAACATACACTCTGAAGGTTCTATCATGAGCACATTTGAAAGAAGTGGAAGCTATATCATTGGTTCCGATGGATTAATCCGTTATGATATCAAAGAAAACTATATCCTTGATAGATCAGGACGGATCGTCTTTGAAATTAAATCTGACGGAACGGTTGTTGATAGATATGGCAATTACGTTGGAACAATCTAATGAAATAATCATAAAGTAGGCCTAAAAAAGCCTACTTTTTGCTTGTTTTATCAAGAAAAGAAATAGCTTTCGCTATCATAACCTATTTAGAGCAGCAGCATTTTCCATTCATCGCTTTTTCAATAAGTTCTTTTGCTTGTTTTACATTTAATGGTCTTCCTGCTGACATGACTTTCCCATCAATAACAAGCCCTGGAGTTGCCATTACGCCAAGATTCATGATGTCATTCATGTCAGTGACATGCTCGACTTCAACATCTAGCCCCAATTCTTTTGTGGCCTCTTTGACCGCCTCGTAATTAGCTGTTGATTTTGAGCAACAGCCACCCAATGCCTGAATCTTCATTTTCTTTTCCTCCTTTAAATGAATAGGTATCCAAATACATTAAACAAATAGCCAATAACGATGATTCCTAAGACGACTATGACGATGAACCAAACCAATAATTTAGGCTTCACCGCTTTCCTGAGCATGATGAGTGATGGTAGTGATAGAGCTGTAACGCTCATCATGAATGACAATATCGTCCCAAGTCCCGCTCCTTTCGCATACAAAGACTCCGCAACGGGGAGTGTGCCGAATATGTCAGCATACATCGGGACCCCTAAAACGGTTGCAAGAGGAACGCCGTACCACTTGTCTCCGCCTAAGATCATTTCAATCCAAGCTTGAGGGATCAGGTTATGTATCACGCATCCAATAAGAACGCCAATTGCGATATATGGCAAAACCTTCTTATATGTCTCTAGCATCTGGTCTTTCGCGTAAATTAACCTGTCTTTTTGAGATAAGTTAGGCTCATCTATATCGACGCTAGTGCCACTTAACACAAACTCCTCGATATTTTTTCCTAAACCAGTCTTTTCGATAATGGTCCCTCCGATTACGGCTAAAACCAATCCAACAACAACATAGGC
>JAZLMH010000030.1:0-54617 GCA_045598525.1 Bacilli bacterium | reverse complement strand
TTCTAGGATCCTTTAATGTTAATGATTAATGACTTGCGATTAAGAGATTATTAATCCCAGTAATCGTAGTAGTCATCCCAGTAGTCATCATCATCGTAGTAGCCGCCACCAGATGATGAGCCGCCACCTGTTGATGAACCGCCTGCTGTGATTGTGAATGTAACAGTTTTGCCAGCATAGGTGCTGTCTTCTTTTGTTAATGGGTTACCATAGCCATCGGATGTGCTTGAGTTGAGCCAGTAGCCTGTTTTGACGTAATAGGTTGTACCCGCTGTAGCAGTGAATGTAACTGATTCAGCTCTTGCATAGCCTGTGACGCTGTCAACTGCGGATGTTCCAGAAACTAAGGTAGTGAATGCGTCGTCTGTGTAGACACCAAGTCTTGAGTCTACTCCATCCATAAGGGCTGTGATGGTGTATGTTCCATCGGCTGGAGCAACGAAGACTAAGATACCTAAGCCGTTACCAGGAGTGATAGTGGTGAATGTGCCAGTAGCATCAGCATGGACAACAAGTGGTTGTGCATCTCTTGTTGTTTCGATTTCATAGGTAGTTCCATCTTCGCTTAATGTGTAGGTGGTTGTAACACTGACTGACATTGGTTCTTCGCCAGCGTAGTCGATGTAAGGTGCTGCTTTGACTGTAACGGTCTTGCCATCAGCAGAGAGTGTAGCGCCTTCAAGTTCTGTTCCACCAAGTGTGATGCTCTTCTTTGCGCCGTTTAATGTGGTGACAACGAGTTCGCCATCATCGCCAGTTGCTGTGACAGAAACGTATGGTGTGAAGGATAACAAGATAGAACCTGCTTTGTTCTGGTAGGTAGCAGCAGCAACCTGGCCAGGAGCGTATGAAGCAGTTGATGAAGAACAGACTTTGATGACATATGTGTGTCCTGCTTCGACTTCGAACTTGCTTGTAACGCCGTTAGTACTAGAAATTGAGGAGTAACCAACGAAGCTGTTCTTATTTGTAGAAGCGCTCTTATAGGTGCCTTTGTAATCAGCTGCGGTTGTGTTGCTTAATGCTTCATAGACGATGATGTAATCTGAGCTGTTAGCAAGAGCAGTATCTTTGATCTGGATAACGCCTGATTCTGTAGCTGTGTATGTTGCATAGTAGGAACCATCTCTGCCGGTTGTTCCATTGAATGTGACACCAGCTTCAATCTCACCGAATAAGTGGTTTGTGATAACTGTGTCTTCAACGGTGTAGGTAAGAGCGTCTGCGTCGAATGTGTACTTCTTGTCAGTTCTTGTTTCGACTGGATCAAGAGGATTTGTTGTTAAATCGAATGCTGAGGTACCAATGGATGATAAGGTATCTTCTTCTGCGTTATAAACGTAGTTAGAAGCTGTCTTGGTTGCTCCATCGATTGATAAAGAAGCGATTGCTGAGCCGTTTGTCTTCAAGACGATATCGCCTTCGTCACCTGTGAATGTTCTAGTGACTGTTGCTCTATAGTTGAACTTGATGCTGAAGGTCTTGCCAGCATTTGATGAATTTGAAGTGCCTCCCGGGTACCTGCTGTTATCGGAGTATCCGCCGTACTTGATGATGTATGTTGTTCCTGCGGTGACTGCGAAGTTCATGATCTTTTCGTTGCCGGAAGAGACCTGACCATCGGCATATTCCTTTAAGTATGTACCTTTGGTCTTGCCTGCGCCGTAGTTAGACATTGCAGGAGCTTCTTCGTAGATGGAGATCTGGCTATCGACACCAATGTATGCAGGTTCGACAACGTCGATGAAGCCATCGTTTGGAGCGGTGAATTTACCCCAGATGTTGCCATCAGGACCAGCGACAGCGGTGTAGGTCATGCCATCGGTCAATGTCTTGAAGATCGAGACTGTGTTGGTTGATGTTGTCTTAACATAGGTGTGGTTTGCATCATCTAATGTGTAGACGGTATCAGTTGATGTCTTTGTTGGATTAGCTGGATCGGTTGTGAAGTCAAATGTTGGAGCACCAAGGATTGTGAGGGTTCCAGCATCTTCGTCATAGTCTGCTGAAGCAATACCAACGCCATTGATTGATGCGTTGACGAATGAGCCGTCCTGTGAGAAGAGCTTTAAGTCGCCTTCTGCGCCAGTGTATGAATCGACATCGTAAGCGGTGAATGAGAAGGTGAATCCTTCAACACCGGAAGTAAGTGTGTAGCCACTATAGAAGATGTTTTCGCTAGTGACGCTTGAAGCACATGCTCTGATGACATATGTCTTGCCTGCAAGAACGACGAGATCGTGGATTGCTGGGTCAGTTGTGTATGAGCTGACATAGACGTATGTGAGATAGAATGGGTTGCTTGTAGAAGTACCCTTTAAGTCATCGATTGTAGCGGTGTGGGTAACGCCAGCTGCATCGGTGTATTCTGTCTGATAGACAATGAGGTATGTGTAGGATGCGCACTGTGCTGTTTCTTCGAGGTTGATGATACCATTTCTTGATGGGGTGAATGTTGCCCATAATGAACCGTCGCTGCCGACAGCTTCGGTGAGGCCTGTGGAAGATTCGGTTAATGTTGTGAATGGGTGATCAACTGTTGAATTGATGTCTGCTTCGTATGTTCCAGCAGTGGCATCGAGTGTTAATGTTGTTGTCTTTGTTGTGACAGAGATGTCGCTTGGATCTAATAAATCAGGTGTCTTGGTGACGATTGTAAGAGTGTTGCCGGTTAATGTGTAGCCAACGACAGGCTCACCATCCAATGTGATGTTCTTGATGGTGTTTGTTTTCTTCTCGATGTTAAGGGTACCGAGAGATCCGGTATAGGTTTCAAGAGTATTTGGAGTGAATTCCCATTCCATTTCCTCTGTTTCGCCAGCCATAAGACTGCCTGTATAGGTATAGTCTTTGCTGTAATCCTTATAGGAACCGAGTTTGATGACATAAGTGACATTTGGCTCGATGTCTAATGTACTGTCGATTGCGTTATAGCCATCGTCTTCATTGAGAACGACACCATTTGCTGCGCCTGAAGAAGCGGCATAGTTTGTGGTTGCCGATGCTTTGAAGATGGTGATGTATGTATCGTCGCCGCTTGAGCTTCCCTCTGGGACTCTGATTGTTTCGGTGATGTGGAGAACGCCGCCGATTGGGGAACGGAATGTTGCCCATAAGTGACCGTCAGCGCCAACCTGAGTGTTATATGTGCCAGAGTTGCCGGTGAGTTCGTGGAATAATGGGGTTTCCATTGTTCCTGCGCCGACTGTGTAGGTTCTAGCGATGGATGCTAATGTGTAGGTGATGGTTGATGATGTGACAAAGACACCTTCATCTGTTTTTCTTGTTTCTGTTGTGTCTGCATCTTTGACTGTGAGGACGTCGCCATCTAAGATTGCGCCAACGAGTTCTGTGCCATCAAGTTTTGCAAAGACGAGTTCGCCGCTTGCTGTTTTGCCAACTGTTAAATCGCCATTGTCGCCTGTGAAGGTGGTAACGGTTAAATCAAATGCTTCGACTGTAGCAAATGCGCCAACGTTAGCAGCTGCGCTTGTGACACGGAAGGTTGATTTAGCTCCGCCGATTGTGACATCGAAGATAGCGCCGCCATTGGAGATGTTGTTGCCAGCCTGGAGAGCAAGGGTAACACCGAAGTGGTAAACACCGTCGATGCTTGCGAAATATTTCCAGTGACCGTTTGAGAGTTCAACGCCACCGAAGAATTTGGTTTCGTCTTCTGTTTCTGCGAAAGCTGTTGCAGAAGCGCCAGAGGCGTTCTTATCCATAACATAGTTGTCATATGATGATTCATCGTGGACAACGTGAGCCATGGTGCCATCTGTATAAACATCGACTCTGTCTTCTTCTTCAACGGTTGAAGCGGAAACGATGTGATAGATGCCGCCTGGGAGTTCTGTGACTGTTGCAGGGAATTTATCGGTTGATGTACCCCAGCTTGTGGTCTGGTCAGCGTTAACGATAAGGGAGGTCATGCCGCCTTTGTATTCGCCGACAATGCCCATTTCGGTCCAGGTCTTTGGTCTGGAGCTAGATGCTGATGAGCTTGATGAAGCTGGTGTGCTTGGTTTTGGTGTGCTTGATGATGAAGCTGGTGTGCTTGGTTTTGGTGTGCTTGCTGATGAAGCAGGTGTGCTTGCTGATGAAGCTGGTGTGCTTGGAGCAGGTGTGCTTGCTGAAGTTGCTGGAGAACTTGGAGCAGGTGTGCTTGCTGAATCAGCGTGGCTTTCAGGTGCGCTTTCTGGAGCTGAAACTGCAGATGAATTATCAGCTGGTTTGGAAGAACTACCTGGAGTAACATTACATCCTGCGAGAACTAATGCTGCGAAGGCACTAAGGACGAGGACTGCACTTGTCTTTTTCTTCATATTTAGACCCTCCTTTCATGGTCTTTTTTTGAATTTATGAGGGCATTATAGAAACGACTTTTCATTTTTCAATAATTAAATGCATTTTTTGCTATTTTTTTTCGGAAAGAGGTCTAATTTTGAAGAAAAGTAAAATAATTATTTCCATTTTCGCTTTCGTGTGTAATATATCAATATTCCCGCCCGGGAGTTTAAGGAGGTAATTGCACATGAAAAACTTATCCAAGAAATTCTTAACGGTTATCGCGGCAGGCCTTGTTTTGGCAAGCTGCGGCGAACCTAAGAAGGAAGAATCTAAATCAGAGAATGTTGATTCAATTGAAAGCGTATTAAATAGTGATAGCTCCGCTCCTGCCCAGAACGAATCACAAAATCCAGGGGAAACAACAACCCCAGCCCCAGAATCATCAAGCGCCCAAGTTTCTAGACCTGACTTCACAGCCGGTTGGACAGCTCTTCCAGCTCTTGCTGAGGAAATCCAAAGATACTGCGGTGGAAACCAGATCCCATTCATTGATCTTCAAGGCGAATATCACGCTGTGAGAGTTCCAAAAAGCGCAACGCTTGCGGCTCACTTAATGATCTACACTTCAGGCTCTTTCGATAGAACTCTTGTTTATAACACCAAGGTCACATACGAACTTGCGGGTTGGGATGTCTCCTTTGACGTCAACACTCTTGAAATGTTCGCAGAAGATCCAGAGACAGGCATAGATATCAACTTCTATGGAAAAGCTAACACCCGTGATGGAGGCTATACCCCATATCTTGATATCTATTTCTCTGAGAAATTCAAAACACCAGAAAGCGGCGCGTGGTCAAGCGCAACAACAGCAGTCTTAGCAGCAGCAAACATCGCTAAGCCTCACGCGCTTCCATATTGTTATCTTGGCACGACCAATGAAAAAGCAACCCAAACAAGCAAATCAAACGTCATTGAAATCAAAGGCGGAAACTGGCAGGCCTATGAAAGCCAGATCCTTGGAGCAGTCAAAAACTCCCTTTCAAGCAGCCGCAACTGGGTTTACTCAAAAGGCTCTTCCATCAGTGGTTCAGGAAAATACCCATCTAACCTCTATACATTCAAGAAGAGTTTCTCTGATGGATATTCCCTCTCTTGCAAACTCTATGGCGCAACAGATGACTATTATTACACTTCATCAAGCGCTGTCGCTGAAGTTTGGGCAAGACTCGAAGTCACAGTCACAAAATAATCACCCATTAAACAATTGGCTCGCCTAACCGCGGGCCTTTTTCTTTTAGAAATAACCCCATAAAAGCCCCATAGACGCAAACGAGCATATAAATAGGTAAATTATAAGGGAACAAAAAAAGACCGCATTGCTGCGGCCTAATTTTGAAGATATTACATGCTCTTATTTTCGCCCATTGCGTATTCTTTCTTCTTTTTCTTAGCTTCGCCTTTTCTGACAAAGACGTCGATTAAGAAGAGAACAAGGGTAGCGATCAAGAACCATAAGTTGGTTGAACGGTAGCTGCGGTACTCAAGCTCATTGGTAAGATGAGAGTAATCAGCTTCGTTGACCTTAACATTCTCACGGGTGGTGGCTAATTGATAGAGAAGCTCGCCATCGTTGGTGTTAAAGACATTGTATTCGCTTGAATAGTCGAAATAGAGTTTGAAATCACCTTCGCCTAAAAGCTCTTCGATGACATCAAGGTTGGTTAAGGTCTTGTGGTGGACATAGTTGACATGGACACTATAAGTACCTAAATCAGCGGTTGGGATGTTAGCGCTATACTGATAGCCATCAAAGTAAAGGTTATAAGTAGCTTCAGCGCCTGTTGGGCCTTTAAGAGCAACTGTGACATTTGCGTTTGTATCTGGGTCAGCTGCATAGACATGGACGTCGCTAGTGCATCCTTTTGTCTCATAGCTGAACTGGATCTGTTCATGTGAGGCACGTTCAGGAAGCATGGTGTTCCATGCGTTCTTGAAGAATTTCTTAGCGGCAGTAGATGCTCTGAATGTGCTTGACCATTTGCCAAGGTTGGAAGTGAAGGCACTGACTGCGCCTTTGCCAAATTCCCAGTAAGCGAAGAGAGGGACGGTGGTTGAACCAACAACTTCGCCGTTTTCTTCGATGACGTATTGGGTAGCCAAGACGGTTGTTGCGTCTGGTTTCATACGTGCGACATAGTAACCACGAAGTGGAGCGTCAGCAAAATCATTTCTGCCGATGTCTTTCATGATTGGGTCATTTGGTTTGTTGACCAAGATTGGGCAATCCTTGTTTTGGACAAGGTTAGATAAGCTACGGATAGAAACTGCGGCGATCATGACGTCGACGAGTTCGTTAACGTCTCTACACATGTAGTATTCGCCATAGCCTGCTGTTGCAAGGTTTGTTAAGAGAGCTTCGCCTGAAGGGTTATCAATGTTGATGAAGGAGCAGATGATGTTCTGCTGAGCCATCTTTTCGACCTGGGCGATGATCTCTGCTTCTGGTTCGAAAGGCTCACCATCAGAAAGAGTGATGACGTACTTATATTCGAAGGTTGTGTTTGCTAAGAGTTCTTCGCATTTGAAGAGACCCGCATTCATCTCAGTACCACCGATTGTTTCCATACGGTTGATGTTGCTTTCAATAGAAGCGGTGTTGTTGACGCTGGTAAGAGGCTGGATGACTGTACCTTCGTCAGAGAAGTTGACGATACCGATGTAGTCATTGTCATTAAGGATGTCTAAACATGCGATAGCGCCTGCTTTTGCCTGATCAAGAGGGTTGCCAGTCATGGAACCGGAGACGTCGATATTAAGGACGACAGCCTTTTCGTTAGAGCCTTCAAGCTGGATTGGAAGCATATCTGCGTAGGTTTCAAGAGCGACGTTTCCTTCAACGCCATGGAGGTTTGTATCACCATAGTTTTGGAGGGTTTTGCCATATGAAGCGACGCAGGTGAAGACGTTAGCGATGAACTCTTCTGCGTGAGGGATGTTCTTGACTTCTACATCGTAGAAGATGAACTCATCGAATTTGAGAAGAGTTTCAAGATCATGAGGGAGAGCGTTGTCTTTGTACCAATATTCGGTGACGTCTTGTGCGGATGAGAGAACACCCATGTCAATGAATCTTGGTCTAGTGACACCGCCTTCTTCGCTTGTGAGGATCATGACTTTGAACTGATCGGTGACATCCTGAACGAATGACATCTGGTTGTTCTTGTCATAGTGATCGTTAAGCTTTGTTGCGGAATTTGTCTTTTCGACTGTGACTTTGTAATCGAATGAGCCGACTGTGTCGGTTGGAAGATCAAAGTCGATTTTGTTTAAGCCTCTATTGATCTGGAGGTCCTGGGAGTCGATCTTAGTACCATTTTGCCAAAGATTGACAGTAACCTGCTCTTCTTTGAAGGTACGGACGCTAGCAGTGACGGTCTGAGCTCTGTTTTGGAAGACGTGGTCAACGAACTTAAGATCGGTGAGGGCGATTTCGTTATCAGAGTTATTGTCTTTTGTGTAGACGCAGTCGATAGTGACTTCATTATGGATAAGGTCATCGAGAACCTTTGTAGCGGAACCATCTGTTTCAATGCCATCAGAGATGATCATCAAACGGCGGACAGTTTCCTGGCTATATAAGGTATTAACGTACTTGAGTGCGTTCTCGAAGTTAGTGGAAGTTCTGTCGAACTTGTCACTTTGGAACATTTTTTGGATGCCGTCATTATATTTGGCACCGAAATCGGTGATCTTCTCGGCGGTTTTTGCATAAGCGACAACGCAAACTTTTGTAGCGGAGTCAGCGTGAGCATAGACATCGTCGATGATTTCATCGATTTTTTCCATGGAATTAGCCTCGGAATCGGAGCAGTCTGCCATGATGACAAGCTCAGTCTCTTTTGTTGTGTGGAGATACTGGATGTCAATGAAGGTAAGAGTAAGGGTTGCTGCGATGACGAAGTGAAGACCCAAGGAGATAAGGTTCTTCTTCCAAAGTCTCTTTTGCTTAGGGATTCTAAAGAAGAAGATGATTGTGATCACGACCAGAGGGATAGCAATGAGCCAATACCAAGGGTTCACTACGATGACTGAAGGATTAGTATTGTTCATTTGTGTAAAGTATCCAATCTGCAGCGAAGAATGCTGCTGCTGCGATGATGATAGGTAAGAGGTTATCTAAGATACCATCGCCTTTTTTAGTATTTTCGGTGATCGCGAGCGAATAATCTGCAAGAGCGTTTGGTCGTGGGTTTTGCTCTGGTTCATTCATGCGAACGAAGAATTTGATTTCTCTTGTCTTGTCGCCATAGACGCAGGTAAGGAGATATGTACCTGTCTGGCTGGCACTAAAGGTAAATTGTTCTTCTTTATCGGTTTTGATGGTGTCAACTGTTCCATCTGGTCTAGTGACAGTGTAGTAGTTGACCTCATCATCGACGTTGACGACGACTTCGTTTCCGACTTCGTATTCAAACTCAAGCATAGCTTTAGGTTTGCAATAGTCGATTAAGTTTCTCATAAGAGGAACAAAGTCGTAGATAAGTGGAAGGTCGGTATCGTGGAGGTCGAATGAGAAGACAACTTCACGTGTATCGTATTCTGTTCTACCAACGAAGACTGCTGGTTTTCTATTGATAGTAAGGAGGGTTGTGAAGTCGTTTGTTAAGGTGTAATTGTAGTATTTATCGATGTTGATGTCACGATTCATACCGATACCACGGGTCAAAGTCTTGAAAAGGGTGTTTTCATTGTTTGTTGCCCAGGTAAGCTTAGCGCCATCATCGGCGTCAACCTGACCAGAACACTTGAAGCCTGTGCCATCAACGGCGTTTGGAAGGCCAAACATCATTGTAGCGCCGATTTCAGGGAGATCTTTTGGTTTGAAGTTATCAAAGACGTAGAGATCGTAGCCTGGTCTATAGTTGTTATACTGAGTTGGAGAGATGACAGTGGTTTCAACTTTTAAGGCCTTGAAGATCTTTTCAAGATAGGTTGGACGAGCACTGACGACAAGAGCCTTGGTTTTTGAGGTTGTGCTATTGACGTAAAGACTGAATTCGTTGTCTTTCATCATGCCATCCTTCTCGGTGATGACTGCTCTGACGCTTTCGACAGGGGAGCCATCATATTGGAAGGCGCTTGTGCCAAAGGCGAATGGGAGACCAGCGACGCAGTTACATTTGATCTTGCCTGTTTCCTTTTCATTGACGAAGAAGGTAAGTTCAAGTTCTTTATCGCTAGCATAGCTAGAAACTAAGCCGCTGAATGTAATCTGGTGGGTGGTGTCCTTAGGGAACTTATAGGAGAGAGCGGAGATGCCATAGTTTTCTTCATCATCGCTGCAATCGAGAAGTTCGATGTTTGTTAAGTTCTCACATTTTTGGTCGGTTGCTAAGAAGCAGCGGTTGCCATCGCCATCGCTATAAAGCTTCTGGGCGATTGTGAGAGCGTCACTGATTGAGGTTGTGTCTTCGGTGACTGACACGGATGAGAGATACATCTCAAATCGTGAGAGATCATCGACATTTTGACATACGATGCGTGGTTCTTTGTCAGCAAGAACGAGGGTGAAGGTTGAGCCATTGACGGCTTCCTTTGCCTTTTCATGGATGAGTTCGACGCCTTTTTCGAAACGGGTCTTCTCTTCGTGGACCATGCTCATGGAAGAAGAGGAGTCGAGAATGAAGACGATGTCGTCTGCTTGCTCTTTGAGAGTGAAGACAGGGTGAGCTAATGCAAGGGAGAAAACCGCAATAGCTAAACACTGAACGATAAGGGCGAGGAGATGCTCGAAACGTGAAAGTGGGTTCTTACGCTTAAGGAGTTTGGCAGCGACTTCCCAGATATAAGTGGAAGGTGCTGTTTCCTCTTTATATTTATTACGCAAGATGTAAATGATGATGAGCGCTGGAATGGCAAGAAGGCCAAGAAGCGCAAGAGGGAATAAGAAACTCATTGTATGATCCCCCTATCTACCATTGTCTTAAGGAGAATTTCCTTGACTGGTGTTGATGAATTGATGAGTTGATAGTCTGCTTCACGGGAAAGGCAGAACTGCTCGATGCGGCCTGTGATGTACTTAAGAGCCTTTTCATAGGCTGCTAAGATCTCACGACCGATGTTATCTTTGTAGAATCGCATGCTGTCTTCGGAGTCGCGGACGATGGTCTTGCCACGAATCTCTGGCTTCAATTCCTGAGGTGAGAGAATCTGTAAGCAAAGAACGTCTCTTTTCTTGCCACGAAGATAGTCAATGCAATCAAAGAAGTTATTGTCTGTTAAGAAGTCGCTGATAATGATGGATCTACCATCGCCATAGCCAACAACTGAACGGGTAATTGCCTCACTTAAGTAGACGTCGCCACCGAACTGTAACTTGTTCATGGCGCCAACTGCCTGGGTGAATGCGTCTTTTCCGACAATCTTCTCCAAAATTGGTTCAACGGATTTGCCCCTAACTGCGTAGATAGAGACACGGTCCATCTCTTTGATTGAGAGATAGGCCAATGCAGTGGCTAACCTGACTGCCATTTCATCTTTGCCGTTATAAGACATAGAAGTGGAGCAGTCGATATAGATACGTGTCTGCATCTGACGTTCATCAAGATAGAGTTTGAGGTACATCTTTTCGGTACGACCGTAGATGTTCCAGTCGATCTTGGTGATATCGTCACCTTCGATGTAGTCACGGTAGTCGGCGAATTCACTGGATGAACCAAACTTTTTCGATTTATGATTGCCGCCAAAAAGACCAGCGACATTATCCTTGACCGCTAGACTGAATAGCTCGAGTTGTTGGAAAAAGTTTTCGTCGATAACCTGCATAATAATTAACGGTTTTTACGGTTTTCCTTGATTAAGAGTTCGATAACCTTATCGATTGAAAGGTTTTCGTTGATTGCGTTGTAGTTGATTTTGATACGGTGGCGGAGGACTGGGAATGCTAAAGCGTCGATGTCATCGAAGGAAACGTTGTAGTTACCATGGATGAGGGCACGGATCTTAGCACCTGTGATTAAAGCCTGGCCAGCACGTGGGGAGCAGCCATAACGGATGTATTTTCTTGTTGTTTCTGCTGTTTCTTCGAATTCAGCGTGGGTGTTGTGAATAAGAGTCATAGCATAGTCGATGACTTCCTGAATGCATGGGACATCCTGAGCAAGTGCACGCATTTTCATGATGGTTGGACCATCAACGACTTTGGTTGCGTTTTCAGCCTGTGAGTGCTGTGTTAAGTTGACGATGTCGCCAAGTTCCTTAACTGATGGGAAGTCCATAGAGACCTTGAACATGAAACGGTCCATCTGAGCTTCTGGAAGTGGGTATGTACCATCTTGTTCGATTGGGTTTTGTGTAGCAAGAACGAAGTATGGTTCATCCATAACGTATGTCTTACCGGAAACTGTTGTCTTATGTTCCTGCATGACTTCGAGAAGAGCAGCCTGTGTCTTTGGGGTTGCACGGTTGATTTCGTCTGCGAGAACGATCTGAGCGAAGATAGGGCCTTTTTGGAAGTGCTGCTCTAAGTCTCCGTTGTCATTCTTACGGATGATGTTTGTACCAGTGACGTCGTTAGGCATCAAGTCTGGTGTGAACTGAATACGGCTGAATGGTAAGTCTAATGTCTGGCCTAAGGAACGGACTAAACGTGTTTTACCAGTTCCAGGGACACCTTCGAGAAGGACGTTACCGCCTGCGATAATAGCGATGACGATGTCATCGAGAACTTCTTCCTGACCGATAATGTCTTTGTGAAGTTCGGTTTTGATTTTTGCGACTGATTCAGCAAATTCTTGAATCATCTGCTCTTTTTCTTCCATTTGTTTTCTCCTTTTATCTGCCCACACTTGTGGGCGTTGTTATTTATCCTTTTGAATAGATACCTAATTTAATTTAGGCGGATTATTTACCGCCTTTGCCTCCGAGGCCGCCAAGACCACCAAGTCCGCCGCCTGTTCCGCCATTGCCGCCTGTTCCGCCGCCGGTCTGACCTGCTTCTGAACCATAGAGATCCTTGAAGTATTCGTCAGCTGCGTCGCCTGCTTCATCGTCGTTGGTGCCGTTTTCACGGTGATCATCGACGTATCCGCCTTGGTAGCTGTTGATGACGCTGCCATATTCGACAGTGCCGTTTCCAGTGTAGATGGTGTCTGTGTGCTTATCGCTGCCATCAGTACCTTGACCAGCGCCTGAGCCTTCGCCTGAACCTGAGCCCTGACCTGAGCCTTGTCCTTCGCCAGATCCAGAACCTTCGCCCGAACCTTCGGAGCCTTGTCCTGAACCTTCTGTTGTTGATCCTGATCCTGGACCTTCTGTTGTTGATCCTGATCCAGGTCCTGAACCTTCGGTGGTTGTCTGACCTGATCCAGATCCAGATCCTGATTCTGAACCTGGTTGAGGGTTAATCATTGAGTCCATGGCATCTTTAGCTTCGGAACCTTCTTGTTCGATTCTTGATTGTTCCGCTAATTCGGACTGAATCTTGTCAGCTGCGTTTTCAATAATGCTTTGCATAGCATCTTTAGCTTCGCTATCAGCCTGATTTGGTCTATAAGACATTGGTGCGTCGCCGGATTCGCCAGATTCACCTGATTGACCAGACTGCTGTTGTCCTGATTGACCAGATTGTTGTTGTCCAGACTGCTGCTGCCCTGACTGCTGTGCGCCTGACTGAGGTGCATCAGAAGCGTTCTCACGCTTTTCTGAGATGCTTCTTAAACTGTCTGCAAGAGCTTTGAGTGATTTATACATGTCATCGTCTGTGCTTACGCCTGAAGCAACCGCTTTTGCAAGTGCGTCTTCGATTTGGTCTGCGACGTTATTTGCATAGTTAACTAAATCCTGGCCGTTGAGGTTATAGAGTTCAGTGTATAAATCCTGAAGAGCGTTTCTCATTGCCTGGCTATTTCCATCAACGAGTGCCTGACCCATATCCTTTAAGTGCTGGTCGGATTCTGTTTTGAGTGCTTTACCGATGATTTCTCTTGATGTTGCGTCATCAACGATGTCATCGATTTCTGATTTAGCTTGGTTGACATAAGATTCTCTGATGTCTGCATCGCTGATGCCTGAGAGTTGGCTCTCGAGCTTTTCGATGACTGATTTCATGGCTTCTGCAACTGAAGAATCTAAATCTTTGTCCATGTTGCTCTTGTAGTCTTCTGCGATTGAGTGTGTTGCACTATCGATGTCAAAGCCTGAGCTGCTATTAAGGGAGTTACCGCCTTGCTCATTCTTGTTCTGCGGGGTGAAGAATGACGCAGTGAAGAATGCACCCGCGATAGCAAGAGCTGGGATGATCCAGATCGAGACGGTGAATGGGAGTGCGTTGGTTGGTTTCTCAGCCAATTTCTCCTGGGCATCGTCACGTTGCTTTTCGACAATGGCGCCTTCCTTTTCGGCGTATTCGATCATTGTTGCTGTTCTTTCGTGAAGACCAAGTTTTTTGTCTAAACGAAGAGCGATCTTTTTATCTGTAGGTTTGCATTTGTACCAGTAGTAATAGCCTCCAGCACCACCCACCGATAAGCCGGCGACGATGCCTACGACCACAGCGATACTTGGATTTGTTAAGAATGAGATAACAATCGCAAATGCTGCAGCTAGAAGACCGATTCCTAAACCGATCAAGACTGCTCTGAAGATGTGTTCACGAAGAACTTTTTTCTTGAATCTTTCAAAGTCTTTCATACTGCTTTCCTCCTTGTTTCTCGGACGTTAGTCCATGCTCGCATAATACACGCATTTGTGAAAAAGGAAATGATTATTTTTGAGATGTTATGTAAAGAAATCCAAAACCTAGGCGCCATCGAATGTTTTTGGTTATAAAAAAAGTTGATTTTGTCCAAAAAATTTAAAGTTTTACAATTTGCCAGCGAGAAAAAGACCAAAAATTTTGTAAGAGAACTCTAGAAATCTCTAGGTATTTTCGATTAAAATTAGTGCAAGGAGTGGCATATATGAAAGAAAATATCACTATCGAATTAAAGTCTAAGGACGCTTCAAATTTTGACATTGATCTCGTCAAAGAATGGATGGATGACCTTGTTCATTACATCGTCAAAAAACAATACGAAAAAGCTAATTTAATTGATCTTCTCGATAAGAAAATCGGCCATGATTTATTCATGGAAATGACCCTTGAAGATTGGCTCAAATACCGTGGTTATTTATCAATGAAAGAGGCTCTTAACCTCAATGCCAAAATGCTTAAAATCTTCGGCGATCTTGATCAGGTAAACGTCGCAAAAACATCTGTTTATTTAAAGACAGAAATTGATTTCTTCAACAAGCATCACCTTCGTTTTGCCCTCTCAATCGCAGACCTTCATAGCATGGAAAAAGTAGTGGAATATAGCGTCAATCTCCATGAGACAAAACACCTCGCAGACCTTACTCTTCTCCAGCTTCTCCGTGCCTTTGAATACGGCGTTCACATCCACTAAGAGATAGCAAAAAATAAATATTTAAGACCTGACCATTCAGGTCTTTTTCTTTTTCTCGTTGTTTTTACATTTTTATTAAAAAGATAATTGGCAAGCATGCTTTTGTATAGTTGCTTTTATGTAGAAGTACTTGTTTTAAACAAAAGAAACTCGACAAAATTTTATATTGGAGAAAAGAAAAAATCCCCGCGTTTTTTGCGGGGATAATTCTATATTTGACCTTATTTCTTTTTCTTGTCTTTGTAATTAGGGTTGTCTTTTGCAAGGATTGCATCCCATTCCTTGAAGTCGTCTTCTGATGGAACGAAGACGTATGGCAAGCAACGACCAATTCCATAATAGTCGAAGCCATAGCCAACGATGTAACGCTGCTCTTCAAGAACAACGCCTGTGAAATCTGCGACTTCCTGGTAATGAGGTTTCTCAACCTGTCTCTTGACCATGATGACGACGTAGAGGTGGCGTGGCTTATAATTTTCAAGAATGTACTTACGAAGTAAGTGCATTGTTAAGCCTGTATCAATGATATCCTCAATGATATAGACGTCTTTTCCTTCGAGGTCTCTTTCAGGTTCTTTTTTGACGATGAGCTCACCAGTTGAGCTTGTGCCATTATATGAGCTGACCTGCATGGTATCGATTTCGTTAGGGTGCTTGATGTTCTTAACAAGCTGATACATGAATGGTAATGCGCCGTTCATGATGCCAAGAAGAACAGGAAGGTTAGATTCGTCCTTGTCCATTTGCTGGTCCATCTGATCAGCAAGACGTTTACAAAGTTCTTCGACTTCGATTTCAGAGAGAATAAGTTTTTCCATTGGATAATAATTCCTTTTATGCGTAACTATTTTACTAATATTTATATATTTTTAAATATAAAAAGAGAGACTTTACGCTGAAAAAATAAGAATTTTCGAAAAAGTTAAAAATTTTTTGTTAATTTTCGAAATTGCCCCCTATAAGTAATTGGAGGGCAATCTGTCTCCTTATCCCTCCGTTAGTGGCTGTGGTCTCTTCCCTCTTTCCTCCCTTTTCTTAGTTTTCTTTCTTAACCCCATGAGAGAAGGAAGAGACCATTAAAAAAGCCGGGATAACCCGGCTTAGTTAAGAATGAGAGGTGATTGATTAAATACCGTAGTGGTCGATTATGATAACGAGATAGTAATATCCGGTGTCTTCGTCGATGCCATAATCGAGAGTGATGTCAATGATGTATTCCATGACTCCGGTGGCATCTGTTCCTTCTTCAATGAAGAAATCTTCATAATATTGATCGTATTCATAGCCTACATCAAGCAAGTATTGAGCGATTGCGTAATAGGCCTCTTCGAGATCGTCAAAACTATCAAAGAAGACCTGGATGGCTCCGTAGAAGAGCTGGTCACAATCTGGAAACTGTGCAGCGGCTTGTGCAGTGGCGTCTATAAATTCGATGTCAACAGGTGTGTCGCCAAAATCGATTCCAGGTAAGATTTCAAGGTTTGGATCCTGATACGTCTTTAAACTTGCGATATCATCATAGACACCTCCGCTAGGGCCAGTGCCAGGCTGAGTGTTGCGGACTCTATAGACAGAGCTGCTAAATGAGAAGACGCCATAAGGCATGATGTCAGCTGCGTTTGTGCCTGCTGTAGGAGTGAAACTAACTTCGACGTATTGTCTGATTTCAGGATTTGCACCATCTGCGGTAAGGGTTTTTTCGTAGCGTCCTTTCGCGGCGTCTGTAAGTGTGAAACCTGCTGCGACTAACTGCGCACCATAAGCTGATGATTTATCACCGCATTTCAAATCGTAATAGACAAATTCGTTCTTTTCGTTGATTGTTTCGATGACTGCGTATGTGGCGCCGGTTGGATGTGGAAGCGTGAATGCGCTATTTAATTGAGTGAATACGCTCGTTACTTCTGCGGACCATGAAGTTGCAGCTGTTGGGGTTGTATTTGTTGCAAAGACTTCGACTCCGAGGTTAACAGTTTTTCCGACCTTTTCAATCTTGAGGTTTTCTTCGGCGACATCTTTATAAGATGAGTCAGTTGCGCCAGACATTGTTAACTTCAAGCTGTTGATTGTTTCGCCATCGTCAGAGATGTTGAAAGAAACTTTCTTGGTTGGGTATGCGTTTGCATCGCTTCCGTAACCGTCTAAGTAAGCGACGATAGAACAGAAAGTTTCATCTGTTGTGCTGAAAGTGTGAGTTCTTGCAGATTCGTCAAATTTTAAGTTTGCTGCAGCTAAACCTAAATCTTTTGTTGTGTAGGTAAAGTCGCTTGTTTTTAAAGTGGTGTTTGGTGAGTAGATCTGAGCGTAGGCAACATCGTCACTGTCAACGTCATACTCATACTGGTAAGCGCCATAATTTGGAAGAATAACAATACCGCCATTATAAGCTCCTGCGTTGAGGTATGCTTGGGTATAAATGTTTAAATAGCCAAGGTTTTCGCCATAGTATTCGGTTGTAGCCATGGTTGGATCAACAAATGTCGATGAAGCGCCGGTAGCCATTTTTGCGAAAAGTGCTGAAACTTTTTCGGCTCTTGTGATTTCTGCAGGGGTTGATGGCAAAACATCAATGTTTGATTGACCTTGTTCTCCTGGATTCTCTGAATCGCCAGGGTTTGCAGGGTTACTTTCAACGCCTGATGTATTAGGTTGATTTGGAGTACTTTCTTGGGCGCCTGGTGTTGCATTGCATGATGCAAGAATAAGAGGAGCAGCAAGAAGTGTTAATAATAAGCTTTTTTTCATAGAAAACTCCCTCCTTAAAGGATAATCGCTATTTTATAGAAGGAACTTAACATTTCAAGTTTTATTTTACAAATAAGGCGAAAAACAAAAAAGCCGACCAACCGTCGGCTTAGTTGTTAAGTGATTATTGGGCTTAAGCAGCGAGGATGGAATAATAATCTAATTCCATTTCGATATAGCCAGCGTAAGCGCCTGTTTGTGTTTTTGCGACTTCAACAGATGCAAGAGCAAGATAATCGCTTGCTTGGGTAGGATCACCAAGGTTATAGACACCAGCGCTATTTGCACTGGCTGTGTAACCAGCTGCGGTGAATGCTTGTCCTAATGCTGTGACGGCTGCGTTTGCTTCGGCTAATGTTGCATAGTAAACACTAACTGCTGCACTGATTTCGAAGTGGAATTCAATGCCGTAACCAGCATAGTATTCGTTGATTTCATCTTCGTATTGCTGTGTCTGGTTCATGTATTCGATCTTTGTTGCGTTTGTGCCGAAATCAAAAGTTGGGAAGACGTTTGTTGTAGGTGCCCAATCGCGTTTGAACTGAGAAAGCTCAGTGTTTAATTGAGCAGCTGTGACGACTGCTGGTTCAATATCAGCAAGTAATAAAACATCGAAGATACCATTTGGATAGAATTTTGCTTCTTCACCGGTGGCAGCTGTAAATCTTAAGACAATGTAAAGAGTTGTTTTACCTTCTAAGCCAGATCCTTCATTAATGACTTTTGAGTAACCTTTGAGGCCGCTTGCTGCATCTGTGAATTCAGGTTCTACAGCAAATCCAGCAGCAACAAGAGCGGTTCCATAGGCGGCTGAGATATCGCCTGATCCTAAATCTCTAAAGATGTTAAAGATGCCGTTTCCAAGGCTTCTAAATGGCATACTGGCCGCAATGGTTGCACCTGCTGGGAATGGGATGCTAAGTCCAGTTTTAAGGGAGTTGAAAGCTTCTGTGGCTTCTTCGCTCCATGCGGTTGGCTTTGTGATTGTTGGGTTGCTTGCAAGGAATGTGTCGACTTTGGTGTTTTTAGCTGTTCCAACGTTATTGATGATCATTCCTGATCTGTTGACCTTTTGTTTTGTTGCGTGGCCATCAAGGAAATAACCAAGGGTCATTTCTGTTCCTTCGTCATTAAGAGAAACAGTAGCTTTGACGGTTGGATAAACATCCATTAATGATTCGTTGCCATCTAAGATAAGAAGAGCGTTGATGAAGTCTTCATCGGTTGTTGTGAAGGTGTGGGTCTTTGTAGATTCTGCGAATGTAACGAGCTTTCCGCATTCGCCAAGTTCTTTGATGCTATTATCGTAATCTTCAAAAGTGATTGCTTTGTTAGGTGAGACGATCTCTAAAGAAGATGCATCGACACCTTCGGTGTCATTCTGATAGTAATATGAGACAAGACCATAGTTAGAGAGCTTTGAAACGCCATAACCGATTGGGTTTCCAACGGTCTGGTAGCTTGTTCCAAGAACATAAAGCATACCTTTGTCGCCACCAAAGTAAGAGGTTGTTGCTGTGCCATCGTTATAGCTGCAATTGCCTGTGGTTGCCATTACGCCGAATAAATCTTTAAGCATATCTGCTTTGGTTTTTTCGGTGACTGTTGATTCATGAGCTGGGGTTGATTCTAAGCTTGTTCCTTCGCTTTCTCCTGCTGGCTGACTGGCTGGGGTCGAATTTGAACCTGGGCCGCCGCATGATGCAAGTAAGAGTCCGAGGGAGAGAAGTAATAATTGTTTTTTCATGGTTGATTTTCTCCTTTCACGAACGCGTTAAACGAGTCGTATGTGATGTATTTTAAAAACGCGTGTGCGAATTTCAATGATTATTTTTTACACTTTGGACAATTTTGCCGATAAACAACAAAAACCCAGCGCAAGGCCGGGTTTAATAGATTTTGTTTAAGGCTTATTTTCTAAGACCTAATGAAGCGATGAGCTTTTCGTAAGCGTCATGATCGTTTCTTGCGATGTAAGCAAGAAGTGTACGTCTCTTACCAACGAGTTCCATAAGGGATCTCTTGGCTGTTGCGTCACCGTGGTTTTTCTTAAGGTGAGCGGTTAAATCCTGGATTCTCTTTGTGAGAAGAGCAACCTGGACTTCAGCACTGCCTGTGTCAGCGGCTGATTTGCCGTACTTCTTGACGAGATTCTTCTTTTCTTCTTTGTTAAGCATCTCTAGCGTCTCCTTTCTTTAAATTTTTGACTTAGCATGCCCAATGGTGCGTCTCCTGAAACGCTTTAGGAGGCTACATCAAAGGGATGTCGCGAGGATTATTATATTGGAAAGATTCTATGAATCAAGAAAAAGAGTGAGAAAAAAGCCCTGAGATTGACTCAAGGCTAATTTGTTAATTAGTGGCGTGGACCTTTGCCACCGTGGCCATGTCCGCCACGGAAGTCTTTGTTGCCGCCTTTTGGACGATCGTTCTTTCTTTCAGGACGTTCGACATAACCTTCTGGTTTTTCTAAGAATTCACGATGTGAGAGCTTGATCTTGCCATCTTCAAGACCGATGACAACAACCTTCATCATATCGCCGACTTTGCAGAATTTTGTAGCGTCGTCGACATAGTTCCAGTCAAGGCGTGAAACGTGGCATAAACCATCGGTTGAACCAAAGAGGTTAACGAATGCGCCATATTCTTCAACGCGGGTGATAGCGCCTTCATAGATTTCGCCGATTTTTGCTTCACGAACTATATTGTCGATCATTTCTTTTGCTTTGTTGATCATTTCACGGCTCATGTGATAGATGGTGATATGGCCATCGTCTTCGACGTCGATCTTGACGTTGTCACATTTTGCGATGATGTCGTTGATGACTTTGCCGCCAGTGCCAATGACGTCACGGATCTTATCTGGGTCGATAGAGAATGAGGTCATCTTTGGAGCGTATAAGCTGACATCTTCACGAGGTTCTGCAATAGCAGTCTTCATTGTTTCGCGAATCTGAGCACGTGCTTTGTTTGCCTGAGCAAGAGCTTCGCTTAAGACTTCACGGGAAACACCGTGGATCTTGATATCCATCTGGAGAGCGGTGATACCTTTTTCGGTACCTGCGCACTTGAAGTCCATATCGCCGAAGTGGTCTTCAAGACCCTGGATGTCGGTGAGGATGGTGTAGTGGTTTGTTTCTTTGTCTGGTGAACGGCTTGGATCATTTGTGATTAAGCCCATTGCGATGCCGGAAACCATGCCTTTAAGTGGGACGCCTGCAGCCATAAGGGACATACAGGAAGCGCAGATTGAAGCTTGTGATGATGAACCGTTAGATTCAACGACTTCTGCTACGCAGCGGATGGTGTATGGGAATTCTTCTTCGCTTGGAATGACGTAAGAAAGAGCTCTTTCGCCAAGTGCGCCGTGACCGATTTCACGACGACCTGGGCGGCCTGTTCTACCGATTTCGCCAACCGAGAATGGTGGGAAGTTATAGTGATGCATGAATCTCTTGGTGCCTTCGGCGTTGATTGAGTCAATTATCTGAGCGTCGCTAAGAGGGCCAAGAGTTGTTGTTGAGATGACCTGTGTCTGGCCACGGGTGAACATAGCTGAACCATGGGTGCGTGGGAGTAAGTCAATCTGAGCGTCTAATGGACGAATCTCATCGACTTTACGGCCGTCTGGTCTTACTTTATCTTCGATGATGAGACGACGGACTTCATTTGCTTCCATTTCTTCGAGAATGTCAGCGACCATCATCATTTTTGCATTGTGTGCTTTGTCGTTTTCGTCAGCGATTGCATCATATTCATCAAGAACCTGTTTCTTAAGAGCAGCGACTGCATCCTGTCTTTCGAGTTTGTCGAAGATGGAGATTGCCTTGACGAGCTTTTCGCCGATTTCTTCTTCGATGTGGGCTTTGATAGCTTCATCTTTTGTGAAGAGCTGGATTTCTCTCTTTGGCTTACCAACTGCAGCGACGATTTCCTTTTGGAAAGCGCAGAGTTTCTTGATGGCTTCGAAACCAAACATGATGGCGTCGAGCATTTCTTCTTCTGGAACTTCGGCAGCACCAGCTTCGATCATCATGATAGCGGAATCACTACCAGCGACTGTCAAGTTGATGTCTGATTTTTCTTTTTGTTCAGCGGTTGGGTCAATGACTAACTGACCGTCGACACGGCCAACGATGACGCCAGCGACTGGGCCATCAAATGGGATGTCAGAGATGCAAAGCGCTAATGAAGCACCAAGCATTGCTGTCATTTCTGGTGAGCAATCTGGCTCAGCAGACATGACGGTGTTGATGATTTGGACTTCGTTACGGAAGCCTTCTGCGAATAATGGGCGGATTGGACGGTCAATAAGACGTGCGCTTAATGTTTGGTGCGCATCTGGCTGTCCTTCTCTACGAAGGAAGCTCTGTGGGATTTTACCAGCAGCATATTGCTTTTCTTGGTAATCAACGGTAAGTGGGAAGAAATCTCCTCCCTTTGGTTCATCGGCGCAGCAAGCAGTTGACAAAACAACTGTATCACCGAAACGGACGAAGACCGCACCGTCTGCTTGTTTGGCGATCTCACCGGTTTCCACTTGAAGGTGACGACCTTCAAACTCAAGTTCGAATACTTGTTTCATGGTGTTTTTTCTTTTCCTTTTCTAAATTTGTACTCCGATATGTTAACACATATGGCCCAATCGTGGATAGCGAAAAAACTTAATGTTTTTGTTTAAAAGCCTTTTTGTAGCAAAAAACCGCTTCGAAAAGTATACTTAATGCATATGAGAGACGTAATTGTTATTGGCGCCGGAGTAATCGGCTCATTTATTGCACGCAATCTTTCGAGGTACAAACTCGATACTTTAGTCATTGAGAAGGAAACGGATGTTGGAAATGTGACAAGCATGGCCAATAGCGCCATCGTCCATAGTGGCTATGATCCAGTCCCTGGAACCAAAAAAGCCATTTTCAATGTAAAAGGCAACAAGATGATGAAAGAGGTCTCAGAAGATCTTGACGTCGAATTTGAAATGTGCGGAACGATGACGGTCGCTCTTGAAGACAAACAGCTCCCAATGCTTGAGAAGCTTTTGGAAAGAGCTTGTGAAAATGGAGTTCCTGCAAAAATCTTATCTGCCGCGGAAGCCTTAGAACTTGAGCCAAACTTAAACAAAGACGTTAAAGCCGTTCTCTTTTGCCCAACGGGTGGAATCATCAATCCATTTACGTTAACAAGCCACGCCATGGAGAATGCAATCGATAACGGCGTAACCCTCCATTTATCGGAGGAAGTCCTATCAATCTCTCCAAAAGAAGGGGGTTTTGAAGTCAAAACCGATAAAGAAACCTACCAAACTAAGGTTGTCATCAACGCCGCAGGTTTAGGAAGCGACAAAGTCGCCTCCATGATTGAACCTATAAATTGGAGCCTAAAACCAAGAAAAGGGCAGTATTTTGTTTTTGCCCCTTTTGATAGGCAAAGCCCTGGCAGGAAGTTCGTGACGAGCGTTCTTTTCCCTCTCCCAAGCGAAAAAGGCAAAGGAATCCTTTTCTCAAGGACGACAAGCTGCAACTACATCGCCGGACCATCAAGTGAAGAAGTTAGTGACCCAACAGATTTTTCAACCGACTCATTTACCCTCTCAAATGTTCGTGATCAAGCTAAGATGACGGTGCCAGGCATTCCTTTCGGACTCCAAATAAGAACCTTCGCAGGAAATAGGGCAACCCCATCAACTCATGACTTCATAATCGAGCCATCAAAAACTTATCGAAATTTTATAAATGTCGCCGGAATTGAGTCGCCGGGTTTAGCCTCCTCGCCCGCAATCGGCGAATACGTAGTCGAGGAATTAGTAAAACCGATCCTCAAACCAGAGCCAAACGAGCATTACAAAAAGAAGGTCAAGCCACACATAATCGTTTCGAAATTGGACGAGGAATCAAAAAACAAACTGATAAAAGAAAATCCTGATTATGGTCAAATTGTCTGTAACTGCGAATTAATCACTCTAGGCGAGATTAAAGATGCATTAAGCCGTTCCTTGCCTTGCAAAACAATCAAAGCCTTAAAGAAAAGAACGAGAGCGGGATTTGGTCCTTGCCAAGGAGGTTTCTGCCAGCCAAACGTCATCAATATCCTTTCAAAACATTTTAATGTTTATCCTCTAGAAATCCTCTATGACAAAGAACATTCGGAAATAATCCAAGAAGAGATAAAGAAGGAGGCCAAATAGCATGATTACCAAAGATTTGCTTATCATCGGCGGTGGAAGCGCTGGAATGGCCGCCGCAATTGGGGCCTATGAAAAAGGGATAAGAGATATTCTTGTCCTCGAAAAGGAGCCTTTCCTTGGGGGAATCCTGAACCAATGCATCCATAACGGTTTTGGTCTTTCGGAATTTAAAGAAGAATTATCTGGTCCTGAATTCGCCGCAAGGTTTATCGAGCAAGTCAAAGAACGTGGCATCAAATTCAAATTGAATGCCTTCGTAACAAAAATGACCAAGGACAAAGTCGTGACCTATTCGACTAGAGAAGGCTCATTTCAAATCAAAGCCAAAGCCATTATTATGGCTACTGGTTGCTATGAAAGAACTGCGGGAGCGATATCTCTTCCTGGCGATCGCCCTGCAGGAATTATGACGGCGGGCCAGGCACAGTTATATTTAAACGAATATGGCTATTTGGTCGGGAAACGCGTGTTCATATTAGGCAGTGGAGACGTTGGCCTAATAATGGCTAGACGCTTAACTTTAGAAGGCGCGAAAGTCTTAGGCATAGCAGAGCTATGCGCTTGGTCAAACGGATTAAACAGAAACATCGTTCAATGCCTTGAGGACTATAACATCCCGCTTTACCTTTCCCACACGGTGACCATGGTAAAAGGAAAGAACAGGCTGGAGAAAGTCGTTATTTCCAAAGTCGACGAGAAAAATACGCCAATCCCAGGAACGGAGAAAGAATTTGAATGCGACACGTTGATTCTCTCTGTTGGCTTATTGCCTAATAACTGGTTCTTAAATACGATAAACGTTCCTCAGTCATCAACAAAAGGCTCTTTAGTCAATGAAAAACTAGAAACAATGCTTCCTGGAGTGTTCTCATGCGGCAATGTTTTACATGTTCATGATCTAGCCGATAATGTTGTTATGGAAGCGCGTGAAGCAGGTAAAAACGCAGCAGATTTCATCATAAACGGAAACAATGAAGAAAAAAATTATATAGACGTTATCGCAGGGGAAGGAATCAGCTATGTCATACCTGGAAAAATTGATTTGAGAAACGCTGATGACTCACTCACTTTCAAATATAGGGTCCGTAAGCCTACTAGGAATGTCTACATTGTTTTCGAACAAGCTGGAAACATTATTAATAAAACGCTTAAACCAGTGATAATTCCTAGCGAAATGGAAATAATAAAACTGCCGAAAAAGCTGTTTAATGAAGAAAGCGGATCCATTATGGCAAAGATGATGGCAAAGGAGAACTAAGATGGAAGAAAGAGAACTAATCTGTATCGTTTGCCCTCGCGGTTGTAATCTTTATGTAGACAAAGATCTTAATGTGACTGGAAACCTTTGCCCAAAAGGCGAAATATATGGAAAACAAGAAGTAACAAACCCAACTAGAATGGTAACTTCTACCATAAGGATCTCTAATGCCCAATTGCCTTTATGCCCAGTTCGAACAAAAGAGCCGATTCCTAAATCAAAAATATTTGATGTAATGGCGTCAATCAATAACACAAAAATAACTGCTCCAGTGCGTGTTGGCGATGTTGTTATTCGCGATGTTTGCGGAACAGGGGTCGACATCATAGCGACACGAAATATGGAGAAAATGTAAAATTTTAATCGTTAAGGGGCGTTTATAAAACGCTCCTTTTTTTCTTTTGGGGTATCCCTTTTTTCGCGTGTATGCGATATAATACGTAGCAGGAGTTATACGATGAAAGATAGAGTTAGAATTGTAGCGTTAGGAGGCCTCGACGAAAGAGGCAAATCTTGTTATATAGTTGAAGTTAATAAAGACATTTTCGTTATTTCGACGGGTGTTAGATTCCCAGACAGAACCACACCAGGCATTGACTATATAATCCCAAATTTCCAATACATCATTGATAATAAAGCAAGAGTTAAAGCGTACCTTTTACCTCACGGCCACGATGATGAAATTGGCGCTTTGGCATACCTTTACAAAGACGCACCTGCTCCTATCTACGCTTCTAGGGTAACTATCACGATGCTTAAGAACTTCTGCAAACACGTTGGTGTCGATGCGGAAGAGTTCGAGATTCATGAAGTCGATGCAACTTCGACGTTTAAGGTCGCAGGCAGAGAAATTTCTTTCTTCCAGACTAGCCACAATATCGCTTTATCAAGCGGCATTACCATCGCAACAGATGGCGGAAACATCGTATTCACAAGCGACTACGTTGTTGAAAACAACGCAACAAAAGGATATCAAGGTGATATGGCCTCTCTTTCAAAAATCGCAGAGAGAAACAAAACCCTTGCCCTTATGACCGCATCAACATACGCAAACCGCCCAGGATATACCGCACCAAAATACAAGCTCCGTCCTTTAATCGAACGTAGAGTCTATAATGCAGAAGGACGCGTTTTCATAGCTTTATACACCCTTAACTTCTATAACATCGACGAAGTCATTTCTCTTGCGGTCGAAACACATAAAAGAATCATCCCTTATGATGAGCCTACAGTAACCGCAATTACTGCCATGCAATCTTCAGGACAACTTATGATTCCTAGAGAAAATCTTGGCTCCATTGACGATATTAACCGCTATAGAGACCAGGATATCTTGGTGTTGATGCTTGGTTATCATCCACAGATTTATCACAAGATGGCGCTTTTAGCTTCAGGCCAATCCGATAACGGACGCCAGGTCAAGCTCACACCAAAGGATCTATTCGTTATGGCTGTTCCAGCTGATGACAATGAGGAAATCGAAGCAACAGACGCAATCGATGAGCTTTATCGTAGCGGTGCTCAGGTCTATAACATCTCCAAAAAAGAGTTCTACAAGATGCACGCTTCCGAAGAAGATCTCAAGATGATGATTTCTCTTTTCAAACCTCAATATTACGTCCCAGTAAAAGGCTTCTTCAAAGACCTTCTCAATAACGCAAAAGTCGCAATGAATACCGGAACAGGCCTCACTCATAGAAATATTTTCCTTATGGAAAACGGTTTATCTTTGATTATCGATAATACCGGTGCCCACATGCTTCAAGAAAACATTGTCCATGGCGACCTCATGATTGATGGCATTGGTGTTGGAGACGTCAGCAAGATCGTTATCGAAGACCGTGAGAAACTTTCTCAAGGGGTTGTCATCGCATCCGTAACCATCTCCAAAAAAGAAAAGAAAGTCATCGCAGGACCAGACATTCAAGCAAGAGGCGTTGTTTTCGCTAGAGATACAGAAATCCTCTTAAGAGAAGTCACAAAAGTCTTCATGACCACCCTTGAGGATGGGCTTAATAACCCAACCTACAACCTTGAAGAAATCAAAGCCGAATGTCAGGAAAGATGCTTCCGCAGCATAAGAAGAATCAGCGGAAAAGAACCTATGGTTCTCCCATTAATTATTGAATTAGACTAATGAAACAACCGCGTAACCACACAAAAACAGGAATACTGAAGGCGATAGGCGTCTTCATCGCATTATTAAGTGTAGTCTTTTTGCTTGCGCCTTTTACGATGATTTTCCAAATCGCTTTTGGACCGGTTGCATTATTTGGTTATTCATTTTACTACGTGTTTTTGCCTCTTTCGCTTATTACTGGCGTAGTTCTTTCGATTAAAGGAAAACTTGGCGCCATTTTAGGCAAGAGATTTTATTTAGGCGCCTTGCTTGTTGTTTTAGGAACTGCGTTTGCCTTTGGATATGCTGGAAGAAGCGCAATGGGTTCCGGCGCATCATACGAGGCATTGCTCGAATCATATTCAAATAGCTTCAGAAAAGCTGATGGATTATTTATCGTTAACGCGGAAAACGCCAGCGGCCTTGCTTATTTTGGGCTCGTTGATGCTTTATGTAAGGTAAACGAAGCATTAACAATCACAATCTGCATCGTATTTGTTCTTGGTGGACTTATCGTCGCTTTCCTTAGGCCGTTAACCGCCCTTGTTGGAATGATTTCTCTTAGAATCGGTAACGCTAATGCCAAGCGCGCCAGCGAAAAAGAAATCGAAAGAAGAACGGAAGAATATAAGAAAACCTTCCAAACGGAGGATAATATTGCCAGAAACGCTTATGTCGATCCTTTTGGCGCTTCCTCCCTAAAACAGCCTATTCAAGAAGAAGTTCCTGCTTATGAAAGGCCTCTTCCATCAAGGTTTGTTGCCAATCATGAGCACCCAAGAAGCGAGATAGAGATTCCAAGAGAATCTGCTTTTGTTCCACAGCAACCTGCTAATATTCCGCAAAATAAAATGGTTAAGAGTGGACTTAGAACCGCAGTGTTCACCTTTGCCGATGAGCAAGAAGAGCCTCAGGAACAAAAGCCACTAAACCAAAACCCTCTTTTCAACCCGTTCGCTGAACCTGAGCCAAAACCAGCTCCTACGATTGTCGAAGAAGAGCCAAAACCGGCTCCTGTAATTGTCGAAGAAGAGCCAAAACCAGCTCCTGTTATAGTTGAACCTGCTATAGTAGTCGAAGAAAAAGTTATAGAAGAGCCTCTTGAAGAGCCAAAAGAAGAACCGATGTTCATCGAAGAGCCTATCTACGAAGAGGCCGAAATCGAAGAAACACAAGACGATTATCAGGAAAACGAGAATACAATCGACGATCTTATTGGTGAAGAAGAACCAATGTTCATCGAAGACCCTATTGATCCAATAATCGAAGAACCAGCTCCAGCACCGGTCCCTCAGCCTGTTCCGGCTCCTGCCCCGGCTCCAGCACCAGCCCCTGTTCCTGAATTAACCGCTGAAGAAAAAACGCTCAGAGAGCTTCATCAAGAAATGGCTAAGCCATTACCTCCATACGTTTTCCCATCTTTAGACTTATTAAAAGTCTATGAAAACGATCAAAATGAAGAGCTTATCAAACAAGGATGCGACGCTAATGTCATTCGCATCAACAAAGCCTTCGAAAACCTTAAAGTCGGTGCTCATGTAGTGGATTACACAGTTGGACCATCCGTCACCCGTTATAACATCCAGACGGATGATGATGTCTCCGTTACCGCGATCAGCAAAGTCATCAAAGATATCTGCATCCGTTTAGGCGGTCAGGCTGTTCGTTTTGAAGAAATTGTTCGTGGACAAGACTACTCTGGCCTTGAAATCCCTAACGATAAATCAAAGATCATTTCATTAAAGGAAATGATGTCTGGAATGTCACAAGATCCAAAAGACAACATGATGATTCCTTTTGGCGTCTCAATCTCAGGTGAATGCGTTTGCAGCGACTTAAGCAAATTCCCACATATGATGGTCGCAGGTACAACGGGTTCAGGTAAATCCATCTTTATGCATGGCCTCATCATGTCTCTTATCATGAGAAACAGACCTGAAGATTGCCAAATCGTCTTAATTGACCCTAAGCGTGTCGAAATGACCAAATACAAAGATCTTCCTCATTTGCTTTGCCCAATCATCAAAGAACCAAGCGAAGCCAAGGTCTGCATGGATAAGCTCATTGAAGAAATGGACCGTAGATACAGATTATTCGAATTTGCCGGTTGCCGCGACATTCGTTCTTTCAATAGCGGATACGCCGAAAGAAAAGGTGTCAAGAAGCTTCCATTCATCGTCGTATTCATTGATGAATACGCTGACCTTGTCGATACATGCAAAAACATCGGCGAACCGGTTGTTCGTATCGCTCAAAAAGCCCGTGCTGCAGGCATTCATTTAGTCATCGCAACCCAGCGTCCTTCCGTCCAAGTCATCACCGGTGTCATCAAAGCAAACATCCCAGTACGTGTCGCCCTTTCCATGAGTAGCGCAACTGACTCTATAACAATCATCAACCAAGGCGGTGCTGAAGACCTTGTCGGACACGGCGATATGCTTATCGACTGCTCGTTAATCGCCCGCGTTGGATTCACCCGTGCTCAAGGATGCCTTGTTTTAGACGATGAGATTGAACGCGTCGTCGAATTCATTAAGTCACAAGGCCTTGGCACGATGTATAACGATAATTTCCTCGACTTAGTCGATCATGAAGAAGAAGCTAGAATCGCAGAAGCAAACGCTCCACAAATCGATGCGGCAGCAATGAAAGCCCAAAGCAATAATGATTTCTACGAAACCGTTAAGCAAACAATCATGACCCAGGAATATACGTCAATCTCAAAGATTCAAAGAACTTTCAATGTTGGTTTCCCTAGAGCGGGTAAAATCTTCACCCAGCTTCAGGCTGATGGCATTGTCGCAATGCAACCAGACAGCCCAAGCAGCGCAAAAGGGTGCAAAGTCCTTATCCACATGGATGAAAATGCCGATCTTGCAGACATTAAATTAGGCTCTGATAACTAATGAGAATAGGTACTGATATTGTTCAAATATCGCGAATCAAGGAACCTGATCGCCTTGCAAGAAAGATTCTTTCTGAAAAAGAACTTTCTCTTTATAGAGAAAGAAGTAATAAAGAAGAGTTTATAGCCGGTCGTTTTGCCGCTAAAGAAGCATTCATGAAAGCGGTGGGCAAAGGCTTAAGTTTAGCGCCTTTAAACGAAATCGAAGTCTTATACGATGAAAATGGCGCTCCATACATTTTGTTTAGGGAGCAAACCTATCAAGCATCGATAAGTCATGATGGAGGTTACGCCATAAGCGTAGTCTTATACGAATGAAAAACACTTTCCTTCATGCATACCTAGCTTCAAAAAACTCAATCAGGATTATCTGCTCAAAAGAAATAGAGCTCAATAAAACCGATGTGAGGCTTTTGATCGATGATGAAACAATCAAAAAGCTTAAGGTTGAATTAGACGAAAAATCGTCTGAATATGTAATCCTTTTTGATGAAGACATCATTTTGGGGCATAGCTATTTTATTGATATACCTGAATATGGAAGATTCCCATTAGATGCAAGGAACGCAACAACTTTTGAAGGCTTTGATGAAGAATTCTTCTATGAAGGCGAATTAGGCGCAATATATAGCAAAGAAAAGACTATCTTCAGATTATGGGCTCCTTTAGCTTCTAAAGTTGTTCTTAAACTAAAAAAACCTGGTTTTGCATACGATTATTTGAAGATGGAACGCATCGAAAAAGGCGTTTTCGAACTTGAAATAGCAGGGGATCTTGATAGTGCAGAATACTTATACGAAGTAACAAATAGCGAAGTGTGCGTAGAATCGATTGACCCATATGCGAAAGGGTCTACGGAAAATGGAAGATCAAGCGTGGTTTTAGATTTTGACTCTCTTAGCGTCAAGAAAGAAAAAGAGTCTCTTAAAGCACTAAATGAATACATTGATTCAGTCATTTATGAAGGTAATGTGAGAGACCTAACAATAGGCAGACACACAAATATCAAGAACAAAGGAAAATATTTAGGCCTCATCGAAGAAAATAGAACAACTGAAGATGGTCATCCAGCAAGCATCGACTACTTTAAGATGCTAGGATTTACCCATATTCAGCTACTTCCTATAAACGATTTCAAAACCGTTGATGAATTAAACCCGGATAAGACTTTTAACTGGGGGTATGACCCTGCACAGTATTTTGTTCCAGAGGGATCGTATTCAACAGATCCAAAAGACCCGAAATCAAGAATTATCGAAGTTCAAAAGATGGTTCAAGGATTTCATAAAGCGGGGATACGCGTTGTTCTTGATGTCGTTTTCAACCATGTTTATGAATATTTGACCTCCTCTTTTGAAAAAATCACCCCAAATTATTGGTTCAGAAAGACTAAAGAGGGGAAAATGGCCAACACCTCTTGGTGTGGCGATGATGTCGCAACAGAAAAACCTATGGTAAGAAAGATGATTCTCGATGCCGCTCGCTGGTGGATCGATTATTACGATATCGATGGTTTTAGATGCGATCTTATGGGCATTCTTGACGTCGAAACGGTCAATGCGATCGTGAGAATCGGAAAAGCCAAAGATCCTTCCTTCATGGTTTATGGAGAAGGCTGGAATATGGGAGGGGATGCAAACGTCCCTCTAGCCAACATGGACAACCATAAATTAATGCCATACGTAGCGTTCTTTAATGATTCTTTTAGAGAATCAGTAAAACGATATATTTCAGGCGATGGATACGCTAAAGAAGATTTTAAATATAGCTTTTTAGGTTCTTCCTCGGAATGGTGGGGCAAAGGTCCAAAATTCGACAATATAAATAAAACAATCAACTATGTTGAATGCCATGATAACTGGACATATCACGATTATTTGGAAAACGTCAAAAGGCAGCAAAGCCAAGTAGAAAGGCTAAATAGATGCAAATTAGCTTTGGCATCCGTTCTTTTATCTTTTGGCATTCCTTTCATCCACGCAGGCGAAGAAACAGGACAATCTAAATTCGGAGTGGAAAATAGCTATAAATCCGGAGACTCAATCAACAAATTCAGCTGGGCCCTTTTAGATCAAAGGTGGGATATGGCTTTATTCTTCAAAGATCTCATAAAATTAAGGAAATCAATAGCGCCATTAAATTCGTCGTCATTTTTCACAAGCTTGAAAAAGTGTGATTTTTCCTCCGATGGTGACTGTGTTTTTGTTTACCTCTCATATGAAAAAGATGGCAAAAGCGACTATAAAATGACAATCATCCTAAACCCGACCAACAACAATATGAATTATACTTTCGACGGTGACCAAACTTTGATTTTCACCTCGGGGGGTTTGGCAAGCTCAACAAACACACGCGTGACTAATGTTCTTATTCCGAAACAGTCATTCGTGATCGTGGATAACAAATAACGACATTACCGTCGCGTCTTTAAGCTCGGAATCAAAAACTTAACTAATCCTTTTATATAGATTTTATTTAGGAGAAAACCAAATGATTTCTACAACCCTCTTAGCAGGCGATTTAGGCGACTGCTTCTTCCTCGAAAATGGGGAGCCATTCCGATACGTCAAAGTTACATTCATTGGAGCAACCGCAGGTGAAAGACCGCGTGAGATGACCTATGAAATACCAGTCCACGCTTTTGGAGGATCACAGGCATCTTTCTACACTTTAAAGAAAGGCTCGAAAGTCATTCTCAAAGGATGGCTTGAATCCAGAGAAAAGATTGGAGTGGTGGTTATATCAGAACTTGAGGAGTTATTCCCAAAAAGAAATGAGCCAACGACCAAAAAGAAAACGGCCAACAAATAACTAACAGTACTCTTTTCTTGCGTTTTGGGTATAATGTCAGTCGTATGTATAAGTATTTACGACTAGTTCCTACAATCGGAGTACGCATTGTCTATGACAATTTGGTGCACTTCAAGCCTTTTATAAGACACCCAGAACGCAAAACGGTCAGAGAGAAATGGCATTATGGCCAGGCAACCATCATTAGTCTTTTAAGATGGCTTAGAACAGATTTAAGAATCCAAGGCCTTGAGAATGTTGAAGAGTTAAAACAAAAAGATGTAAAAGCTTTATATGTGGGTAATCACATGTCTCTTCTTGATCCTCTTGTCTTAGTTTCTGTCATGAACGATCCAATGCGCATGGTCGGAAAGAAGGAAGTAAAGAAAATACCGGTTGTCGGTAACGTTCTTGAATCAGTTGACGGCCTTTTCATGGATAGAGATGACCTTAAACAATCGCTTAAAATCATCTTGGAATGCACAAAAACCCTCAAAGAAAACGATAGGGATGTCGTTATCTTCCCAGAGGGAACAAGAAACAAAGAGCCTCAGACCACGATGCCTGCCCCTTATCACGCAGGCTCATTTAAAGCGGCGACACGCGCTGGCGCCCCAATCATCCCGTTCTGCTTATATGGCACCTTCTATGGTCTTGGAACCAAGCCAGACTTCAGAAGCGTTCCTGTTGAATTAATCTTCGGAAAGCCAATATATAAAGAAGAATATGAGAATTGGTCACCAGACGAACTAGCAAGCAAAGTCCATGAGTGGACTTGTGAGCAAGTGGAGAAGTGCCGCGCATTTGAAAAAGAGTTCTTCAAGGAAGGCAAACAAAAAATCCCTTACCGCAAAGTCAAGGCTAAGCAGAAAGGGAAGATGTTTACCAAATACGACTTCGATAATATGAAATCTTTGGATTAATCTCCAAAGATTTTTCTTTGTTTAGCCATAACAATACAGCTCTTAGGGTAGTGGTTTTTAGCAACTCCTTGAGTAACCTTAACAAAGCCTAGGTTCATATTGTCATAACTTACGATATAGAAACCGTCTTCTTTGTCCATTGGGAAGGTGTTTCCGTAAATATAAGCCTTAGCTTCTTCCTGGGTGATCGCAATCGAATAAGAGGAAGAAAGGAAAGCGGCAAGATGGTGATCAGGAATGAAAATGCCGCTGTCACGCATTTCGAAAAGCTTGACGCCATAACGAAGGATGTTAAGGTGCGAAACATCAAAATGCTGATATAAAGAATAGAATTTGTCTCTTCTTAATTCGTTGCTTCTTTCCATAAGGCCATAGTCCTGGCAGAAAAGCTTATAACGATCATTGGAAACTATAGTTTTCTTTGTTTTTACGATAGTTCCAGGCTTTTTGAATAAGCAGATGAACTGACCTTCGCCATTAAAATGGTTTGGATGGAGACGAACAGCTTCAGGTAAACAGCTTAAGTGGTAGAAAGATGGATGGTCTTCTAATTGAAGGATCTCAATCTCTGGATGTTTTTCTTTGAAAGCGAGTATTATAGCCTCATCTTCCTCAAAGTTAAAAGAACAAGTGCTATAGGCAATCGTTCCTCCAGGCTTAAGCATGTTATAAGCAAGCTCCATAAGCTCGGTTTGGCGCTTTGCGTTGGCTTTTACTTTGGAATACTTCCAATCTGCTTCGGCTGCATCGTTTTTGCGCATCATAGCAGAACCGCTACATGGAGCGTCTAAGATAATCTTGTCGAAAGTGTCTCTGAAATGGATATAAGAGAAAACGAAATCAGTAGAGGAAACAATAATGTTTCCACGTCCCATTCTCTCAACGTTTTGAGACATGTCTTTTGCTCTAGGATAAGAAATATCGTTGCTAATCAAACAACCTTTGCCATTCATTGCGATAGAAGCGCCGATTGATTTGCCACCAGGAGCTGCGCACATATCAAGAATTACGTCATCCTCTTCAGGCTTTAAGAAATAATTGACCATCATAGCAGACCCATCTTCGATGGAATAAACGCCATCAAGATAGAAAAGACTCATGCCAAAATCGTATTCTTCTTTCGAATAATAATATGCATGCTCAACAAAAGGATGCTTTTTAACATTAGGGTAACTTTTCACAAACTCTTCATCGGAAATCTTGTCTGGGTTAATAAGTAAACAATGGGTAACTTCACCCTCGTTTATGGCTTTAAGTAAGCTTTCAACTTCTTCCTCAGGAAGATATGTAACTAATGAAGTGCGGAAATCCATGGCATACATTATAATGTAAAAGCCCAAAAAATTGAAGAGGGCCAAATTAAATTAAAAATGAGAGTCTTGGTGCAAGAGGTTTTAAAGGCCTCGGTTAAAATCGAAGGACAGGAAGTAGGTAAAATCGAACGTGGCTTCCTCCTTTTTGTCGGGTTCACAGAAGGTGATGACGAAAAGACAATTTTAAAAATGGCAGACAAAGTCTGTAAACTCCGCATTTTCCCTGATGAGAATGGCAAAACCAACAAATCCATCTTTGATATTGGAGGGAATATCCTTTCTGTTAGCCAGTTCACTCTCTACGCTATGACAAAAGAAGGCAATAGGCCATCTTTCGTCAAAGCCTTGGTTCCTGCTGAAGCGACTATCCTCTTTGATAAATGGAACGCTTTGCTTAGAGAACGTTTCCCAAATCTTCAAACCGGAGTTTTTGGCGCGGATATGAAAGTTGAACTTATAAATGACGGGCCTTTCACTTTGTGGTTAGATAGTGAAGAGCTTTTCGGAGACAAAAGATGAAGAAGAAAGTGTTACTAGGTTTAAGCGGTGGCGTTGATAGCGCGATCGCAGCGCATAAACTCTTAGAAATGGGTTATGAAGTCACCGGCGCTTTCATGCGTAATTGGGACGCGATTACCAATAACGACATTTTAGGAAACCCAACATTAAATAATAACCAATGTCCTCAAGAAGCGGATTATTGGGATGCAGTGGCAGTCGCAAAGAAATTAAACATCCCACTTATAAGAATTGACTATGTCAAAGAGTACTGGGACGAAGTTTTTGTATATTTCCTCGACGAATACAAAAAAGGCCGCACCCCAAACCCTGACATCCTTTGTAACAGCGAGATTAAATTCGGCCCATTCCTTAAATACGCTATGGATAATGGCTTTGATTACATTTCTATGGGCCATTATGCGAAAAAAGTCGAAAAAGATGGGCGTTATTATGTTTCTAAGCCTCTTGATAAAGCCAAAGATCAGACATATTTCTTATGTGCTTTAAATGAAGAGCAAATTGAAAAATGCCTTTGGCCAATGGAAGACATCACTAAAGTGGAAGCAAGAGAAATCGCAACGAAACTTGGCTTAGACGAAGTGTCAACTAAGCATGGATCAACCGGCGTTTGCTTTATTGGAGAAAGAAATTTCAGAGAGTTTTTGAAGAATTATTTCCCTGCTCAATCAGGGGATATAGTCGATATTGAAAACGGCCGTGTTTTAGGCAAACACATCGGTGTTCTTTATTACACGATCGGGCAGCGCAAAGGCTTAGGCATCGGAGGCATCAAAGGTGAACCAGATACCGCGTGGTTTGTCGCTAAAAAAGATGTTGTAAAGAATATCCTTTATGTTGGCCGCGGAGCAGGGGATGAGCACCTTAATAGCGATCGCTGCGTTCTCTCTCGTGTTAATTGGGTAGGAGAAAAGCCTGAAGGAACGCTTAAGGCTTTTGCCAAATTCCGCTATCGACAGCAAGATAACCCAGTAGAAGTGTCTTTTGATGGTGAATCTATGATTTTGAACTACGATCCGCCAGTAAAAGCGGTAACGCCAGGCCAATGGGCGGCAATTTATAGCAAAGATGGACGCCTTTTAGGTGGAGGCATCATCGAAGAAACATATTATAAGGGCAACCGCCAAGATATTTAACCTTTTCTAAAAGAAAACTCTTTTAAAAGGCAGTTTGCTTTGTATAATAACTACGTAGGATAAACTAAGTTTCCTTATAGAGAGGGCCTCATGGTGGAAAAGCCCAGGAAACACGCCACTTATCCGGTTAACCGTGAGTAATGTCACCGTGCTTCGCGTTAAGAAGATAATTGAGAGCACCCCAAGTGAAGAAGGATGGTACCGCGCATCAGCGTTCCTTCGGTAGAGGGTGTTTTATTTTGCTTAGGAGGTTTGTTATGAAACCATTAACAGGTCAAGAAATCCGTATGCGCTGGGTCAAGTTCTTTGAAAGCAAAGGACACAAAGTATTCCCAAGCGTTTCCCTTGTTCCACAAGGAGATAAATCACTTCTTTGGGTCAATGCCGGCGTCACCGGTTTAAAGAAGTACTTTGATGGAAGCGAAATCCCATCAAACCGCAGAATCACCAACGTTCAGAAATGTATCCGTACAAATGATATAGAAAACGTCGGACACACAGCGCGTCACCACACATTCTTCGAAATGCTTGGAAACTTCTCAATCGGCGACTATTTCCGTGATGAAGTCATACCATGGGCATTCGAGCTTTTAACATCAGAAGATGTCGGTTTTGGTTTCCCAAAAGAAAAGCTTTATATCACCTATAACCCAATGGACACTGCCTCCCGCGATCTTTGGATCAAACAAGGCATGATTCCAGACCATATGATTCCTCTTGAAGGAAACTTCTGGCAAATTGGCGAAGGCCCATGCGGACCAGATACAGAAATGTTCTTTGACCGTGGCGAAGATTACGATCCAGAACACAAAGGAATCGACCTCTTAAAGAACGATGAAGAGAATGATAGATATATCGAAATTTGGAACATTGTTTTCAGTCAATTTAACGCTGTTAACGGTGTTGAAAGAAAAGACTATAAAGAGCTTCCAAGCAAGAACATCGATACCGGTGCAGGCTTAGAGAGATTCGCTTGCATCTGCCAAGGCACAAAGACCAACTTTGAGACGGATTTATTCATGCCAATCATCAAAGAGGTAGAGCACCTAAGCGGCAAAGAATACAAAGAGCCAAACCTCATGTCATTCCGCGTTATCGCTGATCACTCACGTTGCTTGACATTCGCTCTTAGCGATGGCGCTATGTTCTCCAACGAAGGCAGAGGATATGTCTTACGCCGTATCATCAGAAGAGCAATGAGACATGGCCAAAAGTTAGGAATTAACGAACCTTTCATGCATAACATGGTTGATATCGTCGTTGAAAAATACAAAGATTTCTACCCATATATCGAAGAGAAGAAAGAACTCGTTAAGAAAATGATTCTTGGCGAAGAAGTCAAATTCTTAAAGACCCTCCAATCAGGAGAAGCTCAACTAAAACGCATTATCGAAAAGAAAAACTTAGTTTCTAGCGAAGACGCATTCTTGCTTGCTGACACATTTGGTTTCCCAGTTGATTTAACAAAAGAAATCGCTGAGGAACTCGGCGTTAAAGTCAATCTCGACGACTTTGAAAGACTCTTAGAAGAACAACGTCAAAGAGCGCGCGCAGCCCGTGGAGAAATTGAGTCATTCAAAAAACAATCCAAAGACCTTATGGCCTTTAAAGAAGATAGCCAGTTCCATTATGAGCTCACTGAGGTTGAGACAACGGTTTTAGGCGTTTTTGCAGAAGGCGAGAAGAAAGACTCGATCGATGAAGCGGGGGAAGTCATTTTCAAGGACACCCCATTCTACGCAGAGATGGGTGGTCAAGTCGCTGACAAAGGATATTTCTACGGCGATGGCTTTGAGGGCGAAATCGAAATGGTTTCAAAAGCTCCTAATGGCCAGCATCTTCACGAGGTCAATATGAAGTATGGCAGCATGAAAGCAGGCGACAAAGTCAAACTCGTTATCGATATCGAAAGACGCCACTTAATCGAAAGAAACCATAGCGCAACCCACCTCCTCCATAGCGCTCTTGCAAAAGTTCTTGGAGAACACGTTGATCAAAAAGGCTCATTCGTTAATGACGAATACCTCCGTTTCGACTATAGCGCTTCAAGAAAAATGACGGCAGAAGATTTATCTTCACTTGAAAAAGAAGTTAACGCAAAAATCGAAGAAGCGATTGAAGAAGTAACTGAAGTCCTCCCAATCGAAGAAGCAAAGAAAATTGGCGCAGAAATGGAATTCAGCGAAAAATATGGCGAAACCGTGCGTGTCGTTGAATTTGGGGAATATTCAAAAGAATTCTGCGGCGGAACCCATGTTAAGAACACAAGCGAAATCGGCTTATTCTTAATCAAAGCAGATGAAGCTGTTTCAGCAGGCGTTCGCCGTATCGAGGCTTTAACCAGCTCTGGAGCATACGAATACTTAAGCAACAGAATCATGGTTTTAGACGAAAACGAAAAAACCTTAGGCGCAAAAGACGCCGACTTTGCAAGACATATCAAAGCCCTTATGGCAGATAAAGAAGCCCTTCGCAAAGAAAACGAGCAACTCAAAGCCAAGATTGCCGCAATGGAGGCAAAAGACCTTGAAAAGAACATCGATACCGTTAACGGTATTGCCCTCATTAAAGTCGTTAAAGATGGCGCAAACCGCGATGATCTTCTCACATTAGGCGACACCCTCAAAGCAAACAAGAGAGATTATCTTGTCGCTCTTCTTGGCGGTGATGAAGGGGCAAGACCTCTTGTTGTCATGGTTGGGGGCGAAGCAACAAAGAAAGTCAAAGCTGGCGATATCGTAAAAGAAATCGCTAAACACCTTGGCGGTGGAGGCGGTGGCCGACCAGAGATGGCTACAGGCCAGGTTAAGACCGCTAATGGCTTTGCTGAAACTGTTGAATCACTCAAGGAGAGACTTTAATGATGAAACGTGTCATGGGTCTTGATTTAGGCTCTAGAACATGTGGAATCGCTATAAGCGATGCTCTTGGCATTGCTCATGGCAGAGAGAACTATAGATTCTTAGACGGAGCATATAAGCAAGTACTTGCCTATGTTTCTGAATATCTCAAAAAAGAAGGAATCACGGTTGTTGCCTTGGGTTATCCTCTCAATATGGATGGCTCAAAAGGAGAAAGCGCCCTAAGAAGCGAAAGATTCAAAGAACAACTTCTTGAAGTTGATCCTAATCTCAAAATCTTCCTGGTTGACGAAAGACTTACGACAGTCATGGCTAACCGCTCGATGCTTGAAGCGGATATAAGTCGTGGGAAACGCCATAAGGTCATTGACCAACAAAGCGCCGTCATCATTCTTGAATCCTTCCTCAATTCACCAGAATCGAAAAACCTCTAGAAAGGAGTAACAAAATGTTAGAAATCACAGACAACACCGTTGTTATCACCAAAGACGATGGAACTGAAGATCTTTGGAAAATCTATTTCTATTATCATAACCCAGATCGTAATAAAGACTTCTTTTTCCTTTTTAAGGAAGAAGATCCGGATAGCTTAATCGTTATGGCTAGTAAGGATCATGAAACTCTTGAGGATGTCACGCCTGAGGAGCTTGAAGAAGCCCAAGAAATGCTAAATACATACGAAGACGATCCTGAAATTCAGGAAATCAAATAGAAGAAACTTGTTTCTTTGAACCCTAATCCGTATAATCTATAAGCGCAAAAGGAGATAAATATGGCAGAAAAGAAAATTGAAATGACTCAAGCTGGTTTAGAAAAGCTTGAAAAAGAATACCGCCACCTCTTAGAAATCGATCGTCCTGAAGTTATCGAAGCCTTAAAAATGGCTCGTTCTCAGGGTGACTTATCTGAAAACGCTGACTATGATGCAGCTCGTAACAGACAGGCTGAAATTGAAGCACGTATCGCAGAAATCGAACATATCCGCGACATTGCTGTCATCAAAGACACCAAAGGCAGAACAAAGAAAATCAACATCGGTTACATCGTTGAATACAAAGAAGTTGCAACAGGTGAGAAGAACAGGATCAAACTCGTTGGTACCGTTGAAGCAGATCCAATGGCTGAATTACCTCTCATCAGCAACGAAAGCGCTCTTGGCATGGCTCTTATCGGTCATGAGGCAGGAGAAACAACTATTGTCGAATCAATGAAACCATACGAAGTTGAAATTCTTTCGGCAGAAGTCGAATAAAATCTAAACCTTATTTATATAAAGGGGACTGAAAAGCCTCCTTTTTTTAATTTTTTTCGTAAATTTTTGAAATTCTCCTCTATAGGTAAATGAGGAGGAACTAAAAGATGTTCAAAACTATTCTTATTGTCGTCTTAATTACCATGGGTGCCCTGGTTATTATGGCGGCGGTAGACAAAATCACCAGCGAAATCACAAAAGAGAGTGATAGCACGTCATCATTGACTCTCTCCAAACAAGGAGGGGTCGAAATCTCCATTTATGGAGAAGTGGAAATGGGAGGCACTTATCTCCTTCCTTTAAACTCTACGGTTCAAGACGCTATTAACGCGGCTTCTGGACTGACAAGCAACGCTGATCCAAGATGTTTCAATTATTCTTACGTCTTTGAAGCGGATGCTTCTTTCTACGTTGCGCCGCTATATGATGTCAGCGACACATGCACAACCGCCCCAATCGATAAGGCTTGCATTAATAGCGACGACAAAATGACGCTCCTTGCAAAAACGTCATTTAGCGAAAGCCAAGCACAGGCAATCGTTGATTATCGAAACACCAACGGTGTTTTTAAGCGCCTTGAAGAGATTCAAAACGTCAAAGGCATTGGGTCAGCTACGTGGGAAAAGAACAAAAAGTACATAACTTTATCCGTCTAATAAGCGAACCCTACATTCTATTTTTAGTTTTAGCAGGATTCCTCATTGGTTTTAATGTGGGATTCTATATCTTTAGTGCAGCTGTCATTTGCCCTCTATTGGTTTTACCTCTTCTCCTTAGCCCTGCCTTTTCTCGTAAAAAAGCAGGCATTATTGCGGTGGCAGCTGCATTATTGATCGGCTTTTTTCTTGGTGTCCCTAAAACTATAGCGCGAAATGACTATGGTATCTATGAAGGCGTCGTTATTGAAAACAAACCCAATTACTTTGTTTTCGAAAGCGGCTTTCACAGATACTACGTCTATGAAAAAGGAACCGAAAGAGAAGAAGGGGATATCCTTTCTATCGAAGGGATAGCGGAACCTTTGAAATTCACGACATATGAAGGTTATTTTGATTTTGAAGATTATTTAAGCAAAAAAGGCGTAGATTCTGAACTTAGGCCTAAGAGTATAAGTGTTAAGTGGGAAAGGCCTATAAGGTTTGCTTCTAGAGAAAAAGCGTTCCTTGAGAATTTTGACGATCCACTTACTAGAGGATTGCTTTCATCTGTTCTTTTTGGAGATAAGGATTATTCAAATGAAGCTATATCAATGGCTTCGGGGATGAACGCTTTAAATTTTTTAAGTGTTTCAGGTCTGCTCTTCCAAGCAATCTTAGGTTTTTTCGACTGGTTCTTTTATCTAGGGTTCAAAGATAAAACATCTAAGACAACTGTCTTAGGGATATCTGTTTTATTGCTTCCCTTCGGATTTAAGAAAGTTGGTTTTTGGAGAGTCTTTCTGGGAAGAGTAATTGCCTATGTGGGGTTTATGAACAATAAAGAGATAGACCCTATAAAAAAGACTTCTATAGCAGGGCTGATTCTTTTCTTATTGAATCCTTATAATGCAGTATCAAGCGGCTATCTAATAGGGTTTGGCCTCTCTTTTTTCATGATTTTCACTAAACCTTATAGGGTTAAGTATAAAAAATTTGATAGGCAGGCCGCCGATTTATTGTTTTTGATGGTTTTTCTTTGCCCGCTTTTTATAAAAGGTAATGAATTCCATGTATTGTCACCATTCTATAGTTTCATCTTATTGCCATTTGTTTACCCTTTTGCAGCTCTAGGTTTAATGAGCTTTATAAGTTTGCCTTTCATAACAGTGCTAGGGGCGTATTCTAAATTCTTATTAGGATATCTTAATTTTTTACAAACTTTTGATTATTCAGTAACTGTCGGTGGTTTTAACGAACTAACGACGTTTGCTTATTATTATGGAATGACTTTGTTTTTCTATTTGTGGGATAGAGGATTCACGAACATTTCCATGAAGCTAGCGTCATTAGGGATGGGTGCTTTGCTAACAAACGTTTGCCCTATATTGAATTACGCCATAGACCAGGTTACTTTCCTTAACGTCGGCCAAGGAGATTGCATATTCATTCGCAACAAAGACAAAACCGTAATGATAGATGTTGGGGGAAATACTGGGTTTGATTTAGCTAAAGAAGTGACGATTCCCTTTCTAAGAAAAGAAAGAGTTCAAAGATTAGATTATGTGATCATTACCCATTATGATGCCGATCATAGTGGTGCTTTAGAATCGCTAAAAACAAATTTCATAGTAAATCATGTCTTAGATAACCCTAACCAATTCCCATTAACAATAGGAGATCTTTTAATAGAAAACTTGAATGAAGGAATTCCAAACTCAAGTAACGAAAACGACAATAGTTTGGTTCTTAGCATGAGCTTCATTGGAAAAACTTGGCTTTTTATGGGAGATGCCCCGGAAAAAGTAGAAAGAGAAATAATAAAAAAGCACCCAGATTTAGACTGCGACATTTTAAAAGTGGGGCATCATGGAAGCGACACATCAACTTGCGAGGAGTTTTTAGAAAAAGTTACACCCGAAGAAGCGATTATTTCCGTAGGAAAAAAGAATAAATACGGTCATCCCGCAGACAAAATACAACTGAGGCTTGCTAGACATGGAACAAGGATAAGAAGAACAGATTTAGAGGGCACTATAACATACAGAAAACTTTTCGGTTTCTTATAGCCATTTTTAACAACAAATTTGCTATAATGAATCAATATGATTCAAGTTATCTATAACCCTCAAAGCAGAATGTGCAAAACCGCTTTAAGGAAAATGCTGAAAACCGATCTTCCTGAGCACGACGACATGAACTATGTCGAAGTAGATATGGGCAAAGAACGCCTTTTGGATTTGGCGAACGAGTGTTTGGCTCTTCCTCTTGGATATGATAAAAAAGCGGTGGTAGCGGAGAATTTCTATTATTTAGAGAAATCGAAAACCAAGCCTAAGCTTATTAAGGGCGATGAGACCGAGTCACTAATTGCTTTCTTTAATAATCCAGACCCAGCAATTCTTTTATATATTCTTGTCTATGCCGAAACGCTTGATGACTCTAATGAGCTTTATAAAGCTTTAAAAGAGGGAGGGGCAACGTTTAATGTCGTTGGCTCGTTCACTCCTGATCAATGGCCTGCGGTTGTTGCTCATTTCTTCGAAAAAAGAGGCATTACCATTGAGCAAAACGCCATTCAAGAGCTTGTCGAAAGAGTCGGCGGCGATTATTCAACGTTCCTTAATGAAGGGCAAAAACTCGTTTCTTATTCAAATGGTGACATTATCACGAAAGATATAGTCGCGACACTCGTAAGCCAACCTTTAGAAGATGACGCATTTCAATTAAGCAACGCGTTGACAAGAGGTGACAAAAAGCGTGCATTTACCGTATATAAAGACTTAAAAGTAAAGAACGTTCGCAGCATTACCTTAATGAACTCTTTAGCGAAGCAGCTGACTTTCCTTCATCAAGTTCAGTTCCTGAACGCTAAAGGTTTTAGCGGCCAAGCCATAGCTAAAGAGCTAGGTTGTTCCGTAGGAAGAGCTAACGCTTCTTTGTATTCTGTTAGAAAAATGAATGAGAACAGCCTTGAGAAAGGCATCGAAAGCCTCTATCAAGCACAGTTATCTGTGATGAGCGGAAAAACGGATGAAGATTTAGCCTTCAATCTCTTTTTGGCCAATTTTGATTTATGAAAATACTAGTCATTAGCGATACTCATGGCGATGTGTATGCAATCAATAAAGTATTTCTCCGTGAAAGCGGGGTTGATCTTTATCTGCATGCAGGTGATGTAGTGGCGCCTAAAAGAGATATAAACCCTTTTGCCGCGGTTAGAGGGAACTGTGAAGGCTATTTTCGCCAAGAATACGATGAATCTTACGAATATCAAACGCCGTATGGAAAGATACATATGGAGCATATCCCTTTGAGTGATATAAGAATCGAAGCACTTAAACTAGAAGGAGTAAGGATATTCATACACGGGCACACGCACGTAAGAGAAGCTATAAAAAATGGTGATTCGTATATCTTCTGCCCAGGGTCGATTTCTCATCCAAGAGATAATGAAGTTGGAACGTATTTAGTCCTAGAAATCACCGAAAAAGAAGTCAAATATACCTTCAAAGAAATATAAAAAGAACTGCTCTTGGCAGTTCTTTTAATTAAAAATTAAACCTTGAATTAAAGAGCAGCGACTTCTCTCTGGAGGTGTGCTTTTTTACGAAGAGCGCTGTTTTTGCTGATGATGCCATCCTGAGCAAGCTGGTCAAGGAGTGAAAGGCAGAGGTTAACGAGTTTAACTGCTTCTTCTTTCTGACCTGCAGCGATTGCAGCTTCAGCCTTCTTGATGAAGGTGCGTGCTTCTGATTTACGTGCGCTATTACGGATATTGTTTCTTTCGCCGATTTCAATACGTTTTTCTTGTGATTTGATGTTTGCCATAAAATGTTTTCCTTTTCTATGCGTTAGTTATCATACCTATGTTAATAAATTAACACAACAAAATTTCGTTGTTTTTTGTGCTTTTTGACAATTTTTGAAGCGCTTAGACCAATCGTTTAACGATTTAACAAGTTAAATAACCGCATTTTCATATTCCAAGTATCAGGCTTTCTTGAGTATAATTTACTCAATAAGCGAGTTTTAGAACAATGAAGTACGAAAAGCCATCCGAAGTAAAAGTCCTTTATATGGGAACCCCAAAAATTGCGGTTTTCCCTCTAATCGCCCTTTTAGAGGAAGGCTTTAATGTTGTCGGTGTTTTAACCCAAGCAGACAAACCAAGTGGAAGAGGCGGTGAACTCACCCCAAGCCCAGTTAAGAAACTCGCTATTAAAAATAACATTCCAGTCTTCCAACCAAACAAAGTCAGAAAAGATTACGAATGGGCAAAGGAATTGCAGTTCGATCTTATAGTCTGCATGGCCTATGGTCAGTTGATTCCAACCGAATTATTAGAAATGGCTCCTTTAGGAGCGGTTAATTTTCATGGCTCCTTACTCCCAAAATATAGAGGTTCTGCGCCGATGCAAAGAGCTTTGATGAATGGAGATGAGATTACTGGTGTTTCCCTCATGGAGATGGTGAAGGAAATGGACGCTGGATGTGTATATGCTCAAGACACTATTAACTTAAATGAAGTGGAAAACTATACTGCTTTGATCGAGAAAATGGGCATGACCGCCTACGAGATGACAAAGAAATACGTTCTTAAACGAGCAAATGGAGAACTTCCAGCTATTGAGCAAGATAAAAATCTTGTTACTTTTGCAGAAAAAATCAAACCAGAAGAAGAGCATATCCCATTAGATTTAAGCGTGCTCGAAACCGTTAACTACATCCGTGGATTATCCAAAGAACCTGGCGCGTATCTTTACCTTATGGACAAGAAAATTAAGATCTACAAAGCCTCTTTCTTTTCTAACGAAACATCACACGCCATCGGAGAAATCGTTCAAAATAAAAAGAATCTTCTCCTTCAGTTAAAAGATGGAATCATCTCTCTCGACGAGGTTCAACTTGAAGGCAAAAAAGCCATGGCAGGAAACGCCTTCCTCAATGGGGCGAGATTAACTTTCCCGACATATTTAAAATAATGCCTATAGAAAAAACATTCCTTACGTTATCCGTTCATGACATCGTGGATTTTTTGCTTCGCAAAGGTGATATAGATAACAGGGTTTATAACCAAGAAACAATGCTACTTGGGACCAAAATCCATGCAGCATTTCAGAAAAAGCAAGGAAACGATTATTTAAGTGAAGTTTCCCTCAAAGAAACGTTTGAAAGACCTTTGGGAACGATTTCGTTATATGGTAGGGCCGATGGCATCATAGTTGGCGGCCCTTTCCCAATAATTGATGAAATCAAAAGTTCTGTTTTGAATCTTGATGTTTTTTATGAGCAACAGAAGGAATGGCATGAAGCGCAAGCCCTTTGCTATGCCCTTATGTACGCCCATCAAAACGGCTATGAAAAGATGGGGGTTAGGCTGACCTATATTTCGCAGATCGATAACTCAAAAAAGATCCACGAAAAAACATACAAAACCGAGGAGATTGAGACCTATATCGCTAAACTCATGGACGAATATCTGGAGTTCTGGCAAAGCGAATACGAACACAAAAAAGAACGTGATGAAAAATCAAAAGAAATTAAGTTCCCTTTCGCCTCTTTTAGAGGCGGACAACGCGAAATGGCCAAATACATCTATTCAGTTGCAACAAAAGGTGGAAGTCTTTTAATCGAAGCTCCAACCGGCATAGGAAAAACCATCAGCGCGCTTTATCCATCGATTAAAAGTTTTGCTACTGGCAAGACCGAAAAAGTATTCTATCTGACCGCAAAAAACAGCGGTTCTTTAAGTGCATATGACGCTTTGACAAAACTATATGAAAATGGTTTTTGTGGGAGGGACTCTGTCCTTACTTCAAAAGAAAAAATGTGCTTAAACCCAGGCGCTTCCTGTAATCCTGAAAACTGCGTTTATGCAAGGGGTTATTATGACCATATAAGGGAGACAATGACCAAAGCCATCAAAAGCGGAGAAAGGTTCTCGCATGATTATGTGATAAGCCTTGCTTTAGAAAAGCAGATTTGCCCCTTTGAGCTTGAACTCGATCTATCTTTGTTTAGCGACGTCATTATTTGCGACTATAACTATTTCTTTGACCCTCTTGTCAAACTTGAAAGATATTTTGGAGAAGAAGCAGACCCATCGAATTACCTAGTTTTAGTCGACGAAGCTCATAACCTTGTGGAAAGGGGAAGGGATATGTATGGCGGATGCCTTTCCATAGATATGTGCAAACGCGCAAAAAAATCGTTCGGAGACAAGTCTTCTAAATCTATTAAACTTGCAATCAACAGAGTTGAGAAGGCTTTGAAAGAAATAAAAGAAGAGAATCAAAACGAAAGAGAAACCTACGTCGACGTTCCTGAAAACCTCATCAAAGCGTTAACCTCATTCAATCAAAAACAGAAAACCTTGGAAAAGGAACAACACATTCCATACCCATCCGAATTCAAAGACTTCAGCCGCGAATGTTATGCGTTTTTGACGATTTATAACAACTACTCGAAACATTTGACATTCTATTCAGAGAATATGGGAGACAATTTCAAGTTTATTATGTATTGTCTTGATCCATCGCCTCTTCTTAGTGAGTCCCTTTCACAAGTAAAAGGACATGTGTTATTCAGTGCGACTTTCTCTCCTATCGAATACTACATGAACGCAATAGAAGGGGATTCTAAAAAACCATATTTGCTTCTTCCTTCGCCATTCCCTCCTGAAAACATGAAGCTCATTGTTGCCCCAAACGTTTCGACAAGGTTCAAAGATAGGTCAAAAAGCTATGATGAGGTCGCACGTTACCTTGAGGCTTTTGTTTCCGTAAAGAAGGGGAATTACTTTATTTTCTTCCCATCATACGAATATCTCCAAAACGTAGTGGATCGCCTTGATTTTGGGGAGGCTAAAGTCTATATCCAAAACAAAGAAATGACCGAAATCGATAAGGAAAACCTTCTGACTCGCTTTAAAGCGAACCCAAAAAAGACGCATATTGGGTTATTTATAATTGGAGGTTCTTTCAGCGAAGGGATTGATTTGGTTGATGATCGCCTAATCGGCGTAGCAATCGTAGGGGTTGGTTTGCCTCAGCTTTCCTATGAAAGGGATCTCATTCGCGATTATTACGAGAACAAAAACGGAAAAGGTTTTGATTACGCATATAAAAACCAGGGGTTAAACAAAGTAATGCAGGCGATGGGCCGATTAATCAGAAGCGAAAATGACCGTGGAGCCGCCTTATTAATCGATGATAGATATCTTCAAAACGAATATAGATCAGTGTTAGAACGCAGCTATAGTGGTTACGAAGTGGCCTTTTCACCAGGGGAAGTGAAAGAATCTTTGGCTGCTTTCTTTCCTAAAGGTAAGAAATAACATATAATCCCTACGAGAAAAATTATGTCATTCGATAAAAAATTTATTAGAAACTTCTGCGTCATCGCTCACATCGACCATGGTAAGAGCACAATCTGTGACCGTATTTTAGAAAATACCGGCGCTGTCGAGAAGCGTAATTTAGGCACACAAATGCTTGACGAGATGGATCTTGAGCAAGAGCGCGGAATTACCATTAAACTCAATGCCGTAACCGTTTCCTATAAGGCAAAAGACGGAAATGATTACGTTTTCAATCTTATCGATACTCCTGGGCACGTTGATTTCACTTACGAAGTTTCAAGAAGCTTGGCAGCTTGCGAAGGCGCTTGTTTGGTTGTTGATGCAACCCAAGGCGTTCAAGCCCAGACTTTGGCAAATGTCTATCTTGCTATCGATAATGACCTTATGATTATTCCGGTAATCAATAAAATTGATTTACCTAGCGCAAATATCCCTTTGGCCAAAAAAGAAATCGAAGAACGTATTGGCTTAACGACAGATGACGTTTGTTTGGTTAGCGGCAAAACAGGGGTTGGCATTAACGATATGCTTGAGAAAGTGGTAGAGCTCATTCCTCCGCCAGAAGGAGATAATGATGGCCCTCTCCAAGCGTTGATCTTTGACTCGTTCTACGATTCTTACCGCGGTGTCGTTGTCTTGATTCGTATCAAGAACGGCCGAGTAAAAGTCGGGGACAAGATTCGTTTGATGCAAAGCGGAAAGACATATACAGTAACGGAAGTTGGCATCCGAACCCCAAAAGAATTATCTACGAAATCCCTTGAATGCGGCGAAGTAGGATATTTAACCGCGACAATCAAGGATATCAAAGATGTCTTCCCTGGCGAAACCATCACTTTAGATGATGGTGGGGCTGTTGAACCTCTCCCAGGCTATAGAAAAATCATGCCTATGGTTTATTGCGGATTATACCCAGTGGATTCTGCAAAATATGGCGATCTCAAAGACGCTTTAGCAAAGCTTTCTTTAAACGATTCATCCCTTGTTTTTGAACCTGAGAGTTCTAAAGCCTTGGGTTTTGGTTTCCGCGTAGGCTTCCTTGGTCTCCTTCATATGGACGTCATTCAGGAACGACTTGAGCGTGAATACAATCTTAACCTCATCCTCACCGCTCCAAGTGTCAAATACCGCATAAACCTCACTAACGGCGATGTTATTAACATCGATAACCCTAGTGATATGCCTGAGCCTCAAAAAATCAAGTCAATTGAAGAACCGTACGTTTTAGCCTCAATCATGACCCCAAAAGAATATGTTGGGGCGATCATGCAGCTTTGCCAAGATAAACGTGGAATTTATCAGGATCTCGTGTATTTCGATGACACAAGAGAAACCCTTAAATATCTCATTCCGCTAAGTGAAGTTATATTTAACTTCTTCGATCGCTTAAAGAGCGTATCTCGCGGATATGCATCTCTTGATTACACCCTTGATGAGTTTAAGGAAAGCGACCTTGCTAAGATGGATATCTACTTAAATGGGGATATAATTGACGCCTTAAGCACGGTTGTCTATAGAAAGAGCGCATACGGCAGGGGCCTTGCGATCGTTCAGAAATTAAAAGAAATCATCCCTAAGCAGCAATTTGAAGTTCCTCTTCAAGCTGCAATAAATGGAAAAGTCATTGCTCGTAGCGATATCAAGAGCGTAAGAAAAGACGTTCTTGCTAAATGTTATGGCGGCGATATTTCTAGAAAGAAAAAGCTTTTAGAGAAGCAAAAAGAAGGTAAGAAACGTATGAAAGCTATCGGGTCTGTGGAAGTGCCACAGGAAGCGTTCATGGCGTTATTATCAATCGATGATGACAATGAATAAAGTCGGCTGATAGTCGGCTTTTTTCTTTATTTTTTATACAAAAACAAAAAATATTTAGTAGTTTTTTAGTTAAGTTGTTGTTAGAGACGAAAGGTTTATTTATAATAAACGTATGGCTAGTACAATAAGCATCCGCTTCACAGACGAGCAATATTTAACACGCCGTGGCCTCATCAAGGTCATGAATACGACTTTTGTCGATTCGTTTTGGCGTGACATTTTAGACTATCGCAGAGAATCACGCAGAGAACTTGGAATGTTCTTGATCAATAGAACCCCAATGTATATGACCATGACTCCTGCAATCGAAGCAAAAATTAAGGCTTTCGAAGAAAAGATGAACTCTTATCTAAGGCTCTATAGAGGAGTGGATGAGAGAGAAAAGTTTGAAATCAGGAAAGGTTCTTTCTTCCCTTTATTAAGCGCTATCCGTTATTTAGAGGGAGCGACTTTGATGAGCGACATCTCTTTAAGAGCGCTTCTTAATGGCACATATAGAGAAAGTAACATCGAACACGGTCCTGTCCTTCGCTATTATCACACCTTAAACCATTATTTAGATGAAAATTACGAACCAATTAAATCACCTGATGAATTCCTTGGTGATTCATACGCTTATTTGCTTGGCGTAGCGGAATTAACGAAATTCTACCGTGAAGCAGGCCCAGACCAATATAGACCTACATCGGTTTTAGGCGGATATGACTATGATAAAGCTCCAGTAAAAGACATCGAATCGATGATGGAAAGGCTCTTTGCTTTCCTTGATAAAGACACGAGTGTCTTTGTTAGAGCCATGGTTGCGTTGTTCTCTATTGCCTATATCCAACCTTTTGATAACTTGAATTATCCATTGGCAATGCTTTTTGCTAAGAATGTGATTGCTAACGGTCCAGCCGGAAACAGTGCCTTCATTCTCCCGTTTGAAACCCTCTTAAGCGAGCGTTCTGTCATGGAAGCCATGAAAGACACGAAAAACGAAGGCGATTTAACTTATTTCATACTCGCTTGCATGAATGTTCTCTCAAGAAACATCGATGCATTAAGCGAACAAGCCCAAAAAGCAAGAGTGGCGGTTTATAAACCTGAATTCCAAAATCTTTCTAAAGAAGAGGAAATACGAGTTTCTGAGGTAGCGTTAACCCCAAAACCTGAGCCGATTCCTGCTCCAACGCCAATCCCAGAGCCGGAGCCAATAGCCCCAAAACCTGCGCCTGCAATTGAAAACCTAGATCTAATAGTGGAAGAGCTTCTAAAAGAACCGTTATTTGAAGACATCGAACAGCTTCTAAAAGAACCGTTATTTGAAGACGTCGAACCAGAGATTCACGAAGAACCTGAGCCGGAGCCAGAACCAGAAGTCGAAGAAGAAAAACACGAACCTAAGAACGCTTTGAAGCCTAGTAGAATCATCACCCCAGAGGAAATGAAGGAAAGCCAGGTATCAGGCAACAGGATGTTTGAGGTTCCAGGAAATATTCTTAGCGATAAAGAAGTCAAAGAATATGTCCGTTATCTCTTGGAAACAAACCCAAATCTAAATAAAAAACAGGCATCGTTCCTTGCAAATCACTGCACACCAGGTCGTTTCTACACGATTCAGCAATACAAATCTTTCTGTAGATGCGCTTATGAAACCGCAAGAACTTCCATGGATCACCTTACAAGCGAAGGCTACTATGAGAAGCTTCAGGTAAAAAACAAATTTGTCTATCGCCCAGCAAGAAAAGGAGAATAATCATGAGATTCTACGCAGACAATATAATGGATAATCCATTATTTATAACAATCGGTCTTCTCGTCATTTTCGGCGTCATAGTCATCGGCGTCATTTTACTAAAGAAATATGTCAAGATTTTCCAAAACGACGAAGGTCCAAAAAGCGACAAGGAAATCGCAGCAGAAGAGGTTAACCGCGTCTTGTCAGATGTCACAGACGAAGATACAATCCGCGCAATGGAAGTAGCCGCTGAAGAAATGGAAAAAGAAAGCGAAGACGGCCGTCCGACAGAAAAAGAAATTCTTGAAGAAGAGATGGCTCGCACAACCGAGAATGTCGTGGATGAGGAAACTGCAAAAGCAATGGCTAAATATGCTGCTGAACACCCTGAAGAAGAAGCATATTTCAGCAATTTAAATAACGAAAAAGAGTAGTTGTGGCCGAATCTTTATACGTTCATATACCATTTTGTTCCCATATCTGCGGGTATTGTGATTTCACAAAAGTCCTTTACCGTTCGGAATGGGTTTTTTCGTATGTAGAATCTTTAACCAAACAGCTTGATTCTTTGAACATAAAAACCCCTCTAAAGACGGTTTATGTAGGAGGGGGAACGCCATCAAGCTTGCCTAATGATCTTTTAAGGAACCTGTTAGAAAAGTTATTCAAATATCTAGATCCAAGAGACTACGAATTCACCCTCGAGGCAAATCCTGAAAGTCTTGATAAAGAAAAACTCTTAATCATGAAAGAAGCTGGTGTTAACCGCCTTTCTATCGGTCTTCAAAGTTCTAGCGAGAAGTTTCTTAAATTAATGGGAAGACACCATACGTTTGAACAAGGAGTAGAGGCTATAAAACTTGCTAAAGAGTGTGGTTTTAAAAACATCACATGCGATTTAATATATGGTCTTCCTTTTGAAAAGGAAGAAGATGTCAAAAAAGATGTTAAGGCGCTTTTGGAATTAGATTTACCTCATCTTTCTACCTATTGCCTTTCCGTTAGCAAAGGAACCTCTTGGCATAAAGACGGATATAAAGAGATGGATGATGAAGATGCTGCAATTCAATATGAATTAATTTTAAAAGAATTCAGAAAAGCAGGATACAAGAGATACGAAGTAAGCAATTTCGCTAAGCCAGGCTATGAATCACGTCATAACATGACGTATTGGAAAGATAATGAGTATTATGCTGCCGGCCTTGGTGCTTCCGGTTATCTTAATGGCGAGCGTTTTACCTTCACAAAAAACCTTAACTCTTATCTTAAAGGAGATTATGAAAGCGAGAGAGAAGTGGTTTCTATGGATGAAGAGATCGAGGAATTCTTCCTCACTAATCTAAGATTAGAAGAAGGGTTTATGATTGATGATTTCAATAAACGTTTTTCTTTAGATTTCAAAGAAAAATACAAAGAAGAACTCGATAAACTCATTAAGGATGAATTGCTTATGTTAGATGATTCTTATGTTCGCCCAACCGATAAAGGAATTCTTCTTTTGGATCGCATTCTCCTTACTTTATTTAAATAAGTTTTGCGCATATATAAATATAAAATTCCTCCAAGCGAGGATTTTTTTGTAAAATTTAGCACCCATGTATTGACAGTGCTAAAACGATTCCTATAATGGTGTTAGCACAAATAAAGTGCGACTGCTAAAAAGGAGGCTGAAATAGTGACAAGACGTGATGAAATTCTGAAGCTTATTGTCGAGTATTTCATTAGATACGCCGAACCAATAGGCAGCAAAACATTAGTTGATAAATTCAAGCTTGATGTTAGCAGCGCTACCATCCGAAACGAAATGAACGCTCTTGAAAAAATGGGCTTCATCGAAAAACCTCATACTTCCGGGGGACGCATCCCAACAGAAAAAGGATATCAATATTACATCGATAACCTTCGTACTGGAGGAGTTGATCAGCAAGCAAAGAACGCCCTTCAAACAATCTTAAGCGAAAAAACAAAATCGGTTGAGGAGGTTATGAAGGAAAGTTGTGAGATTCTCTCACAAATGACAAATCTTGCCTCTGTCGTCATTGGGCAAAGCATCGATGATGAAAGGCTTGCAAGCATGCAAATCATCCCATTATCAAATACAACAGCCACTGCGGTGTTTGTTACAAGCAAGGGTTATGTAGAGAATAAGACGTTCTTAATTAACGAAGGCGTTCAAGTGGATGAAGTTGTTAAAACGGTCAAACTCCTTAACGATAGGCTTGTCGGAACTCCGCTAAGCAGAATAGTCAGCAAAATGGAAGCTCTTCGCCCGGCCTTAACAGATTACATGGTCGGACAAGAACTCATCTATGAAGCTCTTATGGGCGCGTTTGCAAAACTAGCC
>JAZLMH010000029.1:0-2425 GCA_045598525.1 Bacilli bacterium | reverse complement strand
TTTTAATTTATTTGAATTTATAGGAGGAATCTCATTGTTCCTCTTTGGCATGAACGTAATGAGTAAAGCCCTCGAGAAAAGAGCAGGTGGCAAACTTAAGAAGATAGTCAAGAAAATGACATCTAATAAATTTGTCGGCCTTCTGACTGGCGCTTTAGTTACTGCCGTAATTCAAAGCTCTTCAGCCACAACGGTTATGACTGTTGGCTTTGTTAACTCAGGACTTATGACATTAGGTCAGGCAATTGGCGTCATCATGGGCGCTAATATCGGGACAACTGTGACATCATGGATTCTTTCTCTCTCAGGGATAAGCAGCTCAAACTTCTTCGTTAAACTACTAAAGCCATCGTCTTTCGCTCCTTTATTGGCACTTGTCGGCGTCATTTTGTATATGTTCTTCAAATCAGAGAAGAAGAAAGACACCGGCCTTATTCTTTTAGGGTTCGCCACTTTGATGTTTGGTATGGAAACAATGTCTTCATCAGTTTCGGGATTAAGAGATGTTGATTGGTTTAAGAATCTCTTTATCTCATTCGAAAACAATCCTTTCTTAGGTGTTCTTATGGGCTTAGGAGTAACGGCGATAATCCAGTCTAGCTCCGCTTCCGTTGGTATCCTTCAGGCCTTTGCGTTAACTGGCCAAATCTCTTTTGGCGCGGCGATCCCAATCATCTTAGGACAAAACATTGGAACATGTGTCACCGCAATAATATCTTCAGTAGGGGCAAACAAAAACGCGAAAAGAGCGTCCTTGGTCCATCTTCTTTTCAATGTGATCGGAACCCTTATCGCATTAATCGTGTATGTCTTCATTTGGAAGGCTATCAACCCATTAGTATTAAGCGAACCAGCTTCATTGATGGGCATCGCTCTTATCCACACAGCGTTCAACATCGGATGCACATTGTTATTATTCCCATTCTCAAAACTTCTTGAACGTCTTGTTTGCAAAATCATCCCAATCAAAGAAGAACAAGCGCTCGCGGAAATTGATGATAGATTGCTTTCAACACCTTCTATCGCCCTTGAACAGGTTAAAGGAAAAGTATCTGAAATGTGCCAAGAAGCAGGCGTGTCTTTAATTTCGTCTGTCTCAATGTTTAATGACGATTATTCAGTGGATGTGATTAAAAAGGCTGAAGACAATACAGACCACCTAGAAGACGTAATTGGAAGCTACCTAATCAAATTATCTAAGCGTTCGCTAAATGACGCTGATAGCAGGACCGCAAACCTATATTTGAAGATCATAGGTGATCTTGAACGCATAGCGGACCATTCTTTAAACATCGCAAAAGTTAATGATGAGATGAAAGAGAAGAATATCACTCTTTCTGAAAAAGCCATGGGTGAACTCAATGTATGTTTTGATGCGCTAAAAGAAATCTGGAATGTAACCTCTTCTTCATTAGTTAATGATAATTACCAAGAAGCAAAGAAAGGTGAACCGCTTGAGCAAGTTATCGACTTTTTGGTCAAAAAGATCAGAAACAACCACATCGAGAGAATGAGAAACGAAGAATGATCAATTGAAAAAGGGTTCGTTCTTGCTGATATGTTAACTAACATCGAGAGAATGTCTGACCACTGTTCTAATATCGCAAGTTATATCATTGATGAATCAAACAACAATTTGAAAAGTCATGAAAACATCATTGCATATAGAAAGAAGGAAGAATTCCAAGACTTATTTGATGAGTATTACAAACGATATAACGATCTTATAAAAGCGGTTTAAAACAAAAGCATGCGCTTAACTTATAGGCCTGACGTAACCTTGTTAGGCCTTTTTTTAGCTTGTTTCTCAGTGTATTTGGCCTAGAAACTATTGACAAAAACCAAATAAAGTATTAACTTGTTGAAAAATCAACAAGAAAGGCAAGGCATGGACCGCTTCGAGTTATTCACAAGTTCAATTACAAAGATCTCCAAATATATCCACAGGATAGAAGTGGAAGAGATGGGCAAACTTAACCTTAGGTCTCAGCATGTTTCATGCCTTTATTACCTATACACATATGGCAAGCTAACATCTAAAGAGATCGTGAAAATATCTTTAGAAGATAAAGGGCAGGTATCTAGAACGCTAGATTACCTTGAAACAAACGGATATGTCTATTGCGACTCAGACGCAAAGAAGAGATATAACGCTTATTTTAGTTTGACTGAAAAAGGTATGGCTTGCGGAGAAGAAGTGGCCAATAAAATCAATCGCTTTTTATCAATCGTCAGCAAAGGCATGAGCGATGAAGATAGGGCCATAATGTACAAAGCTTTAAAGATCATAGTAGATAACATAGAAAACGAAACAAAGGAGTAAAACATGTTAAGAATAATCGTAGATTCAGCTTCAGACATCACAAAACCAGAAGCAGAAAAATTAAACGTAGAAGTCATCCCAATGGTCGTCAGATTTGGCGAA
>JAZLMH010000028.1:0-79564 GCA_045598525.1 Bacilli bacterium | reverse complement strand
GCTTTTATTTCATATTCCAAAACAAAGCCATGACCATTATCGGCATATTCTTTCATCATATATTGATCATTTCCTTCTTCACAAAAACAAATCGAATGTGCATAAGAACGATATTTCTCACTTATGTGTTCTGAGGAATTTATTTTAAGAAATTCGCCTAGTCTCACTTTAAGAATATCTTTACTTTTCAAAATGCTTTCTTTAGAAGAATTGCTTACAATCGATATAAGAAAATCTCTCAAATTATCATCAACAACGGAACTATAATCATTAGAAAATGCACGTTCTATAAACTTGTCAAAATGTTCAAAAGCATATCGAATATCATTAAATAGTTTTTCCTTGTCCACCACTATAAAAGAATCGTTCTTATCATCGTAATAATTAGCGGTAGATATATAAAGACGATCATTTTCAAAAGCATCGATGTTTAAATCATTAAATGGTCTATATCTAAACAATGAACAAGGTGTCATATAGCCTAAAATTTCTTTTAACAGCTTTTTCTTTTCCTCAATCTCTTTTGCTGTTGAACAATAAGGAATGCTGACAATAGAAAACGCTTTGTTCCAAAGTTCGTGTAATTGTTCTTTATTGTCCATGTTGGTATTGTAGATGAATATTAAGACAACGAATAGGAGCTTTCGTTGTTTGAATAGAGTTATATAGAGTAAGAGATTTTTACCAGCTTTTCCTAACGACAAAAAAAGGCCCATTAATTGGACCCCTGAAAAATATGTCTCGTTTATTATTTTCTATCCGAATAATTCTTCTTAAGCCATTCCTGGTTTGAAGCAGCGCATTCTTCTAGCCAATTCTTGCCTAATTCCGATCTATACCAGTTGATTGTTTTAACGATGCCTTCTTCAAAGGTTGTGACCGGATCCCATCCAAGCTCAACGTTTGCCTTGTGTGGATCGATCGCGTATCTCTGGTCATGACCATGCCTATCTGCGACGTGAGTGATTAAATCCTCACTCTTACCCATTTCTTTAAGAATTCTCTTAACAATATAAAGATTATTTCTTTCGTTGTGGCCACCTAAGTTATAAACTTCCCCTACTCTGCCTTTTTCAATAACAGCAAGGATGCCTCTGCAGTGATCTTCAACATAGAGCCAGTCTCTAACATTAAGGCCTTCACCATAGACAGGGAGGGATTCATTTTTATCTGCTTTGCTAATCATTAAAGGGATGAGCTTCTCAGGGAACTGATATGGGCTAATCTATTCTTCTATGGCTGGAAATATGGATGGAAATTTCTTTTTTATCATTTTCCTCTACCACGCGAACATCTACAATTGAATCTTCTTCAATATTATGTTCCTCATTGGACTTCTTTTTCTTTTTCTTAAAGCCCTTTAACTTATCGTAAATATAGTTTGCTATAACAGACAAAGCAACAGGAGTCACAATGTTAACGGTAATAAATACTATAATAGAGCCAGATTCAACATTTTGAACTTTTGAAGCGTATTCAGAACCAATTTTCCTTGAATCCTTCATCCCATTATCCCTATTAACATCATTAATAGCGGTGTTGATCTTTGAAAGGCATTCTGCCAAATCGCCCAATTTCAATTCTTCATCATATGTAATATGTAGCTTAATTTCTTCTTTCATGGTTCTCTCTACTGTTAGTTTTTTTGGAATCATATCCCATACAATAGGCAATAATAATTCTTAAAAATGCCATAATTTCGTGATTGTTGGCGACGTTATCTTTATCGAATCCTTCATGGTAATTATAATTTCTTAAATTTCCATAAGAAGGTTGGACCAATAAATATTCTAGTTCTTTTGTTAAATCTTCGCCAACCAACTCAACAATTTTATTCCTAAACTTATCTTCTGTTAATATATGATTCAGATCTATATGAACTGTCATACTTCCCTTTTTTACAGCTGGATAAATGCTATTCCTTTTCAAATAATCGACGCATCAAAACTCGAACTGAGATATAAGCACAAACAAAGCTTTTCTAATATTCATGTTAAATCCAGCAATAATACTGTCATAAACAACCTGAATTCTTTCATTAAGAACTAATTCGTTATGTGAAATTATATCGAGTAAGAAATCCTTCAATTCATTATCAACACAGCTGTTATACAAATAGAACACTCCAATTTTAATATAGATAGCATGGAATAGGGCATATGCTTGCGAAATGTTATGTTTTTCCTTTTTCTGTTTATCATCGGGCCTGATTCCATCGACAATTCTTTTATTCTTGTCAAAGATTACAGTGTTGAACATGCCTGCGAATACCGATGATTCGAGACCTTTGCAAAAATCTTCAATTTCGCTACTTTTTATAGGTAAAAAAATAGATAGGAAATATTGAAATCTAGAAATTGAATCATTTTCTTTTTCCAGTTTGGCATTCACGTTATTTATTCTAAAACCAATCTCTTTTTGCAATTTATCAGACAACGGAATCGATTGCATATTAGAAAACTCAAAAAATTTTGCATCTTCTTCATCTTTTCTAAATCTTAATTGATTTATTCGATCATCATTTAAATCAGAAAGCCTTTCTAGTTTTTCGATTGCGTATTTTACATATCTAAAGCCTCTAGGACTATATTTATCACATAAAGCAAGGCAAAGATCCGCGTATTTATTCAACCACACGTTTTGATTATCTATATCATGAATTGAAGAATAGTACTTTGAAATATTCTCGAACAATTCAAGGCAAAAATCGCTCTCAATATACATTCTTTCTGATAATTCGATGAGATTACGCTTATTGTATTTTGAATAATTACATTTGCTTAAGAATTCGAATATTCCATTCAAAACACGAGTTAAGTCTTCATCGTTTTTGTATTGGCCTGCATCAACTAAATTGCTAATTGTTTCTTTAATCTTCTGTTTATCACCTGCTTCTTTATATAAAAACAAAGCATGCTGAAAGAAACCAATCGAAGCAAAAACCGAGTCATTAGCAATAAACTCATTAGCCAATCTCATAAATGAATCAGCGGATTTTATTGCAGAAACTTTTTCATTAGTTTTTACAAATAACACATTATAACACTTGGCCAAAACATACGAATCAGAAGAAGAAACAGCTATTTCAGCTATAATCTTAAAATCATCATCTGATAAATCTTCATAATTAGCACTTCTCTTCCCATCGAATATGGCAAGCGGATGAAACTCATTGCTAAAAGGAGAAACAAAGCCGAAGCTTAATTTTGTAGTTAAAAAATCATTCAGTTTTGTGATCTCAAAATTATTGCTGGAGCAAAATTGATAATTGGAAAAGTATAAGGGCCAATAAATCTCTCTAGAGATTTTCAACCCATCATCATTTTCAAGCATTCATTTCTCCTTTCGTTCACTTAACTCACCGCTTCTCTTCAAAACCTTTGAAAGCAACATAAGCTTTGAAGGGAAGGCTACCCGTTTAAAAGGGGTAGCATCATCTATATTGGTCAAATTTTTGGACCATTTTAACATTCTCTATATTATATATAATACGTGGTCCGGGATTTTCGATATCCAACAGCACATAATTTGCTTTTTATATATATATTCGAGACTTCGCATATTCATCCATTTTCTCGGATGGTTATCTTTTATGCATACACATATGTGGTCTAGTTTTATATTAACAAATGCAGCGACTTAACTTTCTGGGGAATATTGATGGTATTGTTTTATATAATGCTATTTATCTCTTTATTTCTTTATATAAGAAAATAGATGTTTCATCCCAAACGCAAAAACACAGAAAAAATATACAATTACTGCAAATAATATACTAATTATGGTTGTGATATTATCGCCAATTAGGGATCCAACGAAAAGCTCTAAAGTTTTTGAAGCGATAATCATTATTATCGAAGACCCTACGATTTTAATAAACGGAACAATAATAGGTTTATATTCTATTTTTAGGTGTTTTCTAATTCGAATAATTAATAAAAGTGCACCAATACAAATTGAAATTGTAGAGCCTGCCGCTACACCATATATCCCCCAAAAATGCGCAAGTACAATACTCAATATTATATTTATTGCAATTACAATGAGAGAATTAGTGGCTGGAGTTTTTGAATCGGAATATGAATAGAAGATTCGAACATAGTACTTTCTAATTGTTGTCGGTATAATGCCCAAAGCATAGATAATAAAAGCCGTGGCAACGCTGTATGCATTTTCGACAGTAAAAGCGCCTCGAACAAACAGAAGCTTTGTAATCTCTTTTGAAAAAAAGATGCACCCCAAAGAAATTGGAACGACTAAAAAGAATAAAAATTCAAAATCATTCGTTAGTTGCTTTTTTAGCCCGTTTTCATTATTATCCTGAACATGTTTTGAAATCCTTGGATAAGAAAGCGAAATTAACGAGGTTACAAAAATCGAAATTAATGCCTCATCAATTTTATGAGCATAACTTAATATTGATACAGACCCTACCGAATATAATGAGGCGATATTCTTATCCACGATTTTATTAATATCCGATGCAACACTGCCAATGATCACTGGTAAAACAAGGAAGAAGAACTCCTTAATTTTTGGATCTCTAAAATTAAATGAAAACTTAAATTTATATCCGTTCCGAATCGAAACTATAACCAAGCAAAAAGACTCAAATATATACCCAACTAATGCCCCCCAAGAAAGCCATTCTACTCCCCAAGTTGAACTCAAGATAATACCTAATATCGAGAATCCATATAACAACACTTCACAAAGAGTGACAATATAATATTTATTTTTTAATTGTACATAAGCAGACAGAATTCGATTAAAAGAGATTAACATTACAATCGCAGCCATTAAACGCGTGAGTTTTACCGACAACGTTAGTGTCTCTTCATTAAATCCTCCAGCAAATATTTGAACAATCGGTTCAGCAAAAACTTCTAATAAAATAAACGATACTACAGAGACGAAAAATATAACCGCAGATATATTGTTTGAAAAAGCAAGAGCGGAATCCTCCCCCTCGTTTTTGCTAATTTTATTATACTGTGGGATATAGCTAGTATTCAGCGCCAAGGCTATAAACCCTATTATTGTGACAGGTATTGAATACGCAACATTATACGCATCGCTTACCTGAGAAACGCCATAATAATAAGAAAGAACAAATTCTTTTATAAAAGCTATTAATTTAGCGATAACAACAATTATTGTTACAACCATTAATGAGTTTTTATTCGTTTTTTTCATTTAAAACTCCTATTATGGAATTAAAACTAGCAATAATATTATTTCTACAATCGCTTTTCGAAAAATCTGTTTGACAATATTTTTTTAAAAAGGCGTCCATTTTAGGCGAGATAATAATTGGCGTTGCTGATGCTAGGCTAGCAATTCCTAAAATACAAGCATGCATTCTTGGAGAGACTACAACCTCTTGAGTTGATAGAAAAGAAAGAAATCCTTCTAAATCTCTATATTCTCCAATTCTTATATTAGAACAATCTTTTTTCTGCCCAACTAAATACGTTGCAAAAGCCTTACAAGCAGCATAATCATTAGAATCAGTATAACATAAAGTTATCGTACTGCCATCGTAATGTCCTACAACAGCCATCATTTCCCGAAAATAATCTTGGCTATTGCAATTATATTGTTTTATTCTAAATGGTGAAGTTATACCAAGAGCTACTGTCTTTGCAATCTTTTGTTGCGTGTTAACCGATAAATCCAACGAAAACACGACATCTGGAATTTCTATTGATTTAATATTGAAAACTTTTTCTAAATTTTCTTTGGAATTTCCGTCTCTTACATATATACCGCTAGCCTGGTTTAAGGCATACAATAATAATTTCTTTGCAAAAAATGAATATCCAGCCGTTGCTCCAACACCAAAATAATAAATAGGCAATTGAGGAGAACGTTTCCTTATTTCTTTCATCCACAGAAATAACGCTATAGGAAATATATTATTGTCTTGTATTAACTCTCCGCCACCAACGAAAACGGCATCACACTCTTTTAAAGTTTTATCTAAATAAATGCCAATTGAATTTTTGTGCTTTAAATACCACTTTACTGTTTTTAACAACTTAAATTTTTTTCTGTTTTTGTTATTTAATGAAATGTCTTTAATGAATAATTGTTTTTTCTGCACAGTTGTTAAATCTGCAGTTATAACTTCACAATTGATTAAATTAAATAAGTTTTCCATTGCACGACCAATAGCCTGATCTCCCAAATTATCAGAAAAACTCTTATTAATCACTAAAGCTCTAATCATTTTTATAACTCCATAAGTTTCTTCACATCAACCTTAAGAGAATCCATGTTTGAATACTCAATATAATCTTCAAAGCAATCCTTAATTTCCAATGATTCGGCTTGCAAAACACTATATATATTTAAAATATTTTTTAATTCTAGATGATCAATATAGCAATCACTTTTTCGAGTATAGGCTCTTTGAGCTGCAACTTTATAATCAGTTTCCACGAAGATGGGATAAATAGAATATCGTTTCTTAAAATACCGAGCAATCTTTGAAAATCCTTTTAATTTTTTTTCTTCATCGTGTAAACAAGATTCATCCCAATAAATAGACCACAAATATTGAATAACCCCTTGGTCGAACATATAGGCCGATGATTTATTCTTATTTAAATAATTTTCAAAATTGCAACAATAAAAAATCAAACTAACTGTATTTTTTAACTTATGCACAGGGAAATATCTAAATAGCAGGAAAAACATCCCTATATTTACCACACTATAAAACAACATCCGAAAACATAATTTAATCTTACTATATGTGTGTTGCAAAGCATAATAATCATCCGTAGAGACAGTTAATATTTTTTCGCTACTATACTCTTTTAAAATCGTTGTTTTCCCACTAGCAGGCAACCCAATAAGCTCAAATACCTTCATGTTTATCTTTGAATCCTTTTAAGTATTGAATTGCGATTGTTTCAACGTTGAAATCTTTACTTTTTTCCATTAAAACATCCTTGGCAGGATAAGGATTTATCAATTGTTCTACGATAGCGTTAGCTAGGGAATCTGGGTTGTTTGTATCAACCAAAATTCCATATTTACCATCTTCCAAAATTTCTCTTGGTCCACTTGGACAATCTGTGGACACTAAAGGAACACCACAGCCCATTGCTTCTGCCAAAACGTTCCCGAATCCTTCCCAATTAGAGCTCAACGCAAATAAATCTGAGCGAATCATATATTTAAGTAAATTTGAAACAAAATCATGTATAAATACGTTTTTTTCTAGTCCATCTTGTTTAATCAAATTATTTAAAGCATCATTTTCTTCGCCTCGACCAAAAATGAACAATTTGGCATTAGGTATTTTTTTAACGACTATCGAAAATGCATTAATAAGTAAACCAAAGTTTTTTTGCTCAGTTAATCGCCCAGCTGCTAATACAATAGGTCCTTCCACATTAAAGCAATCGTCCCCATTTAGAGATTCTGTCTTTTTCAATTCAAATTGATCATCAATAATCGGATTATAAATAACTGAAATTTTCGAAGCTGGAATTTTGGTATATTCCGTTATAGATTCTGCCACTCCTTTTGAAACAGCAACGATCTCATCTGCGTACCGATATGTGCACTTTGCCATCTTCATATAAAGATAAGTTTTTAATCTGCGCATCTTATTTTTAAAAAGCTGATGCTCTATTACAGCATTAGTGTGACATGAAGCTATTAAATAAAAATCGAATTTATATCTATGTTTAATCCAAAGCAAAACACTATTATATAAATCTCTAGACGATATTAAAATGTCGATTTTATTATTTCTAAACCATTTTTTTAATTTAGGAACAGCTATAAAAATATTTCGAGTCTCTAAATCTACTATCTCGATTTCTTTTGGAATATCAACACAATATTCACCACTAAAGCTATGGACTAAGAATTTTACTGAATGACCCATTTTTAGGTATTCTTTGGCTAATTTAATAGCGTTCATTTCTACCCCGCCAAGAGTTAGCTTAGGAAGATGAAATACAATAACCATAAACAATAGATCCTTACAACGATTCCAATTTACTAAAACCAGTGTTATTTTTTTGATGCTCGTATATCTTTGCATCAACTAGCATCCTGTAGTAATAATGATATAGGAACGAATACATCCTCCCTTCTTTCCCGTTTAAAAAATTGCCTTTTAAAACAAATTGGTAAAAAAAGAATATCTTACACCTTAAAAATATAGGGAGTTTATAATAAAAACCAAACTTTTTCCCTCGAACCTTTTGAATTTCACCATTAGATAAGGACGTTTCCTCCCCAAATAATGTTTCAAAATAGTCTTGCATTTCTCGTTCAGCATACCAATTTAACTTTTTTACATAAGAGTCAATATCTTTAAAATCATAGTGTAAAAATTTATTTTTTGCTTCAATTGATCTCCCTTCGAATAAAACAGTGTGTTCATCCATTTTACGATCTTCGATAGCTCCCTTCCCTGTTTTAAACAAAATTATTTTCTTTTTTCTAGAACCGCCATGGGTTAATTTTTTTCCCATAAAATATAACCAAGCTCCCACGGTAATACCATTCACGTCATCATCGTCGTGGAGTTTCGTTAACGATTCCAACTCTTTTATTAGTTCGGGTGTAAGACGCTCATCAGCATCGATTCTAAGGATCCATTTTGTTTGTATTTTTAAATTTTCTATTGCCCAATTACGTTGTTTTGCATGAGTTTCAAACTCATGAAAATACACTTCTGCGCCCAATTCTTTTGAAAGGTCTTGAGTCTTATCGGTGCTTCCGCTGTCTACAACTAATATCCTAGAAACAAAACTCTTAATAGAATTAATGCAATCAACTATATTTTTTTCTTCATTTTTTGTAATGATTAATGCAGTTGTGTCTGTCATGATATCAACTCCTTAAAATGTTATTTTTAGATACTTTTGAAAAACAAATAATATAGTACAAAACCAAAAAAATTTGAGTATTCGTTGATGCTCCTGTAACAAAATAAGAAGCACAAATTAGAAAAAACAGCCCAATTCCTAAATTGTTTTTTTGTTTTATCGCATAAACGAGAACCATCAATAGCATGGTCAAGAATGAAACAAGCCCAACAATTCCGTATGCAAAGAAGAAATCCAAAATTACTGAGTGGGCATAATATTTCCCCAAATATTCACCAACAGCAATTCTATTAATATTCCCAGGCCCTACCCCAAATAAAAATCCTTTCAGCCCCCGTGACACAACTTTATTATAGTAGAATAACCATATATCCGTTCGACCATTCAAATCATTATTTCTCTCTAAAAACCTACTAAAATCCATCAATCCCGATACTTGCAAAACTAATATAACCCCTAATATTAACGCAACTATAGAGATAAAAGAAAAATTAATCTTCTTAGCGGCTATCACATATATAAAGAACCCTAACCCAAGGGCAAAAATAGCCCCTTTAGACAACGTTAAAATAAGCAGTAATGTAGATAAAGCCCCAATAATATTTTGCATTCTTCTGCTCATATTGCCATACTTCTTTTTGTTGATCAGGGAGATAATCCATATAAATACTGCAACAACTATACCATTTGCCATATCTCGGACATTATCCTCAAACTGTAGTCGGTTAGAATCAAACAACCCACCACCATTTTTTAGCAAAGATAATATAGTAACTCCTGTAAAAATAAATGCAGATATAAAATAAGCGTCTGTCATATAATGAATATCATTTTCATCTTTGATATTCATTATTAGCAACAAAAAAATGGTGATATTAGCAAACGTTAACGCAGCGGAAATGAACTGGCTATCATAACCAAAACGATAAGAAATAGCTATGAGTATAAAAGCGTAAACTAACGGCAAAAGAAACAAAATATCTTTCCGAGAATATGACTTTCTTTCGTTTAATAGAAAAAGGAAGACCGCTATAACAGAAATAGCAAATAAAAGCGTATTTAGCACATAAAGGATGTAGCTAATACCAACCCAATAGTAAATCCCTTTTCGCTTATAAAGAATCAACATTAAAATTGATACACTTAAAATCAATATTGATGTTATATCGTTATTTAAAAAAACGTATGACAAAATAATCAAAGCAGAGAATAAATAAAACAAGAAAAACGACATAGTTATGTTTTTCCCTCTTTTCTCTGTTAACTTACTATAACAATCATCTATTTTTTCATAATGCATAATTTGCCTTTTTTATTTCTATTCCATTTCATAAACACAATAATCCGATGCGTTGTCCGTTATAATGTATTTTCGTTTTAAGCCTCCACTATTTTTTGCATAGCAAAGAAAAGAAAAATCGGCTTTTTCCATTGCTCTTTGTGATGGAATATTTGTTTGCAGCACTTCGGCATATATTTTACCCTGTAGATACTTAGATAAAACAGTTTTCAAATCAAGCAAAATTTGAGTGCCTATTCCCTTTCCTCTTTGTTCTGATTTCACTGCATAAGGAGATATTACCCAATCATTCTTTGTCGACCAAGGGTATCTCCCCCCTCCTCGTTCGAGTGATAGTAAACCACAAATATTCCCAGTATTATCTTTCATGTAGAAAATGATAGAACCTCTAACTGCCTGTATCATAAGTCGTATTAATCGAGAAAAATACATCGGTTGGAACCATTCCCTATACGGTTTGAGAATTGATGGCAAAAACAACTCGTATGTGTAGTCATACACCTTAATTTCGTGTGGTATCTTTTTAACATAACTAGGCCTCATAATTATTTACCACGTTTCTTCATTTCCTTTTTTAAGCTAAATATTTTTTGAATTGAAAAAGCAAGCCAAGGAATGGGATCGCTCCAAGAGAAAATCTGATCACTTGTTTTATAATTACTGAACCAAGAAGGCTTTGCTTTAAATCTATTCGGTGACTTAACAAACCACAATAAGTCAGTTTGAGAACAACGTAGTCTTCTTCCTACTTCGTATGTTTCGTACTTTGTTACATCATCTCCAAATGCAAGTTCAAGGACTTGGCGTGCTTGATCAGTTCCTGCAACAAAGGTTATTTTTACACTTCCAGATACTCTTGGGTTAATCTCCATTATTTTAGCCGTATTATCTCGAGGATCCTGAATTAAATCAATATCGGCAGGTCCTCTCCAATTGATTTCTTTTAACAGACGGGTACAGCTTTCCACAATATCGGGGCGATCAACCGTTATGTTTAATGTACTTGAACCACCATTGACAGGGAACCACCTATTTTTACTAAAAACAAGAGATGTTTTTACTTCGTTATTCCCATCTATGAACATAGCACATTCGTACTGTAAATCCGTTTGTGGAATATATTCCTGGAAAACATAGTATTCTACAGGTTCTTTTGTGTTATCGAATACTTCTTTCAGTTCTTCTGCGCTATCTATTTTCTTAAAACCTATTGCGCCATAACCAACTCTGGGTTTCATAACAATAGGATATTTTATGTTTGAGTTAATAACATCCTCTAGACAATTAGCATCAGTAATTGTAATAGGACAAGGAATATTATCTCTCATACAAACTTCCATAGTTTTCTGCTTATCGCCTGCAATCTCATAAACAGCAATATCATTGGAAGCTACTTTTGCGTATTTTGAAAACTCTTCTTTATTGTTGGACAAAAGAGCAGCGGAGAAATCTACCAAAGGAACAACTATATCGTAATTCCCAGTTTGTAATAATTCTCGAACCTGCTGGGTCGTTTCCTCTACTCTTTCTCTATCACAAATTCCTAAAACTTTATGGTGAGTATATCTAGAAACATATGCCACATCTAATTTCGATCCACATAAAGCAGTTACCTCACATCCAAGCTTATTAAACGCTTTTATCATGGGAAGGCTTTGTCTTGCATATCCTTCTAGAACCAATACTCGTATCCCTTTAAAATCCATATCACTCGCTCCTTAATGGATTAACGGCTTTATTTAATAAAAACGTGTATTTATTTTTTCCTGTAATCCTTAATAATAAATAGCCGAGAACAACCAACCATCTAGGCAGACTAATAACGTGTTTTGCATTGCCTTTCGTTTTTTCATCTTCAATGTAATCTTTTGTATTTAAAAGTATATCATCTTTAATAATCTTAATTTCATTATGAGGAAGCTCGATGCACCACTCAGTCATTTCTTTAATAGCTTTTTCTATGTTTAAGACCTCGTACTGAGTGTTTTTTCCAATTTGATAAGCCCAATTAGGGTATTTAAGATAAACTCTTTTCTGAATATCCCTCTTTATGTTTTTCGTATAAACAGGTGAAAATCTATAAATTGAATAAGCTGCACCACTTTGTTTTAATAATTGTTCGGCTCTATATTTGGTTTTGCCATAAATGGTTACTGGATGGCACTCGGTTTCTACATTAACAATTTTCTTTGCAAAACCAAATACATCAACAGTGGATATAAATAAAACAGGTACGCTGTTCTGAGCAGCTGCTTCAAATACATTCTTTGCGCATTCAACATTCAAGTGTTCATACATTTCTTTTGTATAATTCTTACCGCTAACCGCATGAGCCAAAGCCGCCAAATGGATAACTCTATCCGGTTTTTCATTTATTATAAGAGTTTCCAAGGCTGTTTTATCGCCTAGATCACAAACAGTTATTCCATCGGTATTTCTTACGTCAAGATTAATTGTTTCAATGCCATTCTTGTTTAATTCATTAACAAGAGCGCTTCCAATCATCCCGGCTGCGCCAGTAACTAAAACTTTCATTACTTATTCTCCTCAGCCATCCTGATTAATTTATCTAAAAACTTTTTATTTTCTATTCCAAATAAACCGCAAACAACACATCCTGCAGTTTGAAAGAACATCCACACGTCGAAAAAGAATCCGATTTTCTTTACATAAATAAGTTCTAATTCTCTTCTTGTTGGCAAAACCTTTTCTTCATATTCTTCAACGTTTGCTTCTTCAAATTGGTCGCCATATATGTAGTCATATAATGCAGCTGGACCAGTCAAACCAGGTCTCACAACTTTAGCCTCATCATATTTTCCGGATCTAAAAATCTCGAATTGATCTTTTGCTACAGGCCTAGGGCCAACGATAGACATTGTTCCATTAAAGATGTTGATCAATTGAGGAAGCTCATCAAGTTTTAATTTTCTTATTACTTTACCCCAAGGGAAGATTCTGTCTGTTTCAGGTCTAAGAGATGCTTCAGATCCTTTTTTAGGTTCTTTTAGGACTCTCATAGATCTAAATTTATACATCTTAAATTCCTTATCGTCTTTACCGATTCTTTTAGCGATATAGAAGATAGGACCGAAATCAGAAATAAGAATTCCAATTATCACAATAACCCAAATTGGAGAGGAAATTAAAATACCGAAAAATGATAAAACTATATCAATAAGTCTTTTAAAGAACTTATACATTATCACACTCTCCTAAATACGCATTCAAAGGCTTCTGCATAGTTACATCCGGCTTGAGCTCCCCTATATGCAGCTAAAGCTTTAATAGCTTCATCGCTTCTTGGATGTGGATAAGGCCTCATGACACCCTTATAAGCTTTTAAGGCTTCTAACTTTATTCCAACACCATCTTTACCGATTTCGACAAAATAATTAGGGGTGAATCTATTGGCAGAAGAATCGAACGACCACTCCGTTGATGACGGAACTTCCATATACAATAACTCTTTCAAAATTGGAACGTCTTCTCTTCTCTGGAATAATCTACAAGCAGCTTGAACTGCATATGAAGTTTGAACATGGTCATTATTCGTATCGGATGGATGGTGGGTGATAATTGCATCGGCACCAAAATCCATGATGCATTTTTCAACAAATTGAACCAAATCAAGATGAGGCACAGTGTTCATTTTGATGTTTGGAAAATCAGCACTGTAAACCTTTTTGACACCCATTATCTCCATTGCTTTAGACTGGTCATCAACAAGAGTGTCAGAAATATTTGCTCTAGCAGCGGCGTGATTAGCCATTGTAGCAACAGCCACATTATGCCCTTCAGCTATCAATTTATGAATTGTCGCACCTGCCCCTAAAACTTCATCGTCAGGATGTGCTACCACCACTAAGAAATTCATCTCTTTTACCTCTTTATTTCTCTCGGACCTCTGTCCGTTTTTTATTTTTTATTTTGTGTATCTCCCGCTCGGGAAAATCTAACCGCTTTTCAAGATTTCAATACACGCCTGCCTTTTATATGGGGTGGTTTATTCAAATGAACGTCAGATTTTATCTTCTTCTTTCATTTCCTTCTCACGCTGAGCTTTCTGATTGAAGTCAATATAGTTTGTGTAACTTGTGACTACTTCTCTTAAACATTCTTTAATTTCATGGTTGTTTGTCATGTTAAAGACTTTAGAGATGTATTCAATCTTCTCATCCATAGGAAGGATTTTCTTTGGTTCTTCGATGTAGATCTTTGAGTTGCTTGTCTTTTTGTTCTTTGTGACATCAAGCAACAATTCTTCAAAGAGTTTTTCGCCTGGTCTAAGACCTGTGAAGGTGATTTCGATATCTTTGTATGGTTTAAACCCACATTGTCTGATGACATTTTCTGCAAGGGTGAGGATCTTAACTGGTTGACCCATATCAAGGATGAAGATTTCTCCACCATCCGCAAACGCACCTGATTGGAGAATGAGGGATACTGCTTCAGGGATGGTCATAAAGAAACGAATGATTTCAGGGTGAGTGACTGTAACTGGCCCACCTTCTTTAATTTGTTGTCTGAATAACGGGATGACTGAGCCATTTGAACCAAGAACGTTACCGAAGCGGACTGCAGAGTATTTTGTATTTTCACTTCTATTGTTCCAGTATCGGATGATCATTTCAGCGAACGCTTTGGTGGCGCCCATGGTGTTTGTCGGTCTAACGGCTTTGTCAGTTGAGACTAAGACCATCTTTTCAACACCGTATTTGTCTGCCATCTTAGCGACATTCCATGTACCAAGGCAGTTTGTTCTGATCGCTTCTACTGGCGAGTCTTCCATAAGAGGGACATGTTTATATGCTGCAGCGTGGAAGACAACTTCTGGATGATATTTAGAGAAGAGCTCTTCAACGCGGAATTCGTTGTAGGTTGATCCAATAAGGGTGATGAGTTCGATTGGAGATTCATCCGCTTTGATTTTGCGGGTTAATTCCATTTGGATGTTGTATAAAGCGTTCTCGTAGATATCAAACATGACAAGTTGTTTGACACCGAATGAATAGAGTTGTCTAGCAAGTTCGGAGCCAATACTTCCACCTGCGCCTGTTAAGAGAACGCGTTTGCCTTTTAACCAGTCTGCAATCTGAGCGGTGTCGAATGTGATTTGGTCTCTACCTAAAAGTTCAGCCAGAGAGACTTCTTTGATTTTCATCTTCTCTGGCTTGGTTGGATCTTGTTGTTCAGAAATAATAGGCATTCGAGTAACCTTTACTTCTTCGTTCTTCAAAATCTTAATAATTCGCTTTAAACCGACTTTGTCGATTTTTGAAATAGCGATGATGACTTCTTGGGCTTTGTATTTCTCAATGTATTTGTGAATGTTTTCAATTGGACCATAGACTGGTTTGCCTAAGAATCTTTTGCCGATCTTGCTTGGGTCATCATCCATAAAGCAAACGACGTTGTTATGGAATTCTTCATTCTTATGGGCTTCGTTATATGCAAGAGCAGCACATGAACCAGAACCAACGACGATTGTTGGAACAGTGTCCTTTGTGTTTGTTGTATAGAACCTGACCGCTCTTTGAAGAGTGCGGGACGCAACCATGAAGATTAACTGGAAGGCTGCGATGAAAATGAAGATTAATGGGTGAAGGTCTGTGACTACTGGGATGAATCTATTGCAAAGGACCGCGACAATGTTTTGCAAGAGTACAAGGACACTGAATCTTATCGCGTCAGTTAAACTAAATTCATCGGTGATGATACGGTATCCACCAAAGATTGTGAAAACGACCAAGTGCAATACTGTGACGGCAGTTGCGAATAACGCACCCGCTAAGTCAATTGCGTTTGTTTGGATGATATAACCTGCGATGTAAGACGCAAGAATGATGACGATATCTACGATTGCGAAGATAAACATCTTGAGCTGTCTAAAACTAACTTTGACTTTGCTGCTTTCTTCCATTTTGATTACCTCTTGTCCTTTGTGTTTTTTGGTATATGAAAAAATGTGCCTTAGGCTATTCTTGTTTTATATGTGTTTTGGTTTGCTAATTATTTGATTTCGTAATTGATGTCATCTTTCTCAATGATGATATCGATCCCGACTTTTGCTTCGATGTCTTGTCCAAACATCTTGAATGAAATTGTTGCTACACGTTTATGAAGATCGAAATCTACCATTGTGGCGTCCATTCCAAAAAGAGGACCATCAATGACTTTGATTTGTTTTCCTGGTTCTATTACGACTTTTGAAAGATCGACTGTTTTTGATTTGTTTACTGCGTCTCTTCTTAAAAGTTTGTTGAGATACATCTCTTCCCATGGTGAAAGAGAGATGTATGTGATTTTCTCAAGTCTTCCGTTTCTATATCCAACGAGGCGTTTATATCCTTCGAGTTTGTTTAATTCTGCGACAAATTCTATTGGGGTGTTTGTTTCAACGAATATGTATCCAGGGAACCAACGTTCTTCGATAAGGGCCCACTTCCCTTCTACTTTCTTCTCTCTTTTTCTTACTGGCACGAAGATATCTTCAAAAGTCATCTTGCTGATATGGGATCCGATCCTATCAAGAAGTTTGTCCTCTTCGCCTGTCATTGTGTGGATTACGTAATACATATACTTTTGTTCCTAAAAAGAGTTGGCTACGCCTGACCACCTAGTCTCCCTAAGAATGGCCCAACGTGTAACTTTTACTATGTTCATTTGCATGCCTAGCTTTACAAACTTCGTATAGCAAACTATGTTTGCAAGGAAGATTTTACCCTTTATACGCGTGTATGTGAATAGACAAAGACCATCTAAAGATGAGTTCTCTTTCCACTATTCAATACTGATTGTTGCTATTTTCTAGATTTTATGCGGATTTTGCAACAGTTTTTGCGAAAAAATGCATGATTTATTTTTGCTACAGTATGTTTTCTAAGAATTATGAAATTTTTCGATTTTTTGATATGTTCGCGGTGGTTTTTGGCTTTTTTCGCAAAAAACTCCTACTGACCCATAATCAATAGGAGTTTCGCATTAAGAAGGATCCGGATAGGAGGCGAAGCAAGGGTTATGATTGTGGTTTGCCATCACTCTTAGTTCACACTTGACCTATCACCAACTGGGAGCACTTTTGAAAGAGTATATAAATGTTGTCGGTGTGGTTTATTTTACTTTGGTCCCGAGGGATATGGACTACTAGATTTTTCCAGTTGGGTCAAGGTACTTGGCGATGTTAAGAACGCTTGGTTATTATTCAATCAATTCTCCTTGTTTTGTGTGTGCTTATTTCGGATCCTCCTTATTGTTCTTTTGGCACACCTACATTATGAAATAACCCAAAAGGAAAAGTAGTCCATCTTTGGTGGGGATTTGATGGAATGAGCAAAAAAAGACCCGATTCAAATTACGTGTCTTGTTTCTGGTTATACCACCACAAATGATTTTGTCTTTGAGTTTTTATTGTTTTATTAGTTTTCTACAATAACGTTTGAGGTTTCCAATAGACTTTAAAGTTTTAGGAATCGTTATATTCTCAAGTGAAGAACACCCGAAGAAAGCGTCATCTTTCATTGCTGTTACCCCACTAGGAACAGTGACTGTTTTTAAATTTGGACAATCACAGAAGGCATATGTATAAATCGTAGATGGCGAATAGTAATCCTTTGCTTCTACATATTCGTCATCATCATCTTCCGATTCATAAGAAGATAATGATGCAAAATCCGAATAATCATTATGAGAGATGCCAACTTCTTTAAGTGCTCGGCAGTTAAGGAAAGCATAATCACCAATAGATATACCCTTGTCAGGAAGGGATACTGTTTCCAAAGAAAGGCAGCCTGAGAAAGATCCGCTTCCAATATAAGTAACGTTTTCAGGAATCGAGATCGTTTTTAATGATTCACATTCATGAAATGCGTCAGGAGGAATAATATCGATCAATCTAGGAATGTTGATTGATTCGAGAGACTTACAACCATCAAATGCGTTCTTTGAAATCTTTTTTATGCTATCAGGAAGGGATATCTCCTTGAGTGATGAACAACCACTAAAAGCACATCCTCCGATATATTTTGCCATACCTAGGATTGTTACTTTTTCTAATGATATGCAATCCATGAAAGATGATTGCTTGATTTTTGTTATACGCTTAGGGAAAGTTATTTCTTTTAGCGACTTACACTGGCGGAAAGCAGATCTCTCAATTAACCTCACGCTTTTTGGAAGTTCGATGCTTTTAAGAGAAAAGCATCTTCTAAAAGCGTATGCAGAGATTGTTGTCACTGTGTTAGGGATAACAACTGATTCAAGAGATTTGCAACCAAAGAATGCAGAATCCCCAATTACTGTAATGCCAGGCTGGATCGTGACTGACTTGAGTTTCTTAAAATCTTTGAATGCCTCGTCTGGTATGGCACCTTCGCCTTTTATTATTACGCTTTTTATTTCGGCGTAATCATTTTTGAAATCTGGTGACATTAATGCCGAGATATCAACAAGAATAGGTTCGGATGTTTTAGCTGACTTGCTAGAAAGAGCTTGTTTCTTTGCTCCTTCAATGGTGTGTTTAGCACCGCATGCTTTGCAAACAAGCATTCCATCGATCTTGGTCAAAGAATCTGAACCGCAAACATCACACACTAATTTCTTCATGCTGTTTCTCCTTTAAACGACGTTAAAAGACGTGTCTTTTGTTATTTCATTGGTTACATAGATAGCAACCTTTGCTATTCATTCAAAGTTTATCCCCTCTATTTATGTATGTGAAGAAGAAATGAAACAAAAAGAAAACTCCCGCTAAGAGCAAAGGATTAGCGGGAGTCTCTAGGAAGGGAGAAAAGCTATGGAGAGGTCAATTACTAGCTTTTCTTTCTACATTCTATGAAACAGTCTTTTGTGCACTTCCACCACCCATGGATGTTGCAATAACAATAGACGGCTTTGAGATTTTTATGGCATCCAATCGGTATTACGATTTCAGGGACGTCTTTTGATGAAAGTTGCTTAACATAGAAACCATCTTCAAAGCATAAGGCGATGGCTTTGATATAGTGATTCTCTTCTGATGGATGGATGATACTTCCGATTTGAACGAATGCGCATCCATTTTTTATTTTTACGTATGGGGTGTGTTTCTCTGTGCCTTCATCTTTTTCTTTTATTTGCACTTCTTCCATGGGCTTGCCGCAGCATATAGTGTCAGTGTTATTCTCGTTATCCATTACTAAGGCTACTTTGCCGCATACGCTGCATTTCAATAATTTCATATTTGTCTATCCTCCTTGGGGGGCTAGAAAAATTATCAAATGAGGGCAAAAAGAAAAGTAGACCATATTCGGTGGATATTTGATGGTCTACTTGTTTAGTGCTTCTTATATATGAGTGAGCAGGTTTTCTTTAGTGATGTCGATATCTTCGACATATTGTTATGGACTGTCTTTTTATCTATTTGGATGATTTCTGCGATTTCGTCTTCTGATTTCTTTTCGATGTATCTAAGTCTTGCTATTTTCTTATCTCTATCCGAAAGAGGGGTTTCCTGGATGATTTTTTCTATTTCTGAGGCAATGAAGTCATCTGAAGTGAGCAAGGACTCATCGCTCAGGTATTTTGAGAAGAACTGAACAAATGATAAAGACGATGACTCCTTGATCACTTCTTTAACGAAAACAGAGATAAGATCAGAGACGATTAAATCAATCTTCTCATCATCTTTCTCATAATTGAGTTTCAATTCTCTTTTTAATACGTCAAATAAGCGTTGATCCATGTTAATAACATTATGCTATATATTTTTGTTAAAGTATTGTATCAATTTTATATACGGTTAAATCATTTAAGTAATAACCGTTCCGATATATCAGTGGTTATCTAAGGTATCAGACATAAAATACCCCTATCTGTTTTATTCAAGATTAGGGGCATTTATTGTTTTTGGCTTCAGCCTAAATGGTTTTAGTCTTTGTGATCGCTTGTTTACCAAGCGCTGTAAACTTCAGTTTCTTTATCTTCTCCACCAAAAGCTTTCATGCAGTATTTGATGGAATAGATATCGATATATCCGATCTTCATCTGTTTCTTTCCAAAGACATTATCTGAACGAGCGAAAAAATCGCTATATCCTTTGATCATGATATCGCCCATGCCCATATAAACCATCAAAACATCGTTGGTTACTTCTTCATCATATGAGAAGCCAATGTTATGGCAGTCAGTGAAATAATGGAGCAATTCATGAACCATCGCGCATACATAGTTTTCTAGCGAAAAGCTCTGGTGAAGTCTAATCTCGATATCACATCCAAGCTCTGAATTCTTGGAGAAAGTTCCGACTGGGCCTGAAACATATGGAGAGTAGTTTGTAAACTCGAGGTTGATGAACTTGCGTTCTAACTTGAGCCATTTAACCAAGTCGTCAAAAATCTTTTTAAGAACGCGAATCATTTTTCCTTCGCTATAGCGAGAGAAATTTTTGTATTTCTTCAAGATATTTAAAATAAACGTCTGGTTGATTGAATAGTCAAACCAGACGTTTGATTTTATATCTTCGATAATTAAATCTAAGGCTGAATCACGCATAGATTATTTGGCGAAGTATTTTCTGCAAGATTTATTGAGATTTGTGTGTGTTACTTTGCCATCTTTGTCAACGCGGCCTGTAACGAATTTCTGAGTGAAGTTCTTTTCGTGACCACATTTGTGGCATTTTGTTTCGAATTCAACAATAGCTTCCTTCTTTGCAGTTTCGTTGGTTGAAGAGATGACTTCGTCACGAAGTTCCCAAGCAACATCTGTTTCGTAGTCAAGCTTTTCACCACAATTTTCGCAGTAACTTCTTCTAATTCTCTTTGATTCAAAGAATAATGCGTAACCACCACCTACAATTCCTCCGCCAGCAAGAGCAATGCAGACAAGAGCAAGAACAGAAAGGACTTCAGTTCCGTCTGGTGAGTTTGCGATGTTAAACAAGACTAACGCAGCTGGAGCAGCGACGATGCCTATGATTAACACAACCAAGCCGAAAATAAAATTCTTTTTAAGTGCCTTTTGACGAGGCGTTGAAATTTTGTTTGCCATTTTTATATCCCCCTATAATGACACTTAAGATATTTTAACCCCCCCCCTGAAAAGTCAATGTTTATCAGTATTTTGAAGTGTTATTGAAGTGCTATTAATTTTGTAGACACCCCAGGTATGTTTTGTGGACACTTCAAACGGAATGGTGCGCAGGGATGCGATCCCCATACACACCTTCCCTAGGGAAGGGCGCCATCCGTTTGCCGCGCCGCGGACACCGTGGTATAAAGCGTGGGCAGGAGGAAAGGAATGAGATACACGAAGGAAGAGAAGATGGAGATCGGCAGGCAGATATACTGCCACGAGCTCTCCATAAGCTCCGCAGCCGCGAAGTACGAGCTCAACTACTACACGGCAAGGCAGTACATGAGGGCCTACAGGGACACCTACCGACAACGGTGCGATGGAGGCAATCAACGGCTGGCTGAAGGAGGAGCTTTTCAACGATTTCTCCATAGGGGAGTCCGACGATCCTGTCAAGACTGTCGAGGAATACGTCCGCTTCTTCAATGAGGAAAGGCCGTCGTACTCGCTGAACTATATGACCCCGAAGAAATATAAGGAAATTTACGGATAGACATGTCTACTTTTTGTTGACTAGTGCATTTGGTGGCAGAAACAAAGCCTATAATCTTCCCTTATATTTCTTATCTTTTGACAGTTACTTCTTTAAAGAAGATATTAAAAACTCCTATAACGTTTGCTATAGGAGTCTAGGTATTTGATGTTACTTCATCAAATTATCGAACGGGTCTTCAAGCTTGCTTTTTCTTAAAGTGACGTTTCCATCTTGGATTTCATGATATCTGTTATTGAGCTCATCATACCCTAACTTGAAGTTTGGTCTTTGTTTTCTTGTTAGAAGCATTATTGTTCCTGCTATTAAAGTGAGGAGACCACCTGCTAAACATAAGAAGGCGATATATTCTAAGAACGGTCTATCTGCTAGGCCATTAAAGAATTCAGTGAAGTATTCGATGTAGTTTCTATACATGAAGATATAACCAATCGCCACAGTAAGAAGCAATGCGCCTAAGATCATGAGTATCTTGGCGATTGGCCCATAGTCTTTCTCATTTGATGTTGAGATCAAGACTTGTGAGTTATTCTGGGTGATGGTGATGGTTTGGCTTCTATACTGATATGTGAGTCCTTCGATGTTTTGATAATATACATCAGTTTCGAAGATTCCTTTCTGGACTATATGGACATAGTCTTTCTCAAAATCTAGACGGCAGTCTTTATAATCGTGCTGGGATTGTTCTGCTTTTTTCATATGGGTATGTATCCTTTGATTACATTATCGGCTTTTTGAGTATAGGTTTGATAGTTCCTATATTCAATCTCAAAAAGAAAAGTCCATCTTTGGGGGACGGACTTTAGAGTATCATCTTATGCCTCTTTCCTTTTCTTCAAGAAGAATGGATGCGAGTTCTTTTTCTGGGCCTTTTATTTGGTTCTCGTATATTTCTAGAAGTGAGGATAATTCCATATTGGTTATTTCTTTATATCTATATTCACCTAGGATTCTTTCATATTTCTTTTTGGTTACAGGATAGAAGATATCAGGGCGATATATCTTAACGTAGGCAAGAGAAAGATGAACGATGGCGAAGTTTATAGCGTGGCTCTTAGGGAAGGCATATTGGATTTTCTTCATTGAATCGATTAAGTATTGATCAACGGATAAGCCTTTTAGTGTTTCTTCCTGATCTTGCTTTAGGCCACGACCTTTTCTTACTGATTCCATAATTAAGAACGCGTCTTTTTCTTTGGCGTGGTATCTATTAACAAGGATGTCGAATATATCGTCTCTATTACCGATGATATCGCTAAGCTCATAACCTTTTTCGAATAATCGTTCAGCATTGTTTACCCACACGTTTGTGCCGTGGATTAATCCAAGGATCTTAACGATGTCTTCCACTGTTTTTGGTTTTGATGTTTTTATTACTCTATTTACGAAGTCAGTATCAAGTCCTTTTATTCCAATTAATGGTGATGCGTTAGGTATTAGATGTTCTTTCTTGTTTAGCGCGTCATCATTATTAAATAGCGAGAGGACTTTTGTGTCATCGTAAGGAAGATCAAAGAAGTCTTTTCCTAACTGATCGCTTATGGCTTTTAGTTCACTAGCGTAATCTGAACGGGTCACCGCTAGATGAGGAAAGAAAGAGAGTGACTCATAGAAATCACTTGTTGTGTGATAGATTCCTTCTTCGTCTTTTGTTACTGGTGAGTATTTATATACTTCTTCTAGCGATGAAGCAAAGACATAACGGAAATCAACTTCCTCTACGTCTTTTGATGTGTCAAGAAGCTTAAAGATCTTTGAGTTCCTGATGTTGGATCTATAGCGGGTTCCTTCGTTTCTTGAAAGATAGTCATTTAAGAGTTTGGCAACATCTTCTTGGCTATACGTTATGTTGTTATAGGTTTTTAGGACTTTGCCTTCACCTAAAAGGTTTTCTAAGAAATGGTATGTGTCTAATTCGCAGTCAAAATCTATATCGAAGTTGAAATATGGGGCGCGAGAATAGTCATATCCAAGAAAGACTCCATGATGGAGATTCCATTCAAGAGGATTGATTTTTGATATGCCAAGAACATAGGTAAGGAAGGAATTTGATGTTCCTCCTTTCATCACGAACTTACCTTTATAGAATGAGGCAAGCTCACTAGCGACATAGAACATGTTGTGATATCCATAGGTCAGGATGCCTTCAAGTTCTTCATCGAGTCTCTTTTGTTCTTTAGGGGATAGTTCTCCTAGTTTTTCTTTTGCTTTCTTTTGTATGAGTTCTTTAAATGCGTCCTCACTTATGAAGTTAAGCTTAATATCCTCACTTGTGGTTGGAAGAGGGTCATCGTAGTGGATTTCTCCTAAGATTCTATTTGGGTTATCAATTACGTATTGAGCAGGGAAATCTATAAGCAACTCGTTTGTGCTTTTTAGGGTTTTGTTGCGTCTAGAGTCAAAACCTAAAAGAAGATCAGAGGCGAATTTATCTTCTTTGTTTATGTACTGGGAGCAGGAGAGCACCACTACTTTATCTTGATATTCGCTTGTTTCAAGAATATCGCTTAATTCATATGGTTCAGAAACATCGATTCCTATGTAGTCGAAACGCTTTAAGGCTTCTTTCTGATATATCTCGTTATTTGCGATTCCTATAGACATGATTCCTTCGTTATTGTTTTTAAGATCATCAAAAGAGATGAATTCTCTTTGTGATGCGAGTTTATTTATCGTTGATATTCCTTTGTCGTTTTTGGCAAGAATGACGGTTTCATAATCTTCGATTGTTAGCGAGACTCCAAATATCGGTGTTATGTCATTAGCCAAACATTCCTTATAGAATTCTCTATATCCTTCTGTGCTATATAGGTCAGTTATGGCAAGCGCTCCAACGCCACAATCTTTAGCGGCTTCGACATATTCTTTTGGTGTGCCAATCCCATATTTTTGGGAGTGGCAGGTAAAAATGCATAATTCGGTTCTAAGTCCTTTGTTATCCATATTCTTATTTTCCTTTCTTTATTTATTTCGAGTAACAAAAAAGCAAACCTTGAAAGTTAAAGTAGGTTTGCTCTAAAAAAGTTCATGTTTCATGCGCGTGACTCCTTATTAAATATATTGGACACATAGACATAATCTTGGGAATTTGGATCAAGACGATGCCTTGCACATATATGATATGGTTTTTCTTTTATTTGATTCAATGATTTTTATCTGACGCTCCAGACGCTCACGTTTGAGCCATAGAACATCTTTTTGACGATTGTTTGGGCGTCTAACGATGAATAGGCCTCCACCGTGATGATGGTTCTTGTTCCATCGACTGTGACTTCAACTTGATATGTTCTCATGTTTTATTCCTCTTTATATTTATTGTTTAAGACTGTTTATTGCGGATTTTAATGCCTCTTTGAGCGAAAGGGCGTCTTCTTTTTTCATGACCTCAAGGATAGCATCAGGATATTTGTCATATTCGTATTTGGACTGCTTATCTTCCTTGATGTAGCCAAGCTCAGATAAGACGAGCACTATAGCGGAAGCTTTAGGGAATCCGATGGCAAATTTTCTTTGGATCGATGAAATCCCATTGATTTCTTTGTTCATGAATCCTTTAAGGACATTTTCGAAAATGTCTGTGTTTTCCAAAAGTTCAAGCGAATGCTCTATTGCGTTAAGTCTGATATCCATATTATCGGCCTTCCTAATATTTTCTTTTTCTAGCTATAAGAATAGCATTCCTTCATCAATAAATCTTCATATTTAGAACTTTCTTAATAAGTTTTTTAGTGTTTTCGTTTATCGCTATATTTGCTAGAGTATGTATCAGATTTTGAAAGGATTCTCGTTATGGAAGAATTGATCAACTTTGCATTTGCGCCACTAAAGCTAAACATTTTGATGGTGCTTGGCATTATATGCGGTGTCGCTATACTTTACTGCTTCATCGTCGGAGAGATCACGAAAAACTATTCGCAGATGGACAAATTATGGAGCTTATTACCTCCAGTATACGCTTGGGTTATCGCAGGAATGGGTGGCATGAATCTTAGACTAATCCTTATTGCTCTTCTTGTTACCGCTTGGGGAGCTAGACTTACAATCAACTTCGCAAGAAAAGGCGCTTACTCATGGAAGTTCTGGACTGGTGTCGAAGACTATAGATGGCAGATTGTCCATGGATTCAAGATATTCCAGAACAAATTCGTCTGGTCTTTATTCAACTTATTCTTCATCTCTTTCTATCAGAATTTCGTCGTTCTTCTTATTGTCTTACCAGCCTTAATGATGGTTGGATCAACCACTCCATTTGGTGTTGGTGATATCATCACTCTCTTATGTTTTGCTGGATTCTTTGTTCTTGAGACTGTTGCGGATGAGCAGCAATGGAAATTCCAAGAAACGAAAAAGAAGATGCTAAAAGAAGGCAAGAAGCTTGAAGAACTTCCTGCTCCATATAACAAAGGATTCAACACAACAGGTTTATGGGGACACGCCCGTCACCCAAATTACCTTGGTGAAAACGGACAATGGATCAGCTTATTCGCCTCTAGCGTCACTGTTCTTTGGCCTGAGTTTGGTCCTGTAGCGCTTATTAACCCTTCTATTATTGGATGTGTGTTGCTTCTTCTTATATTTGTTGCTTCCACTATTCTTGCTGAGAATATCTCCAAATCAAAATATCCTGAATACAAGAACTATCAGAGAAAGTGTTCAGTCTATATCCCTCTTTGGAAATACAAAGACTAGCACTAAACCTAGCAACATTAAAAAGGTACCGATTTGCGGTACCTTTTCTTGTTAACGGTTATTAGTTTTGAGATTCTGTTGATCCCCAGTGGACTGTGGCGCCACATCCAGAAGCCCAGTACGGATGCCAACCGCTAGGCATTGACGTAGCCTCGCAGTAAATGTCGGTTAGGGAGTGACAATATTCGAAAGCGTATTCGCCGATGGAGGTGACGCAGGAAGGGATGGTCACGCTCGTTAGGGATGTGCAATATCCGAAAACGTGATCGCCAATGGAGGTGACAGAATCTGGGATGGTTATGCTCGTGAGGGAGGAGCAGCCGTCAAAAGCGTATTTGCCGATGGAGGTGACAGAATCCGGGATGGCTACGTTGGTCAGGGAGGAGCAGCCACGGAAGGCGTCATAAGGGATTGAGCTGCTGCCTTCTGCAATCACAACTTCTCTTATCGTCTTGTTTCCGCTTATCGATCTGAGACAGCCTGAAGGAAGCGTCACTGATTCGAGGGAGGTGCAGCCGTAGAAGACTTCGTTACCGATGGAGTGGACCGAACCTGGGATGGCGACACTCGTGAGGGAGGCGCAGCCGGAGAAGACTTCGTTACCGATGGAGCGGACCGAACCTGGGATGGTGACGTTGGTTAGAGCTTTGCAACCCATGAAAGCGGAATTACCGATTTTAGTAACGCTAGAAGGGATCGCGATATTTTCAAGAGAGATACAATTACCGAATGCAGAATCACCGATGCCAGTGAGGCCGGAAGGGAGTATAACGCTGGTCAGGGAGGTGCAGCTTCGGAAGGTGTAATTTCCAGTGAATGATACACCTTCAGGAATGGCTATGCTTTTGAGGCTTCTGCACCCTTCAAAAGCGAAATCGCCAATTTCAGTGACGCTGGAAGGGATGGTTATGGTTTCGAGGGAGGTGCAGCCGTAGAAGGCGCTTCTGCCGATGGAAATAACACTCGAAGGGAGTTCAGCACTTGTAAGAGACGCGCAGTAAGAGAAGGCTTCGTTACCGATGGAGGCGACGCTTGAAGGGATCTTGACGGTCTTAAGAGATGGCATTCTATAGAAGGCGCGATCAGGGAGAGATTCACAGTTTTCCGTAATCACCACTTCTCTTATGGATTCAATTTCGTTTATCAATTTGAGGAGACTTGAAGGAAGTTTCGCCAACACGATAGAAGAACAACCATAGAAAACGTTATTGCCGATGGAGGTGGCGCTGGAAGGGATGGTTATGTTCTTTAGGGAAGTGCAATTTTCGAAGGCGTAATTGCCGATTTTAGTGACGCCGGAGGGGATGTCTACTTTCAAGATGGAGGCGCAACCCGAGAAAGCACAAAAGCCAATTTCTTTGACGGTAGACGGAATTTCAATCTCTTTCAGCGAATCGCATCCATAAAAAGCGTAATCGCCAATGGAGGTGACAGAATCTGGGATGGTCACGCTTTTGAGACCTCTGCAGTAATAAAATGCTTTGTCCCCTATTTCCTTAATTCCCTCAGGGATTTCGTAACTTTCAAGTTTATCGTTCCAGACTCTCGTAAGAACGTTGTCTTCTATCGCATCCATAGGGGTCAACGAATACCTGGCAAGGCCAAACGTTAAGGATGACACGACAAGAAGAGGGACTGCGATTGTAAGGACACTTGGGATTAAAGGTACCTTTTTCTTTATTTCCTCTTCTTTTTTGGCTTTGTTTTTGTGGCCCATAATCAAAAGAAGAGCTAGATAAGCCAAGGAGGTTAAAAGATAGAGGAAGCTCGTCACTATGACTGCAACGGCAGGAATCCACCAAAGCGGGCCTCTCCCAAAGAAACGGTCTCCATAGATGGCAATGGCCACTCCAACATGGTATTCATACGCAAGCGCGGCCCAGCCTAAAGCCGATGCGATATTTGCGATCGATGAGATAAGCCTTGCACGGAAAAATTTTCCATCGTCCTTAGGTTTAATAAGCAAAAACGAAACGGTTATTGCAAATGTAGCGGCGCTAAGCGGCCCAAGATAAACGAACAGATCCTTAACTTCAAATCCACATACGATGCAGCCAAAGACATTAAGGAAGAATATGGATAAAAGAATGGCTATTGAGAATGTGTCAAACAATATGAATTTTTTAGATACTTTTTTGGTCTTTGGAGCGTTGTCCTCTTCATTTTCAAAAGCAATGCTGATATTCGCTTGATCTTCTTGGATGTCTGAATCAGCGGTTTCATTGGTGATTGTGTCGTCCTCTGAAATATATAGTTCTTTAGCGTTTGGGTATTTTTCAAGAACCTGAGCAGCAATATTTAACATATTGCCATCGATGGAGTCTGGTTCGTTTGTGAGAAGCTTGAGGAGCTTGCTTCCGTTGATTTGAATGTTCGGCCTGAAAGAAAGACCGCTGAGACGTTTTATTTTCTTCTCAACCAGGAAAGAGCAACTATACATATCAGATTCTCCGAATTCTTAAATAATATAAAAATTATTATATTTTTATTTGGCGGTTGGTATCAATATTTGTTTTGCTTATATCGCAGATTATCTTAGGTGCGCCGCAATAAAATGAACATTTTTGCTTAAAAAACAAAACCTATCTAAAATATTCGATATTTGCTATACTTTGTATAATCTTACTGGAGGAAAGACTATGTTACGTATTTTTGTTGACTCAGATTGCGATATCACCAAAAAGATGGCGGATGAATATGGGGTAAACCTCATTTCCATGCCATACTTCGTTAACGGTGAAGAAGTTTATCCATATATTGATTTCGAAGAATTCGATCCTCATACCTATTACAACACGCTTAGAAAAGGGACTATCCCTACTACCGCAGCATTAAGCCCTGCAAACTACATGAAGATGTTTGAGCCTTATTTTGCAAATAGCGACGAAATCCTTTATATCCATTTCAGCGCAGCAATGACAAACACCTTCGAGGCTATGGACCAAGCTGTTCACTCATTAAGCGCTAAATATCCAAACGCTAGATTTGTTCACTTCGACACAATGTCTATGACTATCGGCGCTTATCCTCTTGTCAAAGAGATGCTTAACTTATACAAAGCAGGCAAGACTCTTGATGAAATCGTCAAATATGGCGAAAAGGAAAGACAGCATTTCGCATGTTACTTCTTTGCGGATGATTTGAAGTTCTTTGCTAAATCAGGACGTGTCTCTGGATTTGCTGGATTCATGGGTGGAATCATTGGCATCAAGCCTATCATCTCCATCAACGATAAAGGTATCATGGGTTCTATTGGAAAAGTCACAGGCCAAGGAAACGCTTTAAAAGCACTTATCAGATATGTCGAAGATCTTGGCGATGATATCAAGAACCACGTATTTGTCGTTGGGCATACTGACGCTCCATTGTTAGTTAAGAAATTAACCACCATGCTTAAAGAGAAGTTTGGCGAAGATTTAAATATCGAAAAGGTTGTCGTTAACCCTACTGCTGGCGCACATAGCGGACCAGATGGCGTTGCGGTTTCCTTCCACGCTAAGCATAGATAATACTTGTTTATTTAAAAGACAAAGCCTCCGAACGAATCGGAGGCTTTTTCATCTAATTGGTGCTATGTCGTCGACAATGGTCCAAATCTCAGTTTGATTATTTTGATCGAACCCTGTTGCTTTATATACACCAAGGAACCTTCTATTTTTATTTCCTAGGGAGTCTTTGAATTTCAAAAACGTAAATCTCTTAGTTCCGTTTTTAATATCATAGTCAGCATTAGCTTTGCTTTTGCTTTTTCCTTTTTCATATATCGTTGATAAGTCCTCGGAAATTGTGTTCACCCAACCATTGCAATCTGAGTCATTAACCGAGAGGGTTGGAGACCAAACAAAACCTCCATTAACTTCATAATAGCATTTTCTGCAACATGGAAGGTTTTGACCAAAAATCTTCATTATCGGAATCATCTTATCAATGCAGTCACCTCTTTTAATGTATCCTCTGGAAATGATCTCTTTGATTTTTTCTTCTTGATCATAAATCCATTTAGGGGATCCTATTTTTTCGTATTTCGCTTTGATAATGGAAACTGCTTTATCGATATCGGCATCAAGTTTTTCTATTGATGACTGCTTTCCGTTTTCGACAATCTTGACTCTAAGGAATTCAATATCTTTTTCTTTGTCAAAAAGAATAGAATCTAAAAAGGCTGTTTTGATGTTATCCATTCTTTTATTATCTTTGATCGTCTGAAGTTCGTTGTCGTGATAGCCTTCATCAACCTCGATGGCAAACTTGATCTGAGGAAAATACATATCAATATATCTTCTTGCCGATTCCGTTTTTACGTATTGCTGAGTAACAAACTCGATGTTGGTGTTGTTTAATTTCTGCCAGATAGCGTTAACGACGTATGTTTCGTATTTTTTTGTCGTGCCTTTGCTGAGGCTTCTAACTATGTAATCAATTTTTTCTGCCATCTTTCATCTTCTCCATTTTCTTTAATTTGTTATTAGCAATAATGCCAAACACCAATAAAACAATTGTTCCAATGGTAAGAATTACGCTAGGTATTAACAGCCACATCGTTGCAGTTATGTTGTAGTCCGAGAAAGGGTCGCTTTCGATTGACACTACAAAAGTAATCCAAATGATTAAAATCGCAATGAACCCCATAGAAAACATTCCAGTAAAAATAGATGGTATCAAAATGGCATTCCTTTTTAATCTTTGTGATCTAATAGGACGGCTTTCTCCATAAAACCATTTAAGTTCTTCTTCTGGATCATAATTATCTGCCAACGTTTTTAGTTCTTCCTCTTCTTTGGCTAATGCATTTTTTCGTTCTTCTTCCGTAAGCGAATTAAGCCATCTTTCTCGCTCTAAAAGTTTTCTCTCCTTTTCTAATTCACGCTTTTTTTCTTCTATCGCATTTGATTCAGCCTCAAAAGAACGTACGTCAACGATATCAAAGTACTTGTATTTTGTTTTTAAGATAGCCTTAGCTTTGCTTCTAGCATCCCAGTCACTTGAGGCCATTATTTCAATCGTGTCTTTTTTGTCTAAAGACAGAACGCTATTTGAATAATTAAAGGTAACTATCCATTTAGTATCAAATATACTCATAAGGTTGACTCCACTGTCCCGATCCAATTTTGACATCTTTAATTATAAACAAAAACAAAATGCTGTAATGAAAGGTTTATAAACAAGGTCCGTAAATCAGACGTTTTTCTATATCGTTTCTACGCAAACTAATTGAGGTTTTAGGAAAGAAAATCCCGCGAATCAGACGGAGGCTTTTTAAGCGATCAGGTAAAATTGCAATTAACCAAGTTTTTATCGAATGATTTTGGCATCAAAAGGATTTTTCCAATACTTTTTAAGGCCAAAAATGGGATTTTTCCAATACTTTTTGACCCCGAAAAACGGATTTTTCCAAACTTTTTTTGATGCGAAAATGGGATTTTTCCAAAAATTTCATTATTTACAGCACTGTTTTCTATGTGGAGCTCATCGTTTATGAATGGTTCTACTCAATAATTGGTGCTGTTGATTTTTCGATTAGCCATATCCATGAAACCGCTTATATGTTTTTTATTTTGCGTGCTCGCAACTTATTTACTAAAATAGATACGTAAGCTAGTTGAAGTTTATAGGAAAGGCGCACCAAACTGCCCACCGAAGGAGTAACGCTCTCAGGTAAATAGACTATAAACCGATAGCGCTCCGGAGAAGTCTATTTAGATACCGAAGGTGTTAATCTCTCAGGTAAAAGGACGGAGAAATATGTTTCTTACTAGTCTAAGGGACGTGTTTTATCGGAGTCACAAGTTTGACTCTTTTTTGTTTATCAAAGAAGAGAGAAGGGAGATCTCCTATGTGGGATAAAATCATCGAAGGCGTGACTACTGTTAACAATTTCCTAAACGATATCGTTTGGGGTTGGCCAGTTATCATCCTTATTCTTGGTACTGGTATTCTTCTTACTATCATGACCAAGTTCTTACAGGTCAGGAAGTTCAAAGCTTCGCTCGACGAAACTATCGTTCCTACTGTTAAGTCCATTGGCAAAAAAGGGAACAAAGATAGCCGCGCTAAATCTGTTTCTCAATTTGAAGCGTTCTCAACCGCTATTTCAGGCACGGTTGGCACAGGTAATATCATCGGTGTCACTTCTGCTATTTTAACCGGTGGACCAGGCGCTGTTTTCTGGATGTGGATCAGTGCGTTCTTTGGTATGGTTACTAACTATTCAGAGAACGTTCTTGGCTTATATTTCAGAAAGAAAGGCAAAGACAAAGAACTCTCTGGTGGTGCTTTCTATTACATCTACTATGGCCTCAAATGGAGATGGCTTGCTTATGTCGCTGCTTTATTCACAATGTTTGCCGCGATTGGCATGAGCGGCGCTCAGACTAATAAGATTTCTGGAACAATCGCTAATGCTGTTAACTCAAATGAGCTTTGGGTCAAGCTTGTCATTGGCATCATTGTCGCTTTACTTGTTGGTATCATCATCGTTGGTGGCATCAAGCGTATTGGCAAGGTTGCTTCTTTACTTGTTCCATTCATGTCGCTTTTATTCATCGTCCTTGCTCTTGTTGGCATTGGCATGCATATCGTCAATGTTCCTGCTGCTTTTGCCGCAATCTTCTCTAGCGCGTTTGGCGTTAAGGCTCTTGCTGGCGGCGTTACTGGTTATATCTTCGCAGACGTTATCAAGAAAGGCATGGCAAGAGGCGTCTTCTCTAATGAAGCGGGTTTGGGTTCTAGCGTTATTGCTCACTCCGCAAGTGAAACAAGAGAACCAGTCAAACAAGGTTTATGGGGTATCTTCGAAGTCTTCTTCGATACATTCATTGTTTGTACATTAACCGCATTGCTTTTATTAACATCAGTCAATCTTGCTGATATTGGTCCTGAACTTAATGACACAGCATTCATCATGGATGTCTTCAGTTCTAACTTTGGTATATTCGGTACGATTGTATTTACTGTTATTCTTCCGTTATTCGCATTCACCACAATCATGGCGTGGTCATATTATGGTGAGAAGGCTACTGGATTCTTATTCAGGGGCTTAGGTGATAAAGGCAGAAATATTGCAATCCTTGTATTCAAGATCATCTATGTTGTTTTAATTGTCGCATCCGCAGTTATCACTTCTTCCTTAGCGTGGGAGATAAGCGATACATTCAATGGCTTGATGGCAATCCCTAACCTTATATGTCTTGTTGGATTAAGCGCGCTTGTCGCTAAGATCACAAAGAACTACTTCGATAGAAAGAAAGGTATCGATGTTGCTCCAATGCTTAGTGCGTATGAAGACCTTAATGAGGAATTCAAAGAGACTATTGAAGCAGAAGCTAAAGAAGCCACTGCTACTGAAGAAGTTAAATAATAATTAAAAAGGCAGCTTAAGTTGATGCAGTTCATTATGTTAAATTAATGGCGCATTTCAAATTGGCTGCCTTTTATATTTTTATGATTCTATTGATTTTGGGTTATTTAGGAATTCTTTTAGTCCAAGAATCAGAACACCTTTTTCATCTTTCCATTTTTTAATATTATCTTTGACAATAATTATTTTTCTGAAGCTATCATTTGTGTTCAATAGTGATTTTTCCTCTTGTTCTTTTTTTGAGGCGGAATCTACGTTTAAAGCGGATTGAATATAATATCTCTCATATCCAAAGTTGCAGATAAAATCTACTTCTAGTTTTTTTCTAACATAGTTGTTGTTCTCATTTTTTTCGCTTACTTCTACCACTCCAACATCTACCTTATAACCATGTGTGATTAATTCGTTATAAATTATGTTTTCCATCAAGTGACTTTCATCTTGTTGCCTAAAACCCAGCCTAACATTCCTAAGCCCAATGTCTGTGAAATAGTATTTCAAAGGAGTTTCTATATAATGCTTGCCTTTAACGTCATATCTATACGCTTTTTGAATTAAAAAAGAATCAACACAGTAGTCTAAATATTGTTTGATAGTGTTTGGCGCAACAACCACTTTCTTAATCATTTCAAAACAGTTTGAAAGCTTGTTAGGGTTTGTCAAAGACCCTACACTTGAAGATATAATATTTAACAAATCCTCAAGAACCTCGGTATTTTTTAAGTTATTTCTGTTCACGATATCTTTTATATATGTCTCTTTGAACAGGTTTTCTAAATATTCAATTTTTTGCGCTTCTGTTTTGCATTTTAGCAAATATGGCATTCCACCATAAGTCGAATACTCCTTCCAGGCCTCATCAAAATCCAATTTGCAATAATCAAAGTATTCTTTGAAAGACAGAGGCGATAGATAGATTTGGTCTCCTCTTCCTCTGAATTCAGTGATGATATCTTTAGAAAGGAATTTTGCATTGCTTCCTGTTACATACACATCGACATTTTTTATATGCAAAAACGAATTTAAAACATCCTCAAATTCTTTTACGAATTGAACTTCGTCTAATAATATATAGTACTTTTTGTTATCAATGATTTTGCTGTGTATATATTCGCATAGACAATCAGGGTCACGATATTTGATGTTAAGTCTATCGTCTAACTGCAATGTGATTATATGAGACTTATCCACTCCATTATCTATTAAATAATTATAAAAAATCTCAAAAAGCAAAAATGATTTTCCACATCTTCTAATACCGGTTATGACTTTTATCATTCCGTTATCCATTCGATCTATTAATTTTTGCAAATATATATTTCTCTTAATCATATTTAGACCGCCTAACTAAAATTTTTGCAAGTTCTTGCAGTTTTATAACTTAGCAACGAAATAAACGTTATCAGACGCTGAATATTTAGAGCCATGTATCTCTTATTTGTACTTGAAGTAGCAATTTTTGACATAGATAATTTAAGTAACGAAAAGAGATATTTAAATATGAATATTGCTATTAGATATTACACAAAGGGTGGCAACACTAAGAAATTAGCAGACGCGATTGCGGAAGAATTAAACATTGAAGCTAAATCAATTGACGCTCCTTTAGAAGAGAAGGTTGATATTTTGTTCTTAGGTAGTTCTGTATATGCCGCTCATCTTGTTGGCGAGGTTAAGAAATATATCAAAGACAACAAGGATAAGATTGGCAAGGTCGTTAACTTCTCCACTGCCGCGATTTTGAAATCAACATATGCAGGCGTTAAGAAAGCTTGCGAAAAGAACGGTGTTCTTCTTGATGAAAAGAACTTCGCTTGTAAAGGATCGTTTGGGCCTATGAATAAGGGCAGACCAAACAAAGAAGATCTTGAGAAGATCAAAAAGTTCGCAAGAGAAATTGTTGGCTAATATAATGACCGGACATCGAATCCGGTCTTTTTGTTAATGCTTTACTTGATTGTCGCTGCTCTTAATCACCGCAGCTAATACGCCCCTAGAATTATAAAGATCTAATGATTCAGGGAGCTGATCCATTAAGCATCCTTCGTGGTTATGATCATGATCGGTTATAGTGACATATGGAAGATAATTTTTAAATTCGTGAGATAGCCCGATTTTGAGGGTCTCTTTTTTATCTCCTAAGCTTATTTCCAGGGAATCTTGGGATTTGAAAGTGAAACCAAATTCGTTGCCTTTATAAATTACATCAAAATGATTGTCTTCTTCGCTATAGTTGAAGCTGATGTTTGTTCTTTCTAGCCTTCCATTAGGAAGGAAGGTTGTAAGTTCATCTGTTTTTGGATTCAAATACGTATGAAGCTCATTGCCTTTGATTTTGTAGTTAAACGCTACATCGTCGGCGCTTGATGCTTCTATGTATTTAAGATAATCAAACGTATATAAAGGGAATGTCTTACCCGTTAATTCGGTTGAGTTAAGACTATAGTTCCTTTTCGAAGGAAGAACCTTGACGTTATATATTGCGGTCATGCCTTTATATTCTGCTACGTATTCATCATCATGAGGGTAATTCCATTCTGGAAGATGAAGGAATTTAAGTTTGTCATCAAAGCTGTTGATAGGATAATAATTGAGGCTTTTATCTATTACATATACTGGGCATTCTTCGCCTATTGGAGTCTTATAGAAAACATCATCGGCCGAAACTTCTTTTTGTAATCTTATGTCTTCGATGAAGATGCCGATCACTGGGTAATAGTAACCGCCTCTTACATCAATAGTTCTTAGTGAGTCGTTATAAGGGTTGATGTTAGGAATAGGCAGATATAACTCGCCGTCAATCTCGCGTGATTCTGTTTCAATTATTTTGCCACTTCTTGTTGTGCTTATATGGACTGTGTCAGATTCTTTCCACCAGACTCCACCGCTTGTGACGCCATTTCTTTCAAAGAAAGATAAGCCATCTTCATAAAGCACGGCCTTTGCTTTATGAATTGCGTAGTCTCCATTAAAACCTTCCGCATAAACGCCTTCAAAACTATAGCAAACATGGATTTCTTTGCCTTCTTTTGTTCTTGTTTCGTCTATGCTTTTAATTGATTTCGTGAGTTCTCTAATATCGTTTGCGGTCAATTCGCTTCCATCAGGGTTTGTTCTTTTTGACATTTCAACCGAGGTTGGGTCGAAATCGTAAACGCAGTGATCTGCAAGATTCTGGAATTCTTTTGCTTTTTTATCTAATAAAGTTTTGTTTGTTATCGGTTCTTCTGTTGTTTCACTGCTACTTAAAACACTCTCGGAAGATTCTTTTCCGCATGAGCAAAGCGAGAAGAGCGTTAAAGAAAGAATGACAAACGAACGTTTTTTCATGTTTCTAATATACCATCACTAGATGTTTATATCAAAAAAAACACCCCGATTGTTTTTATTGGGGCGCTTTTCATTTCTTTCTATTAATACCAAGGAGAATACTGGGCGAAGCTTTTTTCATCAAGCGCATCGTCGATACTCATGAAGAAATGCTCAAGAGCGTATTTTCCATCATATGACTCTTGGTATTTCTTAAAATCTTTCTTTACTGTTTCGCTGTCATTATTTACGAAGTAAGCACATAGTTTTCTTTTGTCTAAGACAGCCATCTTTGCTCCGTAATAATCGTCTTGATCAAAATTATCCATTGCGCAGAGGCTATAGACGTTAGAGATAATCTCTTCTCCGATTGCGTGGCATTTCTTCCCAAACGCATCAATTTCTTCGGGAGTCATATTATCAGCGATTCCATCTTTTTCTGCTAAAAGCTCACAAATATATATCGATGGAACGGAATAGCTAGCACAAATATCACTAATTAATCTTTCATCCATAATCATCATTCCTTTTTTTCCTATTATTAGAATAACTTGCCTAGTCGAATAACGATAACAAAAAATGAGTCAGAAAAGAGTGTGGACTATCTCCTCTTAAGCATATGTGTCTATTGTTTCCCAATGCCCGTATTTCTTTTCGTCTACGCGTTTGATTATATTTTGGGACTGAAGGCTTGATAAGGTGTGCTAGAAAAACCAAGCGACAGTTCAGATTATTGCTTTGAAACCACGATTTTGATTTTATGTTTTAATTAAAACGCCTATTGGTTATAAAGGGTTCTTAAAGAAATGGCCTCTAGTGTCTGTTTCTTCGTTAAAGAGTCTTTCGGTGCTTCCTTCAAGTTTCTCTTTAAATGATTCTATGACGTTTCTTACTGTTTCTTTGTCTTCGGTTGTGAACACTAAACGGAAATAGTTCACTCCCCTTATGTCATCAAGATTATCCATGATGTTGGTGATCTTTGAGTTAAGAAGGTTGATTGTGCAGTCTTCATTGAACTGGAGTGGGAATGAAGCGTATTCATCTTTTAAGGCAAAATTGCTTTGTTTGCATTTGCCACACATCCCTAAACGCTTAAGCGGACAATAAAGAGAATGCATGATCTTGCTTCTTCCATATACGATTAGCTCAAGATTTGGATATGTTCCATATTCTTCGAAATAGTTATCAACAAGAGCGTTGATTGATGATTTGTTGATTTCTTCTGAAAGGGTGATTCTTTCCACGCCTAAAGATGAAAGGATTGCCGCGGTTTTATGGTTAACGACATTAAGAGATGCATCACTAACTAGAGTGTTTGTGCCCTTATAGTACTTAACTCCGCCTAAACCTCCGACAAGGACTTCTCCATCTAGTTTTTTATATGTATCGTGGTTTCTTCTAATCTTATTTTTGAAGTATATATGTTTGATTCCGCATTCTTTAGCGGCTTCGTATTGAACCTCGTTATTAACTTCTACAGTTATTTCCGGAGTTATTAGCTCATGCTTCTTAGGAATGATTCTATCTGGCGAGTCGTTATATATGACTTCATTGTCGAGTCTTGCTTCATTGAGTTTCTCTATTGCTTCTCTTCTCATGTCGTTGATTGAAGAGACGGGAAGGAAAACGTTCTCATCAAGTTCGATTCTGATATTACCGATCTTATATGGGGTGTCGTTAATTCTATTAAGCTGGTTATATACGTTTTCTTTGGTGGTCGCCTTGTTTGTTGCTTTAGTGACGACGTAGTTAGATGAAACTGTAACTTCATGTTTCTTATATCTAAGGCGAAGTGACATCTTTTCATTTAATTTCGCGACGAATCTTACATCGATCTCGAGTTTCTTCTCGTTTTGCTCTAATTCTTTTTCTGCTCTAGTTACGAATTCACTGTCTTTGGTTTTATATACGTTAGCGCCTATCTCGACCCATTTATTGCAATCGACGACGCACAATCTCTTTGATGATTCAACGACATTAAAAGAGGCGTCGAAGAGCCTGGTTACCGCGAGCGAGATTTCTTCTCCTGGGTTCTTTGATTCGATTCTAATCTGATCGCCTTTGTTAAGAGGCGAAGATAATCTAATCATTATTTTGTTTTTGAAAGCACGTTCCACCTTACCGATTGGAAAGCCGAAGTTGTTTGGTCTATCGATGTTTGTGATATTTTCTTTATCTTCACCAAGGATATAGCCTTTTGTGTATGTGCGGTTGAACACTTTATTCAGAGTGTCCCTATCTGGGTATTTCTTATCAAGGACGTCTCTATAGTATTTAGTCACGCTTCCGACATAGAAAGGCTCTTTCATTCTTCCTTCGATCTTAAGGGAATCAACGAAAGAGAAGTCTTTGAGGCTACTTGATACATTAAGATCCTTCATCGAAAGAAGGTATCCTGTTTTTATTTCTTCTTTTGTTTTTGTGTCTACAAGAGTATAAAGCTTTCTGCAGCATCCAGCGCATCTTCCGCGGTTACCGCTTCTTTCGCCGATTGCACTCGACATAAAGCAGTTGCCTGAATATGAGACGCATAAGGCTCCATGGATGAAAGCTTCCACTTCAATACCAAGCTTATCTTTGATGTTCTTCATCGTTTCTAAGCTGGTTTCCCTAGCAAAAACCACACGATTTACGGTTAAGTCTTTGCAAAGCTCTGCTCCATATATGTCATCAATGCCAAGTTGGGTTGATGCGTGAGCGTATATGGATCTATATGTGTTTGTTATGTAATTAATGACCGCAAGATCTTGGGCAATTATGCCGTCAACATAGATTGAGGCAAGTTCATCGATGGTCTTATAGACTTCAGGAAGTTCATGGCCATAGATGATCGTGTTTATCGTGACATATATTTTGACGTTTCTAAGATGAGCATATGTCACTAAATCTTTGAGTGAGTCGATGCTGAAATTAGAAGCGTATGCTCTTGCGCTAAATTTATCTAACCCCAAATATATGGCATCAGCGCCGTTCTTGATTGCTAGATAGAAGGATTCAAGGTTTCCTGCTGGGGACAATAACTCACTCATAACTTTAGTTATATTATCATTTAAGTTCATTTATGGGTATTATATTAAGCGTGAAGAAATTAGAGTTATTAGCCCCTGTTGGCGACAAAGAAAGTTTATTGACCGCGATTTATTTCAAAGCTGACGCAGTTTATCTTGGCGGAAAGAAGTTTGGTCTTAGAGCGTATGGCACGAACTTTGATATCGACGGCATCAAGGAAGCCGTTTCTTTATGCCACGAAAACGGGGTTAAGTTATACGTCACAGTCAATATCCTTGCTCATAACGAGGATATGGATGGGGTGCTTATCTATTTGAAGGAACTTGATTCCATTGGGGTTGATGCGGTTATCGTTTCTGATTTAGGCGTTGCTTCATTGGTGAAAAAACACACTTCACTAGAACTCCATGTATCAACTCAGGCAAATATCACAAACAAAGAATCCGCTTTAGTGTGGGTGGCTTTAGGTGCGAAACGCCTTGTTTTAGCAAGAGAATTATCAGTTAACGAGATTAGAGAAATTAAAGACGCCGTCGGTGAAGATATTGATATCGAATGCTTCTGCCATGGGGCAATGTGCATCTCCTATTCAGGAAGATGCCAGTTATCAAATTACTTCGTCGGAAGAGATTCGAACAAAGGCGAATGCATTCAACCATGCAGATGGAACTTTGCCCTTCATTCATTAGATACAAGAAATAACGTTCCTGGATATTACCCAATCGAAGAAGACGAGAGAGGAACATATATCCTCAATAGCAAAGACATGTGCTTAGCCGATCATATCGGTGAGCTTGTTGAAGCAGGCATCTCTTCATTTAAGATCGAAGGCAGAATGAAGTCTTCTTATTATGTTGCGACAGTCGTTAACGCTTATAGAAGAGCGATCGATGCATATTTATCTTCTTCCCCTGCTCCATTCGATTATGTTGCCGAATTAGAGAAGACAAGCCATAGGCCATTCACCACAGGATTCTACTTCGGGGACGATAAGAAGACTTATATCGAATCATCGCAGTACACACAGGATTATGAGTTCATCGCGATTGTTCTCGAAGATTCAAAAGATGGCAAAGCTCTTGTGCGCGTCAGAAACAGATTCTTCAAAGGCGAGACTCTTGAAGTCTTATCCCCAAGCGAACATTTCAACGAAACGTTCGTTGTCGATAAGGTCAAAGATAAAAATGGCGATGCCGTTGAGGTCATAAACAAAATCAATGACCACTTCACCATCGAAACAGATATCCCATTAAAGAAGAACGATATATTAAGAAGGAAAGTAGCAAAATGAAATTGAAGGATAACAAAATATATAGATTGATCATTATCCCTATCTGCATTGCCTTGTGCTTTTTTGGAAGATTCATTCCAGGGCCAGAAGGTTTATCAAGCGATGCGATGGGCGTTATTTCCATATTCATTGGATCACTTATCTTATGGCTCACGATCGGCATCGATTGGCCATCTCTTCTTTGTATCTTCGCTCTAGCGTTCTTAGAAAATATTGGATTTAATTCCGCATTATCTAAGTCTTTTGGTAATGCGACATTCATTTTCTTATTGTTTACGTTTATCTGCACATATGCCTTATCAAAGACCTCGCTTATTAGAAGGGTCGCTATATGGTTTATTTCTACCAAACTAGCGAAAAAGAGCGGAAACTGGTTTATCGCACTATTCTTACTAGCGGTTCTTGTCCTTGGCTTATTTATTTCTCCAAGCGTTCTCTTCGTTATCATCTTTCCAATTCTTAATGAAGTGTTTGCAATCGCTGGCATTGAAAAAGACGATAAGGTTGCAAAGGTCCTTATGATGGGCTTAGGGTTTACCGTATCCATTTCTAGTGGCATGACCCCTATCGCTCACGTTTTCCCAGTTCTTGCAATGAACGCCGCAAATGTTAATGTTTCTCCTCTTGCCTATATGGGCATGGCTATCCCTGTTGGCTTGATTACATTCGTTTTGATGCTTCTTGCTTTCAGATTCATCGTTAGACCTGACGTTTCTAAATTAAGCAATGTTGATACATCTACCTTATCAAAGGATTCCGTAAGCGTTAGTAATGAGACAGAACAAAGTTCAAAAATCACAAAGAAAGAAATAGCGATTCTTTCAATCTTCGCCTTTGTCATTCTTCTTTGGATCGTTCCTTCTTTCTTCAAAGATGGCGCTCCAGAATTCTATGATGCAATTAACAAATACGGCACGGCTATGCCTCCAATCTTAGGAGTTCTTCTCTTATGCATCATCAAATTTGATGGCAAACCTATCATCACCCTTGATGACGCGTTTAAGAATGGCGTTCCTTGGACTGCTCTTATGATGTGCGCAGCAACTCTTGTTCTTGGTGCGGCTTTAACTGATAACGCAATCGGTATCAAAGCCTTCCTTCAGAACAACTTAAGCTCTTCATTATCATCATTGCCTGCTATCGCCCTTCTTATCATCTTTGCCTTCTGGGCAGCATTACAGACCAACCTTTCTTCTAATATGGTCACTGCGACATTGGTTAGCACCGTTGCAGCATCCATCCTTATCGCAACTTCATCAACATTAAGCGTTCCTGCTGTTGCTAGTATTATTGGCATGCTTGCATCATTTGCGTTTGCCACCCCTCCTTCTATGCCTCATATCGCAATTGTCGCGGGAAGTGATTACTGCGACACTAAAGATGTATTGATATATGGGTCACTTCTTATGGTTATCAGCGTGGTCATTGCTTTAGTTATTGGATACCCATTAGGATCCATCCTCATGTAATTTCGGAGAATTTTGTTATGGACAAGCTTATTGAATGCAGAAACAAGATCGATGAGATTGATAACAAGATCATCGAACTATTCGAAAAGAGAATGGATGTCGTTAAGAATGTTGTTGCCTATAAATTAGAAAATAACATGCAGATTGCCGATTCTTCTAGAGAGGCGTTGATGCTTGAAAAGAATCTAAAGAAGATCAAGAACGAAGAGTATAAGAAATATTACGAATCTGTGCTTGCTGGTTATTTAAAAGCGAGTAAGGATATGCAAAAAGACATCATAACGAAGAAATAAACTTATTCAACTGGCGTCGTTAGTATTAAAACCCCCTTTCCTAGATTTGTCCAGGATTAGGGGTACATTTCAGGACGAGGGGGTTTTAATTATTTATTTGTCGAGATTATTTGATGGTTGCAAGAGGAGTTCTTGTGCTATTTGAAACCCATCTGTTCTCGAGATAATTGACACGTTTAGCCAACCAGTTGATGGTTTCTTTCTGTGCGTCTTTGCGTTCGTTAACGTTGACGAATGGTTTTCTGAGCTCACCACTATTGACACCGTCACCATTGAAGTAGCTGCTGACATTGCTATCAGAGGCCTGGGTGGTTGTCCACTTGGTGAAGTTCTTAACATATTCGCCATCGTAATACTTATAGAAAGTATTAGCTAAGCTGATCATGTTCTCGAAGGTGTTGTTGTTTCTAGCGGCATTCCATTTTGGTTTGACATAGTCGTTCATGAACCAATCCATCTTGCCTAAGAACTGGAGCCACATATTAGCGGTTCTGTCCATGAAATATGGGTCATAGGATTGTGCTCCCCAACCACTGCCTGTGCTTGCAACGTCTGGTTTTTCGATGAAGTTTCTTCTGTTACCGAAGTTGCTATCAAAATCCCATGGAACGTCGAATCTTAACTTCTTGTCTCCAGTAGGAGTGTTGTCAAAGGACAAATAGAAGGAAGAGTAACCTACATCTGGTGGTAAGCAGACTGCGTTGATGATGAAGCCTTCTGCCCAAGTATTGAGGTCAAAGTGCTTTTCGATGGCTTGTCTAACGGTAGTTCCACTGGCGGCATTAACAACTTGGTTGCTTGCGTTAATGTCTTTGGCAACTCTATTCTTTGAACCTTCAGCCAAAACACCGAATAAAGCCTGGAGTCTATTTTTCATGAAGCTCATTTGCTGGCTGTTGGTATCATTGATCTGAGCGTTTTCGCCAGCTGTGCTATCTGTGATTTCGGAGTTCATGGTGTAGGTAGTGACAACGCCTAAACCTGAGTTAGCTAAGCAGTTTTCAATATTGAAGCTATTTTTTGTGAAATAATTGCCATAGCTGATGGAGAAGGTTGGATCACCGTCAGCGCCTTTGGCTGGTTCGTCCTTAGCGTAGTAGTCAAGCTCGAAGTTGTATCCGATTTCTGTTGAGGTATCTTCTCCTGGCTCAGCGAGTTTGATTCTGCCATCCTTGACTTCCTTTTGTTCGGCAAGCATGTACATGCCCCAGTAGGTGTTATTGAGATAGACAGATACAGGTGTGAAATCTGAGTACCAGACTTTGGAGTCTGCTGCGACGACGCCTTTACACATGGTAAGACCTAAAGCGGTTCTTGAAATGGTTGTGTCTTTAGCGTCTGCTAAGAGGACCCACTTCTTAAACTTGTTACCGCCATTGAGGCCAAGCATCGACTGTTTCTTTTCAAATTTGATCTGTAAGCCCTTCTTGTCGAAGCCAGCGGTTTGGTTTCCTCTGACCTTCATTGTGGCATCAAGAGGATCTGTGGTGTTATATTCGCCAGCATTGGTGATGCTGATGGTTCCAGAAACGTTTGGTCTAGTGACATCTGTACTTCTTGCAGCCGTAGCGAAGTTAGCGTTTGGATCGGTTGGATCGAATGTGAATCTGATCTCTGGAAGCATTGCGAATGATGAATCAATCTCTTCGTAATGGCAGGTTGTGCATTCTCTAAATTTGACGCTTGAGTTATTGAAACGTGCATCGTCAATCTTTGTACCTAAGTTCTGAGTCTTCCATTCGCCCCATTCGTGGTTAGCGGCATCATTCTTTTCATTACATTCAGCGCAAGCGTGATAATGCTGGGTGCCGTTAGTAGACCAGGTAGTGTCCCATTTATGGACATGAGTTGGGCTTGACTGAACACTTGGGGCAGAAGAACCAGCAATCGAGGTTATTGAAGATGTTGGTTTTGATTCATCAGCAGGACTGCTGTTTCCGCCTTCGTTAGCGCAGCTAGCGATCATAAAAGGGAAGGCAAGTATTGTTAATGTTTTGAGAAACTTTTTCATAAAAACTCCTTTCTCGGCGGGCAAAAAATAAGACCCTCTTGTATTATCAATACATTTTATACATTAAATTCTATATTGTTTCTCAAGCAATATAAACATTTGTTTATTATTGTCTAAGCAATTTTTATGCAGCGAATTGTCTTTATATGACAAAAAACAGGCTCAGGATATAGCCTAGGAAAACATTGGCATAACCATATTCAAAGAAGTAAGAACTAATCTTGATTCTGTTTCCAAATTGATTCTATGAAATTCTTCGCATCCAATTCGTAGTCTTGGATGCTTGTTTTTAAAACAACACGTTTATGAGAATCTTTAACAGTAATCGGAATTAAGCATGGCGATTAATGCAATTGCCAAATGAATAAATATGCCGTTTAAGTATCTTTTCTTATGATGCTTATGAACTTTTCGTAGAAGTATATTCTTCTTTTGCCATCACTATGAGAGATTTTAAGAATTCCTTTTTGAAGGAAATAATCGACATAAGAAGCAACGCTCATATAGGAAAGACCGGTTCTATTGGCGAGGCCATAGATGTCAGTTATAGGCCATTCTTCTAAAGAAGATAAGATTTCTATCGCTTTGTTCTTTTTCGTTCTAGAAAGTGAATCGAATAAGCTTAGAGTCTCTTCATGAAGTTTTGTTAATTCGTCAATCGTTTCTATTGCGTCTTTTGCGGTTTCATATAAGCCTTCAAGGAAGAATTTGATCCACTGCTCATAATCGTCCTTCTTTCTGACTTCGGTTAGGCGGTCATAGTATTCGACTTGATTAACTTTTAAATAACAGGATGGATACAGAACAAGCGATGAGATTATTTCTTTATCCATGAGGTATAAGGAAATCAAGAGTCTTCCAACTCTGCCGTTTCCATCTAAGAATGGGTGAATGGTCTCAAATTGATAGTGAATTAGAGCGGTTTTTATTAACGGATTTAAACCGTTATCATCATTCATGTATTTCTCTAAATCGGACATGGCGATGTTCATGTCTTCTACATTAGGCGGAACATACCTAGCGTTTTCCAAGGACGTTCCTCCTACCCAGTTTTGTGTTTTTCTATATTCTCCAGGTGTTTTGTTTTTGCCTCTTACATTGTTCATCATCACTTTGTGGGCAAATTTTATTAGCCTGTTGCAAAGAGGAAGATCATTTAATTGGTCTTTTGAAGCCTCTACCGCTTTTATGTAATTGATGACTTCGCTTATATCAGCGTTTGTATTCTTTTCGTTATGCGGATCGAAAGAATCTTCTAGTGTGCACTGCGTTCCTTCTATTTGCGATGATACAAGGGCTTCTTTCCTAACATACATGGCAAGAAAAAGGTCTTTGTTTGGAATACGGTCGGTTATGGCGTTCAGGGCCTCGATCTTCGATGACGCTTTTATCAAAAGGTCGATCATTTCCTGATCTTGCTCTATCACGATCTCTTGAAGTGGGGTTGGTTTAAAAGATAGATAGCTTAACTCGCCGCCAAGGTTATTTATTAATTTTCCTGATCTTTCCATTTTTTGTGATTTCCAATCCTTTTTCTTTGAGTATTCACAAATTTTTATATTTTTTTGTGATTTATCAACTTTAGGTTATTACAATTCACAATTTTTTGCAATTTTTTATGTTTTCTAATTGCGCATAAAGAAAACAGGCTCTTTTTTGAGCCTGTTAACTTCGTTAATAACTATTTTTCAAGCGTGATGCCGACTGCTTCGAAGTCTGCTGCATCCCAAACGTTATTTGAGTGAGCACATGCAAAGAGGATGTTTTTAGCACTTCTCTTCATGAGTTTGATCATATCGTTTGGTGTGTTGTTATATGCAGTGACTGCAGTTGATGATGAGTTATTTGGGTCAAGGTAGAGGTCATTTTGCGCTCTTAAACCTTGAGCAACGCCCATGTAGCTGTGGTCATTGACATAGTCAGTGACGACAACGCCATGGAAGCCCCATTCATTACGGACGACTTGGGTAAGCATGCCTTCATGTGCACCGGACCATGTAGCGCCGATACGGTTGAAGGATGTCATGTAACCAATACCGCCTAAATCTGAATAGAGTTCGAATGGACGGAGATAGATTTCACGGATTGCTTGTTCATTGCACCAGGTGTTGACTTTGACACGGTTCTTTTCCTGATCGTTAAGAGCCATGTGTTTTGCGTAGCAGTAAACACCATATTCCATTGTGCCTTTTGATGTGTAGCCTGCCATCATGCCTGAGATGAGTGGATCTTCTGAATAGTATTCGAAGTTACGTCCGCCGAATGGAGAACGGTGAATGTTGATACCAGGAGCGTACCAGCCGGTTAAGCCTGATGCTGCGCCTTCTTTACCAATTGATTCGCCGAATAAGACAGCTGCGTCAATATTCCATGAACCACCGATGATGACACCGCTTGGGTGACCTGAACCGGAGTGGAATGCTGCTGCAGGACCGTCGTAGTCGGTTGCTTTTGCTTTGCCGATCGATCTGATTTCAGCTGTTTGGAAGCCACCATGTTCGACTAAGTTTTCAAGATCTCTGACTGACATCTGGTTGATGAGTGGTTCCCATCTATCATCATCCCAATCAGCGTTTTTGAGATCTCTTAATGTGAGACCATTGTCTTCGCCTACGGTGATATCGCCTTCATCGACTTGGTTATCTGACCATTTCTTTGACTGGATGTTGAGTTGCTCATTGTGACGTGAATCAAGGGCGACTCTTCTAAGGTCGCTTGTGGATGTCCATGTTCCATCCCAATCGCTTTGTTTGAGATATGTTAATGGAGTGTCGGTTGGACCTTCTTCTGCATCGATGAACTGCTTGGAGTATTCGACCTCTGTCTGATATGAAGTTTTGTATTCAATGAGTGGGAGGTTGAATTTGATTGTGTTGTCGTGGCCCTGAGAAACACTTAAATCCCATACGTTATCTCTAAGAGAGAGCTCGTAGTCGCCTGCTTCGTTGACATAGTAGCCTTCTTCGCTATCCCATGATGCTAAGTCTCTGAGGTTATATTCGATTTCGTATGTTTTTGTGTCTCCTGGTTCAATGACGTTGGTCTTCTTGAACGCGAAGAGGTTGTAATATGATTTTTCGATTTTGCCAGTGTATGGAGCGTGGCTATAAAGCTCAACGACTTCTTTGCCTGCTCTTTCACCGGTGTTTTTGACAGAGACTGTGATTTTGCCTTTGCCTGTATCTTTATCAAGTGTGTGGGCTGCAATCCACTTATCGAATGTGGTGTAGCTCTTACCATGACCGAAGGAATACTGAACCATATCACTATAGTTGAAGTTTGGATCGGTCATGCCACGGGTTACATAATAACGGTAACCAACGTAGATGCCTTCAGTGTAAGCAACATATGATTCGTTGCTATTTGAGTAGGTCTGGGTTGTGTCATTTCCCATGAACTGATAGGAAGGAGCGGACTTAACGTCATATGCCCATGTATCAGTAAGTTTGCCTGATGGGTTTGTTTCGCCTTTGATGATTGATGCGACTGCGGTGTTGCCGGTTAAGCCTGGCTGACCGATCAACATGATTGCATCAACGCCGAGTTCTTCGAGCTCACCAAGTTCCATAGCGTGGGAAACGTTAAGAAGGATGATGACTTTCTCGAAGTTCTCTCTAAGCATGGAGATGACTTCTCTTTCATTCTTCTTGAGGGTGAGTTCGCTATAGTTCATATCGCTATCTTCTGTGCCATAACGGGAGATGGCGAAGAATGCGGTGTCACTAAATTCTTTTGCGTCTTCGAGAAGTGTTTTGCCAGACTCGATCTGTGGATAGGTCTGCTCATATGCGCTTCTTTCTGGTTCATGGTTGTATGGGAGACAGGTTCTGACGATTTCAGGGTAGCCATATGTGTTAACGCCACATTCGATTTTGTTATCGGATGGAGCGATTGAATATGGGGTACGTGAAGGTCTATCAGAGTTTGATGTTTCTGTGTTTCCTGCTGTGACAGGGAAGTAGTTCTTAACGAGGTTAAAGAGGTTTTCGTTGATTTCGAAGCCTGCTTCTTTCATGGCTTCTTCGAATTTGACTACTTGTCTATCTTTATGAGCAGAGTTTGGACGGTAGGTTGTTTGGACAGCGCCAGAACCACCGTTGCCATAGAACATACCATAAGCGCCTGCACCGAAGATGTTGACCTTTTTGTTTGTTTCAACATTAAGTGGGAGGCAGTTATTTTCGTTTCTAAGAAGTGTTGTGCCTTCTTTTTGGATTGTGACAATGTTCTCAGCTGCTTCTGCTGCTGCTAACTTTGATGATTCTGTGTCGATAGCTCCAATACCAGCGTTACCAGTAATAGCCATATAGATGTTTGACCAGTTTGTGACAAGGACTGGAGCGCCGATCATACCAATAAGGGCAAGGCCACCAATGATTGGGGTGACGATGCGGGTGACGATCTTTCCACCTTTCTTAGCGGCTTCCTTTTTGCCGACAAAGGCAAGGACGAATCTAACGACGAAGTATGTCAATGTGAGGGCAAGGAGAGCGATGCCAAAGATTGTAAGAGATACCCACCAATCCCAGGTAGCGATGTCCTGACCAGCAATTTCAAGATAATGTGTCATTTGCTGTTTCCTCCTAATTATTTATCAGATGAAGATGATTGCTCTTCATTCTTTTTCTCGAACAAATCAGGTCTGAGTTTTCTGATAACGATCATTGCAGCGATCAATAAGACCGATAAGCCTGTTGTGACGCCAAAGACGACCATGCCGGTATCTTTGTCTTCCCACTGTCTTTGTGGAGCTGCCTGGTTGCCACCGTTATTTGGTTTTGCTGGTGTGCTTTCAGGTGCTGCTTCGCCGCCTTCTACATATTCGCCAATCTGAACTTCTGCTTTGACTTCTGCGGTTTTGTTGCCGGTTTCATCTTCTGCGGTAGCTGTGATTGAATATTTGCCGCCTTTTGCTGCGGTGAATTTGCCATTAGCGACTTCGACTTTTTCAGAATGTTTTGTGCCTTTTTCGTATGTGACGGATAATTCGACTTTGCATTCTGCTGCAGTGTTGATGTCATCAGTGAGGTCATATTTGATTTTGACTTCATCTCCGACTTTTGGAGATCCTTCTACTCCAAGATTCGTAAGAGTTGGTGCAACTTTGTCTGTTGGGACTTCGACAACTGCCTGTGCGCCTGCTGGAAGGCCAATGTTAAGGCAATCGACTGCTGCGTTCATGCCATCCAAGTTCTCAAGGACGATGATGTTTCTGCCTGCTTTGAAGGAAGCTGCTCCTCCATTGATTGCAGCCCAGTTTGCCCATTTGTTTCCTTCTCTGCCCTGGATTTGGCTTGTTTGCCAAGCAACGGTAGCTCCGTTGATTGTGACTTTAAGTGACTCGTTTAATGTTTTTGCTTGTGTGTCACCATTACACATCCACCACTCCATGGTAGCGCCACTAACGGCTGCGGTTGCTTGAACGGTCCAAGTGATTTTGTTGCCTGCGACTGCCCAATAGCCGATGCTGTTACCGCCGCTTGTTGGATGAGCTGGATTATCGCTGGTCTTTCCGACTTCAACGAAATCATGGCCATCGACGTGTGATGATCCTGTTACATAAGCGTTTTCTGCTTCAAGTAAAAGAGTCTCGCCACCGACAGCTCGTTTCATTTCTTCAATGACTGGGGTTTTGGCTTGTTCTTTAGCAGCATAAAGGCCTGCGCCGAGTAAGCCTACGACACCAGCGAGAAGAAAAAACTTATTCTTTCTCATGCGGTTTCTCCTTATGAAAGTTAGTCAAATAGTTAAAAACTAATCTATTTGTTACAGTTAGTTTATAACTAACGTTGGAATTTTAAAAGAGAAATAAACCAGTCACCATCTAGAAAAATGAGAGTTTTTGACTTGATTTGTACGCGGTGTCGCAAAAGAAAAAGCGATCTTTTTCAAGGTCGCAATTTGTTATTCTCTATAGGGTTTTGAGATATTCGAAGAATTCTTTGAATGTGCCTCTTTGTCCTACGTGATGATATTTATCGCTTGGGATTAGGCAATCTGTTATGAGATAGCAATCCATTCCTAAGGTTGAAGCGCTCCAAGCGTCTTCGTATTCATCGTTGCCGACCATAAGGCATTCTTCTGGCTTTAAGTTGTTCTTCATTAATACGTCTTTGTAGTAATTAGGATTTGGTTTACAGAATCTTTCACATTCGAATGAAGAAACATAAGCAAAGTCAGATGGGACTAATCCAATATATCCCATTCTTGTTACCTGGCCTGGCATAGGGAAGAGAGGGTTTGTTGCAAGAATGACTGTCTTGCCTTTTGATTTTGCTAATTCCACTGCTTCTTTTGCTAATGGGTTTGGCGAAGTGAAGGCGATTGCTTGTTTGAATTCATTGCCATAGAAGTCTTTGCATTCTTCTTCAAGAAGGCTTTTTGCGTTTGGCATGAGGGATTCGAATTTCTCCCAGAAGACTTCTTCGTTGGTTTTATTGCCATCATTCATGACCATGGCTTTGGTGCCTGCCCAGATACATTTGACGATCATCTCGCTAGGGATGTTATGGTGGGCGAGTTTCTTACATAAGATTTTGAAATATCCGTTTGTGAAGGCGTCGATGTCCATTGGGACCAAGGTGCCATCCATATCGAAGAGTATGGCTTTGTAGTTTTTCATTCTTTTCTTCTCCTTTTACTTTTCTAAGTATTCAAGCAAAGCTTCATAACGTTCTTTGGCGTCTTTTTGCCCTAAAGCGTATATGTTTCTAAGCTTTTTCTCATTTCTTTCGGTGCGGCTTATCTTCACTTCCATCGAAGGCCTGATGACGAAGACCTTGCCTTCGATTTCGAGCTTCTTTAATTCTTCAACTTGCGAGTTATATAAGACGTGTCTATTCGCCATTGCTTTAGCGAATAATGGGTACTTCTTCTTATATTTGTTCACCATTATCTTAAGCATTGGTTTCTTTTTATATGACACGTCCCTTGTGAGGATAACCACGACTTTATCGACATCTTGATTAAGCATCCAATTGAATGGGATGTTATCCCCTATTGCTCCGTCAAGATATTCTTTGTTATCAAGGACAACTGGCTTAGATACCGCAGGCATAGAACCAGAAGCACGAAGGGTGTCCATTTGCTCGAAAACGCTGGTGATATGAACGTATTCAGGTTTAGCGGTTTCCATATTGGTTATTACCGCATAGAACTTTGCAGGGTTATTTTTATATGCTTCATCATCAAAAGGATCTAATTCGTGAGGGACCCTATAATATGCGTACTCGGTTGAGATGATATTGCCTTCTTTTAGAAGTGGTCTAAGGCCTAAATAATTCTTATCTTTGTTATATTTGCAGTTATAACGGATTGCCCTGCCCTTTTGACCTGAGAGGAAATTGACACCAAAGAGAGCACCGGCAGAGACTCCGACAAACATGTCTGGCTTTAATCCACACTCCATGAAGGTGTCTAAAACACCGGCAGTATACATGCCTCTCATAGCTCCGCCTTCAAGGACGATTCCGAGTTTTATAGATCTTTCTTTGATATCCATGTGGAGATTATAACAAAAACCACGAATTTGTTTCGTGGTTTTTAATATTTGTTTTTGTGTTTATTCGCTCTTAAGAGCGTTCTTCATTAAACGATAGACTTCTTCTTTTGGAGATTTGCCTAAGAACACTGAATTGTATACTGAGCAAACAATTGGAGCGTATATTCCTTTTTCTTCTGCGATTTCTTTAGCAATTTCGCATGCAAATATGCCTTCAACCGTTTTTTCGTAATTCTTCTTGAAGTAGTCAAGACCGTATTTGGCAATCATGTATCCTGCTTGGAAGTTTCTACTTGTTTTGCTTGTGCACGTTAAGACGAGATCGCCGATGCCAGTTAAGCCTAAACATGTTTCAGGTTTGCCACCCATCGCGATGACAAAACGAGTTATCTCCGCCATGCCTCTAGTGATCAAAGCGGCTTGAGGGTTTGCTTTCATATCTAAGCCGGAAAGGATGCCGCTAGCTAAAGCGATGACGTTTTTGAGGGATGAGCAAATCGATGCGCCTATGACGTCTGTGTTTGTGTAAACGCGAATCCAGTCATTTGAGAATGCTTGCTGGACGATTTTAGCGGCTTCTTCGTTCTCGCTCGATGCAACAACCGCGGTTAGCGATTTGCTTGCTACTTCTTCTGCAAAGCTAGGACCCACTAAAGAGACAATGCCAAATACGTCATCTTTGTTGATGATGGTTTCGATATATTGAACCATCGTGAGCCTTGTTGTTTTCTCAAATCCTTTTGCGACGTTAAGGATAATGACGTCTTTATTAAGGTGATGTTTGATTTGATTTACGACGGTTGCGATTGCAGTTGAAGGAACGGCGATGCAAATGATGTCAGCGTTTTCTACCGACTCTTCAATGTTAAGGGTTGCCTTGACAGTAGGATTAACCGCAATATCACCAAGATATTTTGAGTTTGTGTGTTTTTCGTTTATTTCATTAACTTCGCTTGGGATGATGCCATACATCACGGTTTCTATGCCGTTAGATGATGTGACATTAGCCAGAGCCGTAGCCCAAGCACCTGTTCCGATAAAAGATACTTTATTGATGTGTTTCATAATTAGCATGACTATTCTACTAGTTTTAAAGATATATGCCACAAAAGGTTTTTGCGGTTAATGCTCTAGTTAAATATTTGGGAGGACGTCTAATTAGGTTGCTTGTTATGCTAATTTATTCGTAATATGGCCGCATTCTGATGATTTTAATTGTTTTCTCACTTTCATAGACTTGATACACCAAACGATGCTGCAAGTTAATCCTACGGGAATAAACGGAATCTAAACCAACGAGTTTCTCGTAGGATGGCGGAATAGCAAAAGGATTATTTTCGATTAAAGTTAATAAAGATCTAACTTTCTTCAAAAGAGATGGATTAGTTTTTACCTTTTCAAAATCTTTTATTGCCTGTTTTGTAAAAACTATTTCCATTGTATTTTCTCACATTCGGATAATGGGGTGTTTGCGCCTTCGACTATGCTTTCATACATACCTGGAATGCCAGCTAAAGACAAAGACTCCAACAAATTGTTGTATTCTTCTTCGCTTATCATGATAACATTCCCTTCTTTTGTTGAAATATTGATCACGTCGTTATATTTGAGGCAAGAGTTTGCAAATTTGTATAATTCCTGTCTTGCATTGGTGATATTAACTGTAGTCATGAATTATCCTCCTATGAATGCCTACGTGCATTATTACGTACGTTTACTAAATAATCAAGACTCCAAAAAATAATTAAAGGAAAAAACGTCTATATTTGTTTGTGTCGATGTTTTTAAAGAGCAGGTAAAACGTCGATTGCACCGACATGGAGGGTGCTTCTTGCGGCATATTGATTTGCTATTTCCATGGCGTGTTCTAAATCCATATCCTTATGGGTGTCTAGCATATAGAGCATCGCGCCCATGAAAGCGTCGCCTGCTCCTGTTGTGTCTATTGGGTTAACGTATATCGAATCTGCTTTATACACTTTGTTGATGTAATGACATTCTGATCCTCTTGAGCCAAGGGTGATGAAGACCATCTTGCCTTTAAGGCTATCGATGAATTCCTCGCCAAGAAGTTCCACTTCATCTTCTGATAATTTGATGATATCGCTCATGGAAATGAACTCTTTTGCTATTTGTTTCGCTTCTTCTTTGCTTTCGTAGATGTCTTCGCGGTAATTAACGTCGAAAGAGACCTCTTTATGAGCCTCGTGGGCGCGTTTTATTAATTTAGACATATAATTCCTTCCCTTTTCGAAGCAAAGCGAAAAAGAGCCTATATGGATGATGTCTGCTTTATCGATTATTTCGTCAGGTATTTCTTCTAGATATGCGTCAGCGGTGTTATCTCGCTCGAACTTAAAAGAACGTTCACCTTTTTCTAGGGTTACGATGGCTTTCGTGGTTTTTCTTTCTTTATCGATTTTTATGAATGATGGGTCTAATCCATATTCTTTCACTTTGTTAATCAAGAAAGACCCTTCTTCGTCATTTCCTACTGAACCTACGAATATTGTGTCCGCGCCTAAATGGTGGGCATTGACTATGACATTAAAAGGAGCACCGCCTGCTTTGGTTTCCCCTTCAATTTGATCAACGAGGATTTCCCCTACTCCAAGAATCATATTGCCTACATTATATAACAAAAGGCCCCGATTGCTCGAGGCCTAGATGTTTTAGTTATTAGGCAAGATAGATTTCAAGTGTTGCGATAGCGCCAGCGTCTTTATCTTCGACGATGTTCTTGACCTTGAGATAGTAGTTACAGGTCTTTGTCTCGTCGATTGTGAATTGCTGCTTGTTGCCATTCCAACCTGTGATGGTCTTTGCTTTGTTCCAGAGGTTTGTGCCGCTTGGCATGAAGGTTTTTGCCCAACCACTGTTCTTAGTGAGGGTAAATCTCTGGTTCTTAACGAAGAGTGAGCCGTTATTTGCGGTGAAATTTGGAGAAACTGTCCAGTTGTTTGTTGCATCGATATTTGATTCGATGAGTGATTGCTCTGTGAAGTATGTCTTTGGTGAGCCATCTTCATTTGGCCAGAAGTCGGTATCACGTCTTATGCCCATACGGCCGCCTGGGGTGTTGCAGACACGTGTGTCGCCACCGTTTCTTCCAAGGAGGTTATGGTCATAGACTGGGGTGTTATGATCGGTCTGGTACATTCTTCCATCAACGTGGGTGATTCTAAGACCAGGTTTTGTGAAACCGGTAACACCGCTATAGCCAGACTTATAGTCACGTTCGCAAAGGCCATAAGGACCAACGAGTTCAACCATGAGGTATTCGTCGAATGCTGTGCCATTATAATCAGGTGAAGCAAGGACTAAGCAATCGCCTGTGAGGGTTTGAGCGCCAAGGGTGATTTCAGCGACTTTGCCATCAGCGAGATCTTCTTCTTTTAAGACATATGGGTTAACCCAGCCATACATGAATTTTGTATATGCGCAGTGATCGCCAAGATTCTGATCCATGAAGTCGATGCCGCCCATTGGTTTCCATGTATTTGAATAATCGTAGAAGTCATTGACACCGAGGGTGTGGCCTGTTTCGTGGATGAATGTGTGTGGGTCATAGCCATTGAAGTCACTCATGAAACGGGTTGATGCCCAAGCAAGGGTCATGATGTTTGGATTTGCTTTGTTTGGAGATTGTCCAGTGTATGTGACATATGCCCACCAGAAGTCGGTGCTGTTATCTGCGTATGGATATGCATAAACCTGCCAGAGAAGATCGATATAGCCATCTTTGTCACTATCGAAGTCTTTCCAGTCATAGCTCCAAGATGCGCCGAGTTTGCCATGGTTTTCTTTAGCGTATTCGGCAATATACCATGATTTGACATAGCTAGACATAGCAACGCCTGCTTGTCCGCCTGCGCTATTTCTGAACGCTGTGGCTGTGCCATTATATTCAACCCAGCAAGGAAGGACGACGACGTCGAATGCGCCTTTGTTAAATGATGATCTTTCATAGAAGGTCTTAACTGAGGTGATATTGCTTCCTGATGCTTGCTTGATTTCCTCATCTGTTCCAACGAAGCTCATGTTGATTTTGTCAAGGAGAGCCTGATCTGCAGTGATGTAGTCTTGTCTGTCGTTAGGATCTTTAACAAAGGAGATTGGGGCAACTAAGAGTTTCTGCTTAACGCCTGTTTCAGGATATGAGTTAACGTGAGGTGCACCGCTAGCGGCATAGATGCCAGAACGTGTGAGGTTGGCTAATACGCCTGCTTCTGTTGTGTATTTTGTGATGCCTTTAGCCAAATCTTTCTCTGTGAGGTCGGCTGGCTTAGCGTTTGATGAAGCTGGAGCCGAAGCTGAGGTTGCCTGACTTGAGGTTGTTGCTGGGGTGCTATCTTTTGATTCTCCTGGGTTAGTGACGCAGGAAGCCATAAGCATGCCAGTGCAGGCAAGAGCAATTAAGGATAATTTCTTTTTTGCGTTCATGTTTTTTCTCCTTTCGATTATGCGATTGAATTGAATATCACGGCCATTAGGATGCCGATTGATAAGTAAGCTAGAGCGACGAAGAGCATCATTAATGGCGCTTTTCTATCTAGTGAGTCTTTCTTGACTTTGTAGTCATAGAAAGTTTTTGGGAATGATTCCTTCCTATATTTAGGACGGAATGCGTTTAGGAATAGGAGCTTCACCGAATATGTGACAAGGTCGAAGGCGCCTTTAGAAGAGACAAAGCCTAATCCGAAGATACCAATGCCTAGAACCCCTGATATTCCAAACGCGTCACTTAAGACTTGGAACACAAGGAGTTTTGGCTCAACTACATCTCTATATGAGATATATACAAGAAGCCCTACAAATATTGCAATTATCGTAAGCGTGATAAGAGCGCTTATAAGGCCGCCCTTAAGACGTTTTTTCTTAGCGTACTCCTCATATTCAGGCGTGCCTGGACGAGGTGTCGCTAATGGGATTTTGCTCATTATTTATATTCCTCAAGGAATCTCTTCTCTTCTTCGTCGTTGCATCTTACGAAGTGGCCTGGGGTGACTTCTCTCCAAGATGGGCCCTGGACGCTATAGTCATGGTCGGCTGCTGGATTATATGCAACACGTTTTCTGTTCTTCTCGATGATTGGATCTGGATAAGGAACAGCGCTAAGAAGGGATTTTGTGTATGGATGCATTGGGTGAGCGAAGAGTTCGTCACTTGATGCGAGTTCAACTAAGTTGCCGTAGAACATGACAGCGATTCTGTCACAGAAGTATTTAACGACACTTAAGTTGTGAGCGATGAAGATGATGGTAAGACCAAGGTCATTACGTAATTCGTTAAGAAGGTTGATGACCTGGGCTTGGACGGAGACATCAAGAGCGGAAACTGGTTCGTCAGCGACGATGAGTTCTGGGTTCATGATGATTGCACGGGCGATACCGATACGCTGACGCTGTCCACCGCTGAATTCGTGAGGATAACGTGTTGCGTGTTCTGGGACAAGGCCAACGAGTTTTAAGACACGTTCGACTTCGCTATCGATGAAGGCTTTATCTTTGACTCCATTGATGATTAAACCTTCAGCGATGATGTTTCTGACAGTCATACGTGGGTTTAAGGAAGCGATTGGATCCTGGAAGATCATCTGGACTTTGTTAGAAAGAGTCATCTTACGGGCCTTGGCAAGTTCGCCTTGGTAATCGAAGTTGGCTTTTTCTTCTTCGCTCATGTTTGCGTATTTCTCTTCAAGAACTTTGATTTCGTGAGCTTGGATATTCTGATTGACGTATTTATTGTCTCTCTTCTTCTGACGGATGATTTCCATCTGCTCTTTGCGGACTTGTTCCTGATGGGCTTTGACTTTAACGATTTCCTCATCAAGTTTCGCGATGTCCGCAAGATACATGTCATACATTGCGATCTTCTCAGGGTTTTCCTGGTTTTTGATGGTTTTTACATCAAATCCTTCATGGAACTTTTCACCGAAAGCATCAACAAATTGCGTGTATTTTGCGTTTTTCTCTGCTTCTATTGCATCGATTCTTTCTTTTGCTCTGATGTTTGTGAACTTGATTTCTTTTTCGTTCCATCTGGTGCCACAGTTGATGCGAACGCCTTCAAGACGGATTTCGCCGCTTGTGACAGGATATAAGCGAAGAATGTCACGACCTGTTGTGGTTTTGCCACATCCAGATTCGCCAACAAGACCGAAGACTTCGCCTTTATAGACATTGAAGGAGACATCATGGACGGCTTTGAGGTATTTGATTTCGCTGTTTTTGAAACGGAAGTACTGCTTAACGTGATCAAGTTCGAGGAGGACTTCAGCGTTTTCGTAGTCCATCTTCTTTTGGAAGGAGGTTAATTCTTTTTCGTCTGCCATTGTTATTTCTCCTCCTTGATGTAGTTAAGAATAGAGTTCTTTGTATTTGTCGGTTTTGGTGCGTATTCTGGGTGCTCTTTTAAGGCAGCGGCAATACGCTTAACGACGATTTCAGGAGCACGGATTTCTTCTGCTCTTTCATCAACTGTCCAGGTTGCGGCTTTATGAGTTGGTGAGATTTCGAAGAATGGTGGCTGATAAAGGCTATCGATCTCAAGAGCGTTGACATTTCTTGGGGTGAAAGCATCGCCTTTTGCTGGGATAAGCATGTTTGGTGGGGTGCCTGGGATAGCGTTTAATTTCTCTTTTGTCTCAAGGTCTGGGACAGAGCCAAGAAGCGCCCAGGTATATGGATGACGGGCATCATAGAAGATGTCTTCTGCTGTGCCTTGCTCAACAATCTTACCTGCATACATGACGGCGATATCGTCAGCCATGTTAGCGACAACACCTAAGTCGTGGGTGATGAAGACGATTGAGAGGTTCTTTTCGACTTTGAGGTCGTTGATTAATTCAAGAATCTGAGACTGGATTGTGACGTCAAGAGCGGTTGTTGGTTCATCGCAGATTAAGATTTCTGGAGATGAGCAAAGAGCGATAGCGATGACGATACGTTGTCTCATACCACCTGATAATTCAAATGGATATTGGTCGTAACGTTTTTCTGCGTCTTTGATACCGACTTCCTGAAGCATTTTGATTGCGCGTCTTCTTGCTTCTTTGGCAGTAAGTTCCTTTTTAGAAGCGACGACTGCATCCTGATAGCGTCTAATGACGTCTTTGGTTGCGTTTTCTTTCTCGTTATCACCGCGTCCAAGAAGCTCTTTAAGATGAGCGACAAGGGAAATAGCGGCGTTTTTGAGTTTTTCTGCGTATGCTTCTGGGGTGACGATGACTTCACGAAGCTTGGCTCTACAATCTGCTGGGAGATCATAGAAGTCTTTGATTTGGTGCTTTTCCATTAACTGGTCGCGCTGAGCGATGAGTTTAGTGGAAAGAGCGGCGCTTTGGACATAGTCTTTGACGATGAGAGGGAAAACGCTGATTTCGTTATCTTTCTCGATTGCGATCTTAAGTTCGCATTCCTCAAGAGCCTTCCAAAGTTTCTTGAAGTTCTCCCCTACTGCCTTAAGGTCATCGAACGAGCCGTCGATGATGTTTTGGATTTCAGGGATTATTGCTTTGATCTTTTCGTTTTGTTTTGCGATTTCGCTATCAAGAGCCTCATCGAAGAGAGTCTTGAAGTCACTTAAATCGATTGGGGTGTCTTTAGGTGTGATTTTGACATATTCCTGAAGACGAGCGGTTTCTTCTTTGTTAAGAGCGTCGAGAATGCCATCAATGACTTTGATTGTCTTGTTGGCTTCTTTCTTATCCGCTTTTTGTTTTAAAACCATGGCCTCGGTTAATTGCTTACCAACGATCATGATAGGGTTTAATGATGAAAGAGGGTCCTGGAAGATCATGGAGATCTTAACGCCACGGAGTTTGGTGAACTGCTCTTCGGTGATCTTAAGGAGGTCTTTGCCATCATAGATGATCTGACCGTCTTCAACGATCTTGTTATTTGCAAGAATGCCAAGGATGGCTTTGGATGTAACTGATTTGCCTGAGCCTGATTCACCGACGATAGCAAGTGTTCTTCCTTTATATAAAGGGAAAGAGATGCCTCTAACCGCCTTAACGGTGCCAGAGTCTGTTCTGAAGGAGACACGAAGGTCTTTTACTTCGAGGATTTTTTCGTTTTGGTTAATGATGTCTGCCATAAATTAGTCCTCGCTTCCTCTTAATGTTGTGTTGAATGCGTCACGTAAGCCGTTACCGAAGAGGTTAAAGCAAATCATGAGAAGTGAAATAACGATACTTGGGAACAAGAGAACGTGTGGGTGGGTTGCAAGACCTGCTTTCTGACCTTCGCTAAGAAGGGAACCGATTGAGCAAAGTCCGCTTGTGGTGAAGTTGACGATACCTAAGTATGAAAGTGAAGATTCACCGAAGATGACACCTGGAACCATAAGGACCGATGATGTGACAAGGGTGCCTGCTGCGTTAGGTAAGATGTGACGGAAGATAAGACGTCTATCTTTAGCGCCTAAGGTTCTTGAGGCAAGGACATATTCCTGACCTTTGAAACGATAGAACTGCATACGTGTCGTACCAGCGACGCCGATCCAGCCCGAATAGACATAGGCTACCAAGAAAGCAAGGATGTAGATGCCTGAGATGCCAAGAGCATCTTTAAGCGCGGTGTTGTTCGTAAACTGAACAGAGCAAATAGTAAGAACGATGATGGACGGGATACAGGAGATGATGTCCGTAACACGTTCCATGATTAAGTCAGCGGTTCCGCCATAATAGCCTGCGATAGCGCCATAGATAAGACCGATGACGAAGTTGATGAAGGAGATGCCAACGCCAAGAAGGAGTGAGAATCTGGCGCCTAATGCAAGGCGGAGGAAGATATCCTGGCCTGCGCCGTTTGTGCCGAATACGAATCTTGCGGAGAATCCATTATGGAATTCAAAGTAATCGTAATAGTCGACACGGATATGATGAACGCCGTTTATGAAGTTATCGTAGACGAGTTCGTTTGTAGAAGTTTTCGTGTAAATATCAACAAGTTCGCCACTGGCTGTTCTAATAGCTTGGTAGTTATTTTGGGAATATGTTGCCTGGCCTGTTTTGACTGCTTCGAGCTTATACCAGATTCTTTGGTTCTGGTTGTAGTAAGTCGACATGTAGTCAATGATGTTGGTGATTGATTCGTTTGTTAAGTTTGTCTGAATACCATCAGCGTTAGCCTGATTCATCTTTTCTAACAATTCTAATTTGTATTCATCAAGATAGTCTACATAGTTACGAAGAGGTTTCATTATACTTTTATCGGTACGGTAGATGTTATGTTCCTGTTCATACGAAACAAGTTTTTCATATTCTTCAGGAGTGACTGTGATTTCTCTATTACCGATTGCGTAGCTATCAAGACGGAGGTTGTATGATTTGAATTTTGTAGCGCCGACTTGGTTTTCGACAATGCCTTCGAGTTTGACGATTGGCTTGTGGTTGGAATCATCATTCTCATAGATGTCATAGGTGTTTTTGTTCTGACCTTTTTTGACTTCTGTTCCATCCCAGAAACCACTGCCCTTGAACATTGGGTTATATGGGAGGACATATGAGAAGTTTGGATCTTGGAACCCGGTTGGGTATTCGATTGGGTCGACATATGTCTTTGGAGAGACAAGTGGGATGATAAGCGCATAGAGGACGATGAAAGCGATGATGATTGCCGCGACAATAGACGCCTTGTTTTTAGCAAAGCGGATCATGGCGCCTTTCATGAATGAGATTGGCTTAGTCTCAAAAGCCTGGTCATGTAATGACTCAGCGTCTGTTTTACTTCTCTTAAAGAGATCTGCTGATAATTGGGAGGTTTCAGCAACAATTGTGTTCTTAACTTCTTGTTCCATTATTTTCTGCTCCCCATTCTGATACGTGGGTCGACGATGCCATAAGAGACATCAACGACAAGTGTGCCGACAAGGCCGATTGTGATATAGAACATACTGACGAATTGGAATACGTCTAAATCAGTAGTTTGAATTGACTGGAGGTAAAGGCCACCGACGCCGTTGACGTTAAAGATGTTCTCGATGATCATTGAGCCGCTAAGGATGCTGATGACTTCGCCAAGGATCATAGGGAAGATTGGGACGAGTGAGTTACGGAAAGCGTGACGGACGGTTGCCTGTGCTCTACTTAAGCCTTTTGTTCTAGCAAGCAACATGAAGTCGCTTGTGAGAACTTCGGTAAGTTCGGCTCTTGTGTAACGGGCATAGCCTGCGATTGAGCCAAAGCACATTGATAAGATAGGTAAGATGATTGATCTTAAATATTCAAATGAGAAGTATCCAACGCTTCCTGATGCTGCCATTGGAGGGAGGGTTTGCCAGACATAACCAAATGAATATTGTAAGAGGAACGCGTACACGAAGCTTGGGACGGAGATGACAAGCATGATGAGAACGCTAAGGAAGTGGTCTTCCCAGTGGTTCTTACGCAATGCCATGAAGATGCCAAGACCAAGGCCAAGAGGTACGGAGATGATCATTGAGTAGATATTGATAAGGATGGTTGGGGCAAGATGTGAGGTAAGGATATCAACAGGAGATGATAACCATTCAATCTTATATGAATAACCCCATGGATGATCGCTTCCGCTAAATAAGTTCTGGATGAATAAGCCAAGCTGTTGGAGAACAGGTGTTGGGACATATTTTCCTTCTTTATTACGGATATAACGGCCCTGAGCAACCATTTTGATGTAGAAGGTTTCAGGGTCTTTCATGCCTGTATCGGCACTGACTGGTAAAAGACGGACAAGGACAAAACAAATAAAGAAAATAATGATGAAGGTGAAGACCATGAGCAAGAGACGCTGACCAATGTACTTAAGCGTATCTACTGTCTGCTTATTCCTCCAAAAATTAATAAAGCCGCGCCAGAAGCGCTCCCAGAATGGACGATCTGATTCTAATACAAGCTCGGGTTCTTCTGAGGGAGTATTAGAAGGAGAAATCTTTTCTTCTTCGGATTTCGTCACTTCCGAAGATTCGATTGTTTCTTTTTCTTCGTTTTTCATAATGCTGATGTTTTTCTTTTGCCTTGTTCTTTTGTTTTTGCAGAGGCGCCTCGTCTGGCGCCCCTGCTATTAATTAAATGTTGAGGATATTATTCCTGTCCTTTGATGTAGGACTTGTAGAGGTCATCGAGTTTGTTGTTGTTCTTTTTGCAGAATGCAGCCCATTCACTGTCGGTGTAGTTGAATTCTAAGAAACGGATGCCGCCGTAACCGATGAGGGAAACGTAGGTGTCTGTTGCGTTCTCAGTCTTGAAACCGTTGAGTGATGATGTTCCGCGAGCAACAAGTGGGATAGCTTCGAAACGGTTGATGATACCTGCTTCGAGACCTGCAAGAACGTTAAGCTTGCGGTTGTGACGGAGGAGGTAATCGTCGTAGTTGCTATCTGTTGGTAAGACGTTGTCGCCATACTGAGCTTCGTTGCAGTCTTCGCTGTCGTTCATGTAAGCATACCATCCGTCGAATGACTTCCAGTCTTTACCGCCGGAAACTTCGCCTGTAGATGGATCGACTGTGACATCAAGGCCATCGCCATCTGCGTCAATTGCGAGGAATGCCTGGTCTTGTTTGCCAGTGAAGCCGTATTCACAGCAGTTTGTGAAGTCTTTCTTGCAGTAGACTTCCATTAAGCCGTAAGGGTTGATAGCTGCGCCGCCCCATGTGGAGAAGATCATATCGTAACCACCGTTACGAGCGGTTGTGTAGTAGTCTTGGTCCTTAACCATATCAAGAGCGAAGTTGATTGTTTCGTTTTGAGCAAGGACGCCTTCAGCCTTGAGTGCTGTGACTGCGCTGCTGATGAGCTGTGACCATTTCTGTGTGAGGAAGTTGACAGCTGCGATTGTGTTGTCGCTTTCATCGTCGTAAACACGGAATTCGACACGGATTGTGTTATTTGGTTCGATGTGTCCAGCTACTGATGACTGGAGTTCTTCTTTTAAGCCAAGAGCTGTGTACTTGACGGCGAGGTTCTGGTTGAAGCCGCATGCTGATTCTGGAAGAGCGACATCATCACCGATGTTGTCTCCACCGAGTTTGCCATAGACAGAAGTGTAGACGCTTTGTCCCTGTGGGGTGCTTCTATATGTTGCGCCTGTGCTGTTATTAGCAAGGTATAAGTCATTGAGAAGACCTGTGAAGCCTTTTGAACCAGAAGTTGCCTGTGAAGCGAAGGACTTTCTGTCTAAGGAGAGGGAGAGACCTTCACGGAAGTTCTTGTTAGCAAGGATTGTCTTGTTATCGTTGCCGCTCTGGCGCTGCTTGAGTTTATCAAGCTTGGTGTTGAATGAAAGTTTCTGTGTGTATGATTCGTAGGTTGTTGTGCAACGACCTGAGTTACCATATTCACGGTAGTCTTTAACTGTAAGATCGATGTCATCAAGACGGCCCGCTAAGAATTCGTTCATAGCAGTGTCGTGGTTAGGGATGATTCTTGTTTCGATTCTATCCATCTTGAACTGACCTTCGTGCTGGCCATCTTTCCAACCGTACCACTTATCGTTTTTGACGATTGTGAATTTTTCGCCTGCCTTGAAGTATTCAAGTTTGTATGGACCATAGGACATGTAGTTTGCGGCTGTGTTGGAACCATATGTTGTAGCAAGGTAGCCTGTGCCTAAGGTTGTTGTAAGCTTCTGATAAAGGTCTGTTTTGACAAGCCAGTTACCAGAGAGAGCGAACTTGAGGTTGAGTTCTGTGATTGGACGAGCGAGGTAGAGACGGATTGTTTCGTTATCGACCTTCTTGATACCGACATCTTCGAATTCAATTGGATCACCTTCGTAGGTGTAAACGAGTGTGAAGAGTGGGAGTTTCCATGCCCATGATTTAGCTGTGACGCCTTTACCACGGCCAACTGCATAGACGAAATCTTTAAGGTCTTTCTTAAGAGCGTCTAAGCTGTAGTTTTCAAGGTTGCTATCGACCCAGCCATCGGTGATGTTTTTGACTGTTTTAATGTATTTGTGTGTGCCGTCGAATGCATCGAAGCCGTTATCGAAGACGTCAATATCGATGTCGACGTTATATTTTTCGATTAAGTTTGAGTCAACTTGGCTTGGTTTTTTGACTTTATCCCAGTCAGCTGCGTTGACTTCTCTATCAACGGTTTCATAGAGGTAGTAAGAATATGCGTTCATGATTCTTTCTGCCTGGAGTTTGACGTTGTATGTTTCTGCAACCTGGTTGAGGACGCTGTAGAAGTTTGTGTCTTCCCCTGCATTTGAGAAGACTGAACCAACGTATTCTGTGTATTTGCCAAGGTTCAAATAGTAGAAGCCTGAGTCATCTTTGACTTCGCCTGTTGTGTCATTTTTGTATTTGTAGAATGACTCGACGGTCTGACGGCCCTGCTTGAAGTAGTTTTCTGCATTAGCAAGAACGAGGTTTGAACCGAAGTAGCTGTCTGCACGGTAGTTAGCGTATTTTGGTGAAAGCTGGAATTCCATTGACTTGAGGTAGTCATCTGCTGTGATTGGAGTTCCATCTTCCCAACATGCGTTCTTGTTGAGTTTGATTTCCCAAGCGGAACCTGCTGTTGGGTTACTTTCCCAATAGTCGTATTCTTCTTCGCTTAAATCATCAAGGACATCCCTTGGCATTTCGCTTGCCATTTCTGTGACGAATTTGTAACCATCTTTTGTCTCGTTGAGGATGCAGTCATAAAGACCGATTTCACAGAAAGAGCCGACGTATGATTCATCGCTTGTTTCCCATGAGTGGACGTTCCAGTTTTTTGGGGAAGAAGAGAGGAAGGTATTGTAGGTGTAGTTGTATTGCTTCTTGTCTTTGTTGTCATTATGTCCGCAGCTTGCAAGAAGACCCGCACTCAATAGAGTGGTTGCACCAAGTACCCAAAGTTTCTTATTCATAATTTTTCTCCTTATTCATAGCCAAAGGGGGTCCAGACCGGATCCCCCAGAGGCAATTGTTGTTATTTTAGTTGGCCAATTAGGCTAATAAACCAGGTGTCTGAACCCCAGCGACAAGTGGGCTGAAGTCATGGGTGGTTGTGCCAATGTGGTCGATTGTGATGCTCATTCCGAAGTAGCCATTGTCAAGACCGATTGGAGCATACATATCAAGCATGATTGTAACTTCGTTGGTTGCTGTATTGACAATGAATGAGTCATATGAGGAGTAGAGCGTAAGAGCGTGCTTGTCGCCTTGGTTGAATTCCTCTGCACGTGTCCAAGCCGTACCCATTGCTCGTCCGCCTAATGATTCTAATGTTCCGTAGTTCTGGCTGCTGAACATATCAAGAAGCTGCTGGAAGAGAGCGTTTTCGTGGAGGGAAACACCATCGTTATCACCGACTTCACCACTGAAACTAACTAAGTGATTTGCTTCATCAGCTGTTTTACGTGTCCAGACTGTTTCATCAACTGCTGCTGATGTAACTGCACCTGCTGTTAACTGCTTAACTTCTGGGATCTGGAAGACGTTTGTCTGGCCTGCGATTGCTGTTGCTGCTGGGATTGTGCCTGCTGTAGCGCTACCATCGGTGCCATCATATCTTGCTGAATATGCCTGACCGCCTGCATTGAAGACTGCCGAGACGTCTGTCAAGCTGTAGTCAGCTGCTGGAGTATAACCGTTAGCTGTTGCTGAGAGTTCTTTAGACTTAAGTTCAGAATAGATGCCGTTTGCGGTGACTTTCTGTGTGAGAACCATGTCGGTTGTGCCGAAGATATTTGCACATGCGTCTCCTGGAACATCTCTTTCTGCTGGGGTCACAGGATCCATTGATGAACCACCTGAACGTGACCATGCTTTCAATGTCATTGTGTAGTTACCAGCTGTATCGATTGCGTCGAATGCTGTTGTGACTTCGTTTGCTGTGATCTTAGCTGGGACATAAGAAGCATCAGTGACTGCTTGTGTCATGAATGTTGGGTTTGTCTCGCCGATATCATAGAGTGTGACTCTTGCCCATGTATCAATTGTGGTGCCATCTGTGACTAAGCAATCAAAGATGTACTTATCTGGATTACCTGCGTTGTCTGCAATGTAGTCGACGACTTTAGCACCGTAGTACTGGTAGCCGTATCTATCATCTGGGAGCTGCGAGCATCCGTAGTTGAGGAGGTTCTTACAGAATGTGGAGCTCATCATGAGGACGTCTTCACCTTCGTATGATTCCCATCTGCTGTCTGCTGCATCAAGGACGAGATCCATTGTGAAGTAGTACCAATCCCAGTTCTTTACTGGACCTGGTTCGAAGACTGCTTTAGGGTTGCCTTGTGCATCTTTTCCAACTGCACCCCAATAAGCGGAACCGTCACTTAATTCGGCAAGGATGGTGCTGTTTGGTTCGCCGTATTCTTCGCTTTCTGGATCGTCAACGGTCTCTGTTGGGTTGTCTTTGTCCCAAACGCCTGTGTATTTTTCGTTGTGGAAGTAAGACCATAAGTACTGCACCTGACCGTTCTGATCTTCTGCGCTAAGGTCGATTGAGTAGTTGCGTGGGTTATCTTCAAGCGGAGCAAGGAACGCCATAAGTTTGATTTGCTCGTTGCTGAGGACATCGATTGAGAGTTTGGTTGTAAGAGCCCCTGCTTTGATGACGACAACATAACTGTCTGATTCGTCTGATTTGATTTTGTGTGTCCCTTCAAGGATTTTGAGGCTGGATTTTGAGCAGCTGATTTCATAATTCTTGTCGGTTGAGCCGTCACCGTATTCAATGGTGACGTACTTGTCGAGGTCAAGAGCAACGCCTTCTTCCAAGTAAGGGATTTCAGCGTGTCTGATTCTTGTTGCTGTTTTTGGTTCGCCGGAATCAACAAGTGAACCAGTATCTGCAGAATCTACTGGGGTTGATTGACCTGGCTTTGTTACGTCGCAAGAACCTAACACAAGGAGTGTTCCTGCGCTGAGTAACATCAATGCTTTACTGATATTTTTCATAGTCATCTCTCCTTTCCTGAGAGTAAGGGTATTATCAAACAGAGCAAGTGAATTTCAATAATTATTTTTTATATATAAAAAGGGCGACCGCTTGGAATAATGTAAAAAAATGCCCTACTTTAGTAGAAAAGTGGCTTTTTGCAGCGTTTTTATAAACATGAAAGCGGTTACACCATTTTTTTAGAAAATAAAAATTTTTATAAAATAAGTTCAAAAAAACTATTTGGAATGTCGTAAAAAATATAGTTTTGATCCGTCGACCAACAAATATTAAAAATTTTGTAAATGCCAGAAAAGTCATTTTTAGAGGTCAAAAAAAACCCGTCTAGACTGATATAGATAGCAAATTATTTGCCTATTTGAATCCTCAGAAAAGGTAGTTTTTCGTTCTCTGTGGCTTCTGCATTTTCTCCAAAAAAACGGCAAAAACCATCGGCGAAAAGCGGCATTATTTTAGTCAAATTATCATATCTACCTCTGCACACGAGAAAACGAGTTTTGGCCCCACTTTACCGCAAAAAAGCATACGTTTTACCACTTATTTTCCTAGAGACTACCAAAAACAATATTTGTAATTGGCTCAGCACGCTAATTTTTGGATTCACAAACGCTGATAAGCTTGAAAAATTTGGCTTTGCAATCATTTGAACAAAATGATAACTTTTGACTACAAAGTGTCTGCCAATAGGCATACACTTTTTATAGGAGGCAACAAAGATGAAACACTGCCCTACATACTTAAAAATTCTTCCATATTTGGAGAACATCAGAAGACTTAGACACACAACTTCAATCCTCTATTACGACATGGCTTGTGTGGCTGGTAAAGACTCTATCAGTGACCAAAATGAATTGCTCAATTACTGGTTTGGAGAACTCGCAAAAATATCTCAGGACCCTCAATATATCGCCCTCGTTAAAGAAGGCAGGAACGATCCAGAAGCAAGCAAGATGGAAAAACGCCTCTTTGAAAGCCTAACAAGAGACATCGAATTCATGGAAAATTTCACCATCGATGAATATGTCGAATATAAAAATATCATCTCCAAATGCAACGAGATGTGGTTAGAATGCCGCCCTAAAAATGACTTTGCTTCATGGCTTCCTTATTGGCAAAAACAAGTTGATTCATCGCGTGCTTTGGCTAAGAAAATGCAAAAAGAAGGACAAACACCATACGACACTTGCCTAGATGCTTATGAACCTGGAGAGACAGAGGCTGTTGTAGATAGTATATTCAATCCTCTTAAAGAGGTTCTTATCCCTCTTCTCAAAGAGACGAAAGAAAAGCAAAAGAAATACCACATTCCTGAGCTTAAAGCTTATGACAAGAACAAGCAAAAAGAGTTATCGATAAGAATGCTTAATGCAATCCATTACAACCTTGAAAAAGGCGCGCTCATGGAATCTGCTCACCCTTTTAGCGATTCTTTAAATAGAAATGACGCACGTGTAACAACCAAATTTTTAATCGAGGATTGGAGAAGCAATGTCTTTACCTGTCTCCATGAAGGTGGTCACTGTCTTGAATTCCAAAACTGGAGTGACGAGATGTACGAATACCATGTCGAAAACCTTGCCACTGCCGCTATCTGTGAGACTCATAGCCGTTTCTATGAGAATATCATTGGGCGTTCTAAGGCTTTTATGCCTACTCTTCAAAAAGACGCAGCAGAAACTCTTGATTCAGAGATTGCTAAAATGTCTTCGGAAGACTTCTACCATTTAATGAACCAAATACAACCATGGCTTATTAGATGCGAAGCAGATGAGCTCTCATATTGCTTACACATAATCATCCGTTACGAAATTGAAAAAGACCTTATCAACGGCAAAATCGATTGCAAAGATGTTCCTGCTATTTGGAAGCAGAAATACCATGATTACCTAGGCGTTGAAGTTACAAACGACAAAGATGGTTGCATGCAGGACACCCATTGGTCTGAAGCATTATGGGGATACTTCCCTTCATATGCTTTAGGAAACCTTTATGGAGCAATGATCAAAGAGAAAATGGAAGAGACTATGGACCTCGATGAATTGATCGCAACCGGGCATATAGAAAAGATTGTCGAATGGATGAGAGATAATGACATCTGCTACGACTATCTTAAACCGGGCGACTGGATTAAAAAGGTCACTGGCAAAGACATTACAGCAGAACCATATATCCGCTACTTAAAAGAGAAATTTGCTTAATGAGATTATGATTACAAAATACTCAATGGAAGATAAATATAGGCTTATTAAAGCCGAGCTACTTAAAGCCAAAGGAAACAATCCTATTAGCATAGTTAAAGCAATCATGAGGAATGATTTTGTAAGCATACATGGCCCTGAACATCATTTCCTTGATGGCGGGGCTTTCATGGTTGCCCTTCATAATGCGGGGTTGGAATTTGAACTTGATGATTGCCTAGACACCCTAGCAAAGCGTTCAATCTCCATGCCTGGAGCAATGTGTGGGCATTGGGGCGTTTGTGGCTCCGTGTCTTCCTTAGGGGCGGCCTTGGCAATTATTCATAACGTGGGTCCTCTTTCTGATTCTAAGTATTATTCAGATGACATGAGATACACTTCTAGTGTCATCAAAAAAATGAGCGAGATCGGTGGGCCTAGATGCTGCAAAAGGAATGCATACTTATCAATCTCCACCGCTATAGAATTTGTTAAGAAAGAATATGGCGTAGAGTTAGAGAGTGAGCATATAGAATGCGATTTCTCTTCTTTAAATCAGCAATGCCTTAAAGAAAGATGTCCTTTTTATAAGGGATAACCATTTAGGGGCAGCAAAAAACACCTGCAAATCGCAGGTGTTTTAATTATTTTTGTTTAACGTTCCTCACGGAAATAGTTCATACCAAGAGCGTCAGGTGGCGTTACGTCTTTCTTGCCAACGATTGATGTAATAACAAGGACGATGACCGTGACAAGATATGGAAGCATCTTGAGGATTTCCATCTGAACGAAGCCAACGCCGGTAATGAAGTAAGGAGAAACAGATAAGAAACCAAAGATTATTGAACCTGCAATTGCGATAAGAGGGTTCCAGATTGTGAAGATAACAAGAGCAAGAACCATCCAGCCATAGCCCTGAAGTGTTGAGCTATTTTCCCATGTGCCTGCTGTATGGCTCATGAGATAGAAGAATCCACCAAAGCCTGCGATGCCGCATCCTACAAGCGTGGCGCCATATTTATAAGCGTCTGTGTTGATGCCGGCTGCGTCTGCGGTAGCAGGGTTTTCGCCAATTGATCTGACGGATAAACCAATACGTGTCTTGTTAAGGACAATGAAGGCTACTACAGCAAGAGCGAATGCGATATAGACAAGGATGTTGATGTCTGGATCAGGGAGGCCAATACGAATGATGTTACTAGCGGTCTTGAAGAGAGGCTTGGTCGTATCGTTTCTAAGAAGAGCCATAACGAAGTCTGCAAAGCCTGCGCCAAAGGTTGTAAGAGCAAGGCCTGTGACGTTCTGGTTTGCTTTAAGTGTTGTTGTTAAAAAGGCAAATATGCCGCCTGCAATAGCGCCAAATAAAACAGCGAAGAAGATGCCAATTATTACAAGTGATAAGTATGAGATAATCATTCCAAAGTCCAACACACCCATAGGATTTACAGGAAGGACTTTGTAGATGGTGTTCATGTAAATAAGGGAACCAACAGCGCCACCGACAGCGCCAAAACACATAACACCTGGAACGCCAAGGTTAAGGTTACCTGACTTTTCGTTGATCGTTTCCCCAATACAGCCAAGTAAGAAGACGATGCTAAGAGAAATAGCATCAGGAATAGCAGCAATAATCCAGTCCATATTATTTGCCCTCCTCTGTTGTAGTGACGCTCTCTTGTGATTTGTTTTCTAACGAGACATTCTCAAGAGCGTTTTTCTTTTTACCGAAATTGAATACAACACGATATTCGATGAAGAATTCACATCCAATAACGAAGAAGTAGATGATACCCATGACCAAGTTTGCGGTTGCGGAACTTGTGATGCCGAATTCGTAGTTAACTTGCTGCATACCAATTGTGATGAATTGAATGAAGTAAGATGAAGCGACTGCGATAAGAGGATTAAATTTTGCAAGCCAAACAGCCATAATGGCAGTGAAGCCCATGTTCTGAGCACTTTCTGCGTTAACCGTGAAGTCGATGCCGCCAGCGATAAGGGAACCAATAAGACCACATAATGCGCCAGAAACGACAAGAGTGCGGATAATAACTTTCTTAACGTTGATGCCAATATAACGAGCGGTGTTTGTTGATTCGCCAACAACTGCAAGTTCGTATCCATGTTTGCTAAATCTTAAGTAATAAACCATGAAGCCTAAAACAATTAAGGCGACGAGAACGACTAAGAGCGAATCGTTGAATAATTGAGGGATAGTGCAATAACCAGCGAACTGCAAAGAAGGAATAACGTGCGATCCTGTAGGATACATAAACATGATGTATGCGCTAACAAGACCAGCGGCGATGTAGTTCATCATGAGAGTAAATAATGACTCGTTCGTGTTGAATAATGCTTTGAATATAGCTGGAATAACAGCCCAGATAGCGCCTGCGATAGCCGCGGCAAGGACGCTAACGATAACTGTGAGGAAATCTGGAAGAATTCCACTGAAGCCAATTAAGCAAGCGATTGTTGTAAGGGCACCAATAAGAATCTGGCCGTTACCGCCAAGGTTCCAGAATTTCATTTTGAAAGCAGGAATCAAAGCAAGGCCAACCCCTAAGAGGAGAGCGCCAGAACGGAGGAATCTCCAAATCTTGCGTTCGGTACCGAAGGAACCGTTGAACATAGCGCCAAGGCCAACGAATGGGTTTGCTTTATAAGCGATTGAGATGATGATTAAGCCAATTAAAACAGCGCCTACGATAAAACCAAATCTAATCAATAACGCCTGCCAAAGTGGCATATTTGACTTTTTGGTGATGTGAAATAAAGGGGCTTTTTCTTTCTTTTCCATTATTCGGCACCTCCTTCAACTTCTTCTTTTCTAGTTTTCGTCATGAGCAAGCCAACCTCTTCTTTGGTAGCTGTTCTTGCGTCGACTTCTCCAGAAATCTGGCCTTCGCACATGACAATGATTCTGTCGCAAAGAGCAAGAAGGACATCTAAGTCTTCGCCAACGAAGATAACTGCTGCCCCTTCTTCTTTCTGCTTATTAAGCAAGTTATAGATTAAATACGATGAGTTGATGTCTAAACCACGGACTGGGTAGGCAGCCATAAGAACTTTTGGTGAAGATGCGATTTCTCTGCCAACAAGAACTTTTTGGACGTTGCCACCACTTAATTTACGAACTTTTGTATGTAAATTAGGTGTAACGACTTCAAGGTCTTTAACAATATGATCTGCTAAGGATTCAGGGTTTTTTCTATTAAGGATGGTGCCTTTGCCTTTACGGTAACTACGAAGCATCATGTTATCGACAAGGTCCATGTTTCCAACAAGGCCCATGCCAAGACGATCTTCTGGAACAAATGAGAGGCGGACGCCTGCTTCACGAATTTGGAGAGGTGTCTTGTCTTTGAGATTCATGACTTCATTATCGTTGAAGAGAATCTTTCCTTCGTTGACCAATTCCTTGATTTGTTTTGAGGAAACGCCATCGAAGCTAACAGGTTCGCCATCAGGATAATGGAACATTCCTTCCTTTGCCAATTTCTTAACTTCAGAAAGATTTTTGTGGAAGAAAGTAACAGGAAGGTTTCTTTTTGGACGGTAGAATGTGATTGTTCCGCTTGTTTTAGGTGTAAGACCAGCAATGGCTTCAAGAAGCTCACGCTGTCCGCTTCCTGCGATACCGGCAATACCAAGGATTTCTCCTGAACGCGCTACAAAACTAACGTCATTAAGAACTTTGACACCTTCAATATTGGTGTGGTTTAAATGCTCAACGACAAGTCTATCTTCAACATTCTTTGGTTCTGAACGGTCAATGTTAAGCTCGGTCTTTTTGCCAACCATCATTTCTGTGAGTTCTGATTCATTGGTATCACATGTGCTGACACTACCAATGTATTCGCCTTTACGAAGGATGGAGACTCTATCAGAAATTTCCATGACCTCATTAAGCTTGTGGGTAATGATGATGATCGTCTTTCCATCTCTTCTCATGTTGGAAAGGACGGAGAACAAACGCCTGATCTCTAAAGGCGTGAGAACGGCGGTTGGTTCGTCGAGTACTAATATTTCAGCATCTCTATAGAGAACTTTGATGATTTCAAGGGTTTGCTTTTCAGAAACAGAGAGGTCGTAGACCTTTTTATTGAGGTTGAGTTCAAATCCGTATTTGGTGCAAATGTCTTCAACCAACTTACGAGCTTTAGCCATATTTGATTTTTCTTTGTCTTTGATGCCAAGAACAATGTTTTCTAAGCAAGTGAAGACATCGACCAACTTAAAGTGTTGGTGAACCATGCCGATTTTTAAGTCGAATGCGTCTTTAGGTGATGCAATGGTGACATGCTTGTCGTTGATATATATCTTTCCTTCATCTGGGAAGTAGATACCTGAGAGCATGTTCATGAGTGTGGTCTTGCCACATCCGTTTTCTCCAAGAAGAGACAAAATCTCTCCCTTATAAACCTCAAAACTGATGTTTGAGTTCGCTTTTACAGATCCGAAAGATTTGGAGATATTCTCGAATCTAATAGCTGTTTGTTTCTGATTGGTATTTTCCATATGCATATTATGCATTAAAAAAACAAAATTCCCAAGGGTTTTATCCCTTGGGAATATGTAAATTTGTTTTCTAAGCGGAAACTAAATTATTTTTCTTCGATGATCTTGTTGATGCCATCGATATCAAGATCGAAGTATGGAGCTGATCTCTTTGCGGATTCGTCGAACCAGGATTTGCCACCTTCTGTTTTGATAGCTTCTGTTTCACCTACGTATAAAGGTTCGACATCGTCGACGTCTGCCTTGTAGGTTGTGACTTTTTCGCCGTTGACTGTGAATGTATCGCAATCGAAGACGTGACGTGTGCCAGCTTTGAGTTCTGCAGCGACTTCGTCAAGTTTAGCCTGGATGTTAAGACCTTCTGTTGCTTTTGCGCCAAGTGCGGAAAGTTCGACTGAACCTGTTTCGACTGTGCCTATCCAGTCATAGCCTAAAGAGGTGATCTTCTTGCCTTCTTTAACAGCTTTGATGCAAGCTTCGTAGTATGGCTGCCAGTTGATTCTTGAAGAAACAACGAATGTATTTGGGCACTGTAATTCGGTTGAACCGTTGTATGAAACGTTTGGAACACCAGCTGTTTCACATGCGGATGGAGCGCCCCATGAGTCAGCGTGCTGGGAGATGAGTGTGCAGCCACCGCTGATTAAAGCGTTTGCAGCAGCCTTTTCAGCTGTTTCGTCATACCAGCTGTTTGTGAAACGGACGTCCATTGTGACATCAGCGACAACTGATTTGACACCAAGATAGAATGATGTGTAACCGGAAATGACTTCTGCGTATGGGTATGCGCCGACATAACCGATTTTGTGAGCTGCGCTTGTCATTGAAGCAAGTTTCATACCTGCTGCAACACCTGCGAGGTAACGGCCTTCGTAGATTGAAGCAAATGCGTTCTGGAAGTTGTCAAGTTTTTCGGTGTGAGCATGGGTTCCAGTTGCGTGGCCGAACTGAACTTCTGGGTGCTTTTTAGCAGAAGCTAAGAGGTGTGTTTCGTGACCGAATGAGTCAGCGAAGACTGCTTTGACACCGTCGTCGACCATGTTGTCAGCAGCGTCTGTGCAGGTTGCGTCTTCATTGATGCCTGACTGAACAACAGCTTTGACGCCCTGTGCCTTACATGCAGCTTTGAAAGCGTCGATGAAGTTCTTGTCGTAGGTTGAGTTTTCATCGTGAAGTGTTAAAAGACCGATTTTCATTTCGTCTTTTGGGCCGCCGCAGCTGGCAAGAGCGCCAACAGCGAGAAGAGCAGCGATTGCTAAGATTTGTTTTTTCATATTACTTTTCTCCTAATTATTTCGCGATTAGCTTAATTAGGAGTGAAGTACTAAACATGAAAGAACTAATCTTTACGATTTAGCATTTCGTAGAGCTTGATTATGGTCAAGCGTAGAGACTTCCAACCAATTAAGGAAATATACGAAACGTCGAATTTAGCTTTTCGACAAACAAAGTATACAAATGTAAAAATGAAAAAACTACAAAATGAACGCATTCTTTTCATGAAAACGGTTACATTTTTAGAAAAACGCTGATTATCGGAAAAAATATTTTTCGAAAAACATCAGTTCTATAAATTTTATTTATATATTATTTACATTTTGTGTTAATAGCCTGCACATGGTTTTTAATACCATTTGAAAATATTTTCATAATGTAGGTCTCATCGCAGTTTTTAGGCTGCTGTTTGCAAAGAAATATCAGGCAAATAAGCAAACATTGCGCCTATTACAAAATTAAGCTCATGACAGTCTGAAGTTATGCAGACAGTTGGCAAATAAACCCCTGCTGCTCCAGTCAAATAAAGGGTGTTGCCATCATATTCACTTAAAGGAACATAATGGCCTTGATTATCAATAATGACATTCATTTCGTTGTCTAGAGTTCCCCATATCTCATATTCGGCAATATCCACCCAATTCTGAGCTGTTGTTTTTGTGCATTCTCTTACGCTTGCTCTTTCGTAATAGTACTTTCCAATTGTCCCATCAAGATCGATCCTGCATGGGCTTGTTTCCGCATAAGTTAGAGTGCCCTCGTAATAAAAGAGGAAATAATCCCCTACAACCAGGTTTTTTGGAAAAGCCACATCTTTGAAGCCTTTATTTAATGTTCCTTTTCCTGAATGCCTTGTTTGAAAACATGGCGTTGCGATAGGTTTACCGGTTTTGTCAAAAGATGAGTTCCAATCATAAACCACGCTAAACCCTTCGACATCGCCATCGGTGCTTCCTTCGCCAATGATGGTTCCGCCCTGATTGCCATAATCGATAACAGAGTAATTTAAATTTTGGTTTTTACCAGCGCAGGACATTGCGGAGAATACGATGGACAACAACAATAAGACTCTATGTTTCATGAGATTACTTATAAATAATTTTGATTAATAAGGCAAGAGTGAATATGCAAGTGACTAATACTTATTTCTTGATGAATTTAAATTTTTAATGAATACGTAAGACCATTTATTTGTTTAGCGACATCTTGATGATGGCTTACATATATGTTTATTTGTTTGCGACTTGTTTCTATCTCAATTCTAAAGTCCGGAAAAATCATCTAGCCATGCATAATGCATCCTGAAGATTGGTGTACATACACTATGTGTGTCTGCCTGCTTGCTAGTGCCTAGGCAAGCAAGCGGTTCTAATAAGGCGCGCACAAAACACACATGGAAGCAGGCGCACGAAAAAAGCCCACCGTTTGATGGGCTTTAATTTGAAATGTTTTCGATTATTATTAATTGACAAAGTCGTTGCAACAAATATGCTATTCTTTATTTGGGTTCCTTTGCTTCCAGGAAGGAGGGTATTTTATGAAGCAAAAAGCCAGGTTAACCGTGGACGATCGCATCAATTTACAAGCAGCGATTTCAAAAGGTTTAGAAATGAGTCAGATCACTAAACTCCTCAAGAAGAATCGTTCAACGATCTATAGAGAACTAAGGACTTATTATTCAATCAAAGATGGGAAACATAACTGTGAGCATTGCGTTAATAAAGATGGTTGCCTAAGCAAAAACAAGTTAGGCAAACAGAAACAAGAGCCAATTTGTTTTAAGGCGGACATTTGCTTTAGGCTTTCTAAGTTTCCATATGTTTGTAATAACTGTGAAAATAAAGAAAAGTGTAATCGAGAAAAGAGATACTATGATTGCATTAAAGCTGAAAACAGATCTTTAAGAAATCGAATTGGAACAAGGAAAAGGAAAAGAATACCTGCCGACGACATCTCATACATAGATTCGGTCGTGTCCCCGTTGATTTTCAACGGATTAAGCCTCCATCATATTTATCAAAGCAACGAAACGCTTCAAACGATATGTTCGGAAAGAACCATCAGAAGATTGGTTTATGACAGGTATCTGGAAGCCAAGGCGCATGATTTGATTAGGTATGCAAGTTTTAAGCATAGTAAACAATATCTAGTGCATAACGATAAATACGTTAAAAACATTGAAAGATTGTACAGAAGGACGTTTACTGATTTGCAAAAGCATCTTAGATATCATAAAGATATAGCTCCTGTTCAATTTGATTCCGTCATTGGAAAATTGGCCGATAAACAAGCGATTCTGACGATCACTTTCCCTAAAGAAAGATTCCAATTCGGATTGCTGATACAGAAATCAAACCCGGAAAGCGTATATTCGAGATTGCATCAGCTGTTCAATAGGCTGGGAAGCAAAAGAATAAAGGAAATCTTCCCCATCCTTTTGGCGGACAACGGAATCGAATTCTCGACATTCCACAATTTGGAAAAGTTTAATCTAAAGGTGTATTTCACCAACCCATATCGTTCTACCGATAAGGCGGCATGCGAAAGAAACCATGAGTTCATTCGCTATATTATTCCTAAAGGTAAGACGCTTGATAATCTAACTCAAGAAGACATTAATTTAATGTTCTCGCATATTAATTCGTACGTTAGAGAATCGAATAAAAATAAAACTCCCTTTGAATTGGTCAAAGGGAGATTTGGATCAGAATTCTTAGAGCTTATTGGAATAGAATACGTCGAACCCAATGATGTCATTCTAAAACCAAAGCTGCTTAAGAAATAAATCAAGAAATTCTGAAGCATCGGAACCCACCTGCAGTTTAGGACTTGTTGCAATGAATTAGTCACGTTCATGGCATCAGGTGTTTTTCCTATGCCCCAATTTACAAGAATCTAATCTTTGTTTCAACAAAATCATCTAAATTAAATAAAGCGACAACCTTATTGCAACACATTTTTAGCAAAAAGGAAAAGGACGATGCCTTTTGATGCATCGTCCTAGTCATTTAATA
>JAZLMH010000027.1:0-13129 GCA_045598525.1 Bacilli bacterium | reverse complement strand
ATCCCTGCCAATGCCGGCAGGCACAAAATCTCGCCTCCCTTCTTTATGCTTGAGGACGCAATCAAGTTTGAATTTCCAATCGTATTTCATGAAAAAATACCCCTTTCCTGTTTTTGTCCAGGATTAGGGGTACATTTCAATATGCAGGTCTTTTCTTTACGTTTATTTTTTAACGTTGATTAGAGATTTTCTTCGGTCACGTTTTGCTCAGCAAAATCAGCTTCGCCTTCAGCAAAGTCGACTTCTTTTGCAGGGACTAATTCTCTATAGAACGCAGCCATAGCGGTTTGCATATATGGTTCAATCCAAACAAGGACGATACCGAATGTGATAATGCCAAGAAGAATCCAGCCAATGAAGCTAAGGATCAAACAGAATAATCTCCATTTGTTGCCTTTCATCATTTCTTTTGATTTCTTCATTGCGTCGGTTATAGAAATATTGTCATCTTCCATAACGATGTAAGGTGTCATCGCATATGCGAAAGCATGGATGATACCAGGAATGATGAAGAGAAGTGTCCAAAGGAAGACAAAGATTGTGACGAGTAACTGGCAAAAGAAGGCTCTTCCGAATTTCTTGTAGCCGTAGAATGTGTCTCCGACTTCAATGCCTTTTCCATCAACGATCTTTAATCCCATGAACATTAAAGAGAAGTTAAGGATTTCTGTGACTAAAAGAGCCCCTGCCATATCGATGAATGGATTCGAATACCTTGTAACGACAGTGATGCCATCCCCTAAGTCGGTGATTTGATCATAACCAAAAGCGTTTGCTAAACCACTGATCGCACCGGTAATAAGGATGACGATTAATGCAGCAATAGCAAAAGTGCTCCAAGGAGCTTTTGTCCATTTGTTGCCGAGCCTGTCTCTAGCAATCTGACGAAAATCGCTTGAAACTTTCATAAATTTACCTCCAAATAAGTTAACAATATTGTAAACCTTTAATTAACGATTAAAAGAAAAAAGTCTTAGAACGTATATCCTAAGACTCATTTTTTGATAGTTAGCATGTAAACAGGCTTCTTACGCCCTTCGATAGTGACTTCTTTGAAACCCATTAACCCGGCGACATCTTTTCTTGAGAAGAGATAGAAGTGGACAGGATTAACGTGAAGGGCGATTCTTTCCATTAAGAACTTGATATTGTCTTTTATTTCTTCTGCTTTTCCATCGATATTGAACAAGAGCACTTTATGCGCGCTTAGATGCGTGTATGAAGCTTCGCCATTCTTCTTATGATTGTGGTATAAGATCCAATCTTTTTCGCCTTCTTTACGTTTCTTTGAAGCGATTTTGCTGCCTCTCATATCTTCTGCGTTGATCATTGGACGGATAGAGACACTAGGATTCTTTTCATCAACATATTCAATTTCATTGAAATAAAGGCTAAAAGCCTCGTAATTTGTTAAGAAATTTCTAAAAGTTCCAACTGACTCAGGATAGTTGTGGTAACAATCTCTTAGGAAGTTTTTCATGTTCTCTCGCTCAGTGTGCTTATCATTTGGGCAGTTGGTGCTTACAACTGGGATATTCTCTTCTTTAACCATGTTAACGAGATATCTCTCGTAGCAATAGATAAGCGGCCTAATGAAAGTAACTCCCGCTCGTTCAAGGCTCATCTTTGGATCAAATGTGGCGACTCTTCCTCCATGAACCATATTCATGAATAATGTCTCAAGAGCGTCTTCGTTATGATGGGCAAACGCAACTTTGTTGCATTTGAGTTTCTCTGCCTCAGCGTTAATCGCAGCCTTTTTCATTCTTGAACAGATAGAGCAAGGGAGGTGACCGTTTTCTTTCTTGTGCATCTTAAGAATATCGAAGACAAATTTGCTGTCTACGACCGTAAGATGAGTGCCGCAGTCTTCTGCGAACTTCTCCATCTTTTTAATAAGCTCTCTATCGAAATCGAAACCTAAATCGAGGAAGATTGGGTGAACTGTGAAATTCTTTCTCGAATATTTTGTGTATATTGATAAGGCCTTAAGGAGGCACATAGAATCCTTGCCACCAGAAATACCGACCGCTATGCGGTCGCCGTCATTTATGAGGGAGAAGTCTAAGTCTGCTTTTCTAAGAGATGATAATACGTTTCTAATATATGGCATGGCGATATTCTAATACAAAAAACGAGGCAAACACACCTCGTTATTGTTTTTGTTCTCTCTTTTCCTTGGCTTCTTTGAGATACGAAGTCCCAAATTTGGAGAATCTGTATCTTCTTAACCCGACTTTGTTTAAGGCTTCTGCTAAGAATAGAGGCATTGCTCCGACGATTTTAACCTCTAAAATCCCGGTATTTGGAGGGACAAGGTCATGGCCGCCAAGCTTATTGATTTCGAAGTCTTCTCTTCTATATTGGAGGTTCTTGTCGCAGGTGATACGAAGATATGGATCCCCAGGCTTATTCATATAGGCCATTCTTTCATATTGCATCAAAGTGGATGGTTTGATTGAGTTTCTATAACGTTCATAGAAAACTTTGAGTTCCACTAAGAAACGGTCGTGCTTCCAATCGCCATTAGGCTCTGGGAACTTGCCATCAAAGACATAAGCCCTATATTCTTCATCGCTTAAATAGATACGTCTTTTGTAGACGTTCTTCATGACTTTATCTTTGAATTCAAGGAAGTAGATAGGCTTTTCCCCGCCATAACTACGTAAACGTAGTTTCTCTTTGAATCTAGGCCTAACTAAATTACGTGTTGCAACATCTCTAAAATCGTTGTCGAAATAAATCGAATTGACTTGGTAGTGGCCTCCGTTTTTCGCAGCAAAACTATCATAAACAACATGATCCCCAAGTTCCTTGATCAAAAGGTCGAACTGGTCGAGGGTGATAATGTATTTATTCTCAATACGGTTAAAAGAATTGCCGCCGTTGATGGCCATTGTTATTCCTTATCTTCTAAGCAGAGGGTGACGTTAAGGTTAGCGTTATGAAGTCTAACTTCATCAATGAGATCTTTTGGTGAGTGGCCTTTCATTAAAGAGACACTATAGCGGATTTCATATAACTGGCCATATTCGACTGTTCTTACTCTAACAAGAGTAAATGCGTTACAGTGTTTTGAAATAGCTTCTTCGAAGACGGTGTGGTCATTCAAGTCTTCGCCGACTTCATACTTAAGGGTGTAGATGCCTTCTTTGTTCTCGCCAAAATGCATCTTATGAAGGATAAGAAGGATAGCGATGAAGAGAATTGCTGTTAAAACAGCATATAAAGCATAACCAATTCCAAGAGCGATGCCTGTAGTGGTTGCGATGACGACATAAACCATGTCCATCATTGAAAGGCTATTGCTACGGAATCTTGTTAAAGCTACGCCGCAAGAAACGACAAGCCCAACCCTTAACGCCGTTGCGCCTGCTTCGATTTCGAAGTTCCTCATGTTGATAAGGCCGATTAATGAAGCCATTGCAACAGGAAGAAGAATCATAGCCACAGGAACAAAATGTGTATAAACTTCGCCTTTTTTGGAAACTTTATACGCAATAGCGTATCCGATGCCAAGAACTAAAGCGGTTCCAAGTATAATAAAATAGGCTAAGAAAGTGTTAGATTTCAAAAGTTCAAACAACGAATTAAAAGGATTCATAGCAATTCCCTCTTTAAATAATAACTGAACTATACTCCATTTTGTAAGAAATGGTAATACCTACTTTTCTGTAGGTGCAATAGAAACGTAGGCGTCAAGGAACATTTTTAGTAATTCATCATGGAAAGGGATGGAATATTTTTTATCCCAAAAATATCCGCTATTTCGCATATCGATTTCCTCTTCATTGATGGTCTTTCCTTCCAAGACGTATTTAGGATCTGGATTACCCAAAAAACCAAGAAGTGGAAGCCTTTCTTCTGAATAGAAGGATTTCGTGATCTTGTATTCACCATCGATCAGTTCGATTTGGTCGTTTAAATAAACGCACGCATCAAGAATGGCATCACTATAAGAACCGTTTTTTGTAGGGGCGTATCTAACGAAAGTCGGAACAAATCCCTCCCCATATCCGTAGTCAGGGTTTGATTCTTCCGCTAAACCGTATTTTAGTTTGAAATCCCAATCGCTAATCAAATCGCAATCTATCACATAAGAAGTGTTATTGACGTTCCTGTTATAGACGTTAAGCAAATGATCTTCTATCTCACGGCAGTCGCTGCAAGATGATCTAAGGAATCCAACGGTGAACTCGCTATCACCCTCAAACAAAGCGTCAAGCTGGGTAGGGGTCACATAAAGCATGTTGGAAAGAGTGGTTCTTTCGCTCATCCATTTAGCGAGATTCTTATACTCTAAAAACTCGTCATTTGAGCCTTTGGTCACCCTTTGGTGAGCTAATTCACCCCCTTCGAAGAGGCAAATAGTGCTTTCACCTTTGGTGATATCTATTCCAAAAACGTCATGGCCTCCATCGAATTCGCTGGAGTCGATTGAATAAATCAAGGCGTTATATGCATATAGGTACTTATTAAAGGCAATCTCAAAATCCTTGAAACAAGTGCAAGTGTTGTCTTTTTCGTATACAACAAGCGCAAAGTTTTTGCCGCTTTGCACAAGCGAAAACAATTCCCTGTGGTTAATCTTTCTTGTATGTTTCTCTATTGATAAATCACCTTCTTGGGCAAGCGATGAATCATAAAGCCTTCCAAAAGGCAAATAAACGTTTTTGAAAACCGGCTTATTAAACCCACATCCCGCAAGGAGAGAAACAGACACAGAAAGGAAACTAAAAACAGTCAATTTTTTCATGCTTAAATAATACTTGAAAATCAACCCTATTTGTAGCCCTAAAAAAATAAGTAATATCAGTAAGGAAAAAGAGCGTAAAAACCAACATCAAAAACAACACAAATTTTTGATTCGTTTTTTCGAAAGACTTTTTGGACAAAAAAACTAAAAATATTTTCACATGTTTTATAAGTGAAAAAATGCTAGAAAACATACGATAAAGCCGATAAAAAGCCCATTTTTACTTTTTTAGAAAAATATAAAGGAAAACCCTCTTACTTTTTTGCAAAAAAATATTGTTGTTTTTTGCTTACTTTTAACGCATTATTTTTCGCGTTAAGTTTTATGCTTATTTTTGTATCAAAAAACTTAGCGGTTATTTGAAAGAAAAATTCAAATGATTCGGAGGCAAGAAAATGAGTGAGAATATTTCAGCGGTTCAAGAGAACGAAAACACCATTATTTCGCTTAAGCGCGTCATTAAAGACTTCGATGGTTCTTTCCGTGCCGTCGATGATTTTAATCTAGATATCAAAAAAGGTGAATTCGTCACCTTCCTTGGTCCTTCTGGATGCGGCAAAACCACAACATTAAGAATGATCGCTGGATTCGATATGCCTACAAGTGGTCAGATTTTGCTTAAAGGACAAGAAATCTCTCTTCTCCCTCCATACAAAAGACCAATCAACACCGTCTTCCAAAGATACGCTCTTTTCACACATTATAACATCGGAGGCAACATCGCCTTCGGTCTTAAATACAAAAGGGTGGATGACCTTTCTAAGCCATTAATGGACAAAGAAGGCAATCCAATCCTTGATGAAAATGGCAAACAGGCATACAAAAAGAGAAAACTAACAAAAGAAGAAATAAACGCTAAGATCCGCTGGGCTCTTAATCTCGTTGACCTTGAAGGCTTTGAAAAACGTCATGTTTCAACCCTTTCAGGCGGCCAGCAGCAGCGTATCGCAATTGCTCGTGCTCTTGTTAATGAGCCAGAAATCCTTCTCTTAGATGAACCTTTAGGCGCTCTTGACCTTAAGATGAGAAAAGAAATGCAGCTTGAACTTAAAGCGATGCATAAGAAACTTGGCATCACTTTCATCTATGTCACCCACGATCAAGAAGAAGCCCTTACGATGAGCGACACAATCGTCGTTATGTCAGATGGGAAAATCCAGCAAGTTGGCACCCCAAAAGAAATCTATGACGAACCAAAGAACGCTTTCGTTGCGGACTTCATCGGTGAATCATCGATCTTCACAGGCACCATCCAAAAAGACAACAAGATCAAATTCTTAGGCGCATCCTTTGATAGCGACCCAGCAGATGAAGGTAAGTTCTCATTAAATGAGAAGGTTGATGTCGTCATCCGTCCAGAAGATGTCATCATCTCTAAAGAAGGGAGCGGCACAATCAACGCAAAGATCGTTTCAAAGATCTTCAAAGGAATGCATTACGAATACATCATGATGGTTGGTAAAAACGAAATCATTGCCCAATCAACAAAAGATTTCGAAGAACAGACAATGGTAGGTGTTTCTGTCGAGCCAGAAAACATCCAAATCATGAAAAAGCCATTCACGTCTAACTATTATGATGGTCACCTTACCAAACACTGTCACGTCAGCTTTGCTGGCATCCACGCAGACTTCGATGTCCTTAAGCTTTTCCCAGGCTATAAGTTCAACGAAGAAAGAATGCTCATAAACGATAAAGGCGAAATCAAGGATGTCGAAGGCGTCCAAGTCTCGGTCGAAGTCGGCTTTGATGACATTGAGCTTTCAGACAATCTCGAAGCAAGCGAACTCCATGGCGAAATCATTAATATGATTTACCTTGGCGACCACTATGAAGTTACCCTCTGGGATGAAGAGTCAGACGAAGAATTCATCGTTAACACCCCAGACCTCTGGAATATCGGCGACAAAGTCTCACTCGTCCTCAAAGAAGGGGGAGTTGAAGTCAAACTCAAGGGTGGAAGATAAAAATGGAAAACACCATCAAACGTCCAATGAAAATGAGGGAGCAAAGAACCTGGCTTTGCATGCCTTATGGCGTGTTTTTAGCCCTCTTTGTCATTCTTCCTATCCTTCTTATTTTCTATTACGCATTCACTAACGCCGATGGAGAATTCACCCTCAATAACTTCGTCGCTGTCTTTGAGCCAGACTCAATCAACACAACATTCAAAGTTATTGGGCAATCTCTTGCGGTTGCGGCCTTAACCACGGTTTTATGCGTCCTTATCGCATATCCAATTGCTTATATCCTTGCTAATTCCAAGTTCAATAAGAACAAAGTTCTTGTCTATTTATTCTTACTCCCAATGTGGATCAACTTCGTCATTAGGACAAGCGCGACAAGAGACCTTTTAGACGCAATAGGAATCAGCTATCAGACAATGCCATGGATCACATCTATCATCGGCATGGTCTATAACTATCTCCCATTTGCTATTCTTCCTTTGTATAACACCATGCTTAAGCTCGATAAGAATCAAATCGAAGCGGCAGGTGACTTAGGCGCATCACCATTCCAGACATTTGTTAGAACAATCATCCCAATGACTATCCCAGGCATCGTTTCCGCAGGAACCATGACATTTATGCCAACAATGTCTTCTTACGTCATTACCGACGCATTATCAGGAAGAACGATCAAGTTAATCGGCGGCCAGATTGAAAACCAATTCCTTCATGACCAGCTTAATGTCGGTTCCGTCTACGCTTTGATCATGCTTGCATTAATCGGCGCATCGGTAATCATCGAGAACATTTTCTCTGAAGAGAAAGGAGGTAAAAGATAATGGAAAACATTGAAAACACCAATATCGCCCTCCAAAAGAAAGAAAAGATTGAGAAAATCAAGAAGTGGAGCGGCCTGACATTCGTTTGGCTCATGCTTCTTATCATGTATCTCCCAATCATGTTCATCATCGTCTATTCATTCACAGGCGCTAAGGTCATGGGGCAGTGGAACGGATTCTCTTTTATCACATATCAATCTCTTTTTGACCCAGAAAACCAATATGCATTAGATATCTGGAACGCCACATTTAACACCCTTTGGGTGGCAATTGTCGCATCCCTCTTATCAACGGTTTTAGGAACGGCAGGCGCAATAGGCATGCATTTCTTAGGCAAAAAGCTTAAAGCGGTCTTTAATTTCAGCACCCAGATCCCAATTGTCAACGCTGAAATCGTTATGGCCTTATCTCTTTGCATCCTCTTCGTCTTCCTTAGACTCCCATCAACCGCCTTTAACTTGATAATCGGTCACATGGTCTTAACCATCCCATTTGTCGTCATTAACGTCCAACCAAAATTAGAGCAGATGGACCCATCTCTTTATGAAGCCGCTATGGACTTAGGCGCAACACGTGCCGGAGCGCTATTCAAAGTCATGATCCCAGATATCGTCCCTGGCATCCTTTCAGGTTTCATGATCAGCATGACTTTATCTCTTGATGACTATGTCATCACAGAATTCACAAAACCAAGCGAAGGAGGGGATTTCCAAACAATCTCAACCTACGTTCAGTCACATTTAGCCAAAGGAACAATCCCAATCCAGATTAGATCCTATACGGCAATCATCTTCTTATTAATCGTCGCCGCCATGGTCGGTTACACGATTATTAATATCAAAAAATCAAAAAAAGCAAATTAGGAGGGTAATCAAAATGAAAAAATCTACATTAGTTTTATTTGCTTCTGCGCTTCTTAGCCTTGGCGCGCTTACTTCCTGCGGTCCTAAAGCGGATGTAACACTCACAGTCTATAACTGGGAAGACTATATCAACGAAGGCTTAGACGAAACCGGCAAGAAAGTCGACGATTCTACAATCGAATTGTTCGAACAGTATTACGAAGAACAAACCGGCAAGACCATCAAAGTCAATTACAAAACCTTCTCAACAAACGAAGAAATGTACACAAAGCTTTCAAAGAAGATCGTTAAAGCCGATCTTTGCTGCCCAAGTGACTACATGATTCAGAAAATGCAAGGAGAAGGCATGCTTGAATCATTTGGCTTTGATGCAGCGACAAAGAAATACAAAGAAGGCCTCGATAACGTTAATGATTACCTCTCTCCATATATCAAAGACCTCTTCGCTAAGAACCAGTTCAGCGATTTCGCAGTCCCATATTTCTGGGGCACGATGGGTTACACCTATAATCCTGAATATGTCTCCCAAGAACAAGTCTCAACCTGGGATTTCCAGTGGAATCCAGGAAACGACCTCAAAGGCAATTCTTTGAAAAAGAAAATCACCATCAAAGACTCTGTTAGAGATACATATTTCACTGCAGTCATGCATGTCTATAAGGACGAGACAGCCGCTCTTAAAGAACAATATGAAGCAGGGACTCTTACACCAGAAGCATATAACACCGCTCTTTCAGAAATCTTTAACCGCCACGACGCAGAAACATTAAAGAAAGTCGAAACTGCATTAAATGACCTTACAGACAACGTCATTCTTGAAGTCGATGAAGGCAAATCAGATATGGTTCTTGGCAAAATCTACGCTAACCTTGCTTGGAGTGGTGACTCTGTCTTCTCAATGGATGAAGCAGAAGAGAAGAAAGTCGAACTTGCTTACGAAGTCCCTGAAGAAGGTTCAAATGTCTGGTTCGATGGATGGTGCATGCCAAAAGGCGCTAACAAAGAAGCCTCATTGATGTTCCTTGATTTCTTAGCAGATCCAGAAATCGCCGTCATGAACATGGATGCTGTTGGCTATACTTCACCAATTGCAGGACAAGCTATCTGGGATAACCTCTGTGACTGGTATGAAGCAAATGATGATGTAGCGGAAGAAGACTGCGAAGAAGTCGACCTCTCTTATTTCTTTGAAGGCACACTCGACGCAGGAAAAGAAGCAAAGGTCATGATCGCAAAAGAAGATAGAGGCCGCCAGTTTGACGCTCAATACCCAACAGAAGAAGTCATCACAAGATGCGCAATCATGAGAGATTTCGGCAAAGAAGGTAATGACGCCCTCTATAAGATGTGGAATAAATTCACCGCTTCTTTCTAAAGAAAACCTCTTAAAACACTAACCGTCTAATAAAACAGGCGGTTTTTTCTTTACTAGTAATTGTCACACCAAATATTTGTGCTATAATTCTTGTCGCTGCATCCGTAGCCAAGTGGTAAGGCAATTGACTGCAACTCAATGAGCAGCGGTCCGACTCCGCTCGGATGCTCCAACGTAAAAAACGCCTTGATAGAAATATCAGGGCTTTTTTTGTGTTTAAAAATAATCCCTATAAAACGGGACTTTTTTACTACACATTTCCATTTAGTTTCATTCAAAAAATGATATACAATGTTTAGCGGAGAGATCTTACATAACCAGAAAGGAATTTTTTATGTCAAATCGTTTCATGCTTAACGAAACCTCTTACCATGGCCATGGCGCTATCGAAAACATCATCCCAGAAGCAAGAGCAAGAGGATTCAAGAAAGCTTTAGTCTGCACAGACCCTGACCTCATCAAATTCGGCGTCACAAAGAAAGTTTTAGACCTTCTTGATGAAGCTAAATTAGCCTACGAAGTCTATAGTGACATCAAACCAAACCCAACAATCGAAAACGTCGTTAGCGGCGTTGAAGCTTGCAAAAAAGCAGAAGCAGATTTCATAATCGCCATAGGCGGTGGTTCCAGTATGGATACCGCTAAAGCAATCGCCATCATCATCACAAACCCAGAATTTGCTGATGTCCGTTCGCTTGAAGGCGTTGCCCCAACAAAGAAACCATGCCTTCCAATCATCGCAGTCGCAACAACCGCAGGAACAGCCGCGGAAGTCACCATTAACTACGTCATCACAGACGTTGAGAAGAAACGTAAATTCGTCTGCGTTGACCCTCATGATATGCCAGTAGTCGCAATCGTCGACCCAGATATGATGGCAAGCATGCCAAAAGGTTTAACTGCCTCAACAGGCATGGACGCATTAACCCACGCAATTGAAGGCTATATCACACGCGGTGCTTGGGCGATGTCAGATATGTTCCACATTAAAGCCATCGAAATCATTGGTAAATCCCTTAGAGGAGCAGTCGCAAATGATCCTGATGGAAGAGAAGGAATGGCACTTGGCCAATATATCGCAGGTATGGGTTTCTCAAATGTCGGCTTAGGCATCGACCACTCAATGGCCCACACATTAAGCGCTTATTACGATGTCCCTCATGGTGTCGCATGCGCTATGTTACTCCCAATCGCGATGGAATATAACAAAGAGACTACAGGCACAAAATACGCTGATATTGCTAAAGCAATGGGTGTCAAAGGCGTTGATGATATGAGCCAAGAAGAATACCGCGCCGCAGCCATCGCCGCAGTCAAACAGCTAAGCGTTGATGTTGGCATCCCAACCAAGTGCGAGAAAATCAAAGAAGAAGACCTCGACTCACTTGCAAAAGACGCTCTTGCCGATGCATGCTGCCCAGGTAACCCAAGAACACCAACCCACGAAGAAGTGGTCGAGATGTTCCGCAAGTTAATGTAATTAACAACATATTCAAGAAGGCTCTGAATATAATTCGGAGCTTTTCTTTATGCTTTTATAAATAAAAAACTCAAAAACATAGCGAAAAATATTAATTTCCCCTTGCTTCCTAGGGCTAACTTCATTATATTTATTGAGCGCCTATTAAAGGGCACGCTAAATAGGATGCGCCAGTAGCTCAGCTGGATAGAGTAACAGACTACGAATCTGTGGGTCACGAGTTCGAATCTTGTCTGGCGCGCCATAATACCGGGATGTAGCGCAGCTTGGTTACCGCGTCAGTTTTGGGAACTGAAGATCATGAGTTCGAATCTCATCATCCCGACCATCGAGAATATAGGTCACAGAGATGTGGCCTTTTTTCTTTTTTTGGCTACTTGCTTGCTATATTATTTTTTGTAGGAGAAGCGCTAAATGATTCTTGAAAAAGTCCCATATATCAGAGTATGGGCAAACTTATTCAACGTAAAATCTAAGACAAATAGGAGAGATTTCGCCATCGATTTCTTTTTGCATCTAATCATTTGGGGATCCATAATCTTGCTTTTAACGTTTATGTTTGGCGATGGGTCGCCAAGGCTAGTCAGTCTTACGATAGCTCTGCTTCTTTTAAGCGCTATGATAGCGGTTGGAAGCTCAATAAGCTTAATCGGCAGGAGATTAAACGACATCGGATACAAATGGGAATATTCATTTTTAGTTCTCGTTCAAGTTGTTTCGATAGTGCTCATCACTATTTGCTTATTTAAGAAAGGGTCGGTTGACGAAGACCAAAAGAAGCCTTTTCCGAAAGCATTAGGGGTCACGGCCGTTGTTTTTGCTTTAGCGCCTTTCATGATTCCGGTCCTAATCGTTGGAGCGATAATGATTTCGGTTGCAACAGGCGGCGTAGTGACGACTTCAAAAGATATTGATGAATTTGATACTTACATAGAAAAAGTGCGATACGCTAACGAATTTATTCCTGATTACAGGAAAGATATTGGGGAATATAACCAAGTTCAATTTGGGTATAAAAAAAGCATATATCTATTTTTTCAGACCGAAGGCGTTACACTAGTCTCATCTTATGATGAGGACACATATATCTCAGAAAAACAAAAATCCTTGGAAAAGTATTATTTTTTGGAGGAACCAGTTGTTCACGGAGACGATTACATATTCCCCGTAACGACTTTTGAGTATGGCGGATACACTTTCAAAATCGCGCCAAAAAGAGACTATTGGGAAAGCGGTACGCTAACTTGCAAATCTTTTATGATGTTAGGGCATAACGACTCGGAATCGAAAATTGCTTATCTATACTTCTATGATTACGATATTGATTATTTGGTTAGTGTCTCGGATTCAAAAAATGCAATAGATAATTGCATGCCAAAGCTCATAAAAGACCATTTTGTTTGGTTTTAAAACAAAAGAACATCATCTAAAGGAATGTCCCATAAATCGCGAGGAAATTCATCAATTCCCTGTTCTTTAAATCCTAAACCTATGGTTTTGACGTTCGTTCCAGCTAAATAAGAGTCGTAATACCCTTTTCCATAACCTAAACGGTAAAATTTCTTATCAAAAGCAAGGCCAGGCACAAAAACCAGGTCTATTTCATTTTTGCCGATGATTTTAGAAGAAAGAAGGGGTTCTTTGATGCCGTATTTGCCAACTACGCTTAAATCATCAAGAGACTTAATCTCCTTCATAACCATCTCATCAGCAGGGGTAATGGAAGGCACAACGACCTTTTTGCCAAGATTCAATAATCCCTCAATTAAAGGGATTGTGTTTATTTCAGAACCAAAAGACACGAAGACAGAAATAGTAGAGGCTTTTAACACTCTTTCATCGCTTAAAAGAGAGGCAATCATATATT
>JAZLMH010000026.1:0-13886 GCA_045598525.1 Bacilli bacterium | reverse complement strand
TTACCCCTATAGGAAAGTGAACTATTTTTTCGAAAGGAGCGTTTACGAAAGAATTTGGAACGAGAGATGGCGCATATTTCTATGTTGTTTATCCAAAAGGTGATTTTGACCATGGCTATGAGGATGGCAAAAGAGAAATTCTTGCCATCGTCATCGGAGATAGCAGCGGCAAAAGCGCCTCATTTTTAAGAATTTTGACTAGATTAAGCCCTGGAGGGAATGCCTAAAGAATAAATTCTTTATTTGCTCTATTCATTTATTTAAAATATTTGTCATGGCAAATTTAATTTTATGTGATTGCTTTGGAGTCGTCCTCGATGAGGTTGCCGTCCCATGGTTCCATGAGCATTTTAAAGATCAAAAACAAGCGGACGAACTTAAGGCAAAATTCTTCGATAGAATTGACCTTGGAGATGTACCCCTTGAAGATGCATTCATCGAAATGGAGAAAGAGCTTGGCTATGATCGCGAAGAATTAGCAAAAGACTGGAATCGCCGTATCCGTTTAAGAGAAGACGTCTTATCTTATTTGGAGTCTTTAAGAGCAAAAGGAAACAAACTTGTTTTAGTTAGTAACGCAGGAAAGCCTTTCATGTACGGAATTGTCGATATGTTTGATTTTAAATCAAATTTCGACAAGATTTTCTTATCGTGTGATTACAGGATGGCTAAGCCTGATCCAAGGTTCTATAGACTCGCCTTAGACGCTTATGATGAAAAATTCGAGCATATCTACATGATCGATGACAATCCAAAAAATTTGGCTCCATTGGAAGCTCTTGGTGTTCAAGGAATTCTCTATACAGACTTGGAGTCTTTAAAAAAGGTTCTTAAATAAATTTGACACGCAATTCACAATGTAAAAGCCTGTGATATAATTTAGTTATGAAAACCATTAATGTTGCAATCCTCACTGACGGATGGAACCGCTTCGCGACAATGTCATCATTAGAGGGCATGTTCGATCGAGCTAAAGAACGCGGTATAAGTCTTTTTGTTACCCAATTTGCTTCTTTTGGTGAATGGTGTCGTGAAGATGCATTCAACGCTGGCGAATATTCAGTCTTCAGCATTACGGATTATCGCGACTTCGACGTCGTGCTTTTAGATGTATCAGATATGTCTCCAAAAGACGTCGATAATCGTATTCTTCCAATCGTTAGGAAATTGACCGTACCGGTACTTGCTATTGATAGTAAGTTTGCAGGAATTAGATCTTTTGGCCAAAACAACCACAAATCCATCTCAGAAATGATGGATCACTTATATAACCACCATGGAATTAGAAGTTTCGCATTCTTTGGCGGACCTTCTTCAAACTACGAAGCATCAGTTAGAGCTCAGGCCTATACCGATTCTTTAATACGTTTCCATCTCAATTCATATGAGAACCCTTTCTATCCAGGAAACTTCCAATACGATTCAGGCGTCACAAACATGAAGAAGCTCCTTAAAGAAAGAGGCAAACTCCCTCAGGCTATCGTGTGTGCTAACGACGCAATCGCAATCGGTGCGATCGAGGAAGCCAAAAAATACGGATATGAATGCCCTCGCGACTTCATCATCACAGGATTTGACAACTACGGACAGGCTGAGCGTTATTCACCACAAATCACAACCGTCGCTATCGACCGTATTGCGGCAGGCAAGAAAATAACGGATATCATTTGTGATCTCGTTGATGGCAACCCTGTTGATGAAAATAACTATATCGACGGCAATTTAATCTTCCGTGAATCATGTGGATGCGGAAGCGAAAGCAACCTCAACTACCGCTACTATGCTAAAGAAAGCGTTCTTGATGATATCGCAGACGAATCTAAATCAAATTATTTGACATCGATGATGGCTGACCTTTCTATGCAGAAAGACTTTAATGGTTTCTTCCATGTCCTTTCTGACTCCAAATGGTGCAAATACAACCCTGCGTTCTCCGTCATCGTTGATGAAGCAATTTTTAAGCCAGGAAAATACAAATTATCATCTAAGAAGATTCCAGCAGACCGTGAAACGGTAGCCTTCTTTTATGAAAACGGCGAAAGAGTCTCAGTTGATTCCCCTAAAGAAATGATGAAGAGACTCACAAAAGATTCTGAAAACAAAGTCATCTTTATTTCTGGCCTTCATTTTGGCGCAAACGTCATGGGCTATTTGGTCATTAAGCAAAATGCTGACGATATTCATATTCCTGATTTCGCCGATGCTAGAAACCGTTTGATTTTCGCGGCCGATTCCTTATATCAGACACTTATGTATTCTGAATTATCAAATAAATTAAGTGACTTGTATAACACAGATCAGTTAACAAATATTCATAACCGCATCTTCTATGATGAAGAAATGGTTCCTTCATATGAGAAGCTCATTAGCAAGAGAAAAAAATGCGCAGTCTTCTTCGTTGACGTTGATAACTTCAAAGTATTAAACGATTCACACGGCCACACCTACGGAGACAAAGTTCTTAAGATAATCGCAAAAACAATCAAAGACCTTCTTCCAGACGATGGCGAATGCTGCCGTTATGGTGGTGATGAATTTGTTTCCATCTTCTCTTACCAAGATGAAGACGAAGCATATGATTATGCAACAAGGGTTGAAGAAGCTCTTGCCAAAAAAGACATCTCCGTGTCTGTAGGTATCGCCTTCTCGCAGCCTGGTTTATCTCTATCCAAAGCTGTCGACTTAGCCGATAAGTCGATGTATAGGCACAAATTCATGAAGTTTGGCGATCGCCGCAAAAACGAACAATAATTAATTAATGGCTTTCAAAAAAGGAAGCCATTTTTATTAGGAAAAAGAAAAAAGACCAGCGATTTGCTGGTCTAATTCAAGTTTTTAGCTTATTTCTTGTTGATGAATAAGTTAGCGGATTTCATTCCGATTTCTTTTTCATCTAAGAATGGTCTGATGTAGTCAAGATAAGAATCGTTGATGTAGTTGCCTGCTTCATTGATGTACTCTCTTGGCATGTGTTTGATAGCGTTAGCGACTTTGCTAAGTGGAACACGCTTGAATTTTGGAGCGTATTTGTCGCCTTCTTTTCTTTCGATGGCAACCATACCGACTTTGCCCTTTAATGCATACTGAACAGCCTTCTTGCCAACCATGATAGCTTCTTTTCTATCCTGTGCTGACTGGATGTGGCATGCAGCTCTCTGGACTAAGCTGAATTCAATGTTTCTTGTCTTGTAGCCAAGTTTAGCCTGGACAAGGTTTGTGAGCCATTTGGAGATAGAACCTAACTGAACGTGGCCGAATGAGTCGAGTTCAGCATCACATGCGTGATAGTTGCCATCTTTGTCTTTAAGAGCTTCTGAGACAGCAATTAAGACCCTGCCTTTTTCTTCGTAGACTCTCTTGACGTCTGCGATGAAGTTATCGATATCGAACGCGACTTCTGAGACATAGATTAAGTCTGGACCAGCACCCCAGATTGAAGCCCCAACAGCTGATGCTGCTAACCATCCTGCATCTCTACCCATGATTTCAACAACGGTAACACGTCCTGGGTTGAAAGCGTTGATGTCGAGATAAAGTTCCATCATTGTTCTGACAACGTATTTAACAGCGGAACCGAAGCCTGGACAGTGGTCTGTCATGACAAGGTCATTATCGATTGTCTTTGGGACACCTACGACTTTTGCATCGTAGCCGATTTTCTTGAAATATTTGTTTAATTTGTCTGCGGTATCCATTGAGTCGTTACCACCATTGACGAAGACATATTTAATGTCATGTTTGACACATGTTTCGTAGACTTTCTGGTAGTTCTCGTCTTTCTTTGGATTCTTTAACTGAAGTCTTGCTGTACCGATGATAGCACCGTTGAGGTATGGGACTTCTTTGTATTGTTCGATGTCTTTGCTGATTTCGATTAAGTCATCGTTTAAGACGCCTTTGAGACCGAATCTTGAAGCGTATAAGGTTCCGATTTCTTCTGTTTTGGAACATGCTTCGATAACGCCATAGAATGAAGCGTTGATTACAGCGGTTGGACCGCCTGACTGGAAGTATAATGCATTACTCATTTTTCTAATTTCCTTTTTTGCTTAATGCTAATTGGTCATATTTTAACACTTAAGTGTTGGTTATGAAAACTAAACAAGGATTATTAACTCTATTTTTATCATTTGTGTCTTGTTTTTAGACAAAACAAAAACCCTTGGTCGTATTAACTCAAGGGTTTAAGGGTTTAGTTAGGCTTGAATGAAGACTTCAATGAGCAGGTTCTATTGAAGACAAGAGCATCTTTGGTTGATTCTTTGTCGGTGCAATAATAACCATTTCTCATAAATTGATAATGATCGCCAGGCTTTGTTTCCGCTAACGAAGATTCAACATAACCTTCTTTGACAACCCATGATTCCTTGTTAAGTCTTTCGATGAATGATAAGCCTTTGGTTTCTTCTGTTTCGTCGAAGATCAATGGTTCGAATAAATTGAACTTAGCTTTAAGGGCGGTTGTTGCTTCGACAAATTGGATTGTGCCGTTTGGTTTACGCTCGGTGAAGTTATTTCCGCTTCTTGTAGCTGGATCATATGTTGCGTGGATCAATGTGACGTTTCCGTTTTCATCTTTCTCGCAACTAACAGCTTTAACGAAGTACGAATTCATTAATCTGACTTCTGAATCGAGAGCAAGTCTCTTCCACTTTTTGTTTGGCTTAACTTCAATGAAGTCTTCTCTTTCGATGTATAACTCTCTAGAGAATGCGATTTTATGGGTACCGAGTTCAGGGTTTTCCATATTTATTGGAGCATCGAAATATTCGACTTGTCCTTCTGGATAGTTATCGATGACAACCTTGATTGGATCCATGACTGTCATGGCTCTAGGAGCGATCATTTTTTGGTCTTCCATAAGGAAGTGGTCTAAGTTGTCAGCGTTTGTGGTTGAGTTGATTCTTGATAAGCCAGTATAAAGGATGAACTCTTTGATAGCGCTTGGGGTGAATCCTCTTCTTCTAAGGCCAACAAGAGTTGGCATACGTGGATCATCATAGCCAGTAACATAGTTGCCTTCGACAAGCTGTCTTAAGTAACGCTTGGACATGATGGTGTTGGTGATATTTAATCTGCCCCATTCATACTGATGTGGGATATTCTCCATCTCGCACTTCTCGATGAACCAGTCATAGAGAGGACGATGGTTATCATATTCAATCGAGCAAAGGGAATGTGTGATGCCTTCAAATGAATCCTGGAGAGGATGAGCGAAGTCATACATTGGGTAGATGTACCACTTATTTCCTTGGCGGTGATGTTCCTTATGAAGGATACGGTACATGACAGGGTCTCTCATGTTGATGTTTGGGCTTGCCATGTCGATCTTTGCTCTAAGGGTCTTTTCTCCATCGGCGTATTTGCCATCTCTCATTTCTTCAAACAAGCGAAGGTTTTCTTCTACGCTTCTGTTTCTATATGGTGATTCTTTGCCTGGTTCGGTAAGGGTGCCGCGGTAAGCGGTTGTTTCTTCTTGTGACAAGTCATCGACATAGGCTAAGCCTTTCTTGATTAAAAGAATTGCCTTTTCATATGTTTTTTCGAAATAGTCACTTCCAAAGAAAACATTATTTGGAGTGTATCCTAACCAACCGAGGTTCTCGATAATAGCGTCGACATATTCAGCACCTTCATTAACTGGGTTTGTATCATCAAATCTCAGGTTGGTTTTGCCTCCGAAACATTTAGCAAGTTCGAAGTCCATGATGATTGCACGAGCGTGGCCAATATGAAGATATGCGTTTGGTTCTGGTGGGAAACGAGTTGCAATGTGGTCAACCTTGCCTTCCTTGAGGTCGTTTTCCATGATTGTTTTTATGAAATTTGAAATTTCTGCCATAAAAACTCCTCCTAACCCGAATAGTTTACAATAATTATTGTGCTATAAGAACAATAATGTATTTTTGAGCACAAAGATTTTTATTTTTTCTCAAATTCTTTTAGAATTATCCCATGAAGAAAATTGTTGGCGGAACATATACAGGTGAAAGATCATTATATGACCTTCATGATGCGTATTTGGAGAATGTTATTTTTGGCGATGGTGAATCTCCTTTAAAAGAATGCTCTAACTTAATGTTAGAAGGAGTTACTTTCTCTTATAAATATCCTTTATGGTATGGAGCTCACTTCAAATTAAATAATTGTAAGTTTGAACTTATGTCTAGAAGTGGCATCTGGTATACGGATGATATTGAAATAAAGAACAGCGAAATTATTTGTCCAAAGTTATTTAGAAGAGCGTCGAATATTGTTTTGGAAAATATCCATTTTGAGGATGCTCAAGAAACGTTCTGGAACAGTAAAAACATTAGATTAAAAAATGTCGTTGTCGACAAAGGCGATTATATGTTCCTTAACTGCGAGAATATCGAAATCGATAGCATAAAGACTAATGGCAACTACGCTTTCGATGGGTCTAAGAATATTAAAGTCACCAATTCCGTTATCAATTCAAAAGACAGTTTCTGGAACACTGAGAATGTCGTTGTCGAGAATACCATAATCAATGGCGAATACATTGGCTGGAATTCCAAGAACTTAACATTCATCAACTGTGACATCGAATCAGACCAAGGATTCTGCTATATCGAAGGTTTGACTCTTATTAACTGCAGATTCAAAAACACGCCTTTATGCTTTGAAAGATGCTCAAAAATCAATGCAGAAATCAATTCTTTTGTGGATTCAATCAAAAATCCGTACGATGGCAAAATCGTCGTTGATTCAGTTGGAGAGATAATCTTAGACGAGAATATCGTCGATAAATCTAAAGTAGAGATTATTGTTAAACATTAAGATGAAATACGAATTCGACAATCTTCCTAATAGAAGAAACACCCATTCATATAAATGGGACATAAAAGACAACGAGCTTCCTTTATGGGTTGCCGATATGGATTTTAAAACTTGCCCTGCTGTTATTTCTGCAGTTAAAGAAAAAGTCGAGATCGGGGCATATGGATACACCTTTATCCCTGATGAGTATTTTTTAGCGTATCAGGCTTTTTGGAAGAAAAGGCATCACATCGAATTCGATACTTCTTGGATGATTTACACAAGCGGTGTTGTTGCTGCTATGAGTTCTATCGTCCGCTCAATGACAAATGCAGGCGATAAAGTCGTTGTCCTTGAGCCTGTTTATAACATTTTCTATAACTCTATCCTTAACAACAAAAGAGAGGCTTACCCTTCTTCTTTGATTTATAAGGATGGGCACTACTCAATCAATTTCGAAGACCTTGAAGAGAAATTCAAAGACGAAAAAACTTCTTTGTTTATTTTCTGTAACCCTCATAACCCAGTAGGAAAAATATTCACTTATGAAGAACTTAAGAAGGTTGGCGATTTAGCAAGAAAATATAATGTAGCGGTTCTTAGCGATGAGATTCATTGTGATATTACTGACCCAGGAAAAGAATACATTCCTTTCTATGCAGTCCCTTCTAACCAAGATATCGCAATAACCGCAATATCATGTGGTAAAGCTTTCAATTTAGCAGGCATGCAGTCCGCATGTATCGTTATTAAAAACCCTGACATCAAAAAGAAGGTTGAAAGAGCGTTTAACAATGACGAAGTCGCTGAACCTAATTTCTTTGCTATCGAGGCAAACATTGCCGCGTTAACTAAAGGCGAAGAATGGCTTAACGAACTTAATGAATACATTTATCAGAATAAGGTTATTTTTAGAGAATACGTTTCAAAAGAAATGCCTAAATTGCATGTCGTTGATTCAGAAGCAACTTACCTTCTTTGGGTGGATGTTTCTAAATATGGCGACGACTCTAGCCTTATAGCAAAAGAGTTAAGAGAGAAAACAGGATTAGTTGTTTCAGCAGGGAACATATTTGGCGTTTCAGGAAAATCATTTATAAGAATTAACCTCGCTACTTCAAAGGCAAACGTATTAGATGCCTTAGAACGTATGAAATCATTCTTCAAATAAAGGAGATAGAGTTATGTATGGTGTTCAGCTCTTCGGTTTTAAAAAAGAATTAAACGAGAACTATTTAGGAACGCTTGACGCTTTTAAGGAAATGGGCTTTGACATGATTGAGCCTTTCCTTTCGATTTCCTATAAAGAAAGCAAAACAAACCATTGGGCTTGGTCCATCCCTTTAGCGAAGAAGGCCCTTGCTTACTGTGACAAGATCGGTCTTAAGTATGAGACCGCTCATATCGGTATTGGGGCAAGCATTTTCTTAACGCCTAAAAAGAAACTCGTTGAAGGTATACTCGCATTCAATAAAGAAGTTGGCTTAAATAGATTTGTCGTTTCTGGTATGCCTGCAAATAGTTTTGATGCAAAACGCTTAGCTAAATATCTCAAATACGTCCAAGACAATATCGCTTCAGCGGGTTGCGAACTTATTTATCACAACCACGATGATGAATTTAGAAAAGTGAAAGGCCGCTACTTAATGGACTATGTTCTTGAAGGAAACACTGTCGGAATAGAACTCGATATTGGCTGGGCATCAATAAGAAGTGATCTTATGGATATCATGGAAACTTACAAGGACAGGATTCATATCATCCACTTCAAAGACGTTAAAGAGTCTGGGAGAGGCAAAAAAAGACTTTCTGTTAAATTCAAAGATTTCTCAATCGTTGGAGAAGGATTTGTCGAGACAAAGAAGGTTGTTGATATGCTTCCAGCTCTACCATATTTCAAAGGATTCTTAATCGTTGATCAAGACGGTTTTGCTGATGGAAGTATGCTGGATGCAGTTAAAAAAGGCTTACAAAACCTCAAGGAATTAGAAAAATAGTTATTATTTGCTGTGCTTTTTGAGTTTATCGAGAACAACCAAGTAAAGATAGCTAAAGAGTAAGATTAATCCTAAAAGGAGAAGAATCCACCAAACACAACCCATAAATGGAAGGCTTGAGGAGAAGCCGAACGCCCCTGCCTCACTTCCCCAATTAAGGAAGAAATAAGGGTAATTGGCGCCTGCCATAAAGTCCCAATTGGCAACATATCCAATTGCGGCATAGATAACATACATAAGAGGCGGAATTGTCGTTAAGAACATCTGCTTCTTTTTTATATCTGACTCAGTGCCCACTACGAAGAAGTCTGCGATTGAGGCAATAGGAACAATGACGTGGGTGAAAACATTCATTGGAACCCAAGCACCAGGCCCCATGGTTGGAGCAAGAACGAAAGCAAAAACGCCACCGGTTAAAGTAATTGAAACGGTGCCGATGTATTTGATTACATACCACCAATTTGGAACATTGGTTTTAGTTAGCATCAAGATAAGGCCGGTAAGAGCAATAAGAGCTAAAGCGATGTTGCTTTGGATAGTGAAATACATGAATACGGTTGTGCCGCCCATGAAAGACCCTGTACCAGCGCTTGCGCTAAGGATGGTTCCAGTGACAGCGAATGCAACAACAATGATTTTAAGTGCGATAGAAATATATTTTTTCATAATTTGACAATATCATTTTTTGAATCGTAATTCCATTTTTAATAATGAGTCTAACATAGTGTCAGATGTTTTATCTGCCATATAGCAAAACTCTGTATTAATAAAGCGAGACTAAAATAGGTGAATAAAGCTACCTTATGAGCAAAAAAGATAAAAGGTATCAGAATTTTTGCTGATACCTTTTGTTTGCTTTATAACAATTCGCCATAAAGCTTGATATAAATCTTCTTAAAAACGGTGGCTAATACCATATAAAGAATTATGGTTGCCGCTAAGAATAAGAAATAAACTGGCGGCAAGGAAGTTAAACCAATGGCATTCCCAAGAGCCGTGAATGGGATGATTGTTAGCACCCCGATGCCCGTAAACGTTAATAATGTAACTGGTAACGAGGCTCTAGATTGAATGAATGGGATCTTGGCGGTTCTAATCATATGAATGACTAAGGTCTGGCTCCACATAGATTCAACAAACCATCCTGACTGGAAGACAGAAACGAACAACATTTTGCCTACGGCATCCAAAGTTTCAAATGAACCACCACATACAAGCGGGCAGACAATGAAGAACATAACAAGATAGGTTGTAATATCGAATACGGAACTTGTTGGCCCAATCCAAAGCATGAATTTGCCAATGCCTTTTGCATTCCATTTTCTTGGTGAGGTAAGGAATTCCTTGTCTACGTTATCCCATGGAATGGCGGTGCAAGAAATGTCATATATTAGATTGAGAATGATTAAGTGAATGGCCGCCATTGGAATAAACGGAAGGAATGCACTTGCAACGAGAACAGAGAACATATTACCAAAATTACTTGAAGCCGTAAGTTTGATGTATTTGTTCATGTTTGCGTATGTTTTTCTCCCTTCGATTATCCCTTCTTTCAAGACCATTAGGTCTTTTTCTAAAAGGATTACATCCGCCGATTCTTTGGCGATATCAGCTGCCGTATCTACGCTGATGCCAACGTCACTGGCCTTCATGGCTGGAGCATCATTGATTCCATCCCCCATAAAGCCAACCGTATGTCCGTTTTCGCGTAAAGCGGAAACGACTCTCGCCTTATCAACAGGTGACAATTTTGCAAAAATCGTGACGTTTTCCACTCTTGTTTTGAGCTCTTCGTCGCTTAAGTCAAACAATTCGGAGCCAAGAAGAATGCCTTTTACCTCTAAACCGATTTGCTCACAAACGGATTTTGCAACTTTCTCATTGTCGCCAGTAAGAACTTTTACGCTTACACCATATTCGTTTAATGCCTTGATGGCTGCTGCGCTTGTCTCTTTTGGTGGATCTAAGAAAGCAATATAGCCAATTAGTACCATTTCAGTTTCGTCGCCTATCGAGAATTCGCCTACTCTTGATGGGTTGGTTTTATGAGCTACTCCTAAAACTCTCATTCCACTCTCATTAAGTTCATCGACTCTTTGCAAAACGATTGTTTTCATATCGTCAGTCAGTGGCTTTACTTCACCATCGTGCTCTACGAAAGAAGATATTTTAAGCATTTCTTCAATCGCACCTTTTGTAATCATCTGTGTCTTATGATTTTTGTCTTCAACCACAACGGACATTCTGCGTCTTTCAAAATCAAAAGGAATCTCATCAACTTTCGTATAGTTTTTGTCTAGGTTTTCTAAACCATCGACAAATTCTTTTACTTCGTCATATCTATCGATGATTGCGATATCCATAAGGTTTTTTAACCCTGTCTGGTAATAACTGTTTAAGAATGCATGCCTTAAGATTCTGGTATCGGTCTCGCCATTAACGTTGATGTATTTTTCCAAAACAACTTTATTCTGCGTTAATGTTCCTGTTTTGTCTGTGCATAAAACGTCAATTGAGCCAAGGTTCTGAATTGAGTTAAGTCTTTTTATGATGACTTTCTTTTTAGACATACTAACTGCCCCTTTTCCAAGGCAAGTAGTGACAATCATAGGTAGCATTTCTGGTGTTAAACCGACAGCAACTGAAATAGCAAACAAGAACGCCTCCATCCAATCGCCTTTTGTAAAACCGTTTATGAACAATACGACAGGTACCATGACTAGCATGAACCTAATAAGAAGCCAGGAAACTGAGTTAACCCCTTTTTCAAAAGTTGTTTGAACTTTGGTGTTACTTAATGAGGTCGCGGTTTCACCTAAAGAAGTGTCATCTCCTACTGCGATAACAACGCCAACACCGCTTCCGCTAACTACTGTGGTGCCCATAAACGCCAAGTTGCTTGATTCAACTATTTTTCTGCCTTCATTTATAAAAGAGTTCTTTTCAATTGGTTCTGATTCGCCAGTTAATGATGACTGATCAATAAACAAATCCTTATGCTGGACGATTCTCATATCCGCAGGAATAATGTCTCCTGCGGAAAGGTAAACGATATCGCCAACAACAACTTCATCAATCGGGATTTCCTTTTTATTCTCGTTTTTTCTTTTGACCAAAGTTGTAGTTTCGATCATCTCGTTAAGCTTTTCGCTTGCCTTCTCACTTCTGGATTCCTGAACAAACCTTAAGACTCCAGAAATAAGAACCATCGTGGCAATGATGATTACTGTTATTGGGCTTGCTTCTTCTGGCTCTGCAAAAATCACATCAGTGAACAACGACACTGTTGCAAGAACAAATAAAACGATCGTGAAAGGATTAATGAATGCTCCAGTTAATTTCTTGAAAAGAGTGTTTTTATTGTTATTGGTGACAATGTTTTTGCCGTATTTTTCTTTTGATGAATCAATCTGTTTTTCATCCAATCCATCCAATGAAGAATTGTATGATTTCATAACCTCTTCGCTTGAGTTTTGCATAGCGAAAAGAAGTCTGGAATTCACTTCGTCTCTTCTTACGAATTTAGAAGCCATTTTGAGCTTCATTTCTTTGTTTTTTCTCTTCATAAGCTTTCCTCCTAAAATATGTTGTTTTTACGAAGAAGCTCTGAATTAACCTAAATATTAGTGATAAATAGGCGAACAAAAAGAACGTTAGGCTTATCGATAATATTTAGAATTGATATCGGAACTTCTTCCTGAATACTCGAATGATCCATACTTTTTATTCACCCCCTTAAAACAAAAACCGCATATCTCAAGCTGAAATATGCGGTATAAAACTACATAAGAATACATGAATAACCGTTTCATGTAATACAGCTTGAGTTTTGACTCTCTAAAGCGATGAAACTACGTTATTCAATGCCTTGATTCGGCAATGACTATTCAGACCTTCTCACGATGTCTCCATCGCTCCGCGGCAGTAGTCCTTATCTTTAAAGGAGCCTCACTTATCTGGTGGTTTTTGAAACCTTTTTGATTAAAGCCCCGTTTTTAGAACGTGTCAACAAAAAAGGAGTTGAATTTTTTCCAAACCCCTATTTTGTTATTACAAAAAATTTTTTGACTAGATAATCAAAATTGTGTGCATTATTGATAAACAACTCGATATTTGTCTTTTCCTAAAGCTTTTACGGTCAAAGCGGCCTAAAAACACGTTCAAAACATTCAAAAGAAATTATTAAAGTCCATATGAGCAATAGTCGCTATAGGCCTAGTTATTCTCAGCTGACTTGTTTTTAAAGAATGCGACTGCAATAGCGCCAGGGCCGACATGGGTGCCGATTGTGCTACCGATGTGTGTTGATTCAAAAACGGCATTAGCTGGATATACGTCGTTTGAGTCTTTGACATATTTCTGTAAGAGAGCGTCTGAAAGGCCTGAATAAGCAAGAGAAACTGGCATGCTGAAGTCAACGCCGTCATATTTAGCGATCTTCTGACGAAGCTTGTTGTTGCCTGCTAGTGAGCCCATGGCTTTACCACATAATTTGACTTCACCATCAAGGACTTCAACGACAGGTTTAACGTGTAAGAAGCCACCGATTGTTGCTGTGACTGCGTTAATTCTTCCGCCTTTCTTTAAGTACTCTAATGTATCTAGTAAAGCGACAAGGCGGATGTTTTTCTTTTCTTCATTGATTGTGTCTGCAATTTCTTTTGCGTTTTTGCCTTCATCTCTTAAGCGACACGCAAGCTGGACCAAGATTTTTTCACCCGCTGTGACGTTTTCACTGTCAACAACATAAACGTTTTCTAATTCTTTAGCGGCAATGCATGCGCTTTGGTATGTTCCTGAGAGTTTCTTTGAAAGGGTGATGCAGACAATCTCATCGCCTTTGTATTTTTCAAAGATTTCGCCAAAACGAAATGAATTGATTTGTGACGTTTTTGGAAGTTCGTTTGATTCGATTAATTTCTCAAAGAACTGCTGGCTCGAAAGGTCGACGCCATCTAAATATTCATTTTCGCCAAATCTGACGACCATTGGGATGACTTCTACGTTTAATTTTTCTGCTTCTGGTTTTGTGATGTCTGAAGCTGAATCTACGATTATTCTTAACATGTTTTACTCCTTTGTTTCGTTTTCTATGTTATCTACTATGAT
>JAZLMH010000025.1:0-4704 GCA_045598525.1 Bacilli bacterium | reverse complement strand
GTATTTGTCTTTTGGGGAGCGTCCTGTGTAGATGCCGGTCATGACGTTGACTGCGCCAAGCTCTGTGACCTGTCCCTTTTCGTATCCAGTTAATTCTGGATTTGTCTCATCAATGAAAAGCTGCTCATATGATGGGTTGTGCACAATTTCAGTTGTGCCGGTGATACCGTATTTTGTCAAATCGATTTTAGACATTTAAATACCTCTTTTTCTCTGGCTGCCTTTAAGGAAAACAGTATTTTCCAAAAAAGTGACCATGATAATTGTAGTGTAACTATGTTACAAGTCAATGGACGGGAACCGCTTTCATTAATTTTTTACCATAATTTTAATAACTGTCTTGTTTATAAACAAAAAACCGTGCCTTTAAGACACGGTTTAGTGGTTTTTAAGAATGAATTACATTCTGATTAATTCATGATCAACCATGAGCTGACCATAAGCTCCACCCATACGGAATGCATCAGAAGTGTTGTAGTGGTATGTGTTGAAACCACCTTTAGCGTCATCACCGATTTCAAGCTTTAAGCCATTTTCGCTATTCCAGCCGCCATCGATGCAGAAGTTAAGGTCATCTTCGCTTTCGTTAGCGATAGAGAGTTTCTGAGCGTTGACTTGTGGGTTAGCGCCGTATGTTCTCTTTGAACCATCATAGATGGTGCAGTCAAGGAATGCAATCTGGTCTGGATCTTCGTCAACTGCGTATTCAACGAATTCTGCTTTGAAGTCAGCAATAAGCTGTTTCATTTCGGTTGCATAGGTGTTGCTACCTGAATCTGATTCGCCTTGGTGCCAGACAAAGCCTCTTAAGACTGGTTCATAACCATCTTCGATGATCTTATCAAGAGCATTATGCGTGTAGTCTTTAAGAAGTTTGAAGAGTGACTTATCTGGATCTTCTGATCTGTCTAACCAGTTTGGACCATCGTTTTTGTGGAAGCCTGAACCAGAGAAAGCGCATTTGATTAAGTGGACTGGGTTTTCTTCTGTAGCGTATTCGCTAAGAACGCTTGCGATACCAAGTTCTGGACCAAAGAAGATGTCTTTCTTGCCTTGGTATGTATCGCCAACACCCATACCAACCTTTGTTGGCTGGAATTGTGGAGTTGCTAATTTAGCTTCTTTTGAAGACTGATCGATGGAGTTGCAGTGAGCTTGTCCCCATTTGTTTGGATAATAGAAGCCATAATAGCTTGTTAAGACATTGTCAAAACCTGTTTCTAAGACTGCTTCAGCGTTAACGTCTTCTCTTTCCTGCTCAAGATAATTCTTGAGAAGTGGAGTTCCATTTGGATGGACATACATGGTGCTGCCTTCCATGTTGGACTGGCCAGACATGACAAAGACGTCGACTTTTTTATCTGGTTCTGGTGCTGCTGATGATTCAGTAGGTGTAGATGGATTGCCACCGCAACCTGCTAAAGTCATCGCAAACATTGTTGCTAAAAGGAATAAATTCTTTTTCATTTGCTAATACCTTTCGTATTTCTTTAGAAAAATAATAAGCACATCGTTTTACAATTTCAAACTTTATATAAATAAATTTGTTTCAATTTTTGCTATATATCATCCCGCCTAAAATAAAATCCCCATAAAATGGGGGACGTCATAATCAATACTGTTATTCTCTGTTTCCGATTTCAATGAAGTAATGTTCAAGTTCTTATTTTGCATTCTTCGAATACCGGCTTAAGAAGTGGGTCAAAGTGAGGAATCATGCCAACGCTCATAATCACGTATATTTAATACGACATATGACAACAACAAGGTGATTGTTTCACCAAAAGGACTTATGTAATATTAGTAGGAAAGTAGGAAAATCCAACTTTCTATCGGAGGATATTGCAATGATTATAGAATTAAGGCAAAAATCGCAAATAACCATTCCGTCTGAACTAATTAAGAAACTCTCTTTAAAAAGTGGTGATAAATTTGAAATAAGCATAAAGAAGGGCGCCCTAATCCTTACGCCGGTTACCGTTTATCCAAAGAATTACGTCGAGGAATTAGAAAAGGAACTCATTTTATTGAAAAGGCAAACCAAAGACGGAAAGACTAAAGTCTTTAACGACATTGATGAAGCGCTAGCAAGCCTCGACAAATAAAGGAATTCAAATAATAAAGCCGGAAAAATCCGGCTTTTTCGTTTTATTTCTTCTTTTTCTCCGCGTTTCGTTTGTCGTTAATGATCTTCATCTCTTTGGCGGTAATAACCTTCACGCCATTTTCATCCGCCCACTTAACGCATCCTTTGAGGATAAGAGGAAGGAAGATTCTAGGAACGTTGACAAGACCTTCCAATGCATCGTCAGTGAAGGTGACATCTGTTTGAAGTCTTTTTGCTGCGTATCTGACACTGGAAACAGTGGTTTGTCTTTGAGGGAGAAGCTCTGGATAAGGTTTTCTAAATCTGCTGCACCAGAAATTCTTTGAATCACGGTAACCATAATCAACAGGAACAGCAGGGAAACCGCTTGCCTTAACTCCGTTAACGATAGTGTTCCAGTATTTCTCTTTCATGAGGATTCTATCGATCTTCAAAATGAAATGCGCCCCAAAAGGAGAAGTGATGCCATTAAAGTTATGGAAAGGACCTTCATATCTATCCGCGCCTTCTGGAAGAGGCAAATCAGCATCCGCCCCTTCAAGTTCCTTGACCCATGTGCATTCAACGACTTGGAAAGCGTCGCTAATGACCTGAGGACGTTTGGATTCTTTATCGATTTCGCACATCTGGCCATCTTCGAAGTTATATATGCAGTTTTTCATTTTCTCTTCCGGAGTGTCGCCAGGCCAGCCCATACGGACAGATTCTTTGAAGAATTTCTTGTTGTCTGGAAGGAAGTTAATCGCGCAGTGAGGGTTTTTAAGCAAATTCTGCGCCGTATTGCTTGAGTTTCTTGCCATCAAGATGAACGCGTAATAGTCTTTGCCAGCGATGTAATATGGCGCAAGAAGCGAGTATGGGCCACAAGTGGTCTTGCCGTCCTCCGTCAATGTAGAAATCATGACGACAGGCATAGGGAAAAATAATGATGTTTGGTAAAAGTTATCTTTTGCCTCTAAAAATTTGAAACTGCTCATAACAGTCCTCCTTTTTGTATTAAATGTTGCAAATATTATAAATAATAAAGCGCATTAAAAAAAGACCGTTTTAAGCGGTCTTTCGATTGATTTTTAGATGATGCCTCCGTGGAGTTTCATATATAACTCTTCACGGACTTTGAATACCTTTTCAGTCAAATCGATGTAGTGGACATGAGGCATCTCATATCTAAGTTCAGATTCCCAGACATGGTGTTCGAGCTGATCTTTGATGTACGCTTTGGTTTCGGTGATTGAAGGAAGCTCAATAACCTGTTTTCCATCAACAATATAAGGGACAAGAAGCTTTTCAATCTTATAAGGAACAATAGTTCTCTTACGGTTAAATACGTTTAAGTCGAAGTTATAAATGACAAGTGGTTTGCCTTCTTCAATGACTTCGTCATCGGAAGCGATAATGTCACAAACACCTTGCTCATTTTCGTCATAAACACGATACGCCATGAGTTTGCCAGGGATAATGGCTTTGACTGATGAGTCACTGCATTTCATCTTTGGCTCATATTCGCCATTAGAATTCTTAACAGCGACAAGCTTATAAACGCCACCCATGACTGGATCTGTAGCGGAAGTGATTAATTTCTCGCCAACGCCATATGAGTCATAATGAGTGTCTTCATAGATTTCCATGTTGGCGATTTTCTTTTCATCTAAAGAATTAGATGCGACAAGTTTGACATAGCTCTTACCTGCTGCATCAAGAGCTTTACGAAGCCTCTTATAGGTTCTTGCTAAGTCGCCTGAATCAACACGAGCGGATTTGACACGCTTATTTGGATCATTTGGATATTTGGCAATCATCTCGTCATCGACTTTGATGAGGTTTGGTAAACCTGAATCAAAGACACTATAAGTGTCTAAAAGTAGAGAAACGCTTTCTGGATATGTTTCTGCATACGCTCTAAATGCGCTAAGTTCATCAGGGAAGAATTCGATGAAGCTATGAGCGACAGTGCCAACAGCCTTGATCTCTGGACCATATTTCATTTCAGCTAAGCAGTTAGCAGTAGCAATACATCCACCAAGAACTGCCGCATAAGCGCCATCATTACCTGCGCTCATACCTTGTGCACGACGTGTGCCAAATTCCATGACCTTTCTATCGGTGTGGCTTGATAAACCGCTGACTCTAGTTGCCTTTGTAGCAATAAGAGACTGGAAATTCATGGTCTGTAATAAATATGTCTCAATAAGAACAGCCCCAACCATATCGCATTCGATACGAACCATTGGTACTTGAGGATAAGCAACACAGCCTTCTTTTAAAGCGTACATTGTGCCTTTCCATTTATATGTTCTTAGATATTCTAAGAATTCTTCAGACATACCTTTGCTACGAAGATAAACTAAATCTTCAGGGTTGAAGTGGTAATTAAGTAAGAACTTCATTAACTTCTTCTGGCCGCAAGAAATCGCATAACCAAGATTGTCAGGATTCTCACGGAAGAACATATCAAAGACCATCACTGTGTCTTTATGGCCATGTAAGAATAACGCATTAGCCATGCTGAATTCATAGAAATCAGTGACCATTGCAGGGTTTTCGTAATCTTCATTAGGTACAAATGGAGTAACTTCGATAGACATTTAGACTACCTC
>JAZLMH010000024.1:0-3705 GCA_045598525.1 Bacilli bacterium | reverse complement strand
ATGCCCCAATTTACAAGAATCTAATCTTTGTTTCAACAAAATCATCTAAATTAAATAAAGCGACAACCTTATTGCAACACATTTTTAGCAAAAAGGAAAAGGACGATGCCTTTTGATGCATCGTCCTAGTCATTTAATATTTTTATACTCCTTATTTAGGATCTTTGACTGATTCGACAATTGCAGCTGCTGCAGCGCCTTGTTTTTCGAAACCATAAGGGAGGAGAATCTTTGTTGATTTTCCATCTGCGACCTTAGCAAGAGCTTCGTAGTAACGAAGTTTGAGGACAGCTTCATCAGAGCCTGCTCTCTTAAGGGCTTCAAGACCTTCTGCTTCAGCTTCGCGAAGCTTTTTGATGGATTCTGCTTCAGCTGTTTTTGTCTTGAGGATTGATTCAGCTTCAGCTTCTGCCGCAAGGATCTTAGCCTGTTTTTCTGATTCAGCGTTAAGGATTAAGGATTGCTTCTTACCTTCGGCGACAAGGATTGCGGATTGCTTTTCGCCTTCTGCAAGAAGAATCTTTTCACGTTTTTCACGTTCTGCTCTCATCTGACGTTCCATTGATTCACGAATGTCTTGTGGAGGGAGAATGTTTTTGACTTCGACACGGTTGACTTTGATGCCCCATGGGTCGGTTGCGGCATCAAGAGTTTTTCTCATTTTCTCGTTGATGATGTCGCGTGATGTAAGGGTTGCGTCGAGATCAAGGTCACCGATGATGTTACGAAGGGTTGTTGCTGCTAAGTATTCAAGAGCGGTGATTGGGTTATCGACACCATAAGCGTAGAGTTTTGGATCTGTGACCTGGAAGAAGGTGACGGTGTCGATTTTCATTGTGACGTTATCTTTGGTGATGACGCTTTGTGGAGCAAAGTCTTTGACTTGTTCCTTCATTGAGATTCTATGGACGGCTTTATCGAAGAATGGGAGAAGCATATGAATGCCTACGGCCCATGTTGCGTGATAAGCGCCAAGTCTTTCAACGATGATTTTCTCGGTTTGTTTGACAACTCTGATGTTTGAAATGACTAAGATGATTAAGATAAATAGGATGACTCCGCTAATAATAAGTGCTGGTATCATTTTCTTTCCTCCTTTTTATTTGATAGGTGTAACAATTAATTTGTTGCCTGTAATGGACAATACTTTAACGATTGTTCCTTTAGTGATTGTATCACCATCTCTAGTAGAAATGGCTGTCCAAATTGTTCCATCGACCACGACTTCACCGCTTTTAAGCGAGGTGATGTCTTCGGTGATCTCGCCTTTTTTGCCAATGATTGTTTCTGAGTTTGATGGCACGACATCGCGCTTTAACATTTTTTTCATCATTGGTCTCATGAATAAGATAAGTGCTAAGGAAACAACGACGAAGACGATTGTTTCAACCCACCATGGGATGCCTGGGATGAATGATGCTATCAAGCTAACAATAGCGCCTCCGGCAAACCAGATCGAGATGACTTCTGGTCCAAGTGTTTCAATAAATAGCGCGATAACGAAGATACCGAGCCATATAATCCACATCCATTCTTCCATTATTTGCTATTCTCCTTTCTATTAGTAAGTACGACAAGATGATTGTTTTCTTCTTCCCATTCTGTTTCGAACCTTACTGGTTCATTACTAAGAACAATACCTAAGCTATTTGCGATGAAGCTCATTAAACCTGTTGAGCAGATGCGTGAATATGAAGGCTTGATCTTGATTTCGAGAAGATTGTATTCATCTAAATCTCCTCGCTCCACTCTTTCTTTAGCAAGCGGCTCTATGACGATGTTCTTGTTTTCGTCAAGCCCTACTTGAACTCTGAATGCGAATTCAAATGGAACGCTTGCAACTTTGTTAAGAGTGATATTTGAAGTGTATAGCGTGGCTTGACCACGTTTTTCTTTTGCTGACCACCATTCAATCATTAGGTTTCCTCCTTGATGATAATATACACATATATTTTATTAAATTCAAGAAAATTCATAAGTATTCTATGAGCACCAAAAAAGCCGTCTGACTTTGAATCAAACGGCTAATTTAACTTAGTTAATAAATATTAATTAAGCAGCTGGAGCAATGATGATTGCGAGGTTGCCCCAGTAGTGGTTGCCATCGCTTGCTGATGCGGTTGGGTCGCACCATGCGGAATATTTCTTTGTGCCGATGGTGACTGGTGTTTCTGTTGTGTCAATAGCGCCATCCATCTTAGCGTCTGCGGATTTCTTTTCGTAGAAGTTAAGGTGTGTGTTGAAGCCACCATAAGCGACTGATGTGATGTCGGCTTTCATATAGCCTTTGCCATCACGGACGATACACTGAACTGCGCCTTCTGTTTCGTCGATACGGGTATTTGACCAGTTGCTTGCTTTGCCGCTTGCTGTCTGATAGCCAACGCAGCCTTGGTTACCGTTGCACTGGAGGTTGAAGAATGGAGCGTATGCCTGGAATGTTTCTGCTGTGACGCCTTCACGTAATGCGCCGCCGATAAGGACATAAGCCTTGCTGTCAGCTTCTTCGAAGAGAACTTCGTTAAGAACGACTGGTGCAAGTTGGTCAGCGATTAATGAGTAGATGTCGCCACGGAAATAGTACTTAAGGGTACCTGCTGTTGCTTTTGTGCCACCAAGAGCGCTGTCATCAGCTGCAGAGGTTGTTGGTTTCATCTGTTCGGTGATGTCACTATAGAAGCCTTGAGCACCGATGTAGACGTGATATGCGCCTTTTGTCATTGTTGTAAGAGCGGTCATATCGAGTTTTGCTGTCCATGCGCCTTTTTCATCAACGACTGGTGTGACATTGTAATCAGCTGCTTCTGGTGATGCTTTGCCATAAGCCCATCCGCCTGTACCGTCATCGATATCTGTTTGTTCGACGTGGACAAGACCGAATGCGATCTTCTGATCAGCTGCTTCGATGTTTTTCATTGTGCCACCTGCGACAATGTAAACTTTGCCATCGGCTGCTGTTTCCATATCAAGGGAGCTGACTTCGAATGATTTGACTGGTGCTCTGCTAACACTTGTTGTTGAAGAAGCTTTTGAACCTGCTGGCTTGCTTGTTGTTGTTGAAGAGCCAGGTTTGCTTGAAGAAGCTGGTTCAGAGTTTGTACAGGATGCTAAACCCATGACAAATGGAAGAGCCAAAACTAATAATTTGTTAAGTTTCATAAAAATTTCCTTTCTTAAGACGCCTCCAATTACAAGATTAAATTGGAAACTGTCTTCTCTTATATGAACTTTAATGATATTTAACAACAAAATACCGGTATTTTAAAGGTATTAGAGCCATTATTTGATAGACATAAATAGTAATAACGTCCATTTCTTTTATAAAGAAATAATAAATATAAGTGTCTAGATAATAAAAAACCTCATCAGAACCCCTTCTTTTTTTCAAAACGTCAGGGATTTTTAGAGGGTTAATTGTCCATAAAAGAAAAAGCCCAGCAGCGCGCTATCTTCCCTAGCCTTTCGAGCTATAGTATTGTCGCCACTACAGTGCTTAACTTCTGTGTTCGGGATGGGAACAGGTGTGACCACTGTGCCAATGCCACCAGACTTTTTCTATGTTCTCTAATGTTCTTTGAATACTGAATACTACTAATAAACAAGTTCTTCTATCTAGTTAATTGTAATCAAGCGACTTAGCTTACTCATCTATAAAATATAGAATAGTGAAATTAAGTCCTCGTGCTATTAGTATTGGTCTCCTGA